>PLZS01000109.1 GCA_003153555.1 Candidatus Melainabacteria bacterium | reverse complement strand
ATTTCATCGTCGCCGCTAAGGGGCGGATTCAAGCGCTCGCCCCTGGCCAGACGCATCGTGTTGTCGATCAAGGCATCCAGCCTTGTAGTTATCCATCTGTTAAACAGGCGCACTAGCAAAAGCACTAATACCAGATTTAGTATCACACCTCCCCACAGGCACCAGTTCAGAATAGATTGTGAGCGTGCCTGTTCATCCATTGCAGACTCTTCAAGTTTCTTGAAATGATCGAGAGCAGCCTCTACCTGACTCGTCGCTGTGTCAGCCAATTGCTGGAGCTTTAAGAGGCTATTGAAATGCTCCAATTTGCTGCTTTTTATACTGGCTTGCGAACCGGAGCGCTGTTCGACGAAAGAACTTCTTGCTTCCTCTATAACAGGAATTCCCATCTTGAAAGTTTCTGCCAGGGTCCCTATTTCTTTCTGCTCGTCTGGATGATTTGCCAACAACTCTCTTATTTGGTGAAACTCACGAGGAATCTGATCGAGTATCAATTTTGCGTCATTACCCAGAGAATTCTCAGGCGAATCGGCAAACCTTATCACACTGGCAGCCAGACTCTGCCTCAGACCTAAGATTTTGGTCAGATGCACGACGACTGACCTGACACGGCTATCTTCCTTGATCTGAGCTTCTGCCTGCTCCAAGAAGTTTGCCACTATGCCTATAAAAGAAAGCTCAAACAAAAGCATGATCAAAACAAGAATCAAGCCCTTCTGGAACATCGTCAGATTTAAGCGCATCACTCGACTTCACCATGCGCAGTCGCCAATTTGAGACAAGTATAGATGAGCAAGAGTTTGTGTTTCAAAGATTTTTCAAAATTCGTCCTTATGCTCTGGGTAACTTCGAATGCAATTGGTCCTCGAGCAATCGTAGCGATATACGGAATCGCGCAGTCAGAGGAGAGGAAATCACCCATTGTGCCCAGGTCCGTAATTCGTAGGATGAATGACATGAGAGATGACAATTCCAAGTCAAGACCAAACAGCTTGAGTCAGGTCAAATGAGGACAAGATGAACACCGTCAATAATCACTTCAGTGAGATTGCTCAAAAGCTCGGTCATCATAGCGAGCCAGAAGCGCAGTATAAAAGCCCTCTGCGTCATGAAGTAAACACCTTACTATCGAGCCGAACATCATCATCTGATCAACCAACAGATTCTTCAACAAACCCTGCCCACAAAAAATCGCAAGCGCCGGAAACGCTTGTATTCACACCTCTGTCGACGGAGAGAGCGGAAATCAAAACGAAGCAAGCGCATTTTGATGCTCATCAGTCGGTCAATGAGCTGATCAAAAATGGCAGTTTCAAGGCGGTTTCCGACCGCTCTTCAAATGAAGATTACAAACCAATGCAGGCAGGCGAAGCACCAAAGATTACCGTTGTCTACGAGAACAAGGATAAAGACCCGGCTTCGCCCAAACCAAATTATGTCGTCTCGAAAGATGGTGCCATTACTGTCGTGCACAATCCGGAAGGTCATCCGCCCGACGCAAATATAGTCATTCAAGTCGAGCGTGACTCCAAACAAACTGGTGCCCCAAATCGCATACAACAGAAAGCGATTGATGACCTGGTGGAATATCAAGCAAGCAGAATCGTAGATAATTTCGGCAGCTCCCTCAAAGAGGTGCAAACTGCAAGCGGCAAACTGAAACAAGTAGATATCGATGATGAACAGAATTTAGTTACCGATAAGATCGAACAGAAGTTCGCCGACAAACTAACACCTGATCTGGCTGGCGCCAGTGCACTACCGGCAGTGCCTCAAGACGTGCAAAGAACTTCAGACTTAATGAATAGAGTGCGTGGCAGCGGTGGCAGCGCAACCGTGCCACGCGAGTCGGCGCCAGGACGCCATTCAGGCGATGCCACTGCAGCCGGTGCGGATCAGATGATTCCGACGCGTTCGGTTCCCCAGGGTCCGAAAGAAGCCAATAGCATCGCTGCTGTTAAGGATGCTGCTGCCGCGCTGTTCGCACCAGATCACGAGCATCCATATCAAACCATTCACGAAACAAGAGGAAGCGGCTTCAGAGTGGGGCGATATGGGCTCAATAAGGGCTTCTCCTTGATGGGAATGGCTGAGCTTTTGGGAATCGATCTTGGTGATCCACCCGATCTTGAGAAACTGAGAGAATATCTCAAACAACATCCAGAGTCCCTTGAGAAAGCAGTAAAAGCATCTGCCGACAAGTTGGACAATGACGCCGACAACGCCCATTTACCAAAAGACGACAAAATCAGAGAATCGGCAAAGTCTCTGAACAACTTCGCAAAATCGCTTTCTGATCCACAATTCCAGCAAGGATTTGTGAAATTTCTGAGCGATATGAAGGGCGATGGAGAGCCAATCACTGCAGATCGTCTGGCGAAGTTCATGCCCAAAGAAATGCAGGAGCTCATAGCAGAGAAAGGCATCAACCATGAGGCGAAACGGTTTGGTGAAGATCCTGCCAAACTGACCGATCAAGCTGCAGGTAAAATCGCACTGGCATTTTTCCTCGGCAGAACACCTACGGCTGACGACAGTGCTAATTCGCAGTATTCGGATTACACTCGCGCTGGTGCCAACATGTTCAAATTGGCCCAGGCCCGCCTGCAAAACCTGGGCGATATCAATGTTACAGATGCACAGGGCAAAATAGTTGCTGCTGCCTCTCACGACATTGGCCGGGCTATGTGGCAAAAGTATCTCAATGACGGCAACCTTGGCTGCGCAGCGTCTGTGTCAGCTGTTTTGAATGAAGCCGGATTTACTTACGCTCACTCGACAAGCGTCTCGGACTTACACGATCAATTGATTGCGCACGGCTGGAAGACCGATTCACAACCTCATCCTGGAGACGTTGCTGTCGGCTACCGCAGACCGAAAGGAAGCTCAGGCGGCTCAGCACACACAGGCATCGTCGGTACAAATGGTATCACTTTCGCTAATCGGTCCAGTTCAGAAACTTGGTCGCAAGGCTCCACAAGTAGCTGGAATCGTGGTGCCTATCCATATGGTGTCGCTTTCCTGCGCCCGCCAGGTTCGTAAATAGCCAAGTGCAGTGTTCATCGACGCATCAGAACGCATTTTAGCATTCTCTCATAAGGAGATCTGACTATGTCAACGCCATTCGATCACTTCAAGGACAATGAGTCCCGCTCTGTTCGCGAGACCGACCCAAGCTCTAGTCCGGACTTTAAA
>PLZS01000133.1 GCA_003153555.1 Candidatus Melainabacteria bacterium | reverse complement strand
TAATTCCCTCTTTGAGCAGGACTTCTAGCACGCCCACGTGAGCTGCTCCTCTGGCGCCGCCGCCGCCCAAAGCTAGTCCAATCTTTGGAGCAGCCGACTTAGGCGCTGCTTGCCATTTTAGGTAATCGGCATATGTAGCGCGTGCAGTCGGCACTAAGATCGGATTATCGGCGGCAGGTTCGGAAGCCGCACACACTCCAAGAGCTGAAAAGCAAACGATGTTTAGGGCAAATGTAAGTGCAGCCAAGCATTTTGCTGGTTCGCGGATTAACAATGACACATGTGGAAAGAACAGTTTAGATGCAGTCAAAATAAACCTCGCAAAGACTCGACAAAAGCCACTAATGAGCGTTTCGACCAGTGCGTACAGGCCTCAATTTGCTCCATTGAAGAGCTTAACATTTTATCGGTTTTAAAGAAGCAAATCACATCCGCGCGTAAAGCAAAGCGTTGCTTCGTTTGGCTTAGAATTCAGCCATGAACTTGATTTGTCGAATGTGACTTTAACAGGCACGCGTTGGACAATCTTAGTGAAGTTAACAGTGGCATTATCTGGTGGCAACAACGCGAAACTCGCTCCTGATCCAGGTGAAACGCTGTCCACGAAGCCGGCAAAGTTATGATGAGGGAAAGAGTCAATTTTAATTGTGACGTGCTCGCCCTTTCTCATATTTTCCAATTGCGTTTCTTTGAAGTTTGCCACCACCCAGAGATCATCCGATACGACGCTCATCATTTGTTGACCTGGTTGCATAATGGCTTCCTTTGATTTATCAACCAACCAGTTGGTTTGTTAATATCCTAGACCTTTGGGAAACCACTGTCAAGCTCTAGAAACCCCAATAAATGGCAGATCTGACATTGACAGCTACGTTTTATGACTGTTAGACTGACCTAATGGTTGATTAAATCTCGAGGTTCGTCATGGTTCCGTCACCAAAGAAACATGCGCCCGCCATCCGCGACGCAGAGGCGACTAAAACCCGCATCCTCGATGCCGCCGAGGAAGAATTTGCCAAGGGCGGCTTGCTTGGCGCGCGCACCGAATCCATCGCCGCCAAAACTGGGGTGACGAAGTCGATGATTTTTTACCACTTCGGCGATAAAGAAGGCTTGTATTCGGCCGTCTTGGAACGCGCAGTTTCACAGAGAGTGGCCTCAATTCAAAAAACTGACATTCATAATATTGATCCGGAAATTGCGCTTAAGAATTTTGTTGAAACTTTCTTGCGTGATCTGAGCGGCAATTCTCACTTGCCGGCGATTTTCTTCTACGAAGGTATTCAAAATAAGGGTAGATTTTATAGTCAAATCGCCATCACTTCTCTTTATACACCGATCGTTGATATCCTCCGTAGAGGCACCGAGTCCGGCAAGTTTCGTGATGTGGATCCACTCCATGCTGCTGTAAATATTGTTGGCATGTGCGTGTTTTATTACTGCAACATAGATAACGTAAAACATCTTTGGCCAGCAGGCACAAATCCACTCAGTGAAGAAATGAAGGAGATGCACAGGCGGATGGCGGTCGAACAGACTGTCGCTAGCGTTCTCATCAGGTAGATCAAACGGCTCTAAGCTGAGGTTGGTATAAATGAGCGACAAAGATCAAGACATGGAAGAATTCAGGCAGGGGCGCTATGAAGAAATTCATGCAGCGGAAAAGAGCCTTGGGGTCGATCATCCAGAGGTCGTCGAGATGCGCCGCCTTGCCGAAATCGCCATATCGAGCTATGAGCAGGCACAACTAAGCTTCGACGAGCCTAGGCAATCCTCGGAAAAGTCAAACTGCAAAGTCGGAAATTTGTGGAGTTGGGTGTCCAAACTGCTCGGATTGTCGAAGTAGGGTACGCCGCCCGGTTGTAGTCAGTCCGCACAAATGTTGTTGGGTTTAATCTAACGGCACCAAATACGGTGCGTCGATGTTGGATTGACTTGGAGCTATTAGCGCAGCAATCCTTTTAAATGAACGTCAAGTTCATCTTCGCTCATTGTGCCGACTTTCTGATCAACTTCGGCGCCGTCGCGATCGAAGAAGCAAGTCACCGGAATCGCTCCTACTCCTAATCCTCTTGCGATCGCATGAGACTTTGGATTGTCCACGTCGTATCTGATGAAGTCGATGCCTGGATATTTGCTTTTTGCAGCCTCAATCAGCGGTCCGTATGAGCGACAAGGTCCGCACCAGTTTGCGTAAAATTCGAACACTCTCGGTCTGTGCGTAATGCTGGCGTCTTTCTTCACAATCGCTATGACTTTGCGTCTCGCTTCTTCTGACTTGGCTCGTACGTTGTAGACAATTCCGATCAAGACCAATGCACCCAAAGCTACAGCAATTGCTTTCTCCGTCAAATATGTTTTCTGCGCTGGCGGAGGTGCTGAGCCATATTTTTCGCCGCAAAAACGACATTTGCTGAAATCGGTAAAGTCGCTTTCCTTGCAGAAGTTACATGTCTGCTTCGCGGGCGTGTTCATGGTTCGTTGCTTTCTTGTTGGACTAAAATCCATCATAGACTAGTGATGGTTGGATTAGTAGGCGTTAAGCATTGTTTCAGCTTGCCACAATTAAATGGTTGGTTTTTGCATGCGCGCTAGTTCGGCAGTGAGAATTCCGACGTTTGCAAGATCCTCAAAAGAGCAACCACGAGAAACGTCGTTGATGGGATGGTTCAACCCTTGCAGGATAGGTCCTGTTGCCGTTGCACGGCCGAGCCGCTCTGATATTTTGTAGGCGATATTGCCGCAATCCAGATTGGGAAAAATGAATACGTTTGCCCCCAATTCGACAAAAGGGCTGTCCGGCGCTTTCTTGTGTGCAACTTCTGGCAGCAAGGCAGCATCAAATTGAATCTCTCCATCCATCACCACTCCCTGGCACAGTTTCTTTGCCAATCGAGCTGCTTCTTTGACTTTGTCGACAAGCGGGCTCTTGGCGCTGTCTCTGGTTGAGAAGGATAAGAAAGCAATGCGCGGTTCGTAGCCGAACGATTGCACTGTTTGTGCGGTGGCATGCGCAATGTCGGCAAGCGTTTCTGCATCTGGGTCGATGTTGACCGAGCAGTCGGCGAAAAACAGTAAGCGCTCAGGCCATTCGAGCACGAATAGCGAAGATGCTTTTCTGAAGCCTGTCTTGAGTTGAATGATTTCAAATGCGGGAGTGAAGGGCTTTGTTTCACGGTTAAGCCCAGAGACCATTCCGTCAGCTTTGCCCGCCCTCACCATGAGGCAACCAAAGTAATGCGGCAAACGCACACGGGTTAATGCGTCGGCAAGGCTTACTCCCTTGTGCTTTCGCAACTCGTAATAAGTCTGGGCGAATTCATCCAGATTTTGGTCCGACGATGATGGATCGACTATTTTGACTGGAGCGATATCGATGTTAAGCGTTTTGGCTTTTTGCTCAATTCGGTGTTTGTCGCCGATGAGAATTGGTTTTGCATAATTCTCCCGGCTTAATAAGTCGCACGCTCTGATGGCGCGTTCCTCTTCTCCCTCGGGAAATACAATTCTCTGTCCGGTGCCGCGCACTAATTTTCTCATTGAATCAAGAAACATGAAACCTCGTATGCGAATCCTTATGGGCTCGCTTAATTTTTTCCATCGTAAACGTAATCCCAGCCGCTGCTTTTCAGCTGGCGCTTATCTGCATCCTTATTGACTGATGGTTGACTCTTAACGCTCACCTTTTTCGCACTGACCGGGCTCGTCGAGCTATGATCTGGTGCTGCCACTTTGGAGACCATGGGTGGTGGCGCCTGCATTCTCAGAATTTTATTGATGTCGAGAATGTCCTGCTGAATAGCAGCTTTTTCTTTCGCTGGAGGGTTACATTTCAAAGCCCGTTGAAAGGTCGCAACAGTTTCTTTCAGCTTGTCTTGCTTCAAATAAACGTTGGCAAGATCGTTCCAAGGCATCCAGTCCTTATCGTTGAGCTTGAGCGATTTCTTGTAGGCATCTTCAGCATTTGGGAAATCACCGATCTTTCTGTATGCGACACCAAGATTCGTATAAAAATCGGGATCGAAGGTATATTTCGCCACCGCTTCTTTGAAGTCTTCAAGCGCTTGCTGATATTGCTCTTTTTGCAGATAGCGATTACCGCGGTTGTAGTAAGGGAGGGCATCGCTCCATGCATCTTCATCGCCTTTGCCTGGAAAACCTTCAGCATCGGCAATAGGTGCTGTCTGAGCCAAGACTAAAATTAGCAGAATCGCGATTTCAGGGATTGATTTTGATATTCGCAGGGTCGCGATTTTATTGAACATTCGCAGAGTGGAAATGTCAGGGATTGATTTTGATACTTGATTCATTCGTATATAATCTTTGGAATCTCATGCCGTCACAGAAAAGACCGTTTGTGTTCAGTTTTACTTTTTAGTCATGATCAATGTTTGACCACTTTTATCACGCAACAACTTGCCATCATGTGCACCGCCTATGATGGCATATGCGGTTCCTTGCTTGACTGGACAGTAAACTATTTGTCCCTTTAGAAGGTTCTGGTTGTCAGCGGCTTTGTCGATGCTATCTATAGGCTTAACACCGAACCACTCCTGTTTTTTTGTGAACGGATTAAAAAATGGAGCTGTTGAGTTTGACTTGTTAAACGTAATCATTGGAAAGTATCCTTTGAATTGTTCATCCAAGACAATCGGGTATTTCCCATGATGCTGCCGAGCAAATTTTTCAGCCATTGACTGTAGCATCGCCATTTGCATTTTGACCGCGTCATCGAGGGTTGTTGCATTGTCGATCTTCGCTCCACTCGCTGCAGCCTTTCCCCTCTTGATTTGATCCTGCAATTCCTCCAGGGCACTAACTCGAACCAGATCGTTTTTGTCGTTCGCATCTTTTTTTGCGGATTCGATTTCTTTTTCTATGCCTGCATACTGTCCCGATTCAATTCGGGATTTCCATGAACGTACCTGTTTGTCATCATCAGCGCACACAGGCAGGATGCAATACGTGATCGTCAATATCGTCAACAGGTATTTCTTAGTGAACATAACATCCTTAGCTGATTTGCGTCTGATCTCTTTGAATTTCCCACAATCTATTACATATTTGCTGACTTGTCACGCGGGAATAGATGCAAAATTGGTAATATGCTCTAGGTTGTAGCGAACGAAGCGCGGCGTGACGTGCCTCATAGACCACCACCCCCGGTGATTACTGTGGTGGCGTATAGCCCTTTGGAACTAGGTTTGCCTTGCTGTTGATGCTGCTCATTGCTGTTTCCACACTTCTAATAATGTGGGCGAAGGGCTGGCTCGGTGCGATTCCTTGGAATCAGGACCCTCCCGGAAGTTAGAATGAAGACTTTGAAAAATGGTGCTGTTTTCGACCGATCGGGACGCTACCGATACAAATTGTGGCGTCAATGGGATGATGCCTTGCCACATACTGCTTTTCTGATGCTGAATCCCAGCAAGGCCGATGCAGAAAAAAACGATCAGACTATTCGCACCTGCATTGGCATGGCTGCTCGCTTTGGTTTTGGCTCCCTGGAAGTCGTGAACTTGTTTGCTTTTTGTGCAACTTATCCCGAAGAATTGCGTGCTGCCAAAAATCCAGTCGGAAAGCTGAACGATCGATATATAGTCGATGCGGTATCAAAAGCTGACCGCATTATTCTCGCCTGGGGAAACCATGGAGATATTCTGGGACGAAGCAAAGAAGTATTGGATTTGCTTTCCCCTTATCGTCTCAATCTGGTCTGTCTAGGAACGACGAAGTCGGGACAGCCTCGGCATCCGCTCTACGTTCCAGCGACTACGCTTTTAAGACCTTACTTTAACTGTGTTGATGAATCGCAGACGGTTTGCCTTTCATAACTGGATTATCTTCACCATTTTCAGGTATTGGTGTAGAGGCCGAAACGCCATCTTTTTCATGCTGGAAAATCATTGCCTCAACTAGTCCAACAAATAGTGGATGTGCATTGTCAGGTCGGGACTTCAATTCAGGATGGAACTGGCAAGCGACAAAAAATGGATGGTCTGGAAGTTCGATCATCTCGACTAAATTTTCATCAGGTGATAATCCCGAGAAAATCATCCCAGCTGTTGATAGTTGTTCGCGCAGAGAATTGTTGACTTCATAGCGATGACGATGACGTTCATGGATCAAGTCTGAACCGTAGACTGCTGCTGCTTTAGTGCCAGCTTTCAAGTGGCATGGATACCTGCCAAGACGCATCGTGCCACCCTTCAACACAACATTGTGTTGATCTGGCATCAGGTCGATTACTGGATACGCACTTTGTGGATCAAACTCAGTTGAGTTCGCTTTGGCCATACCGGCAACGTTGCGCGCGAATTCAATCACTGCTGTCTGCATTCCCAGGCACAGCCCAAGATATGGGATTTTGTTCTCGCGAGCATACTGACCGGCAAGAATCTTGCCTTCAATACC
>PLZS01000180.1 GCA_003153555.1 Candidatus Melainabacteria bacterium | reverse complement strand
AATGGCTAATCAAAATGAGGCGGGGGCGCAAGCCCCTGCCTCTACCTCTTTTTTCTTTCAGGCTATAAACGAGCTGCAGCTTCATTAGCTTCATTAGTCGCCACTGCGAACCTTTGAAGGCACCATGCGGCCGCCGCGCTGATTTGTCCCGCATTTCAAACTAGATCTTTCTCCTTTTTATCGGGCTTGCTCGCTTCCTTCCCATGCCCGGCGCACAAGCCTACCCGACCGCCACCCAGTGTCAAGCCCAAGCTACAGGGGCTTGACACCGGGGCCCTGGACGGTCGTGTAACCGGCATGTGCTGCATGGGGTGCGCTGCGCAGCCCTCACACATGGGAGAAAGTAAAATGAAAACAGCTCTTAAAACTGGGATGAACAGCCGGAATCTGAAGAAACACCTAAAATATATTGTGCCTGAAATGCGTCTTGCTCTTATCAAAGAGCCAGGCGTGAAACCACAGGCGGTACTAGGACCGGACGACCTGGAGCGCTTTGTAGAACCGCTCAAACACTACGCCGAAGAGCATTTTGTCAGCTTCCATTTGAACGCAAAAAATGAGGTAGTGGGATTTCAAATTGTTTCGCGCGGAACCGTAAGTGCCAGTCTCGTCCACCCAAGGGAAGTATTCAAGGCGGCACTGTTAGCCAATTCTTACGCTCTTATTGTCGCTCACAATCACCCAGCCGGATCGCTCACGCCGAGCCCCGAAGATATCGAAACCACTGAAATGCTGATCAGGGCTGGCGATCTGCTTAATGTCAAAGTTATTGATCACATCATTGTCAGCTCAAATGGCATCCAGAGTTTACGAGAATTGCGCCCGCACCTCTGGAGTTAGGCAACGCACGGAGGCCGCCCGGCCGTTTTCGTCTTTGATTGTGTCGTGCAAGTACATAAAATTTCCCTCGGGTGTGGCTATTGTACAGGGTCCGGCGGATTTCGGAGGCCACCCCGGCCGACAGTTCTGCGAGCAGACGCTGAAAATGGACCCCGCCGAATTCGATCTTGACGCGGTCAACCGCGTTGAGGTTTACGGCACTGACATTAGCGACCCAGGCGAGGACTACTGCGAATTCAGAGTGATCGACTGCCATAACAAAGTGATGGCAATCAGGCGCGAAATGGGTTACTAAAAACCTAACTCGAAATTGCAACCGCGAAGCCGCCGCACCTGGCGGCTTTTTGCCAGGTGTGCGTCCTGGACGCTATGAGAAAACATGCGCGGGGCTGCGCCCGCTGAGGCTACCCGCCCGCCACCCTAATTTTTCTATGCCGCCAGAGGCGGACAGTGCGCAGGCTGCCCGCCTGCTGAGGCTACCCACCCGCCACCCTCGCTGCATTTACAGACCCCATCTGAGGATATCGCGGTTGTATTTTTATGCAAAGCGCCCACTTGAAATCACCCAAATGGGTGGCCACGGGTGGTACCGTGTCCAGCAGTATCCAAGGACCACAGGCACAGTGATTTTGTGAAAGATAGAGTGATTCTGGTTGTCGACGACAACACTATCGTAAGACAAGGTACTGCAATCGCGCTACGTGTAGTGCTCGGTTTTGAAGCCGAAGAAGCTGCCGACGGCTTTGCAGCGCTCGAAAAAATGAAAACCAATACCTTTGCGGCTATCTTGATGGATTGCGAGATGCCGAATATGGACGGTTTTCAGTGCACCGCGCAGATACGAGAACTGGAAAAGCTATCTGGTGACAAAATACCGATAATTGGCATGACTGCAAGCGTCGCCCCGGACATCAGGGAAAGCTGCCTGAAAGCAGGCATGAACGACTACCTAGACAAATCATGCAGCAATGAGAAATTGCAGGAAGTCCTGGTAAAGTAGCTTCCTGATTGCAGTCAGGCGCGAAATGGGCTGTTAAAGACCTAAACTGCAACGTCGAAGCCGCCGCGCCTGGCGGCTTTTTGCTAGGTGAGTGTCCTGGACGCGATGTAAAAACATGCGCGGGCTGCACCTGCTGAGGCTACCCGCCCGCCACCCAATTGCATCGGTCTTCGCGTACCACCCACAAAGGTGGGAAAAGTACTTCTGCTCCGGGAACCTGGCACCTTGATTCCCGTCTCGATTTAATACTCTCCTCACGTCGCTCTGGGTAAGCAGGAGACACTTAGGAATTAGCAATTGGCATCTGATGACCAGCCCACCATTAGTGAACTTCAAGAGTGTAGGGCAAAGCTGGTCCGTCTATTTGAAGGCGCGCAGGAGCTTGGTGGCAAATCCAGAGAGCTTTGCACCGGTGAAGCCGCATTGAAAGCAGTCGAAGAGCGAATCCAGGAGTTACGCGCGCTGAATGCCAAAAAGCGCAGATCATCCCACCCCATGAAAAGGGCTTAGATAGGCATCCATTTTCAGTCTGCTGCAATGCGCACAAATAAGGCTCACGTTAACAACTTCGGTTTAACGGTTTGCCCATTACCATTACCATTACCATTACCATCACCATGAGACACCGCACCAGCGCCGCTGTAATAGCTTCCGATTTGCTCTTGTGGTATCAACCATTCGATTTCGCGCAGAAAGCCCGGACCATCAAACTCAGGCATGCTCACATACCTGGCAGCGCCTAGGGCGCGTGCGGCGGTGCGTACTCCATCTGAGAGATATTTGCCCACTTCTTTTGGTTCGGCGCTGAAACAAACAAATGGCACCGGACGCATGTGAGGATCGCCCTTAACCCAGCGCAGGAAATCAAAGACACTGCCGCCATTCTGCAAATGCACATCCGAGACAATCAGGTCAAAATCGGCACTTCTCAGGATCTCCATTGCGTTATGGAATGTGTCCACTGGGGTGACTTTGTGTCCGACGTGCTCCAGGCAGTCGGCTATAACCTTTCTGTCGTCCTCATGTTCCATCGTGACCAAGATTTTTGCTGTCATATCATTCACCGTTTTCCTATAGTGGGGCTAGTTCCGTTGCTTTATCCCCTTCGGGCAGCAGCGAATCGATCTGTTTGCGAAATTCGTCTGAATCAAAAATCTCCATCGTTATGTACAACGCTGCTCCTAGCATCCGCGCCGTTGTCCTTAATCCATCTTCGAAATACTTTGCTTTTGGTGTCGGCTTAGAGCTGAACAGAACAAACGGTGTGTCTTTTGTTGAGGGATTTTTTTTCACCCAGCGCAGGAAATCAAAGACATTGCCACCATTCTCTAAATGAACGTCCGAAATGATCAGGTCAACGTGCTGACTGTTCAATACGGTGATAGCGTGAGTGAAATTTTTGGACTCGATGACACCATGGCCGGACAGCTTCAGGGTCTGCGTGACCTGCTGCGCATTTTGATCTTCTTCATGTAGTGCCAGGATAAGCGCGTGCACTTCTTCACCCCATTGTTGAAACCACAGACAAGGGTGAATTAACGGCGATTCCTTTGCAACGCTTAAATGAGCTTGCCCGTGAATGGCCCGATCTATATGGACATAGTCTTATTAAAAGCCAGGATAGTTCCGATAGAACACTCGTCCGCTAGCCAATATAAGCTGAGAGGATAAGCCTAAACCGCACTGTCAGGTTAGTTAATCTTTGGCAAATCCATACGTCAAGCCTCTGGTGACAGCTTCTTTATCCCCGTGCCTACGCAGAAATTACCATCCGACCTTCAGAGTAGATGTTAATTTATCGCAAAACCCAAAGCGGTTTGGGTTATGATGATGGGGAAGTTTGATAAAGCGCCGTATCTGAGGACTATTAGACCATGCCAGAAGAAAAAAGAACACTTAATTTAGACGAACTTGAAGCGTCTCTGGCGCTGCATGCGCTTCGATTCTACATCAACGCAAAGGGCAACGAGGTCAGCTCAAACACGGAACGGCTGGAAGCCAAGCTAGATGAGTATTTGAGCGGAACGACCTTTGTAGTATCGCAGGTCGAAAGCGTTGCTTCGATCCTCGGAGCTCGCGGAGGCACCAGGGGTGGTGCTTCGACTTCCGAAGCAAAAAAAGCCGCTGCTGCCGTTAACGGGGCCAAAGGCGGCCGTCCACGCAAGCCGAACTTGTTCATCAAATTCTCGAAAGGTGTCTGGCAAGAGCCTGATCCCAAGCTGCTCAATGAGCTTTATCAACTCGTTGGCAATAATACCTGGCTTCCGGATGAGCGCGGCGACGAGACCGAGGCCCCATATGTGCGAGTCTATGTGCCAGAGGTGAGTAAACGTCTGGAGAAACTTCTGAGCAATTCTCTAAACGTCTGGGAGTGGGACGAGAAGGGGCTTTACCGCTATTGCATCGAGCACGCAAATAATTCATGCTTGGAGCTTCCTGCCGATGAAAAGCTCAAGTCAGCCTGCACCACCTGTGGCAACCCGGCGGTGTGGATTTACTGAAGTACCCGGGTGACGGACCATTCGCTCTCTATTGCGGCTCCTTGGATGTGGCTTTTGCAGCTTTAGGGGCAAGCACTCTTTTCTTGGGGGCTTCCGTTTCCTTGAAAGACGTATTCAAGTCCAGGGGATCAGTTTTTTCGAAAAATGGGCAATCGTCAAAACTTGCACCGCTGACCGGTTTGCAGATGTCAGGCTTGGACGCCATGTTGCAATCAGGGCACCGCAGAGAAAGATGGTCGTTATCGTCTCCGCTGACTATGTGCTTTATGTCTTTGCCGGTAAGGTCTGAAAGGGTGCACTCCGATGTCCCCATGGGCTTTCTGGAGCCGATGCGGTTATAGAAAGCCTCATTCGTTGGGTACTTACAGCGGCGAAACACTGACAGACCGTTTTCTGGCCCGTTTTTTTGGTAGACCCTGCGTCTTATGAAGTCGTCCCTGTCTTGATGCGGGCGGCCTGTTTCGGGATCGAGTTCTTCTGGAAGTCTCAGAAGTCCGCGAAGAACAATTTCTTCCGGCTTCGGTTCGTCGTGTTTTGACATTGAATGTTTGAACTCAGGCCGCCGGTACCGCAGTCAAATACGTGCTGAAGCTTCGCTCATCAACAGCAGTTTTGTTCCTGAAATACTGCACTGATCCATCTGGTTTGACATAGGCGCGAAATTCATCGCCAGTGTTTTCCCAGGCTAACGAGATCTCACCGTTTACGGTCACGCCCATCTTTGGTCTGTGGGCGTGCTGAAAGCTATGCAAAATTTGAACCGTGGCTGTGTGTGCAAGCTGTGACGGAATTACATCATCCTCGTCAGCGTATTCTGCAGCTTCATGGCAGAGTCTATTGAGTTGGTCTATCGCCTTCTCAAGCCATTTATCTTCGGATTTCTTTTTATCAATTGGCATAAAACATAACTCTACTTTCAATTTTGCTACCGGCATCATACCCTAAATGGACTGATTTGAATCCTTAAAAGTGCCCACTGGTGGGGGAAATCCCACATTTCGTCATGAATGATGCCATGCAAAGCCGCTGCAGGTGCCTGGATCGCCCCGCGCCATTTATATATCTGGGTGCCGTTCCGCCATGCGTGCCTCTCTCAGCCGATCTGCCTCATGGATGATTTCCTCGGCTGTGACCCCGGCATGCTTGATTGCTTCTTGGGCTTTGCGCGCAGTCTCGGCAAGGATCTGGTTTTGGGGCAAAAGCACAATGCAGTTGCCGACAACCATTTCTATGAGAGTGTCGCCCTGATCAAGTCCAAGCTCTTTACGTGCCTTGGCAGATATCGTGACTTGCCCTTTGCTGGTCATCGTCAAGCTACGCAGTTTTGT
>PLZS01000062.1 GCA_003153555.1 Candidatus Melainabacteria bacterium | reverse complement strand
AATGGCTAATCAAAATGAGGCGGGGCGCAAGCCCCTGCCTCTACCTCTTTTTCTTTCCGACTCACGCTCTGATCCCTAATGTTTTCCTGACCGATGCTACATCGCTCAGGCTGTTGATCAGTATCTCTCCGTCTGCTGAATGATAGACCAGGGCAGGTGTTCCTATGACCTTTGCTTTCATAGCCTTATCTGGTTCCTTTAACACATGAATGATTTCCAACTGGTAATCGTTGTATGCGAGATCTTGTAGCGCTGTGTACAGGTGGGCAAGCGCTTTACCGGAACTGTCCGGTGTTACATAGAGAGTTAGTTTATATGAGGGTTGCATCGACTTATTGTCGCATGCCAGGCTGCGCGCTTCTGTTTCTATTGCCGGTTTTTACTCTAGTTTTTCTTCAGTCGCCACTGCGAGCCTTTGAAAGCACCAGACGCCCGCCGCGCTGATTTGTCCCGCATTTCAAACTAGATCTTTCTCCTTTTTATCGGGCTTGCTCGCTTCCTTCCCATGCCCGGCGCACAAGCCTACCCGACCGCCACCCAGTGTCAAGCCCAAGCTACAGGGGCTTGACACCGGGGCCCTGGACGGTCGTGTAACCGGCATGTGCTGCATGGGGTGCGCTGCGCAGCCCTCACACATGGGAGAAAGAAAAATGACAACAGCTCTTAAAACTGGGATGAACAGCCGGGCTCTGAAGAAACATCTAAAATATATTGTGCCTGAAATGCGTCTTGCTCTTATCAAAGAGCCAGGCGTGAAACCACAGGCGGTACTAGGACCGGACGACCTGGAGCGCTTTGTAGAACCGCTCAAACACTACGCTGAAGAGCATTTTGTTAGTTTTCACTTGAACGCAAAAAACGAGATAGTGGGTTTTCAAATTGTTTCGCGCGGAACCGTTAGCGCCAGTCTAGTCCACCCAAGGGAAGTATTCAAAGCGGCACTGTTAGCCAATTCTTACGCTCTTATTGTCGCTCACAATCACCCAGCCGGATCGCTCACTCCGAGCCCCGAAGATATAGAAACCACTGAAATGCTGATCAAGGCTGGCGATCTGCTTAATGTCAAAGTCATTGATCACATAATTGTCAGCTCAAATGGCATCCAGAGTTTAAGAGAGCTGCGCCCAGCTCTTTGGATTTAGATCCATCCATAGGCAAGCCCCAGAGGGTTGACCACTGGGGCTTGAGTAATCTGGATTCGTGATCCAAAGGGACTCCTGTTTCCGTTATATCACGTTCTAAAGAGGCTGAAATGCAAAAGATCCTGCAAAGACAATCCCAACGGGGGCCGCCCGGCCGGGGTGGCCTGCAAAATTCGTCAAACCCTGTACAATAGCCGCATCGGAGGAGAATTTTATGTACTTGCACGACACAATCAAAGGCGAAAATGGCCGGCAGTTCTGCGAGCAGACGCTGAAATTGGACCCCGCCGAATTCGATCTTGACGCCGTTAACCGCGTAGAAGTTTACGGTACTGACCTTAGCGACCCAGGCGAAGACTACTGCGAATTTAGAGTGATCGACTGCCACAATAAAGTAATGGCTGTGCGCCGCGAAATGGGCTATTAAAAAGCTAACTGCAAATGCCGACACTGAAGCCGCCGCCCCTGGCGGCTTTTTGCTGGGTGTGCGTCCTGGACGCTAGAGAAAACATGCGCGGGCTGCGCCCGCTGAGGCTACCCGCCCGCCACCCTAATTTTCCTATGCCGCCAGAGGCGGACGGTGCGCAGGCTGCCCGCCTGCTGAGGCTACCCACCCGCCACCCAACTCCATCGGGCTTTCGCGTGCCATTCTTTGTCCAGGCAGAATTATGAATACGCAGCTGGGAACTTGCACCTGTAATTCCCGTCCCAATTAACAATCTCCTCGCGTCGCTCTGGGTAAAGCAGGAGACCTTTAGGAATTACCAATTGGCATCAAATGACCAGCCCACGATTAGTGAACTTCAAAAATGTCGGGCAAAGTTGGTCTGTCTAATTGAAGGCGCGCAGGAGCTTGATGCTGGCAAATCCAGCGAGCTATGCACAGCCGAAGGGGCATTGAAAGCAATCGACGAGCGAATTCAGGAGTTACGCACGCGGAATGCCAAAAAGGGCAGCTGGCACTACCCCATGAAACGGGCTTAGATAGTCATCTCATTTTGGGTTGCTGCAAGTCATAGATAAGACTTACGGCACCAACTTCGGTTTAACGGTCTGGCCATTACCATCACCATCATGAGGCACGCGGCCAGCTCCGCTGTAATAGCTTCCTGCTCGCTCTGCAGGAATCAGCCACTCGATTTCATGCAGAAGTGCCGGACCGTCAAAGTGATCCATGCTTATGTATTTGGCGGCGCCAAGAGAACGCGCCGCGGTGCGTACCCCATCCGCGAGATATTTGCCTATTTCTTGCGGTTCGGCGCTGAAACAGACAAAAGGAGTGGTGCGCATATGCGGATCGCCTTTAACCCAGCGCAGGAAATCGAAGACGCTACCGCCATTTTGCAGATGGACGTCCGAGACAATAAGGTCAAAGTCCTTAGCTCTTAAAATTTCCATTGCATTATGAAAGGTATCCACTTTTGTAACCTCGTGGCCGACGTGCTCTAGGCAGTCCCCAATAAGGGTCCTTTGATCCTCGTGTTCCATCGTTACCAAGACTTTTGCTGACATATTACACACCACTTTCCTTGTTAATACTTAGGGCAATTGGTTGCTCCTGTATAGGCAGCAGCGAATCGATCTGTTTGCGAAATTCGTCTGAATCAAAAATCTCCATTGTTATGTACAGCGCCGCTCCCAGCATGCGCGCGGTTGTCCTTAAACCATCTTCGAAATACTTTGCTCTCGTTGTCGGCTCAGAGCTGAACAGAACAAAGGGGGTCTCTTTTGTTGAGGGATTTTTTTTCGCCCAACGCAGGAAGTCAAAGACATTGCCACCATTCTCTAAATGGACGTCCGAAATGATCAAGTCAACATGCTGACTGTTCAAGACAGTGATAGCGTGAGTAAAACTCTTGGACTCAATGACACCATGACCGGACAGCTTCAGGCTGTGCGTGACCTGCTGCGCATTTTGATCTTCTTCATGTAGTGCCAGGATAAGCGCGTGCACTTATTCACCTCGTTGTTGGAACCCACAGACAAGGTGAATTAACGGCTATTCCTTCGCAACGCTGAATAAGCTTGCCCGTGAATGGCCCGATCTATATGCACATAGTCTCATAAACGGCAGGATAGTTCCGACAAAACATACTTCCGCTAGCCCAGATAAGCTGAGAGGACAAGCCTAAACCGCACTGTCAGGTTAGTTAATCTTTCACAGGTCCGGGGTCAAGGCACCCGTTCACCCTATGTGCAGACATCTACAAAGCATGGGGCAATATTAAATTATTGCAAAACCCAAAGCGCTTTGGGTTATAATGACGGGAAGGTTGGATAAAGCGCCGTATCTGAGGACTATTAGACCATGATAGAAGAAAAAAGAACACTTAATTTAGACGAACTTGAAGCGTCTCTGGCGCTGCATGCGCTTCGATTCTACATCAACGCGAAGGGCAACGAGGTCAGCTCTAACACGGAACGCCTGGAAGCTAAGCTGGATGAGTATTTGAGCGGAACGACCTTTGTAGTATCGCAGGTCGAGAGTGTTGCTTCGATCCTCGGAGCTCGCGGAGGCACCAAGGGCGGTGCTTCGACTTCCGAGGCGAAAAAGGCCGCTGCTGCCGCTAACGGGGCCAAAGGCGGCCGTCCGCGCAAGCCGAACTTGTTCATCAAATTCTCAAAAAGTGTCTGGCAAGAGCCTGATCCCAA
>PLZS01000002.1 GCA_003153555.1 Candidatus Melainabacteria bacterium | reverse complement strand
GCAGTACACCGATGTTGAAGCGGTCTGCGACAGGTTCATGATAGGAAGGGATGAGGTCCTCGCTGACAATGCGGTCCGGAAAACTTCTGCCATGAACGGCGACCCCCAGGTCCGCGAGGTCTATGACCTCGGCTGCACGCGAACTGAAGACGTGAACGCCCTGAACGTCGGGCAGCCGTTTGCTGATCTGGCCTTCTGCGTCGTGGTTTCCTTTGACGACGAATACCCGGATGCCTCCGCCGACGAGGCGAATCATCTGTTCGCGGAAGAACAGAGCAGCACGGAAGTCGCCCAACTCTCGATCGAAGATATCGCCTGCGAGGAGGACCAGGTCGACTTTCTCGCGCAAGGCAAGGTCTACCAGGCCGATAAGGGCCTTACGGCTTGCTCCTCTGAGCAGGTCTACCGGCGCCCCGTCGTAGTTGTCCAGTCCTCGCATGGGGCTGTCGATGTGTAAATCTGCCGCGTGAATGAACTTCATCATCTCCTCACTATCTCGCCACCGGCAAATCATTCCAATCCGTGGTGTAGTTCTGCGACATTCTATCTCGACGCATCGCCCAGCGGTGACTGATTCCCGAGGCCGCAATAGTCATGCTCCCCTGCCCCATTTTTCGGTTGATCGTGTCAATGACACTCATCATGTTGGCCGTTTTTTCCTGCTTGGCTACGTCATCGAATAGCGTAGCTTGTAACGTTGCTTTACTCTGCAATCCCATTAACAACACACCCGACTTCTTGTAGCAATAGCCACTGCGATATATTTTCTTTAATCCTTTGAGCACTGCACTTACTAACGCCATTGTGTCATCGCTTGGCTGACCCAATGGAACGATCATCGAGCGCTGGTATTGCGGTTCGTCTTCCTTGAACGGATTGGTGCGAATGAAGACGCATACACTGGCTGCGACAGATCCATCGTCTCTAAGTTTTTCTGCTGCTTTGGTAGCGAAGTAAGATACCGATTCAGCCAGGTCGTCGAATTCTGTCACCGTCGACCCAAATGATCGGGACACCATAATTTGCTGTCTTGGTGTGCCGGCTTCCTCCAATTCAATGCAGGGAATGCCGTTGAGTTCCTGCACAGTGCGTTCGAGGACAATTGAAAACTGTTGCCGAATATATTCTTGGTCAGCACGTCGCAGGTCTTCGACAGTTTGAATGTTTATGGTGAGTAGTTTTTCGGTAATGCGTCGGCCAACACCCCACACTTCACCCACCGGTATGCTCGCAAATAGTGCGTTGCGCTCTTGTTCATCCATCCGTCCAAAATCACACACACCATTCTCACCAGCCAATCCTTTTTTTGCACAGTGATTCGCTAACTTGGCAAGCGTCTTGGTATCAGCAATGCCAACACAAACAGGAATACCGACATTTTGCTTCACGGTTTGTCGAATCCGCTGGCCATAAGCCATCAGCGATTGCGGCTCGAAACCATCGAGGTCAAGAAAGCATTCGTCGATGGAATAGATTTCTTGCTTTGGGGAGAAGTCGGAAAGAATCGACATCACCCTTGCGGACAGGTCTCCGTAAAGACTGTAGTTGCTGGAAAGCGCAATGATGCCATGCTGCTTCGCCAGTTTTTCCATCTTGAACCACGGCTCACCCATTTTTAGGCCGAGCGCCTTTACTTCATTGGATCGGGAAACGGCCACCCCATCGTTATTGGAGAGCACAACTACTGGCTTGTCCTCCAGTTTGGGGTTGAACATCCGTTCGCAGGAAACGTAAAAATTGTTGCAGTCAACCAGGGCGAGCGGCATGGCAGTGGTCACTAAACGAACGTCTTTACCGTGGAGGTCACTACACCCCACACTTGCAGCTCCTGCCCCTCTTTAAGTTCGATCTCCTTGAAGCGAGGGTTCTCAGGTCTGAGGATGACTTTCTCTCCACGCTTGATGAATCGCTTAACCGTTAGCTCATTGTCGATCACAGCTATCACGATGTCACCGGATGATGGGGTGAGTGATTTGTCGACCACGAGAAGATTGCCATCAAATATGCCTGCACCCACCATGCTGTTGCCCTTGGCACGCACGAAGAATGTTGAATCTTTATGCGGAACCAGGTGTTCGTCCAGGCTCAACCTGCCTTCAATGTAATCATCGGCTGGAGAAGGGAATCCAGCGGGAACATTGTGGCCAAACAAGGGTACTAGAATGGGCAGTATGCCTATCGCCGGTAGTTTGAAGAAAATTTGCTGCGAGGTGCTAATCATGGTGGTCAACGGACAGGATGAACGTTTGACACATCATAGAGAACGTCCGTTCTGTTGTCAAACCAATCAGGTTTGCATAGGTAGTGGCACTATCAGCCCAGCATCATCCCTCAACCCCACCCGGTTAACTTCGCGGGTGACAGCCCATGCTTGCATCGATTCGGGATCATGCGGTCGAATCAGGGGTAACAACTTGTCAGCGAGGTGTTCTTGCGGGGACAGCCAGGTAGTCCATTGGTCAGGGTTAAGGATCACGGGCATCCGATCGTGGATCGGTTCCATGAGCTTGTTAGCGTCGGTAGTGATGATGCAGCAGCTCTCGATGGTTTCCCCTTCCTTCGGATGCCACGTCTCCCAAAGCCCCGCAAAGGCCATCGGAACACCTGATTTGAGTCTGATATACCACGGCTGTTTGACGCCCTTCTCGGTCTTCCATTCGTAGAATCCGGAAGCGGGGATGAGGCAGCGTCGGGACTTGAAGGCAGACCTGAATGATGGTTTCTCGGCAACAGTTTCACCACGGGCATTGGCTAGCTTATTGCCGATCGCGGCGTCTTTTGCCCACGACGGAATCAGTCCCCATTTCATTTTGTGGAGATGTCTGCGTCCTTCCTTATCACCAGTGATGGTACATATCCGAGACGAAGGGGCGATGTTCCAGGAGGGGGAGAATTCCGGATTGCCGGATAGATAAAAGTATTCAGCAAACTTGAGGGGATTTTCGTTCAGTGCAAAGCGGCCACACATATCAATCAACCCTCTTAAACCGAAATTGCTGGTGATTTGGCACATACCGTTTCCAAGCCTCTATCCAATTTGTTCTCATCGCGTGTTGTGCTTCAACAAGTGATATTTCTTGCGCGCATACCATCTTGTAAAGCACAAACTCCAGCCTATCCTTCTTCTTGGCATTCCATTCGCTGATTCGTGGCTCTGGCCACAGGTTGCGTGGATCATCTGGTGCGCCACCAATTGAAAGGGCGATCAGATGGTCTTCTTCGTAATGCTTGGGATTTTTGTCTGCATAGCCGTACTCGCGCAACTGCCGCTTCTTGAGTTTGTTCGTGAAGTGAGCGGGCGGTCGAATCGTTTTGGTATAGCCTTTGACACAGACTGTGGAGTGGATATTTTCTTGGGTAACGTTGGAATTGATTGCGCCGGGGGTAAGCACATGATCGGGCAGGTCAGATGCCCATGCAGGGAAAGAAAGAGCCAGCGCAAAGGTGGCCAGCAGCAGAAGGAATCGGGTACAGTAGAACTTCATTTTCGGAGAATCCCCATGTCTGATTTATCGACGTTTGGACAATATAACAAACTCGCTGATCTTCTTATCGAAAAAGTGAGCAAGGAGGACCTGGCTGAATGCGCGAGGCTGTTGGCCATGAATGTGGCGCACTATCAGTCGAAGTACGGCGAGTTACCGCTTGATGAAAAACTCGCCCTGATCGGCATGACCAAGCCCAATGTAGAGCAAATTCAGCTTATGACAGATGGAATTGAGATTCTCGTTGGGGTTCTTAGCAATGTTGTAGTGGGGATTGAGCAAGCAAGACATTGAACGTCAAAAAACGGAACTTGGTGACATGCCGCTCCCGACACACTGCCGCCCGTTCGGAGAATCGCCATGAAGTTCCGCAACTCGGCCTAAGCGGAAATTGCGGGCGGGACGTCTGAATGTTCCTTGTGCACGAAATAGCGGACCTTGCGGACGTTCACTCAACTATTCCGCCAAGCAAGCTAGCCCGTAAAAAAGTACTATTTTCGAAACCATCTGAGGGCTCGTTTGAAAAGCTCATTAACGTTCAATTTGATGCCGAATGCTTCGGGCTTTACTTCAAGAACTTCTGGAGCATTGTTTTTTTCTTCAATGAAGTCTTGAATTGCCTTACGCCACCCAGTAGCAACATCCCTATCGCCCAACTGATAGTCCGCCTTTTTCAACGTCGCGACATCAAACTCTCTCATCTCAGACGAGTTTCCGGTACGCACATAACGCTGTGCTGCGGCTACTACCTGCCAGGATTGTTCATCTAACCGTGACATTCGGTTTCATTACCTAAAGTGGAAGTCAGGGAAGCCCTCATGTGCATAATAGTATAGCGTCCCATTTCCCCAAGCTCAGATTTTTCGCAAAATTTCAAAGCGTTATCGCCTAGGTAATTAGCCCATTGTGCTACGCGGGTTATTGGTGCGATAATCTCGGCTGGCTCTAGGCAGGAGCCAGCCACCCGTCATAGCAAAGCTGTTGACAGCACTGCCGGTACATCCTCTTTTTGAACATGCCATATTCGTGTTCTAGAAGCGGCAGACGGGTGACGTTTCGTCATGAACAAGGAGAATGTCATGTCGAGTAAAGAAATTCGTCCGTCTTCCATAGACGGCATCAAGCGTCTTGCTAAATCAATCAAAGTTGCCCAAGGTATCCAGCACACAGAAGCCTTGGATGTTGCAGCGCGTGCAGCCGGTTATCAAAATTATCGCCATGCGAGTAACTTCCTTTCCAAGGTAAATAGCGATAGTCGGATAGATCTTGGGCATCGTGTGTTCATCACGACCTCTTGGAAAAACCGAAAAGATGGTAGCGAAGGTCGTGAAATACTGACCGTCATGCTCACGACACTCTGGAGCGATTTGATTGCCGTGTCGCAATTTGATTATCATCGTGCATTTAATGGCTTTAGACCAGAAGGCCCTGATCATCTGGCGCGTAGGACGTCAGTTCAGTCGCAATCTGAGGCGCGACGTGCAGCCTGCGCTTTAGCTCGTACTTTACAGTTCATGGATGTAACAAAGTTACGCCCATCAAATAGCCATAGCAAAGCCTATCCAGGAGGTCGTTCGACTAATGCTGTGCCTGGGCGCGATCACTACAGCATTTGGTATGACCGCAATACAAGGCGCTACCTTTTTGCTGATGAGCCCTATGAAAAGGCCGCAGAGAGCCTAGCAGCGGCGCGAACTGAATGGGCGCAGCGTCATAGGTTCGTAATTCAGAAACCTGAATGGACTGGAATGTACAATCCAGACGGCGGCTCACAGCTCTACTTGATTGCCGATGCGGAGAGGGGTATTCCTCTTGACCCGATAGTCGCAGCGCTAAATCGACTGGCAGCACCCATAGATGAAAAGACATGGAACGGAGAGTCAACGCCGCTTATTCCGATCTTCGTTAGTCCGGGGGCGATTTCGAATGTGAAAACACCGAAATTGGATTCGAAGCAACAAAAAAAATCGGGTGGTCAACACAACTCAGTCAAGTACATCCAAACCTTTGTTGGGCCAAGTCGGCGACCCAAAGATCGAATGCCAATTGACGCGCATATAGAAATTGGAGGGCTGCTCAAATCCGTATTGGTGGTTTCATCTGAACGCAATGGAGTCTACAACCGACTTAACTCAGTACGTAGCGAACTCGATGAGTGGGTTCAGCGAGAATATAACCGTGAAGAACTATCAGATGAAGTGTTCTTTGACATCTACTATCACGAGTCCGGTCACCAATTCTCACGATCCATCTCCCATGCCGAGAGCAGTCGTCACATCAATAGTCTGGAGCGTGTAAAGCAAATATTGGGTAAGCACTATCCGGATAGTCCACCACTGAGGACGCTCTTAAAAAAAGTAGATTCTGCAATTAGTTCGATGCGTACCTGGGCATCTTGAGTTTGGGACAAACATTAGCGCTGCTGAAGCAGCGCTAATGTGTAGTAATCCAGATTTCATCTGGCAGGTATTGTCAGATGTTCGGCCTTATGTAGCGCGCTACAT
>PLZS01000111.1 GCA_003153555.1 Candidatus Melainabacteria bacterium | reverse complement strand
GTTGCCTGATATTAGTCCGTATCACAAGATGAGTAAATTCGTAGAATTCCCATTAGGACGGGAAAGCGATCGATTTTAGATTAACTTATTCGGTTTATGTGCCAAAAATGCGATCGCCCGCGTCGCCGAGTCCCGGCACGATATAGCCATGTTCATTTAAGTGGTCGTCGATTGAGGCCGTAGTGATCCGGACTTGTGGAAATTTTTCATGCACGCGTTTGATGCCCTCAGGCGCCGCAACGAATGACACTAAATGGATGGTTTCTACATTTAGATTGGTGAACAACGAAATGGCTGCTACTGCCGAGCCACCGGTGGCTAGCATCGGGTCTAGCACGTAGACCCTACTGTCTGGAGGCAGTGAGTCGGGAAGCTTGGCGTAATATGAGATCGCTTGCAGGGTCGCCTCATCTCGTCGGAGTCCCACATGGTAGATGCGTGCGCTTGGCATGAGTTCTTGCGCAGCTTCAGCCAGGATCAATCCGGCTCGCAAAACTGGCGCGAGAATCAAATAGTCAGTTAGCGCAATCCCTTTCGCTGCACCAACCGGTGTTGCCACACCTACTTCACGTGTGCTTAGTTCGGACATCGCTTCGTAAACGAGGAACTTGCTTAATTGCAGCGCTTTTTGGCGAAATTCACCAGTCGGTGTTTGGTAATCTCTAATTCGCGTCAGGAGTTGCTGAACAAGCGGATGTCTTGCCACTTTGACCGACGTTTCAGTTTGAACCATTACAAGTGCTCCAAAAACCGCTCTGATATTTCCTCAGTGCCGCACTGCGGATAGCAGTTGCACTGCTTCTCGCCTCGCCCACTGATCAGCATCAAGTATATCGTCCAAATTAGGTTTCTCAACTGGCTTATGTCTTTCCAACACTCGTTCGATTTGTGCAGCCATATCGTAAAACTTGACAAATCCCTGCAAGAAGAAGTCCACCACTACTTCATTAGCGGCATTGAGCACGCATGGCAAAGTGTTGTTCTCGGCGGCAATTCGTTGGGCGATTGCAAGACATGGAAAACGTGTTATGTCAGGTTTTTCGAATGTTAGTTCATGCATCTCTAATAGATTGAGACGAGGCACTTTGTCTGAATGGACGCGATCCGGAAAAAATAAAGCATAGTGAATGGGCAAACGCATATCAGGCACGCCCATTTGCCCAACAATCGATCCGTCTACAAATTCAACGGCAGAGTGCAGAATTGATTGGGGGTGAATGACCACATTGATTGATGCCGGATCTACGTCGAATAGCCAGCGCGCCTCAATCACCTCTAACCCTTTGTTCATCAATGTAGAGGAGTCAATAGTGATCTTTGGACCCATGGCCCAATTGGGATGTTTTAGGGCATCATCTACGGTGGCATTACGGATCTGTTCGAGCGACCATGTTCTAAATGGGCCACCAGATGCGGTGAGCCATATTTTGGCCAATTCTTTCTTGTAATCAGCGGCCTTCCTGCCACCTAGAGATTGAAAAATAGCCGAGTGTTCGCTGTCGACCGGCACAATTTGTGCGTTGAATTCACGGACCATCGGCATGATCGCTGCGCCGGCAGCGACCAAAGTTTCCTTATTCGCTAGCGCGATTCGTTTCCCTTTGCGAATGGCTGCTGCTGTGGGTTTGAGCCCGAGAAAACCAACCACTCCAGTGACTACGGTTTCAACTTTACTGTGCGTCGCGACCGCTTCAAGTCCCTCATCACCGCAAACAATTTCTAGTCGCTTATGCTCAGCACCAAGTGCTTCGCGCAGTAAAGCAATGTCCGGTTTCCCCGGTACCGACACTAATTCGGGACTGAACTTCCTGATTTGATCTGCCAGTAGCTTGATGCTTTTGCTTCCGGCTGCAAGGGCAACCACGTTAATCGAATCCGGATGCGATTCAACAACATCCAGCGTTTGCGTGCCGATTGAACCGGTAGAACCCAATAAGCTGATGTGTTTCAAAGGTCCCTCATTTGCATCAAGGGACAATTTTACTTGTTCTGGCGATGAAATTTTAGCCTGGAGGAAGTGCTGGAGGTAATTGTATCTTCGGCAGAGCACCCGCGCTAATCAAGTTTCGCAACACTGTTAGTCCCACTTCGCGGTGCCTGGCTTGATCTAAGCTGCCACCCCAAAAGCCGTAGTAATAGCCGGTTGAGTTTGGATTGGAATAAATTTCATAAGGGTCAAGTGGCATGACAACGTTGCCGGGTGGGTTCATGTTGACGCGGCTGAGACCTGAGCGGGAGTCGGTTTGCGCGCCCTGCAGAAGTTGGATCGCCTGATCCAATTTTCTCAATGTATCAGGATTGTTCAAGTTCGCTGTGCCGTTCTGAAGTACCTGTTGCACAATCGGCTGCATCGCTTCGGCTGTATAGACGTCAGCCAGGTAGATTTTGAAATAGGGATTGTTCGAGGTTTGAACTGACTTGGCCAGGCTATTCTCAAGAGTGCCCAGCGCCTGAGTTGATAGTCCTGACATGCGTGAGAAGTAGGTCATCGCGTCGGTGCGTCCTGTGAAACTTTGAAAGCCGGCGCCCTGTCCACCACCTTGGCTGGCAGCGAAAGCCTCATCTACTTTCAGTCGTTGGGCTTCTAAGTCGAAGTTCTGTCCGTTTACATTTATCGCCTTGGCGAACGCCGGGTAGTAGTGCTTAACGTTGCCATCATTGCCATTTTGGAACCAGAAAAAGTGTCCGTTCTGGTCGACCCAGTGCTTGAGTTGCACTCCTTGAGGAGTATCTATGTGGATCGCTTGGTAATTCGTAGCCTGAGCTAACAGCTTATCCATATTAGGATCGCCGTATTTCAATTCGAGAGTGCCATTGTGCACCGAATTTTGAACGGTCGCATCGTAAGGCCGCTGCTGTTCTGGACGATATATTGGGGGCGCTTCAAGACCGGTTGTCGGTCGCAGGCCTGTGCCCAGATTGCTCAGGTCTGGCTTTGTCCAAAGGTGCCCAAAGTCAGCGCCAGGCATTGGCGCGGGCGCCTGCCCCGGCTTATCCTTCAGCTGTAGAGAATCCCACTCGCCCATGACACACCTTTAGTGACGAGACTGACTATCTTCAAAATCAAGGGCAGTGTCAATGTGAAATCTACGTAGCACTTCGCGGCAAGAAAAGTTCACTTCGGGGGTAGTAACTCGGACTTTAAGCTTTTCTGCTTGGAGTGACAAAGCACGCTATTGACGAGGCCGTAATCAAAAGCAATCCCATGATCAAGGGAATTGCAGTCGGCTGTGTAAAATCGTTGAGCTGTAATCCTTTGCTAACGCTGCTTTGACTGGGATCATGGGGATTGATATAGACGATTAGCGGAGCACCGACTGCGGGCGTCTTGCTTCCGTGTTTGATACCGTGTCCGCGATACTGATGACCAGAGTTTTCGTATTGGTAAGAAACATCGGGGATTGTGAATGTGCCGGATCTACCGTGACGTTCAATTAAGGAAACACTTGTGAGAGTCGCTTGCGCCGGTTCCCATGTTGAGGTTTTAATTGAGTTCCACATCATGGCGACCCCAACAATACACAGAACAACGCCGCTTACGCCACGTGTCAATAATCTTGTTGCTTTCGATTGCATATTGGACCTTATGTTCGTGACGTATACAACATACTTCTGATTCGTAATGGTTGTCTAGTTCCGAGCCAGCTGCAAAATTGTGTTATTCCAACCTACCATCTCGACTCAACACTTAGACAACTGTCGGACGGCGTCCAAGCGATAACTAACTTCGCGTGATAATTGCAGCATGAGGCGTTGCTGCGAGGACTTAATTTGAACAAACGATTTAACAGAGACAGCGAACGCAGTTTTTTGATTCTCGCTATTTTGCTCTTCTTGTTTTGCTTGCGAGTTTTGGGACAGGCTTTGGTGGCACTCTACCATATACCTTTCTTGCCGCCGATGAAAGAATGGCAGTCTGGGCTACTTCCATATCCGGTGCTGTTATTCTGTCAGATATTAATCATTTGTTTATATGGAAAAGTTTGCTTGGATTTTTGGCACGGACGTGGATATTTTTTTGAACCTAAACGCGAATGTGCAATCCCGCTCTTATGGTTTGGCTCAAGTTATTTTGTCGTTACGAGTGTTCGATTAGCCATTTGCGTGGCTCTTATTGGCAGTCATAAGTTTTTGGGTGGATACATCCCGATCGTTTTCCATTTCGTGTTGGCGTCGTTTCTTATCTTGTTGGGAAATTATCATCAACAAGCTCTCCGGAAAAATCGTTCTGTAACAATGAACAGTACCATCCCTGAAGGTGGTGGACTGGCGTCGGCTTCGAAGTGTGAAAGAGCCGTTTAGCTCGTCTGGCAGTTCCGATCACTAGATCCAAATACAACTAACTACACCCCCAGATTCGCACCGCTAATTCGCACTATGTCAAATCAGGTTGTCGCCATGAATGTCCTCAAAAATTACCAAACAAATATCCCAGCTGCCATCCTCGTAAACGATCAGCATTCTGCATTAAATGCAACGCACGTCGCTTCTGTCTCAACTCCTCGTAACTTAAATGAACTTGTGGATTTAGTGAAGTTTGCGAATCGTAGCGAGCAGCAAATCTCCATCGCTGGCGGTCGTCACGCAATGGGCGGGCAGCAGTTTCTCAGCAATGGATTGTTGATTGATATGACGTTCATGAACAAAGTGATTCACTTTGATAGGGATTGTGGACTCTTAGAAGTCGAGTCCGGAATCATGTGGCCCGAACTGATTTCCTTTCTTAGAGTTGGACAAGTGAAAGATGGGAAGCAGTGGACAATTGCCCAAAAACAAACTGGATGCGATCGGTTGTCCATCGGTGGTGCGCTTTCGGCGAATGTTCATGGCAGAGGTTTGGCGAAGTCACCCATTGTTTCAGATGTTGAGGAATTTACGATCGTTTTGCATGATGGATCGGTGCAAAGATGCAATAGAAATTCAAATCGCGAATTGTTTGGTTTGGCGATTGGGGGATATGGACTCTTCGGTATTATCAGCTCTGTGACTCTGAGACTCGCTCCACGCGCCATCCTGAAGCGCACGGTTGAAACCTGTAGTTCGGATCAGTCCGTTCAGCGACTTGAAGATCGACAACGTGATGGTGCTACATATGGTGACTTCCAATTTGCAATCGATCACTCGTCGCCCGATTTTCTTATTTCTGGAATATTGAGCACTTACTCACCTGTCGAATCCAATCTCAGTAATTTTGGCAATAAGCTGCTCAAGGTTGAACAGTGGGAAGAGTTGCTGTTCTTGGCCCATGCGGATAAAACGGCAGCATTTGAAGGTTATAAGCAACACTATCTGTCGACCAATGGGCAACTCTATTCTTCCGACACGTTTCAATTGGCCACCTATATAGATGGATATCACAAGAAGTTGGATGAGCGGCTTAGTAGCAGTGGTTCAGGTAGTGAAGCGATTACTGAATTGTACGTGCCACGTTCGATGCTCGGCTCATTTATGCGCCAGGCCGCTGTTCAATTACGGCGGGAACACGCAGATGTAATCTACGGCACCGTTCGGCTAATCGAAGAAGAAAATGAGACATTTTTGCCATGGGCAACACATTCGTGGGCTTGCATAATTTTCAACCTTCATGTGGACCATAATCCCGAGGCGATTACTGCTGTCGGTAAAACGTTCCGAAATTTGATTCAACTGGCAATTGATTGTGGTGGCAAATATTACCTCACTTACAATCGATTTGCCTCAGCATCGCAACTGCAGACGTGTTATCCGGAGATCGCCGAATTCACGCAACTTAAGCAGAAGTACGATCCTGATTTACGATTTAGGAGTGATTGGTACGACTATGTATTGGGCTGCACGACCAACGTGTCCATTGAACATTATTGATCCGCTATTATTGAAGATGAAGAGAATTTCTGAAGTGTCACGCCTGGTTGTCAGTGATATATCATTGATAGCGTTTTCTTACCGGGGACCTCATGGTAATGTGGCACGTTCAGTTTTATTCGCTGTTCTTGATCGTTAGCTTTCTGCTCAGCGCACCATCAGCATATTCGCAACAACAGACAACGGGCGTGGCTGGTTCGGCCAGTGCAACGACTACTATCGATGGCAAACAGCTGCCAGCACCGGAGCCTGCCTTCGGCGGCGTCATTAGAGACAACGCTGGGCAGTCTAAAGCTTGGTGGGCACCGCGGATAGTACCGCAGAAAAGTGCGCCCAACGTTTTACTGATCATGACGGACGACGTTGGCTTCGGAGCACCGAGCACTTTCGGCGGTGTCATTCCAACACCGGCTCTGGACTTGATAGGAAAGATCGGTCTCCGCTACACGAACTTTCACTCGACGGCTCTATGTTCACCGACCAGGGCTGCTCTTATCACCGGTCGCAATCATCATTCAGCTGGCTTCGGCGTTGTGTCTGAGCAGTCTACCGGTTTCCCCGGTTATAACAGCATTATTGCCCAGGACAAAGCCTCCATCGGGCGCATCCTAAGAGACAATGGCTTCTCAACGTCTTGGTTTGGTAAGGCGCACAACACACCGACATTCCAGGCCAGTCAGATTGGTCCGTTCGATTTGTGGCCGATTGGCATGGGATTTGAATACTTCTACGGCTTCATCGGTGGCGATACCAGTCAATGGGAGCCAAACCTGTTTCGCAACACTTCGCCGATCACCCCCTACGAGGGGCACAAGGGCTGGAATCTCACGACTGCTCAAGCAGACGAAGCGATCCAGTGGCTCAACCAGCTCAACCAGATAGACCCCAGCAAGCCTTTCTTCTGCTACTACGTGCCTGGTGGAACACATGCACCGCACCATCCGACCCCGGAATGGGATCGCAAGATAAGCGATATGCATTTATTTGATAAGGGCTGGAATGCACTGCGCGATCAGATCTTCGCTAACCAAAAGAAATTGGGGGTAATTCCACCAGACGCAAAACTGACGCCCTGGCCGCACGACCTACTGAAGAACTGGGATGAGCTGAGTGCTGACGACAAAAAGATGTTCATTCGTCAGGCAGACGTCTACGCTGCATACTTGGCTTACACCGATCATGAAATTGGACGTGTCATCCAGTCAGTCAAAGAGATGGGGAAACTAGACAACACGCTCATTATTTATATCAGTGGAGACAATGGTGGCAGTGCTGAGGGTACTCTTATAGGCACGCCGAACGAAGTAGCGATGTTCAATGGAATGATGGTGCCAGTGGAGGAGCAACTTAAGCACTTCTATGATGTATGGGGCACTGATCGCACCTACAACCACATGGCAGTGGGCTGGACTTGGGCTTTCGACACACCATTTTCCTGGACCAAGCAGATTGCCTCGCACTATGGCGGCACCGCACAGGGCATGTGCGTTTCCTGGCCCGGACATATCAGCGATGTGGGTGCGATTCGCAATCAGTTTCACCACGTGATCGATGTGGTGCCAACGATTCTCGAAGCCTGCGGTATTCCGGCACCGGGCTCAGTGGATGGCATCAAGCAAAAGCCAATCGAAGGTGAAAGTTTCGCCTACACCTTCGACAAGTCCAACGCCAATGCATCATCGCGACACAAGACTCAGTATTTTGAGATGATGGGCGATCACGCTATCTATCACGACGGCTGGATTGCCAGTACAAAGGTGGTGCGTCCGCCGTGGATTACATCTGGACCTGTCAACCAGGACCCCGTGAACAACGTGACCTGGGAGCTTTATGACCTTACAAAGGACTCGACTCAGTGCAAAGACTTGTCCTCAACGAACAAGGCGAAAGTGGACGAGCTGAAGGCTTTGTTCCTGAGCGAGGCTAAGAAGTACGAGGTGCTACCACTCGATGCCAGCTGCGCCACTCGTCTGGTCGCGCCGCGGCCGAATATCACCGCAGGACGCAGCGAGTTCGTCTATACTAAGCCGCTGACAGGCATTCCGCAGGGTGATTCGCCTCTGTTGCTCAACACGTCCTATTCCATTAAGGCGGACGTGGAGATCCCTGAGGGAGGAGCAGAAGGAATGCTGCTCACGTCAGGTGGACGCTTCGCCGGCTACGGATTCTATCTCCTCAAAGGCAAGCCTGTATTTCTCTGGAATTTGGCTGATCTAAAACGCGTTCGCTGGGAAGGTCCTACAGCGCTCAGCCCAGGAAAGCACGAGCTAGAGTTCGACTTTAAGTACGATGGGCTTGGTGCAGGCACTATTGCCTTCAATAGCATGAGTGGTATCGGCCGCAGTGGCACAGGTACGCTCAAGGTAGACGGCAAAGAGGTGAGCACCCAAAAGATGGATGGCACTCTCCCGCTGATTATGCAATGGGACGAAAGCTTCGATATCGGTTCCGACACGGGCACTTCTGTGTGCGATGGGGACTACCAAGTGCCGTTTGCTTTCACCGGCAAGCTCGACAAACTGACGCTCAAGCTTGATCGTCCAGAGTTGTCAGCAACCGATATCAAACTGCTCCAGCAGGAAGGACAACGGAATAACAAAACCAGCGAGTAGTGGCTCCTTTCTGCAGAGCCGTTTCAAGTCTAGAACGAAAGTAGAATTGAGGCGAGAAATAGTTTAGGGCGATTTTAAAATTGGAAGTAAATGAATGGAGCCGAAGTGTCTGGCATGAACGCCAACATTGCCACTATAACGACGCAACAGTAAATAGCTGTAATCCATGGAGGTGTGCGCTGCAGCAGTCCCTTTTCATTCATTTTGCTCCACGGCAGGTTGGCCACTAGCAAGACGAGAACCATGGTAAAGGTTATTGGAACTATGACCGGCAGATTCGATTTTAGCAGAAGAAATTGATGCGCCTCAATTGATGTTGTGATTGGTCTAAAGAGCACCATTTTTTTTGCTACACCGAATGCGGTGCCGATGTCTTGAATTCGGAAAAACACCCAACCAACGCATACTACATTGAATGTCAAAAATATGGAGAACCATTGTCCAGCTGTGGTTTCCAGGGTTTTGTCGATGATCTCGAATCGTCGCTTCAGCTCCTGAAATTCTCTGTGTGTAATCAGGGCAAGTCCATGATAGACACCCCAGACAAGAAAATTCCATGAAGCACCATGCCATAGGCCGCCCAATGCCATAGTCCAGAAAAGATTGATGTTGGTTCCCCAGCGTCCGTTGCGTGAGCCGCCTAGCGGGATGAAGAGATAGTCGCGTAACCAGGTAGACAATGAAATATGCCATCGGTGCCAGAAATCGCTTATGTTTTTAGCGATGTACGGCATATTAAAATTGAGTGGGATGTGATAGCCGAAAAGCATTGACGAACCACGGGCGATGTCAGTGTAGCCGGAGAAGTCGAAGTAGATTTGAAAAGCAAAAGCGTACGCGAGCAGCCATAATTCAGGGGCTCCGTAGGCGGATGGATTTGCGTATCCCATGCTGACCAGAACGGATAAATTGTCGGCAAGTAATATCTTTTTTGCTAATCCAGTAACAATGACTGGCAGGGCTTCGTCCAAATAACTGAGTTTGAATGGTTTGACTTCCTGCATTTGTGCAAGAAAGTCCGGATATCTTTTGATTGGTCCGGCAATTTGAGTGGGGAAGAATGCGGCGAATAGCGAGAACAATATAAAGTCCTTGATTGGCTCTTTGCCTCGATACACTTCAAACAAGTAGTGGATAAATTCGAAGGTGAAAAAGGAAATTCCCAATGGCAAGAGAATGCCTAATGTGGCGTCGTGTTTACCTAAGGCTAGAAGTGCAAAAGTGCCATAACAGAAATTTGCGTATTTGAAAATTCCCAACAAGGAGAGGTTGAGTGCAATGCCTATGCCCAATACCAATTTTTTCTTCACCGTAGCCCTGTACAGCAACTTGCCCATGATCCAAGTGCTGATCGTCATTCCGAAAATGAGCAGCAAAAAGATTGGCATCCAGCTGGCGTAAAAAACGTAACTGGCCACAAGCAACATCGGCATGCGAAATTTTGGCGGAAGCACCCAAAAGAAGGTTACGACAATCGGCAGAAAAATGAGGTATTGCAAGCTGTTGAATAGCATTAGAACACCCCTGCCTTTTCGGTCTGAGCTACCGCAGGTCTTTGGATGTTATATGCCGTGGCGAACGCTTTGTCTTTCGCTAGATAATCGGAAAGCAAGGCGAAAAATTTCTTGCCACCGTTCGCGTTCAAGTGAACGCAATCGTTGAAGTTTGTTTCGTTCTGAGCGAATGCTTCATTTTTGTCGAAGTCTATAAATTTGCACGAATACTTATCAGCGATTTTTTTGACTGCATCTTTATAAGCGGTCATCAATTTGGGCTGAATGACATTGCGATTTACGTCAGGTAAGGGCATGTTCACGAGAAGAATGGGGATGCGATTATGTGCACATAGCTCCAGGAGGCTTTCCAGGTAAGCTGACTGCCTCTTGAGCCTGTCGTAGTTTGGCGGATTGTAGCGTTGTCTGTAGATTTCGAGATCTTCTGCGATAACAATCTGATGCGTATGCGCAGGCACAGGTTTCTCTGATTTGGTGGCAACGGTTTCAGAGAGAGAGGCGGGATGTTTTGACAGCCTGCATGCGATTTGCAGAGAGGCACTGCGCAAGGATTTCAACCATCGATTTGCCGTGACTTTGTGCGTATTGAGGCAAAGTTCGGCATCTTCTGGTTTTAGTGTTTCAGGGAAGAACCTATTGGTAGAGCGGCAGAACGCCAGAACCTGTTGAGTCGGCGAATTTTCAACGCTGGTGATGTTGTCGGCGAAGTCGCGCGGTGCTATACCGTAGATGATGAAGCTCGGCTTTCTGCCCGCTTCCAGACAGGCCTTGAGAATGGCATATTGATCGCACACCATCCCTGCGATAACTCCCACATTGTCGACTGCAAGGTGTTTTCCCGTTCGTCGCTCCAGTTCGCCTTCAAAATATGTGCATCCATAACCGATGCGGTTCATTGACTTTTCGATCAGCGCTGCAGGGCTGAGTACTAGAGACGAGCCCATAAGCAGGATTTCTGGTTTTGATTGCGAGGTCAGGAACTTTGGCACCGTCGGAGTAAACTGCACCATCCATGCCGGAAGCTCAAGATTGGCCAGGTCAGAATGGTCCGAGAATTTCTGCATACCGTAAAAGAGGCAAGTGTATCCAATCAAAAATGTAGCAGTGACTAGCAGAAAGGTACTGCTTGCGAAGCTTCGGAATGTCTTGCCGAAAGCCGAGAGTAATGATGTTACAGGTTTGTGCACAGGACGCAAAAGTACCATAAACCCGCTACAGCGCCCATTAAATGATTTTGACAACAGGTTTTTTTTTTGAGCTATCCTGCTAAATCTTACAGTTCCACAGTCTTAGCTGGTTCTTAAAATGGTTCAAAGGCAGATCCGGTCTGCTCTCAGATGTTTGAGGGCGATGACAATTTGTCTTTGCTGGAAAAATTAAGAGCTTCACATCTTTGATTATTATGAGGACTTGTTCGCGGTAATTTCCCTGCCACGAAAATGACACGGCGAGTCTATATTCTGACACTGCCCTAAATATAACCCTCGTCAATTGCTCTCAAGGCAGTTGTCCACCGGAATCTCTATATGAACAAACCTCGTTTTGTTGGACCGGCATGTCTTGCTTGCAGTTTCTCAGAGCAATGCGGTAGCTGTGCGCGAAGAGAGCTTCAAGCAGACCCTTCTAACGATGAGCAAGTTCGCAGGATTCGATTCGTTGCTGTGGAGAAAAAACGCACTGAATCTAACCTGCATATGGCTGTGAAAAGTAATCCTATTGAGTTGGTAATTAGTGACAGAAACGTTCCATCTGTAATAGATCAGTGCGCCTTGCCTGATGACAGCGTTGTCGGTCTCGATCCTCATTTCAGTCCGGACTTTGTCTCACTGGGTTATCGAAACGATGGACTAATCGCCGCTACAAATACAAGCATAATCTTTCGCGCCAGTATGAGTTGGTTTCATGGCGCCGTGACCATAAAGGTTCTCCAGAAGAACCTTTTAAACAGCCGATTTGCTAACAAAATCTTTTCGCAAGAAGCAGCGATGGTTATGGAATTGACACATCCGAACATTGCCGCTCTTTACGATTTCGGCATTGCTTGCGACGGGGCACCATATCTGGTCAGTCAATACGTTCCGGGCTGGAGCTTGCGAGAATTGATTACTCAGGATACGGTGATTGAGCCGGTTGCACTGTTCAGTCAACTTTGCGAGGCGCTAATATACGCTCATCAACTGAATGTTGTTCATGGCCGACTTAGCACCAATAAGATCATCGCATCACCAGTTGCACCGAACATATTTCTCGCCAAGATTATTGATTTTTCAGTAACGTCCGCGCTGAGGTGGCAGCTGCCATTCAGCTGCGATGCGTTACGTCCCAGTGCTAGTCCAGAGGAACGCGGTGGACACGATCCGGATTTTCGTTCAGACATATTCTCGCTTGGTTGTCTGATGTATGAAATGCTGACCGGCTCGGAGCCAAGTTTCAATCGCGCCAAAAAACCGATTCCTTTTCCGCGTCTTCGGGGCGTGGCTGCGTTGTTAGAACCGTTAGTGGTGCGATGCCTTGCCGACGATCCTAATGATCGATATCAATCGGCTAGCGATTTACTGCAGGACCTGCGAGCGTTTGGAGCAGAAGCGTTTTAACGTCTAATAGTTAGTTGATTCAGTGTTTGCTGTTCAGAATTACCAACGGCAAGTCGCTCGCCTTGGCGGCGTCGATAAGAGTTTGGGGAACGACTAGTGCACCCTTCGGAGCCGTGCCCTGTGCGCCTGACTGAACCCAGTCCGGAACCTGTCCGTGCCATAGTTCCTGGAGTCCGCTGTTCGGCACTCCCTCGAAAAACACCGGCTGATTTTCGGTGCGTATGAGTCCAATGCCTGAAAGAATTGGATTGTTTATTTTGATCTCGTTATGAGTTTTGAGTGCTGAGCCATCGCGTTCTGTTGTTAGCATCTTGTTTATTTCTGTGGCTGCGACCACGTATGGATTGTCTTGCCCAGCCGCTTTAGTCAGTTCGTCAAGGTTTTCAAATTGTGACAATACTCGTCGCATATTTGCCAGTCGTGGGTAATTTTCTGCAGCTGTATGAGAATCGGGTGGAATATTTAGTGCCGCCAAGCGACTTTCTGCTTCCTCAGCTAATCTGCTAGCGCGATAGTCAGTTGCCCATCTACGAACAAGCTCAACGTGCCCGTCCCAGCCCACAGACTGCCCTGTAGACAGATTGCCCCGATGCGCCTGCGCTATGTGTTCGAAGGGACCATTTACTAGTGCCACCACTGGTGATTCGTTCGAATAGAGCTTCTGCTGTTCAGGCGTGACTAGCGACACTGACATGGAGTATTCTGGGGACTCAATCGTCGATCTGTGTTGCAAGAGTTGTCCTGTGAGATCCGGTGTTGCATGGGCCAGAACATTGTAATCAGACAACTGGTGAACGCCGAAGCCTTTAGGTAACTCGGTAGTCAGAATAGGCAAGAGGTGCTTATTCAACAGATCAACACGATCCTGGGCCATGCTTCTGATAGTTTCAAGTTCTGTAACGACATCTGGCGTATACCAACTTCCATCTGCTTTCACTGATTTGATATCCGAACTGTTTAGGATTGACACCATATCTAGTGCGCCCGGCGATCGATACGCTGCCACCACATCATCCAGAGCATTCTGATCGGCAAATCTCACTGAATTCTTTGTATCAGGATCATAACTTAAGTCAAAATCACGGCTCATGATGTCGGTTATTCGCTGGATCTGAGTATCCGGATAACCTAATGTGCGCAGGACGCCCCAGGCTGTGCTGGTCGATGTCCAGCCGTGATCGTAGTCGACCATATTTTCACGTTTCGCAACATCGTGCAGGAAGGACGCCCAGAGGGTGTTGACCTGGTCCTTTGGTAAAAGTTTTTCGAACCGGGGATCTTTTCCCGCTTTCTCGACGACGTCAAGCAAGTGCACATCAACAGTGGAGTCGTGAGCTTGATGTTGTTGCCGACCGACAATTCCTCCCTCTGAGGACATGCCAAATACCGACGGTATCAATCGACCTAAAGGTCCATCACCGAGGAGTTGTGCTAACGTGGCGCGATCTGACAAAGCTGCTTCTACCGTGGTGCGCATCTCTTTCTGTTGCTGAGGAGTTAGTTCGGCAAGTTTGCCCATTCTAAGTTCAGGCATATGGATCGAATCTGCCGCACCAAATCCACTGCGCTGTAATTCACCGAGGACGCGCGCTGCTTCCAAACGGCGTTCATAAGATAAGCTGGTATCTGCCATGGCCGATTCGATCGGCTCTTTAAACTCGGTCTGGAACAAGTCGGGAGCATTCTTACTAAATGAACGTGCGAGCGTCATATCGGAAAGTAGACGCGCCGCACTTATTTGTTGAGGTCCGCTTGGATCCATACCAAACGTTTGCAAAACATCTTGGCGCAAACTGGTTAATAGAGGTGCCACCTCACTTGGTGCTGGCACAACACCATGTTCAGCGAGTGCTTCCAAATCGCCATAAGTTAGCGGAAATATTTTCCCCTCAGTCATTCCTTTCTGAGCCAGATTGCTCAATGATTCAGCCAGCCCTGTAGCTGTCAGTGGAGGCTCCGCAGTCATTAGCGAAGTGAGTATTTCGCTGCGCTGCAAGCTTCCGCTGAGGCGGCTATTTACAGCCAGTGCTTTGACTAATTCAGGATTTGTTTGTGCGAGTTTATCGCTCGCATTCCAGTTGCCTTCGTAAAAAAGTAATCGCCCGATAAACTTCGGATCCAGCGAATCAAGCGCAGCCTTACGAATACCAACGTTATCCCTGCCTTCTTGGCGTGGGTCTACGCCCTTCAACATATTTCTCAGCGATTCGAATTCACTTGGTACAGATTTTGCTTGTGCTAGGTGAAATATTTCGTTGACGTCTTCAGGAGAAGATCGCGCGGTGCCGCTTACTTTTCGACTTAGTTGGTTGAGTAGCCCGAGTCGTGTCTCACTAGGAGCGTTGTCAAAAATCCATTTTGACCAGTCTGATGCACTTCCTTTCGACAATTCAAAATAAGGCTGAATGCCATGTTCGACTAACATTTTTGCGGCTGGAATTTCATTTTCAGCAGAGAGTAGCGATGATGCCATACTGACAGCGGCAGGAGGTTTCTCAAGTTGCAGCAAGCTCTTCAGGCTGTCTAATTGAGCTGTTGGCTCGACAAACACCATTGTCTTTGCTAGACCGTCGGCAAGCTGCGTGTCACCACTTTGGCTGACTGATTCAAGTTGACTCTTCCACAAATCCGTGGTGCGGGTTGGGCCGATTTGTTTAGCAATCCTATATGCTTGGTGCGGATCTTCTTTCAAAAGCTCAGGCCACAGTACTTGCAGCTCTGGAGTACTGAGCGACTTCGCCTGTCGATCCAGGCTTTCGCTGAACCACGTGCTGGTCTCTGAACGAACATCTTGAATCTGGCTCGATGCTTGCCGCCAGTCATCAATGGTTTTTGCTCTGTTAATGCTCGTCCAAAGAGATTGTTCTTCCGGCAATAGTTCTACAGGTGGCTTTGCACTTGCCTCTTGCGGTTTCGAGGTTGTTTCGACTGGATTTTCCGTTATGGGTAAAGTCCCTGTGATATCACGGCCGGTGCCACCGGGGAATTGCGATTGGGATTCGATTTGCGGAGTGTTAAATCTGCTGCGCAAGTTCTCAGCAATCGAGGTAGCGCCACCAATTATGTGCGGTGCCACCACTGCCTTGGCTCCAAATGCCCCACCGACCACGGCCATACCTAGCATGGACTGTTCCAGCTCAGCCCCTGAAGCGAAAGTGTGATTCTTGGTCAGCGAGTCGTATTCACTGCTCACAATCCCGCCAGGTAGACCGGCCAGCGCGCCCGAGACAATCGGGTTTCTAAGCGTTGCTGTCAAGCCGATTTTGCCTGCGACGCTCGTCTCAGCCAGTCGCCCAAGCCCGAGGCTGCCTGCCGTCAATGATGTGAACGTTGCTGCGCTGCCGATGCCGCCGACCAGCCTGTCCGTAATGAGCGTGCCTGTGCTATCCGTAGTTTTGCTGGGCGTCAGGAACGCGCCGTAGGCGAATCCGGTTACCGCTGATTCTTTAAGGGTCAAACCAATAGCCGCTCGGTTCGACAACAATCCGGATTCAGCTGTCGCAGCTTCTCCGAAGGCACCCACTCTCCCCAATCCTGATTTGGCGAGAGTGAACGGCACCAGCATTCCAACCGCGCCGCCTACTGTTTGGGCGAACCACCCAGCTGATTTGAATTCTTGGGGTTTGGAGGCTTCGACCCCAAATTCGTTGAAAAAGCCTGTTACCTTTTTGGTCGCATCGTTGCCAAAGAACTGGGCCACCCCTAGGGCGGGTTGCTCTAAACCCGAGTAGGCTGCCGAATTCACAAATTCTTTGAACAAATTCTGGTGAGATGATTGATCATCTACCTTTGGGGCGTCGTTTGCGCGCAGACTGCCTTGTTCTGTATTTGAGGACAGATTGTTTGCCATGGTGCTGCGGTCGATGCGGGGCTGCCAGCGGACATAAATTACGTACCCGCTCGCCCGTCTTCCTAACGTGGGTCAGCCCTGGCTCTCCACCCGTCTTCCTGACGTGGGCAAGCCCTGGCGCCTTCACCGTATGCTGTCCTTGCAGGCTCTGACTCAACGACCACTCTCTCCGGCTGTAGTTAGACTGACGGCAGATGAGTCTTTGAAGATCGCATCGTAGTGGTTTCGAAGAGGATGATTGCCTTTCTGTAATTGTGTGAATTGTAGAGAGCGATAGCGTTCGAAAGCTTATCGCCTTGGTACCGCATTTAGTGCTACTGGATCCGGTGTGGCAATCGCACTTGAAGGAGCGCTACTTTCTTCTTGGGCGATTGTCGTAACTGTTACGTGTATATGGTGCGTTTCTAGGCAATTCTCTGTGGTTTTATTTCGGCGAGTTTACACTAAATAAAAGAAAAGTTGCTGCTGTTTCGATTTCGCTGTTAGTCCGAAATGATGACACTGGAAGAAAGTGATGGAGGCACACATCGGCTGGATCGGTGTACACTCAAATGAAGGGCAGGGCAATACTTTGGCGATGTAAATACAGGACGCTTCAGACAGCTAGTCATTCCTGTTATGACTTTAGGGATGAGTTCAATGTACGAACTACTTGTGAATCTGCTAGGAAAAAATGTTGAGGGTCTTGAGTTCAAAGAACTTCTCGAGTCGACAGGCGCACCGTCTTCAGTGTACGACGTTCCAATTAGTGAAGTTGACTCATTGCGCATGTTCGAGTTCTTCAACTTTGGATTTGGCTTGTCTTACAGCATGAAGGAAGCTCAGTTTCGCACGATTGGCTGCGAATACCTGGCTGAGCCAAACGTTATGCGAACAATGTCGCCATTTTTAGATGCGGGTCCAGCCGGAATTAGTGCGCAAGACAACAAACGCGAAGTTCAAAAGAAAATGACAGTCCTGCCGATCTCCTCGAAAAAGCTCAAGAGCTACATGCGGGTTATCTACAAACTTTCGCCTCATTTAGTCGAATGTGTTTTCGATAGCAAAGGGAAGGTGCTTAAAGGTTTTAGCGTTTCCCTAATTAATAAAGCTGGTTAGCTCAACAGGGCTGCCTTTTATGGGGAAAGAGTAATTTCCCCATTACCCTACCAATCTAACAGGTTTACATTGTGTACGTACCTTCATCTACAGCCCTTCATCTGGAGCCCAAATGTCAGAGCGATTCGGTCTTGGCGCAGTTACTGAAAATGTAGCCGACTTCGGAAAAGAGTTTGTGCATAGTGCGCTGGTGAATCCCTGGAACGCAGTAGTCCAAATCGCCGATAAGGTTCCAGGCGTGAACTTGCCACAGATACAGATGCAGGGAGCTGACCACAAGGATTCTCTTGGCGCCAAAGCAGGCGCGTTGGCCGGTTTCGTCGTCGACTTCGCTGCTTTATCAATTGCAACCAAGGGACTGACCAAGCCCTTGCTGAAGACGGTTGGAATTGGTGAGACTGGCGCTCTGGCTTCCGCAACGACCATGGGGCTAACCGGCGGTATCTATGGTGGACTCTTCACTCCGACAGAGAATGGCCAAGATTTACTTAGTTCGAGATTTAAGCAAGCTGGTGTTCAAGCCGGTACGTTTGCTGCAATGAGTCTGGCAACCGGTGCTTTGGGTGGTGGTTTTGAAGGATCTTTGTCCCGTCGGATCGGCGTCAATGCCGCTGGTGGTGCCATCGGTGGTGCTACAAACGCCTTATTAAATGAACGCTTGATGAATAATCGTTGGGCCAGCGGAAGCGAAATAGCCGAGTCGGCCGGAAGTTTCGCAATGTTCGGTGCCGCTTTTGCCGGTCTGGATTATGCAATAGGAAAAGGCGTCAACGCCAGCCGAGAAGCGAAAGGTGGAGAGCACTATCCCAAGGAAATCACTGAGACGCTTACGCCGTTCAAGCGGTTGTCGGATGAACCTATTCTAGGACCACGCGAAGGCAAGTTTGATTCCGCAGGTGCCTTTAATCCCACTGCGACTCGATTGCCAAACGGTGACGTTGCGATACTTTATCGAGCCCAAGATGCGCAAGGTGTTTCCACAGTCGGCTATGCGCGCACTGCGCCCGATGGAATGACTGTCCTGGAACGTAGCGACGAACCAGTTCTGGCTCCAAAAACTGCTAACGAACGTCTGGGCATCGAAGATCCGCGAGTTACCGCAGATACCGTCAATTCCCATGAATACGATCTGACCGCTACCAAATGGGACGGAACGAACGCGCAGTTGGCTGACTGGACGTCTAAAGATTTGAAAAATTGGAACGAGCGCGGCATCATGATGCCTGCCAACGAAGGAACATGGAACACACAGTGGACTAAGTCGGGCTCGATCGTCTCTCGCGAAGTTGATGGTAAGTTCGTACCGGAGAAAATCAACGGTAAATTCTGGATGTTCTATATGGGTAATCGTGCCGGGATCGATGAAATGGGACTATCTTCTTCGGTTGACGGAATCAAGTGGACCGATGCCACCAATAAACCGATTTTGCCCGGTCGTCCTGGACAGTTCGATTCAAACGTTGTTGAACCGGGACCAGCCGCGATCGTCACCAAAGACGGTATCAACCTGATCTACAGTGGTGGCATGCCTTACGAAGGCGGCAAAGGAATGTTTAAGTACCAAACTGGACTGGCTGTCTTCAGCAAAGATGATCCGACGCAATTGCTTTATCGATCGAGTAAGCCAGTCTTTTCGCCAGAAACACCGTGGGAAATTGAAAACTCCTCTTCAACAGTGCATCAAGTTCCGAACGTTGTCTTTCCTCAAGGGATTGTGCCTGACACGAAAGGCGGTTATTTGGTATATTATGGAGCCGCTGACAGCTATGTAGGTCTCGCGCACACGAAGTTTACGTCGGTAAATCAGTTTAACGGACTTAGCGACACCTTGCGTCAATCTTTTCTGCGATCACCTGCAGCCCTGACTCAGGAACATGACAGCAAGAAATAGCCTATATTCTTCTTCCGCTCTTTTCAGTCTCGTGGTTTTTGCTGTGCTTTCCGCATCTGCGAAGGATACTCATGGGACTGCATGGGTAAAGGATAGCAATGCCGGTCGAGCCGCAACTCAGGCCGGTAATTATCATCAAGCAGAGCAGTCGTTTAAAAAGGCTCTGCTGGATGCACATCGATTCAAAGAAGCTGATCCTCGTCTTGCTCAAACTCTTGATGATTTGGCCCAAGTCTACATAAGCGAGCAAAAATTTGACGATGCCAGACCCTTGTATTTGCGAGTCTTGAAAATAAACGAAGCGAAATATGGCACCAGTGCTCCCGAGTTGATCAAGCCATTGGACGATGTGGTGAGAGTGACTTGTGCTGGCGGCGCATGTTATGACACTATTCCTTATTTGAAGCGGCAACTTTCGATCAGGAAGCAAATTTCAGGAACCAGCCCGCGTGATATCTCAGTGAACTTACTGCTTATTGCAGAGGCGTACGAGAAGCGTGGCAAATTAAGCGAAGCTATGGACTACTTCAAACAGGCAGTGGCTGCTGAAAAGCTAAAAGCCGGGAACACTCCAATGGTTGCAACGCTCGCCAGAAACATAGAGCGGGTACGCAGAGAAATGTCAGCGTGCAAGCTGAGCGCACACAAATAGCTATTGAGTACTCCTATTTCCTGACGGACGGCCGTTAATCATCCGTCGATTGGATATTAGAGGGGTCGGAAGTTTATGAATATGATGAGAGGCGCGCAATTAGCCCTTTCTATTTCACTTCTATTGAGTTTAAGTGTCGACTGCAGCAAAGCGCAGTCCGAGCAATACCGTCAGGCGGATGTCGAGGCCGCTATTAAGGCTTTATCGAGTAGCGATGCGGGGGATCGCAAGAGCGCCGGTTATCATCTCAGTGAGATGGGCGCGATTGCTAAGGATGCAGTGCCTAGTCTTATCAACGTTTTGACCAATGATACTAATCCAGACGTCAAGGGAGAAGCCTGCAATGCTCTTGGTCATATCGGTGCCGATGCGGCGCCTGCGATTCCTGCCGTTATCGCTTTTTTGCAAAGTAGCGATGGCGGATACGAACGGACGTATGCTGCATCCGCACTAGGCGACATCGGCAAGCAGCCTGAGCAAACTGTTCCAATTTTAATCACAGCTTTGCAGACGGATCCAGAGCCCGTGGTACGGCAGATGTCGGCTCGCGCTCTCGGTAACTTTGGCGCTGATGCGAAATCCGCTGTGCCTGCCTTGATTGAAACGATAAAGACTGGCAATAAGGATTTGCGCGAATCTGCTGCGAACGGATTAGAACGTATTCCTGGTGCAGCTAAAGATGTACCGGCACTTACGGCACTTCTGAGCGACGACATCGACTCTGCTCGTATCGCTGCAGCCAAATCGATAGGAGGGGCAGGATCCGAAGCAGTCGGCGCAGTCCCGCAATTAATTGTCTTGTTAACCGACAAAAACGTAAATGTAAGATCTGCCGCGGCAAAAGGTTTAGGCGGAATCGGTCCTGACGCGAAAGCAGCAATTCCCGCACTCAAGCTTGCTCTCAAAGATCCAGAAATTCGATACGAAGCAACAACAGCAATCGCTCAAATCAACGGTGAAAAGTAAGCTTCATATGTATTAAAGTTTCTAATACCACTATGAGTGGTGGCACACTCCTGGATTCAAAACCAGGATTTTGTGCGTCAACTTTATCATACTACAGAAAATTCAATGCGAAGGAGATCACAAACTCCTGCGTGCCCCGTGCTAAGCTCAGCCGTTGTCAAACGAGGTTTTGTATGCTGAAGCGATTTAGTGCAGAGTTCATAGGTACACTTTGGTTGGTGCTGGGTGGTTGTGGCAGCGCCGTGATAGCGGCTGCATTCCCGAGCGTCGGCATCGGTCTTCTGGGTGTCTCACTTGCATTCGGGTTGACTGTTCTGACGATGGCTTACGCTATTGGTCATGTATCCGGTTGTCATTTAAATCCGGCAGTGTCGATCGGATTATTCACTGGTGGAAGGTTTCCAGCCAAAGATTTAGCTCCATACATTGTCGCTCAGGTGCTTGGTGGAATAGCAGGTGCTGCGATTCTCTATGTGATCGCCAGTGGCGCACCGGGATTTGATCTAAAGGGAGGCTTTGCCTGCAACGGCTTCGGAGATCATTCACCAGGTCACTACTCAATGATTGCAGCGTTTGTCACAGAGTTCGTTATGAGTTTCGCGTTTCTCTTCATCATCTGTGGGTCTACACACGGAAAGGCTCCAGTAGGATTCGCACCTATTGCCATTGGACTTGGTCTGACCCTAATCCATTTGATCAGTATCCCGGTCACAAACACATCCGTGAATCCAGCCCGCAGCCTCGGTCCGGCAATCTTCGTTGGAGGTTGGGCTCTTGAGCAACTCTGGCTGTTCTGGGTGGCACCACTTCTCGGTGCGGCATGCGGCGGCGTAGTCTATCGCTGGCTTGGAGCGGAAGACAAGGCTCAAGTAAAGGGAGACGCATGATCCTTTTCGTGTAACGTGTGATGGACCGCTCTACAAATAAAACGACTGCTCAAATTTCGAAACCGGCTTAAAAGTGCTAGCGTATATGCTAGCACTTTGCTATTATGATGCTATGGCAAGAAAGCAAAGCGATCTTAGTCAGCTTAAGAACAACAAGATGGGCACAAGGTTTAGCGACCTGGAGCGCATTTTGAAACAGAACCATTGGGAATTACAGAGCATCACAGGTTCGCACCACGTATACTGCAAAACTGGATGCATGCCCATTATGCTTGTTAAACCTCACGGTAATCACAAATTTTGCCATCCGATGGACGTGAATAAGGTCATTTCAGTGCTAGATGCACCAGCAGGAGTCGAGGATGAAGAAGAACAAAAATAAAGTCAGCGAGTACTTGGCGATGTCATGGCACTTCTCTGCGTCTGCTTCTGAATGGGAGGGAGAAAAAGGCTACTGGGCTTGGGTGTCAGAGTTACCGAACTGCTCGACATTTGCATCGACGCAATCTCAAGCTCTATCTACAGTTGCCGAAATGCTTCCGACATATCTCAACGCCGCGATCGAATCAAACGCTATTATTCCGGTGCCTGAGGGCAGAGATCCTGAAGCTGACGATGCTGGAGGCACCATCGTTTTGCGAGTGCCAAAATCGCTGCATATTGGTTTGAAGTATGCAGCTCAGGCAGAAAACACTTCACTTAATCAATTTGCATTGTATGCGCTCACCAAAGCCGTTTATCAGACAACTGCACCAACTTACACAGTAGCGGAATCGCCGTTAGGGAGATTGAAAAAATCGTCCAATGTGAAACAGCGAGCTTCAAAAAGTCCTACTGTCCGAACCTGAACTCGCGAGGCACCGGACTAAGAATTAGGAATAGCTACGGCGATTGTTTGACCAGCGCAGTTATGGCGGGATCACAAAACGGTAGACCTTCGGACACTTGTTGCACCGCTTCAATTAGAGTCTCTCTAGCTGAGTCTGTTAGACAAAAGCCTCTGGCTCCAGCCCTCATCAGTTGATTATGATACTTGGTGGCGTGATATGAATCGGTCCAGACAAGGACGTTTGCAGTCGGGCGTTCAGTGATAATGCGACGACAAACTTCTATATGGTTCAGCAAGTCTAAGTCGACGGCGATTATGATAAGTTCTTCGCTCGTTTGATCAGTCGGTGATTTGGAGAAGTTGGTTTCGACAATATCTATGACGCCAGACAACAAGGACCGCAATGTCTCTACGTCGCTTTTCGATCCTATAACACGCGTGCGTGAACGATGCTTCGACATTCCTTCTTCACTTGTGAGTTGGTTGCACGCGCGTTGTTACTGTTTTCGTGTAAGTTTTTTGCGGTTCGGTCGTGGTTTTGACGAACGGTGCCTTGACTGAAGTGGTGCCGTTGGGATGCTCAGTCACTTTTGTGAATGGTGCTTTGACTGAAGTAGTGCCGTTCGGATGCTCGTTCACTTTTGTGAATGGTGCGGATACTTGTGCGTCATGATAGCCGCCGGGATTGTTTACCTTGACGAATGGCGCCTTCACCTGTGTTGTGCCAGGCTGAGCATGACCAACTTTAGTGAATGGAGCTGACACGTGCACGTTGTTTGCTCCTGGGGGATTGTCGACTTTTACAAATGGTGCGCGCACTTTCACAGTTTTGCGACCGTGTGAATCGAACTCTCGATCGACGTGAATGAAAGGTAAGTTCACATGCGTACTGCCATTCGCGTCCTTTTTGAAGAGCTTTGCTTGGGCTGGAAGTTGGATGGCGATAAGGAGTCCGGCGATGGTGAGAAGTGCTTTGTTCATTTGATACTTTATACTCCTGTTTAATGCATCGTATTTGGTGCGCTAAGAGATTCGTCGCGGGTTTAGGTGCCGGCAAGGATGCCGGCGCTCCCAGGTTAGGAGCACGCAAGCTTGAGGGAACGCGGGGTCCACGCTTAATTTTCCTTGGACTTGATCTCCGCATGCAATCGGTTGATGAAGTCTTCTAGCGGCATGGCGCCCAAATCGTCCAGTCTTCTGTGTCGCACAGCGACTAGACCGTTTGCCACTTCGCTATCGCCGAGAACAAGCATGTACGGAATCTGTTGTACTTGCGCTTCTCGAATTCGATATTTCAGCGTCTCCGATCTTTCATCGAGGTGCACTCTAATATCTTGGGCTTTGAGAGCCTTCGCTATTTCGTGAGCACGATCGGCGTGTCGATCGGCGATCGGCAGAATCGCTACTTGTGTCGGAGCTAACCAAACCGGGAAGACTCCAGCATAGTGTTCGATTAATCCGCCGCAGAAGCGTTCCATTGAGCCAAGCACGGCACGGTGCACCATGATCACTTTGTGGCGGTTGCCATCTTCTGCGATGTAATTTACATCGAAGCGAGTCGGCAAATTCAAGTCTACTTGCACGGTGGGACCTTGCCATTCACGTCCGATCGCATCGAATAATTTGATGTCGATCTTCGGCGCATAAAATGCACCACCACCTTCATCAACTTCGAATTCGAGGTTGCGCTGCTTCATCGCGTTTTCCAGCGCCTTGGTGGCAAACGTCCATTCTTCATCAGTCCCGAGCTTGCTATCCACTGGACGGGTAGCAAGATACGCTTTGTATGTATAGCCGAAGGTTTTCATCATTGTATCGATCAGATCGAGGATGCCATTGATTTCACTTTCGAGCTGCTCAGGAGTGCAGAAAATGTGCGAATCATCTTGCGTAAATCCGCGCACTCTCAACATTCCATGCAGAACACCAGACCGTTCGTAACGGTACACAGTGCCCAACTCAGCGAAGCGCAGAGGCAAGTCTCTGTAACTTCTCAATTTGGATTTATAGATCATGATGTGTCCAGGGCAATTCATAGGCTTAGCCCGATACGGCATCCCATCAATGTCCATGGCTGAATACATGTTCTCGCCGTAACTGTCCAAGTGACCACTGATCCGGTACAACTCTTCGCTGGCGATGTGCGGTGTAAAGACAAAATCATAGCCGCGCTTTCTGTGTTCCAATCGCCAGAAATCCTCTATGATATTGCGCACGGTGGCAAGATTGGGATGCCAGAAAACCAGACCAGGTCCCACTTCCTCGTGGGTAGAAAAGAGATCCAATTGTTTGGAAAGCTTTCTATGGTCTCGCTTCTCAGCTTCCTCTAGACGAAGCAAATAAGCATTCAGATCATCTTTTGTCCAAAATGCGGTTGCATAGACTCGCTGCAGATGCTCTTTCTTTTCATCGCCGCGCCAATACGAACCGGAGACTTTCAAGAGCTTGAAATGCTTGATTACGCCAGTGTTCGGCAAGTGTGGTCCGCGACAAAGGTCATTCCAAATCACTTTGCCGTCTTTGTCTTTCATCAAGTACAAAGTTGGCGTGTGATCTCTGTGCTCTTCGAGAAGTTCCGCTTTGAATTTTTCACCTTGAGTTTTGAATTCAGCAAGTTGGTTGTCCACATCAGGAATTTCGTATCGTTCGATCCGCTGATTCGAGTTGGCAATAGCTGTCATCTCAGCTTCGATTTTTGAAAGGTCGTCGGTCGACAATGTGTGTCCCGGAATTTCAAAATCGTAATAGAAGCCATCTTCGATCGTCGGTCCGATGGCGATTTTTGCTTGCGGAAAGATTTTTTGCACGGCTTGGGCCATGACGTGAGCCGTCGAGTGGCGCAACAGTTCAATCGAATCCGTGTCCTCAGCCTTGAGAATGCGCACGGTGTCGCCGTTTGTCAAAGGTGTGAAAAGATCTCGCGTTTCGCCGTTGATCTGCAATCCAACAGCTTTTTTGTATAGACCCTGGGCAATGGATTTTGCCAGGTCTGCACCGGTAGACCCAGCGGCAATGGTCCTTTGCGACCCATCGGGGAGATTTACAGTGATTTCGTCCATTTTTTCATCGCTTGCTAAGCGGGTTTCAACCTGTGACATGATTCGCTCCTTTCATTGGCGGCATCGACAAACTGCCGTAAGGAGCCAATTTTAACAGGCAAACTCGTCCTCAAGCTCCTTCANNGTATAAAACCTGATTCCGACGCCATCCCAGCGGTATATACCAGTCTTAGCATTTCCGGGATCCAACCAAATTTCTACCTTTATTCCAGTCACGCCCGACCGGGCAACAGAAAGTTCAAAAGACGGTTCGGCTGGCTCAAAAAGCAGTTTTTCGCGGTCGAAATCGACAACTTGCCGCAGTTTGTTGATCAAATCCTGAACTTCATCTTTAGGCTTCCGGCAAAACAGGCAGCTGTCGCTTTCCAACGCCGCGGCCGCTTTGCCTCCCAGCATCATTTCCTGCTCCCCGCTGGTTAGAGTTATGGAGTAACGCTGCCACATTTGGTTTTGAATAATTTTTGCATCACCAGATTGGATGCGCAGCGAGGTTCTGTAATCTTGATCTTCGGAATGCAGGACCGCCATTAAATTGATTCCTCACTTGCCGATGCAAAATTTGGCAAACACATTCGTTATTATCTCTTCGGAAACCATCTCGCCGCTCATTTCGTAAAGACTGTCGATTGCCAGCTTCAAATCAGTAGCCAGACAATCTTGCGGCATGTTGTTCAGAGCCGTTTCTTGAACCAAAGCCAGGGAACGCAAAGCTCGTTCACAGAGTTCACCTTGCCGTGCATTTAACGAGCCGCCGGCATCCTTCAGTTGTTGATCATTGAAAACCCAACGCTCAATTGCGGCACTAAGTTCGTTCAAACCACTTCCATCTTTTGCCGAGATCGCGATCTTGGAAAGGCATGCAAGACCCGTCTCGTATTTTTCGTTAAGGGCAAAGTCTGGGCTCAAGTCTATTTTGTTTGCCAGAATAATATGTGGACGATCGACGACAAGATCGCAGACGAGTTTATCGTCTTCTGTCCATCCAGTTAAAACATCGGTAACCAAGAGGACGAGATCCGATTGTACTATTGCTTTGCGTGTCCGTTCAATGCCAATTCGTTCAACTTGATCATCTGTTGAACGGATGCCGGCGGTGTCGATTAGCAAAACGGGAATGCCGTTCATATCCAGCAATTCTTCCAGCGAGTCTCGCGTTGTGCCGGGCACATCGGTGACGATGGCTCTTTCAAACTTGAGTAGTTGATTGAGAAGGCTGGATTTACCTGCGTTTGGTTTGCCTGCAATTGCAACTCTCACACCCTCACGCAAAAATCGTCCAGAACGGGCGGTGCTTAAAAGGACTTTCAATTCTTTAGTGCACTGTTCGACAATTTTTTCCAAATCATCAAGTGGTAGGTCGCCCACTTCTTCGGGGAAATCGAGTCCGGCCACGATTCGCGATAGCAGCTCTACCAGATGATTTCGTACCTTTTGGATTTGGCTACCCAGCTCTCCCTTTAAAGCAGAAACTGCAAACCGGCTCTGCAACCCGGTTTTTGCCTGAATGACATCCAGGACAGCTTCGGCTTGCGTAAGATCCATGCGCCCATTTAGAAATGCTCGTTGCGTAAATTCGCCCTGCCGCGCTAAACGCGCACCATTTGCCAAACATAGGGAAAGAATCTCACTCGTGACAATCTGACCGCCATGACAATTAATCTCAACGAGGTCCTCGCCCGTGTAAGAGTGCGGACCTTTAAACGGAATCACGACGACCTCGTCGACGAGCTGGTCAGTGCCTGTGTCATGAAGGAATCCATGCATCGCTACATGACTCTTCCAGTGACCAATCTGACCGATCGGTTTGTTGTCCGAGGATTGCCTACGCATGCTGCCCGGCTTATGTTCCGACGAAAATAGTTGACCCGTTATTGTCCAGGCCGCGGGACCGGTCATTCTCACAATAGCTATAGCTCCCGTTCCAGGCGCCGTTGAAATTGCTGCTATCGTGTCTTCCAAAATCATCCCGAACCATCATTGTGCATGAGTCCCGAGCGTACGCGTTCCCGGTGCTTTTAAACACAATGAATCTAGCATACTCGGGGTTCTCGCTTGTTTGGCATACTTGCTTGATCGTGCAATTAGTTTTGATCGCGCACCTACTTGAATAAGATCTCGATGCGGTGGTAGTATCACTCAATTGTTTTTTGGGCTTCACTACGGGCTTTCTCCACTTCTTTTCGTTAGGAAAAACAGCATGAACAAAGCAGAATTAGTTAACTCAATTGCAAAGGCTACCGGACAAACAAAAGTAGAAGTACAAAATTCCGTTGGCGCGCTGCTTCATACACTGACTGCAGCACTTGCAAAAGGCGACCGGGTAACATTAGTTGGATTCGGTACATTTGAGCGCAGACAACGTCAAGCGCGCATCGGCGTCAACCCTCAAAATCCTAAACAAAAGCTCAAAATTGAAGCTGCACGTGTGCCTGTTTTCAGAGCTGGCCAGGAATTGAAGGATGTTGTTGATGGAAGAACAAAGCAAGCTGCGTTGCCAAAAGCAGTGACAGCAACTGCTAGCTCTGCTCCGAAGAAAGCGGCGGCTAAACCAAAGGCAGCAGCTAAGAAAAAAGCAGCTCCTGCGAAGAAAGCAACTAAGAAAAAAGGACGTCGTTAAACGCCTAGTTGAATAGGATTTGGAGGCAGCTTTCGGGCTGCCTCTTTTTTGCTTACTTTCGATATTTGAAAAAGAGAAGCACTATAAAATTGCTCACCGCATGAGCGAGGATCGGTGTCCACAATGAGTCGGTCCAAAGATAGAGCCAACCAAGGAACAGTCCGGCCATGAAAGTCCAAAATGCGTAGGGCCACATCGTCATCGAGGGACAGTGGATCATTCCGAAGACGATGCTTGCCGGTAGAATTCCCAACTTGAACTGAAGCACGCCTCGGAAGAAGACTTCTTCGCAAAATCCAGATGAGGCAGCGACAAGTAAAATGTCCATGAAATTCAGCTGGGCAAAAATCGGCGATACGTCCTTATAGACGATCGCCCGCAAATCGCCTAACCACTTCAATGTCTTAAATTTGTTTGCTAAATACAACAAAAGGAAGCCACTGCAAGCGGTCAAAATGCCGGCGCCAATGCCAATCAAGCTTGGTATGAGTTGCAGCTGAAGCGTATCGCGCAGGGAGATCTCCGTGATAAAGCACCAGCATGACGCGACAAGTAAAAGCGCACCTTCGCAGACAAGCGTCACATTCACAATTGTGGTTCGATCAATTTTTCCGTTGTGCATCCGCAATTACCACTTCAGGTTTAAGAAGCCGTTCAGGGGAGATATTGCAAAGAGCAATCAGTCTATCTAAGTGAGTGATTAACACTGGTTTGCTTAAGTCGATCAGCTCCAGGTCGAAATTATCTATGGGAACGAATTGACCCATACCGAATTTTCTCGCTACCTCTTCGTCAACATTGATCGTGTTGAAGTATTTTGTCTTATTGAAGATTGTGATCGGATCGGTAATAACGTCATCTAAAGAGTCCATTTTTGCCGCGATTGATTCTAGCGTCAGTGATTTGTCTAGCCCAAATAAACCAGCTTGCTCGCGCACGAGACTTTTCAGGCAGCCCCCACAACCGAGGGCTTCACCAAGGTCGCGGGCAATCGAACGGATATAGGTGCCACTGGAACAAGCGACACGCACCCGCACAACGGGCAATGCTATCCCAAGGATCTCCAGCTTGTATATCGTCACTTTGCGCGGTTTGATCTCGACCGCTGTGTTGCCGGCGCGAGCCAACTCATAGAGGCGCTTTCCATCTACATGAATAGCGCTGAAGAATGGTGGCACCTGATCTATCTCGCCTGTGAATTTTGTCAAAGCGGCTTCGATTGCATTATTCGAGATTGAACTTATTGAACTTGCATCCGCGGCACGAATGACATCACCCTCGATATCATCAGTCGTGGTTTGTTGTCCTAACAGAATCTCGGCTACGTACGTTTTGTCTTGAGGTAGAAAGCGCAATAAGCGACATGCAGAACCTACAGCGACAGGCAAGACACCCTCGGCTAGAGGATCCAGAGTGCCGCCATGGCCAACCTGCTTCTCGCCGATCAGACGTCGAATCTTATTCACTACATCATGAGAAGTAATGCCTATTGGTTTGTGGACGTTGATGAATCCAAAGTTTTTCTTTTGAGCAATCACGTTCGTCTTTAAACTTCGCCGCGCGAAATCTTGCCTAACAAGTCGGTAACTTTTGAACCGCGTTCCAGCGAATCATCCAACTTGAGATGCAACTCTGGTGCAAAACGTAAGCCAAGCCGACGGCAAAGTTCACCTCGTATGAAGCCAACTTTTAAATTCAATGCTTCCATTGTTTTGGTGCGAACTTCTTCGTCTCCCAAGATAGAAATGAAGATGCGTGCCGATCTGCAATCGGAAGTACATTCGACTTCCGTAATTGAAATCAATCCACCAATGCGTTCATCGTTCAAATCACGGCGGATCATATCCGAGAGCTCGCGTTTGATCGACTGAGAAACTCTTAGTGCCCTTTGACTAGACATTGGTAGATTCCTCCGCGACATTTTGCTGGACAACACTGCCCAGACCAGTTTTCGCACATCTCAACTAGCGAGTGATCTCGCCTTTGGATTCTTGAATAATGAAGGCATTGATTTTGTCGCCTTCTTGCAGATCCGAGAATTTCTCGAAGCTCATGCCGCATTCGAATCCTTGAGCAACTTCTTTAACGTCATCCTTAAAGCGCTTGAGAGTATCGAGCTTGCCTTCGTGAACGATGGCACCATTGCGTTCGATTTTGGCAATGCAACCGCGCTGCACTTTGCCCTCGATCACCATGCAACCACCAATCATCAGAGCTTTACCGAACTTGAAGATCTGGCGAACTTCGGCGACGCCTATCTTCACTTCCTTGCGGATCGGTTGAATCAAGCCTTGAATTGCTTTCTCTAAATCGTCCGTGATCTGATAGATGATGCTGTAAGTTCTTATGTCCACTCCAGCTGTTTCAGCTACTTGTCTGGCATTCTGGTCTGGACTGACGTTGAATCCAATAATGATTGCGTCCGAAGAAGCTGCAAGGTTAACGTCGTTTTCGGAGATGTCACCAGATGCGGTGCGTAGAACACGCACTGCTACTTCGTTGCCGCTTAGTTTTTTGACTTGCTCGGCAATCGCTTCAGCAGTACCCTGAACGTCGGCTTTTACGATCACATTCAGTTCTTTGACTTCGCCCTTGGTGAGCATCTCGTGAAGAGATTCAAGGCTGACATGGTGCTGCTTGCGTTCTACCTGACCAAGTTTACGCTGTTCGATCAATATCTTGGAAGCGTGTACATCGGCGCAGACTTCAAAACGGTCGCCTGCTTGAGGCACTTCGTCCAGCCCGAGCACTTCAACCGGCATGGATGGTCCAGCCGCTTTGACGCGCTGTCCCCGGTCATCGAACAGAGCGCGCACTCTGCCAGACTTGCTGCCGGCAACGATGTAATCGCCTTCGCGCAAGGTTCCATTCTCAACAAGTGCAGTTGCTACAGCACCTTTACCGCGAGAAAGTTCCGCTTCGATAATTACACCAGTGGCTGGTTTGTCAGGATTTGCTCTCAGATCTTGAATGTCTGCAACGAGAAGAATCATTTCAAGAAGTTCGTCGAGACCAGTGCGTTTCTTCGCGGAAACGTTGACTGTTACGGTTTCGCCACCGAACTTGTCCGGCAACAATCCATGTTCCATTAATTGAGTGAGAACACGATCGGGATCCGAATCAGCTTTATCTATCTTGTTGACCGCAACGATAATCGGAACACCAGCCGCTTTAGCATGGTCGATTGCTTCGATTGTTTGTGGCATCACACCGTCGTCAGCTGCGACAACTAAAATTGCGATGTCTGTCGCCTTAGCTCCCCGCGCACGCATAGCTGTGAAAGCTTCGTGACCAGGAGTGTCGAGAAACACGATTTGACGCATCGTGCCGTCTTCGGACTCAACTTCAACGTGATATGCACCTATATGCTGCGTGATACCACCGGCTTCGGAAGCTGTAAGCAGGAATTTAGTTTGACGAATTGCGTCAAGCAAACTGGTCTTACCGTGGTCGACGTGACCCATGATCGTCACCACAGGTGGTCTCAAAACCAAGGAGGCTTGCTCTTCGGCCGTCAGTTCCTTTTCTGGAATGAGAGATTCAGGAGTCGGCGCGTCTTCAGAGAGAACTTCGTATTCCATCTCGATGGCGAGATCTTTAGCCAATTCGTATTCAACGGTCTGGTTGACGGTTCTCGGGAATCCGCGCATAAAGAGGCGCTTGATCACTTCGGTGTCAGCAACGTTCATTTTCTCAGCCAACTCTTTGACCGTCAGAGAATTGGTCAAAGTGATGATTCTTGGAACTTCAACTGGCGTTGGTGCAGTTGGGCGCGAACGATCGTCTTTCTTCGCGGCATGACGCTCTGAAGGTGTAGGCCGATGCGATTTAGGTGGTCGCGGTGGAGTGGCACGCACTGAAGGCGCTGCAATTCTTACAGGTACTGATGGAGCCATTGGTTTCACCGCTTGTCCGTTACTTGGAGGTGTGAAGCCTTCGCCATCACTATCTTTTTGCTCAACTTTTGATTCTGCCTTATCGCCCTTTTGTATTTCTTTTTCTTCTGTAACAGATGCGGCTGCTACTGGCTGAACTGGTTCAGGTTCGGGTTTCTCTGCTTCAGCTGGCACCGGGATAGTCACTGGTGCTTCTTGCACAGAAGTGGCTGCCACTGGTGGCGGTGTACTTGTTGGTTGTGCACCATTCCCGGTCGTTAACGGCTCTGTAATCACAGGCGGTCCGTTCGGTGGTGCTTGTGTAATCGGTTGTTCGTCCACTAGCGGAGTTGCAACCGCGGTGCTGGCAACCGGTGCCAATTCTGTTACTTCAGCCGCAACTTCTGACCCAGGCACGATAAGTGGCGTGGGTCGATAGCGAGAGAGCACACGAGGTTTTACAACTGGTGGTGGTGGTGGCGGAGCCTTGGTAGCCGACTTAGCGGCTGTCTTAACACCCTTTGCCTTGTTGTCTGGCTTTTCGGGTTGTTGTTTCTTTTTATTGAGAGCTGAAATAAGTTGACCCACTGCGGTTTTATCGACGGTGCTGGAATGACTTTTGATGTCGTATCCGAGTTCGCGCAAAGTTGTAATGACATCCTCATTTTGGATGTTCATTTGCCTCGCAAGCTCATAGACTCGAACACGGTCGTTCATTCAGGCACCTCCTTACTCTCAGTATTTTGGCACGTTTTTTCGCTATCTGTGCACATACCGGTCATATCGTGAATAAGTTGTGGTTCAAGAGGCCAGCGGACAGAGCGTGTATTTAGTACGCCTTTAACCTTGCGTCCGTCGAGGGCGTGCTTGAGCCTGCCGCCTTTCACCGCTCGCTCGACGCAAGATTTCAACCGGCACAAATACGCTGAGCGACCATGTACCGGTGGTTTCCCATTGTTAAGCTTTACTGCACCGGTAATGGAATCTATCGTCAGCCTGATTAACTCGTTTTGAGGTTTTTTATTGCGACATGATACGCAAATGCGCGAGTGGGGAGCCTGTTTAGGTTTGCTCGCACCACTCGCATTTTGCGAAACAGGAACTGGACCAACAGCTTGCTGGGTCCCGTTCTTTGGTTCTTCGCCGGCATTTATGAAGATGGGCTAAGGTCCTCAAGTGTTTGATTGAGTGAACGGAATGACCCACCAGCTTGGCTCTCGGATTTAATGTCGATCTTCCAGGTAGTCAGCTTGGCGGCTAGCCTGACGTTTTGACCTCCCCGTCCGATTGCCAATGAAAGCTGATCGTCTGGAACGATTACTTCGGCACGTTTCCCAGCGCTGTCCGGACCTTCTTCGTAGAGTGCCACGGTCGTGATGCGGGCTGGACTGAGGGCGTTTGAGATGTAGTCGACTGGGTCGAGTGAATAGCGAATTACGTCTATCTTCTCGTTTCGTAGTTCGGCAACGACGTTTTGAATTCTCACGCCGCGTGTGCCGATGCAAGCTCCGACCGGGTCAACATCAGCATCGTCTGAGTGGACGGCGATCTTGGTGCGGTATCCAGCTTCTCTTGCGATGGACTTGATGTCTACAGTGCCGTCTTCAATTTCCGGTACGTAAAGTTCAAACAATTCGCGAACCAGCTCAGGGTGCGCCTGAGAGACAATTATTTGAGGAATGCGACCAGTATCTCTCAATTCTAGGACGTAAACGCGGACGCGATTGCCGACGCGATAGGTTTCCCCAGGTAGCTGCTCTCTGGTCGGCATGCAACCTTCCACTCGTCCCAGGTTGACGATCACATTGTTGCGGCTGTTGCTGATTACTTCAATGCGCTCGATTTGGCCCGTGGTGCATGTGCCTTTACGGGCTTCGAATTCTTTCTTGATCAGCTCTTTTTCAGCTTCACGTAAACGCTGAGTCATCAACTGCTTGGCTGTTTGTGCGGCGATCCGACCGAATTCTGAGAAGTCGGCAGGCGTCACTTCGATTTCCAGAACTTCGCCTACGGCAACGTCCGGAATCAGGTCTTGGGCATCGACAAGGCTGATTTCGTGATACTCATTGCTGATTTTTTCAACTACTTCTTTCGGGGCAAAAATGCCTATTTCACCGGTTTCGTGATCGAAAATTGCTCTGACGCCTTCGACATCGTGATCCGGTACTTTCTTCTTATACGCGGCAACAATGGCATCGCACACGTATGAAATAAACTCTTCCTGCGGGATGTTTCGATCGCGCTCTAATTCCTCTGCTGCTTCAAGCAGCTTGTCACCTATTTTGATCATTCGATTTTCCTCCCACAGTTTTTATTCAATTGTATTTTTTATGATGATGCGACCTGAGGTCTCATCGTGTTTTTTGTCCGAAAATTGCCTAAGCGGGTAAGCCGCTAGAGTTATCCGGGGTTGGTCCAGGCGGCAAGCCGCTTGACCGATGCGATAAATCGTCTGAAAACAATTTGACGTTGATCAAATTTTTCATTTCTACACTTACGTCATGGTGTGTATCGGGCATAGGTGCTGGTTGTTTACCCTTAGCGTGCTGCTTTGGTTTGATTGCACAAGCTTTCGATAGGTGCAGCTTTCCGTCTGCAGTGCCAGTCAGAATACCTTTGAAATTGATACCAAGGTCACCGATCTTGTCTTTGCTCTGCACTTGAACGAGTTGTCCAGTGAAGATTCTGAACTCCCTCTCGGTCTTCAGCTGCCTGTCGATGCCAGGGCTCTGCACCTGCAAATCGAAGCTGCCTTCTACGATAGGTCCATCCAGCGCCATTCGCCGATCGAGCTCCGCTTCCAAGAGCCGGCTGAGTTGCTCACAATCGCTAAGCGAAACCCATGACTCTTTCCTGAAAATCGTTACTTCCAAGCTACGTTTGCGCCCTTGTTGTCCAAATTTACATTCGACAACGAACAACCCAAGCGGGTCAGCGACTGACTCTGCGATTTCGATAATGTTCTGTAACTTTTGATCGAGAGTCTTTTTGTCGGGCATGCTTTTGCGACGAATCTGCGACCGTTCGAACGGACGGCCAAATACGAGAATGCCGTAAGCTATCTTTCATAGCCCACGACAACACGATTCCATATGACTGTATGTTAACATGGCGGCTCTTTTCAGGCAAGCTACGGTCTTCAATCGTCTGCCTGAGCCGTGCCTGAGCCGGGTTTTAGTCTTCGGGGTGGCCGTCATCACTGCCGTTCACATTTCCAACAAGCAGCGGAAAACATTTATAGATATAGAGCACTGGTCGCGGAGCACTGAAATGCTCTTTTCCGGGGTCTGTAGCAATCTCAAAACTAGCTTACCGCGCCATCTTTCGAAGAAGCATCTAAAAATCGTCGCGGAGCGTGGCTCAATTGAGCTCATGTTTGTCGGAAATAAAAAAATTCAAGAACTAAACAAGCAGTGGCGCGATAAAGACGCCCCAACAGACGTACTTTCGTTTCCGTTGATTTTTGACGGTGAGGCGGTAGATTTCCCTCCAGACTTCGGTCAGGAGACCTTTGAGCTCGGCGAAATCGTGATCTCAATAGAGAAAGCTCAGGAACAAGCGTTGCGTTTTGGACACAGCCTGGATCGTGAAATTGCCTTCTTATTTGTTCACGGAGTTTTACATATTCTGGGATTCGATCACATAACTAAAGCGCAGGAGAAGGATATGTTTTTCAGACAAAGCGCCGTGCTCGAGGCTGCCGGCGTCAGTCGATAAGCTAATAGTTTGATCTTGTTGGACTTATCAACCCTGTGTTATGGTCAATGTATGGTGGCTTTCTGCACATTGAATGCAGTTAAGCAAGTTGGCAAGGCGCCATCGGGGGCACACAATTGAAATCATTGGGAGTACCGAAGGCCAAAGTAATCAAACATCGCAGCCGACCGGTAGGTGTTGTGAGCAATGGTCAGGAAGTGCCTGTAATCGAGCCCGTTTCCCAGGTGGAAACCTCACTTATACCTCGGGCTTGGCTTCGGAAAACGGGACCGGCTATCACTATGATTGAATCGTTTTATCATGCCTTTCACGGCATATGGATTGGACTGAAGGAAGAGCGCAATGTACGCATTCACTTTGCTCTGGTGGTGGTAGTAATTGCGCTCGGGATTTGGTTGAAGGTCGACCCCCAAAGTTGGATAGCGTTGACCATCGCCATGTCGATGGTTGTCACAGCTGAATTTGTCAACACGGCGTTGGAACATCTCGTCGATATTTCTTCAAGCAATGAGTATCATCAGTCGGCGCGTTATGCCAAAGACACAGCGGCGGCGGCAGTGCTAGTCTCTTCGTTTGCAGCGGCTACGATCGGCGCCATTGTTTTTATTCCCAAATTGCTTTTGTTGATTCAGCATTAAGCACCAGATTTGGTGACACACTTAATTGACTGCACTCCAAGCGCTAGTAGCGACAAAATTGCCGCGCTAAGGCTACACGTGCCCTAAAAAGGGTATAGTCAGGCCAAAACATTAGCGAGTATGAAGTGACTTCGGATCCCGGCACTAACAAATCGAAACGGTTTAACCTGCCCTTGATCATCTGCGTGTTGATCAGCTTGACTGGTTTTGTCTTTTACGCGCTCTTCAATAAGCAAGTTTTTCCCGCTGCCTCCCTTGAAATGAAAATGACGAAGGAGGAGGCAGCGTCCGCTTCCCGAGTGATGGCTGAGAAGTTTGGCTACAACTTAGACAAGGTCATTCAGACTACTACTTTTCTATCCGACAACGACGCTAAAACTGTCCTTGAATTCAAGCTTGGCATTAAAAAGGCTAATGAGCTGATGAAGCGCGACGTTCCCGTGTGGATCTGGCGCACTCGATTTTGCAAAGAGTTGAGCAAAGAGCAAATTTACGTCGCTTGGACTACCGATGGACAGTTGAAATCGGTTTTTAATCGGTTGGAAAATGACAAAAAGTTGCCGTCACTTAGTAAAAATGATGCCTTGCAACTAGCTCAAACTTTCGTCAAGGAAACCGGCAAACAAAATCTAACTGGTTATGAACTATTCGACTCTGGAGCAGAGTCGAAACCGAATCGACTCGATCAACACTTCGAGTGGAGAAAACGCGGTTATCCAGAATCGGAATTGAGAATTCGCGTCGAAGTAGCAGGCAACCAGGTTTCCGAGTATCGATACTATCTTTCACCGACCGATACTTGGACGCGAGAGTATAAAAGTATTCGAGAGAATAATGAGTTGCTTGGCAAAATTGCGTCCTTCTTCATTTTTGGATTTATCGCAGCTACCATTGGGGCTTTCATCCACGGACTAAACACGCATAACATACGCTGGCGTTTTTCGTTCGTCTGTAGTGCGATTGTGAGCGTTCTATTCCTGCTTGGTCAGATCAATAATTGGACGAATACTCTTGATACTGCATACGATACCAGTTCAACATTGTCGAATTTTGTCACTAGGACTGTGATCATGGACTTGTTGGGGGCAGTGGCGTCATTTCTGCTTAGCCTGGCTCTAGTTGGTGGAGCGGAAACAGTTTATCGCCGGACCTGGCCGCAGCACATGGCAATGCCTTCTCTACTGTCGTTAAAGGGAATGGCGCAGTCCGATTTCACGCGCAAGATGATTTTTGGATATCTGCTGGTTGGTGGCATGATGTTTTGGGTGATCAGCTATTACGAGTTAGGCCAAAAGTTGGGCTTCTTTTGTCCTCTCGATGTGGACGACTATAAGGTGATTGGCACTTTCTGTCCGGCTATCGACGGAGCGTTGATCGGTGTCAGTGCAGCAGGTCTGGAAGAATTTACTTGTCGAGTAGTCGGCTTAGGTCTTTTGCGCCGCTGGTTGAAGAATTTTTGGTTGGCCAATATCATTCAAGCGGTGATCTGGGGATTCGCTCACAGTCAATATCCACAGCAGCCAAGCTACGCGCGCGGCGTGGAGTTGACTGTGGTCGGGCTTGTTTTTGGTTGCATAATCAACGCTTTCGGTGTGCTTCCCTGTTTTGTAGCTCACTATTTATATGATGCCTTCTTGACTGTCGAACCGGTTTTTTCATCTCATCGACTCAGTCAAATCATTCCTGCGCTCTTCGTGTTGGTGCCATTCTTGATTGCCGTGTGGTACAGCAAACGATGGGCGCGAGCACGGAATGTGTCTGAGTTGGATTTGTCCAATGCAACGTTGCAAGCGCCGGCCGCGGTCGAGGGAAAGCATGAGCAAAAGATTGAGCGCGGGGACGCAATATATGCTCCACTGACAAGAAAAATTCGATTGTGCTTGCTTGCTGTCACGGTCTTGAGCGCATCTGCTGGTCTCTTACCTGTTGAAGATCGTATTGGTAAGAGTAAGCAAGTGACTGTTGATTCTCATCAGGCTCTCAGTCTTGCAAAGAAGTATCTGCACGAGGACGGGTTGAACGATCCGGGCTACCAGAGTGAAGTCGAGATAGTTAATAAACCTGATTCATCTGATACGCAAAAGTGGCAACACGTCTTTGAGCAGCTTGGTCGTCACAATACAGAGGCGATCTATAATCAGACCGAGCCTTGCTTGGAATGGCGTGTCAGATTTTTCAAGTCGCTTGACCCCAAATCCTATTGGGTCTATCTCAATGGCGATGGAAGCAAGCGAGTAAGTTTAGTGGAGGACATTGACGAGGGACCAGGCAAGAAGCTTGATGAATTAGACGCTCTAAAACTAGTCGATGATTACATAAAAAAATATCGTCCTGAACTGACGCCATACAGTGTGAATGGCAAAAATAAAATCGAACGCGCCAATCGAACTGATTATAAGTTTGACTTGAACATCCCCAAGTTTAACGCTGGGTCGACAGCAGCCAAGTTAAACACGGAAGTGAAGGGCGACCACCTCTCCGATCTTAGGCTTGATTGGGATGTTCCTGATACTTGGTTATGGCCTAGAGCTAAGATGAAGTGGTATCAACAAGCGGACTCGGTGTTACGTTCAGGCGCAGTGCTGGCGCTCATGGTTGCATTTCTTGCCTGGAGCATCCACATCCTTCGTTCGACCTCAATTCAATGGAAAGGTGCGTTGCTCTTTGCAGGCGTAGGTGTGGTAACCACACTAATTTCCTTGTTCAATAATGCAGCAAAATTATTGCTGTCATATAACACCGCCGAGACCTTCAATTCTTTCGTTGGTCAATCGCTCGCGGCCGAGGCGGTGAAGCTGCTCCTTATTTCAATTGGCTACTTGTTGCTCTGTATTGTTGGATTCAGTTCTCTTAAAGTCAGTTTCCCAATAATTGCCAATCAGCTTCGGCATGGACTTCTATTGGTGCCTCAGAATAGTTCCGAGCGAACTTTTCGTTCCGGTGTTTGGCTCGATGCTGCGATCGGTTCATACGCTTTTATTGCAATCTCCTTTGCAATCAAAACCTTGCAAGCCATTGCAGTTTCTCGATACTCGCCAGCATTGCATCTGGAAATGCCCATTCATATGACGACGATGTTCTCGATGTTCTTGCCGTCAATTGATTTACTGACGGCTCTATTGGCCTGGCTGGTTTTTGGACTCATGGCTGTTGCGATTACCGCAAGTCTTTGGCGTCGGTTTTTGAATACAACCGGCAGAGCCGTGCTGTTCATAATCATCGCCGGAATTGTACTGGGTGCCTCGTCTTGGTACTGGCAAGACTGCGTGATTGAAACAATTTCAACTGCCGCACTTTTGTTGGAGATTTGGTGGTTTACCACTCGCGTATTTCGACTCAACGCCGTCAGCTACGTTTTCGTTTTGATGGAAGTGGTGGCCGGAGTGTATTTGGGTGAGTTAGTTGAACACATGCAGAAGATAGGTCTGCTCGAGATCGTTCTGGCGTCTGCAATTGTTTGCGCACCACTTGTGGCGACTGCACTTGTTCTGTTGAAAGATAGGCAAGCTGTTGATTTGTCGCGATGAGCGTGTTCCGAGCCTATCCAGGCACGTGCGATCCATCTGCGGTGTTAAATATGGTGCCAACACTCAGAATCGAACTGAGATGTCTCGCTCTTCAAACGAGCGCGTGAACCATCATTGCTATGTTGGCTTATCGGAGATGACAGGATTCGAACCTGTTATCGGANNTACGACGACTCTTTAGCAAAGAGCTTGCTTCCACTCGCCTCATCTCCTTATGGAATGATCACGCAAGCGTGGACTTGAACCACGAGTCGCGGGTTTGGAGTCCGCTGGTTTACCGTTAACCGACTTGCGTGCATGATCGAATCTTATGTTTATTCCAATTTAGATTTCCTTGTTTGAATGTGTAAAAGTGGTGCCCAGTCTCGGACTCGAACCGAGAAAGTCCTGATTCTAAGTCAGGCGGATTTACCAATTTTCCTAACCGGGCGTGGAGTGCACGACGAGATTCGAACTCGTGTCGCCTGAATCACAACCAGGCATCCTAGGCCTCTGGACGACATGCACGATTCTGGCCTGCTTGGACTCGAACCAAGATCCTCGCCTTCAAAGGGCGATGTCCTACCGTTAGACGACGGGCCACTAAAGTTGAAAGTGTTTACTGTGCAGATTCTCGCCGCACTGTTTGACAAATACGCACGGCGGTAGCTGAAGGTGCTAACGCCTTACAGCTCACCTCGTTTTTTTCGAAGCACGCGAAAAAGGCGCGTGCCTCATTGCTGATGGATAATCAACACTCCAAGAAGCGATTCGGTCGCTGCGGAATCATGCTGCGCGCCAATGCAATGCACGAACGACGCCGCCATGAGCTGATTCCCGACGGGCAATCAGTTTTATTGGTGCGACAAACTTTGGTGTAGTGATAGCGAGACATGATCGTGATCCTTTTGATTTATTCCAGCAGGCAAATTCAACAGCGCAAAAGACAGCCAACTAAATTGGCTGAGTGTCTGGCTTTGATGCTGGAATAAACGGTTCACGATCTTATTTCCCGAACGAAACTTTCTTCGACTATAACACAATTATGCAAAAGTGGTGCAACCTATTTCGCTTGCAACGAATTGAAAAGCAAAAATTTTTGCGATTCAATTTTCTTTTCAAATCACAAACTTACCAGGTCTTTCTCGCAGAGACACCGGCGTTGACAGGTGGGTCGGTGATGTTGAGTTAAGTGCAAGCTTGAGGGCGTTTTGTCCTCATTTAATCTGAAAAGTCACTGAATACTCACTGCCATTCCGTATATTTGAGGAGCTGTAGATGAGGAAAGTTTAGGACAGGTCTTGGTTTGTCCGACTCTGACGGAGGGAATAAAGCTAATGTGCCACAACGTTTCCCCCTCCACGACGTGAGAGCAAGAAGCCACTCAGTTCAGGCATACGAGAATTCGGGTGGGGCTTTCACCATTGACAGTCCAATTTTTCAAGAATATGTATAGAGACAAGCGTTACCATTCAGCCCGCGCCTCATAGTGTAAGGAGAGTCCCCATGTCCGATGGTCCAAGATATACCAACCCCGGTAATGGCGGCTATTCTGACGATGTCTTCAGGTGGAGCGGGGATGCACAAAGGGGCAATCAGCAGGGGCAGCAGGGTAAATCCGGCGGCGACAATTATATATACGATGGAAGCGGCCAGAGCAACACCAATGGCGATCAAAACCACGACGCGTTCCATCGCGATCGTATGCCTGGACAGATCAAAGAGAGCGATTATCCTCAGACTTTTGTGCAGCGTGAGGTAAGAGGTGACGGAACTGTCATCATAAATAACATCCATTGCAAAAATGCTTTTTTCGGTCAGTCATCTATTGATGGTGCTGATTATCGACGAGATCCAAAACAAGACTTCCGCAACGTCGATCCTGACTGCGCTCGTTTAGCTCAGCGCGGGCAGTCCGGATATTATGACACCGACCGCTCACCATCGAATGGCAGCTATAGCATTCCTGATGGAAGGAGCGGAGGACGAGATTATCGAGACATGCAAATCGAAATGGCCCGTCAGCCTCAGTTTGACCAGGCCGATGCGCGTACTGGTGACTTTCAACAGTACGGCGGTCAGTCCCAAAGAGACTATGATCAACAGTTGCGCATTCAGATGTACAACGAACAGTGCAGACAGGCTAACCAACGCCAGCCAGAGCAACAGCTTCCGTACTATGCAAATGACGGTTGCTTTGGCAATGGCAACAACGGCGGCAACTGGAACAACGGCGGCAACTGGAACAACGGTAGTTCTGGTCGTTATGGTCGCGGGCATGGTGGACCTTGTTTCGATAATAATCGTGGTGGAATCAGTTTTCGCATTCCCCTGGGTCACTCCGGCGGCATTCGCATCGGCTTCTAATCCAAACTGACAAGATTGATTGAGCCTGATCCCCGGTGATCAGGCTTTTTTCGTAAGTGAAAATGGATTGTATACGAGCTCACCTGTGTGAGGGTCATCAAATGTGGTGACATCAATCTCGAAGACACGGCGCAAATTCTCGGTGCTCAGTGCCTCTTTGACAGAGCCTGTGGCAGCGATTTGGCTGGTATTGTCCTCATTGCTTTCGATTAGCACTACACTGTCGGCAACTCTGGCAATTACGTTCAGATCGTGCAAAACAATCATGATTCCCAGTCCATTTGCTCGCAATTGTTTGAGTAGCGCAAGCAGCTCAATCTGGTGTTTGAAGTCGAGATGCGATGTCGGTTCGTCGAGGAACATGAACAGGGGCTCTTGTGCAAGTGCCGTGGCTAAGGCTGCGCGCTGGCGCTCTCCGCCGGAGAGTTGACAGATCGGTTTGCGTCTAAGCTTTTCCATTTCTGTATCATGCAGCGCTTTGTCCACAGCGGCACGATCCGAATCCGCGCCGTACCATTGCCACCACTTCTGGTGCGGGTTGCGGCCGAGCATGACCATCTGCTCAACACTCAATTCCGTGGAGGCTTCGATATCTTGCGGTACGTATGCAACTTTACCGGCGAATTCCTGAGTGCCAATTGACCAAATGTTCTTGCCATTTAGTTCGACTGTTCCCGAAATGGGTTTCAGTTGTCGTGCCAATGTTTTAATCAGCGTCGACTTACCAGCACCATTAGGTCCAGCCACTGCTACGATTTGGCTGGGCACCAGTTGCACTGATACCCGTTCAAGCACTGCCAGCTTGTCAAAGCCGACACTTAGATTCAAAGCTTCAATCAGATTGGTGCCTGGTGCCACTAGCTCTGTAAAACCTCTTTGTTTTGTCTGCTGATTAGCCAGAGGAAAAATGGACCACCAATGAGCGAGAGCAGTGTTCCTAGCGGCAATTCTTGTCCTTGCCCTAAGGTTCTTGCCGCCAGATCGCTAAGTAGAACTAGTGTCATGCCAAGCATGGCAGCGCAAACGATTTGCATCCTTTCATCCTGACCGTAAAGGCGTCTGGCTAGGTGAGGAGCGATTAGTCCGACAAAGCCGACCAGTCCGCTTATCGATACTGCGGCTCCACACATCAGAACTGCTGCAGCCAGGAGCATCCATTGTGCGCGTGCTACATCTAACCCCAGTGCCTGAGCCGATTGCGCCCCAAGAGACAATAATCGAATTTGTTTGCTCATCGCCAAGGCTATTAAAATTCCGACGAGCGTGTAGAGAAAAGATGGTGTCACTTCGCTCCATGTTCTTCCTGCGATGCCACCCGCTAGCCAAAAGAAGAGCCCCTGTCCTTGAGCTACACTGGAGGCGTGGATCAGTATCATCGTTATAAAGGCGCTGCAAATTGCAGACAGTCCAACGCCAGACAACAGCAGTCGGCTCACTGATAATCCGCCTGGACCGCGCGCCATGGAAGCGACCAGTAAACTGGCTAGCAGTCCGCCGATAAATGCTGCCGCTGGTATGAACGAAAAACTGGCATTACAGATCATGGCGAGCGCCACAGCCAAACCGGCTCCACTTGAGACTCCAGTCAAATATGGGTCGGCCAAGGAGTTTCGTGACAACGCTTGTAGAACATAGCCAGAAACTGCCAGAGCCGTACCAACTACCATGGCAACACATATCCTCGGTAGACGGATTTGCCACAGGACCTCGTTTAAACTTGATTGGGACTGATCACCGGTGATTGCTTGAAATGCCGCAGAAGGCGTCAAGCAAACGTCGCCAACGCACACGTTAACGATTATCGCGATAGCCAAAATTATCGCTAATGCCAAAAAACGAAATAGGATCGAACTCAAACTGCCGCCTCGAAGCGTTTTTCCAGCTTGCGGAGTCGAGCAGCTTCGCTGCACGGACCCCACTAGTGTGCACAGACTATCCTCGGATAAAATAGCATTGAAAATCGGTGTCGTGTTAGGATGCTCTTTCTGGATATGATCTATTTAGACAACAGCGCCACCACTAGAGTTCGTGAGGAAGTCATCGATGAGATGCTTCCCTATCTTTCGCGGTCATGGGGAAACCCTTCGTCAATTCACGCACTTGGCAGGGAGTCTAAGGAAGCTGTCAACGATGCTCGTCAGCGTGTCGCAGCGCTCTTGAATTGCGATGTCGATGAAATATACTTCAGTTCCTGCGGCACGTTAAGCAACAATGCGGCGTTGTTGGGGCGCGCAAGATTCGCGGAAGCAAATGGCAAAGGCCGACATCTGATCACAACTCAAATCGAGCATCCCTCGGTGATCGGACCATGTCAATATTTGGAAGGATTGGGGTGGCGAGTGACTTACTTGCCGGTCAATCGCGAAGGTTTCGTCTCACTTAAAGAGCTCGAAAAGAATACGACCGCCGAGACTAGCATTATTTCGATAATGTGGGCGAACAACGAAATTGGCACTGTGCAAGATATTGCATCGTTCGCTAAATTTGCCAAAGAGCGAAACATCTTTTTTCATACCGATGCTGTGCAGTCTGCCGGCAAACTATCAATTGATTTGAAGGTAGTGCCAATCAGTGCATTGGCATTATCTGGTCATAAGTTTCACGCCCCAAAGGGAATTGGTATTTTGTACGTTCGGAAACTGCAAAATATCATGCCGATTATATTCGGTGGCGGACAGGAAATGGGCTTGTTACCTGGAACCGAGGCCCTCTCAAACATAGTTGCCATCGGCAAAGCGGCGGAGTTGGCTGGCCTTGAATTTGAGCAGAATCATGAGAAGCTAATTGTGATTTCTAAAATTTTCAAGCAACATCTGTCCCAAGTCGACGGCCTAATATTTACTGGTTCGTCATTGCTCACTCATCGTTTGCCTGGTCACATCAGCTTTGTCTTGCCTGGTGTGGAAGGCGAGGCGATTGTTATGCGTGCGGATCTGAAAGGAATTTGCATATCTAGCGGCTCCGCGTGCCACCAGGGCATAATCGAGCCTTCCCAAGTCTTAAAGGCGCTTGGTTTGTCCAACGAACAGGCCAAAGGATCGGTTCGTCTATCAGCAAGCGGATACAACACTATCGAAGAATGCACTGAGGCTGCGGTTTTACTGACGAATATCTTGAATTCGATGGCGCATACTGCTAGCGCGCAGTTGTCGAAAAATGTAATGGCTTGAAACGGTCAACCAAAGGACATGCGGCCAATCTTCGAAAATATTGCCGAGACACTATTAATCTCGCATTCGTTTAAGTAGGCCTCGAATAGGCTGACCGCTTCTTTAGCGTCTGACTCTGGCACTCGGCAGTAGGATAATAAGAATTGGTTCTTAGGGGCGCTATTTCCATAGAACGGCGAACATGCTGAATGGAAGCGTGCGTTGCCATTCTTAAAACAAGCATTAGATGCTGCAAAAAAAAACTTCGGTGTGCCATCCCTGCAAGTAGCAAAATGCTGCTATCAGTTAGCAGAATGCTATTGGGGCTTGAATCAGCAGGCGTTGTCCAACGCTTCAGCTCAGCAAGCTCTGAGCAATTTGCAAGCGCTTAAACCGGAAAAGCTTAGTGCCGATTCGTTCTATCTGTTAGCCAGTTTAGAAGCACGATTGCAGCGAAAGGATGAGTCGATTAGGGACTTCACAAGAAGTTTGCAAGAATACGAACGTGAGCCAGCGAAGGACTACCCAATTATCGCGAACTGCTGCAAGTGGTTAGCGGAAGTTTTGCCACCAGCATCATCACAGGCAGAGGCATTGTTGAAACGCCGTATTGTCATCCTTAAGAGAATTGGGGATCTCTCACCCGCTGATGAATGCGGGATGTACAAGACACTTTCTGATGGATATTTCTTGAATGGTAACTTTAGTAAAGAGAGAGAAGCCTTGCAACATGCAGTCGCCATTGTATCCCAGTTGCCGCTGCACTCCAATGAACGCAAAAGCCAAATCGAGAACGCTTTGTGGTTGGCGATGGCAGATATTAGAAAGGGAGATCTTAAGGAGGCAGAGAAAAATGCCTTCCTTTTCAAATCATGGGTTATACAAGAATTCGGCCCTCACACTTATATAGACGCGCAAGCAGACGCTCTACTGGGCTCCATTTACGTCGACACCAAGCGGACACAACAGGGACAAGCGCTTTTGCTAAAGGCACTCGAGTTCTACCGAAACTATAAACCAACAGCTCGTGAAAGTGCCCATTACGAAGAATCGAAACAGGCACTGATTGCCAAGTTGTCCAAAGCTGAAGAAAAGCAGCCATCAGTTAAATAGCAGTTGCCTTAATTTTCCGTCTATAGACATGTCGATCACTTTGCCTTGCGAAACAGATTGAACACGAAGATAAACATTCCTTTGATCTTGCCCAGCGGGAAGGTCCCGTGCAGAAACTTCAGACCACCCCTTGCGGTTTTAACTCTGCTTGGTCCGTATGGATACCACCAGAGGCGGTGATTGCCACCGGATGAATCGATGCTGATGTGCTTAATGTTAACGAGATCCATCAATCCAAATTGAGAATGACTGCGACCGAAACCGCTCTTTTTCAAACCACCCCAAGGTACCTGTGGCATCGCATGTGATACCAGGCAGTCGTTGATCAATACTGTTCCGACTTGCAAATCCCTTGCCACCGCCTCTGCTCGGCTGAGCCCACCAGCCCAGACGGAGGCGCAAAGTCCATAGTCGCAATCGTTTGCTTTTAGCACAGCTTCGTCTTCGCTGTCGACGACCATAATTGGCATCACTGGACCGAACGTTTCTTTAGTCATGATATCCATGCTGTGGTTTACGTCGGTCAAAACAGTCGGCTCATAGTAGAAGCCACCTAAATCGTCGTGCCGTTTACCGCCGACTAAAATCTGGGCACCGTTTTCTCGAGCCTGATTAACATGAGCCTCGACTTTTGAAAGCTGGAATTCGTCGATGACTGGACCAACATCGGTAGTTTGATCTGTCGGCGAACCTAGTTTGAGAGCGGTCGTATATTGCACAATTTTATCAATAAGCTTTTGTGTGTTCTTGCCTTTGACAATGTACACACGTTCAATGGATGCGCATGCTTGCCCAGCGTTAGTAAAGGCACCCCAGACTAGACCGCGGGCTGTCCAGTCAACAGGCGCATCTGGTAACACTATGGCGGCGTCTTTACCACCCAGTTCCAAACTTAGTGGTATTAAATTTGGTGCCGCTTGCGACATGATTTGGCTTCCAGCTTCGACTGATCCGGTAAAAATTATGCGTGATAGATCACATTTAGTCAGCTGTTCACCGGTGCTGCGATCGCCTGTAATTACTTGAACCACGCCTTTTGGGAAACCGGCCTTTTCGAACAACTCGCCGATTTTAATGCCTACCAGCGACGATTTTTCAGATGGTTTCAGCACGACGGTATTGCCACAAATTACAGCCATAAGAATCGTCATTACTGGAATTGCGAATGGATAATTCCACGGCGCAATCACGCCGATCACGCCGAGTGGCTCGAACGTCACCACGCTTTGCTTTGTCGCCAGCAACGGATTGGTCATTTGAATGACCTGGTCTTTCAACAAGGTTTCTGAGTTCTCGGCAAGCCAAACGCAGCTGTCTAGAGGTCCAGTCAGCTCAGCCAGGTAGCTTTCAACGATCGGTTTGCCCACTTCTGTGCTGACTAGCTGGGCAATTTCATCAGCTCCTGCTTCGATCAGTCGGCGAAGTTCAATGATTTTTTTGATGCGCTTGTGATATGGAACCAGTTGCCATGTCTCAAATGTCTTCCAGGCTTTATCTACAGCCTCTTTGACTTCTGCGGCAGCCATAATCGGAACTTCGCCAATCACTTCTCGATTGGCTGGATTGATCGATTGAATTGTGGCAGTTTTGCTGACGACCATTGTTTCTTGCACGCCTGAAAGCTACATTGTAAACGATCATGCCCACCACCTAGCCACTCGCGGGGGATTTTCAGCGGTTTTGATAATCCTGCTGACCGTCCAGCCCCACCCGTATACGAAGTCGGGACTTGGCAATCATTTGAGGATATTAAGATTTATGCAGAATGGGCATCTAAGCGACACTGAATATGGTGGCAAATGTTACGAGGCAGTCCCTGAAAGCAGTTCTGGACTTGCCTTTCATGGTGGACTGGCAGAAATTTTGCAGCCTCTGTTTGGATGATTTCTCTTGATTTGCGCTTGCAGGAAATGTCCGCAGGATTTCCTCAATGGAATAACTTAAACTGTAAATGGAAGTCTCCGTCAGTATTGAGGTGTTTAGTTGCCAGTCCCTGGGCGCATACGTGCTTTTTTAGTGGTGATGGCTGTGTGGGCTCTTGCAGCACCTTGCTTCGCCGAATCGCAGTCGGATAAGTTGTATGTTAAGGCTGAGAAAGCTTACTTAAATAAGCGCTACGATGAAGCGATCGGAATGCTTCAGAAAGCCCTGGAGCAAGACGGGAAGAACGCCCGAGCGCACAACTTAATTGGCAAGATTTACCATAACCGCAACAAACTAGATCAAGCTGAAGGCGAATACAAGAAGGCGCTAGAGGCTGATCCTCAACTCGCTGATGCTCGATATAACTTTGGCGTGCTGATGTTCGATCGGCGAAAGTTTGCCGATGCGCAAAAACTCTTGGAGCAGGCGCTCACCATTGATCCGCAAAATGCGGAGTTTCATTACAATCTGGCCCTCACCTATGCTAATCAAAACAAGCTAGAGCAGGCGGCAGAACGCTTCTCGAATGCAATAAAGCTCGATGGCAACAACCCGAACTTCCATTACGGACTCGGCTGCCTAGATCAAAAAACAGACAAAATGGATGACGCGATAGACGAGTACAAGAAGGCGATTTTACTCAATCCAGATTACATAGAGGCACATAATAATCTTGGTGTTGCCTACAGTGCCCAAGGTAAGTATCCTGAATCAGTGGAAGAGTTCCAGGCAGCCCTGAAGCTCAATCCTGACTATCCGCAAGCGCAGCGCAATCTGGGCTATGCGCAAGCGCACACGAGCCTCGGCATTACCTACTTTAAGCAAGGTCAACTGGCGAAGGCATTTGATGAATACAAAAAGGCTCTGAAAATAGATCCTATGTTCGCAGATACGCACTATAATCTGGCGCTCTTGTATCAGCATAACGGGCAACTACAACCTGCCGTAAAGCATTACCAGTTCGCGATCAAGATAGATCCGACCAACTACTTTGCCCACAACAATCTTGGTGTTGCGTTATCAAAGTTGGGCAAGAAAGATCAGGCTGAGTCCGAATACAAGCAAGCCCTTCAACTAAAACCGGACTATGCAGAAGCCCAACAGAACCTGAGTTCGCTCGGAAAGAGCGGCCAGTAGTTCAGGGTTTCTATATTCACTATATGTGGTGCCGACATCTCTTTGTAATCGTGGTGTAAGATTCGCGCGCTCAGTAATTTACACAAATGCTCACAGAAAGGGCGTTTTGGAGTAACCACCCGGCTGTGAACAGTATCCAGAAAGGGCCAAACTTATGTTTCGGATGTAAATATTTCAGACTGAAATGCACACGCTTTCAATCACCGTATGCTGGAACTGGCTTGAGATGCGGTGCACCGCGAATCTATTTGAACTTATCGCGCGCATGTAACATTAGTCACAAAAGGGTTGCCATATGAAAGCTGCACCCTTAACCTGTTCTTAGTCGCCCTCAGGCAAAATGACATCACGTCATCGGAGGAAATGAAAATATGCATATTGGCATAACCCAGCTCCAATGCTGGCCTCAGCAGAGCGTATAAAAGTATCGTCATCACGAGATCACTAGACATCGAGCACGTAATGTGTCGAAGCTGGCGTAAGCACAGTGTTCTATCGCCAACGGCTTATGAATAGTGGAAGTGCAGGTAAATCATGTATGAGTTAAAAGGGCAAGAACAACTTGCGATTCTGGGTAAACAGACCAGTCCGCGCACAAAGCTGATCATTACGGACGTCGATGGAACATTGGCATCATTCTGGGATTACTTTGTGCCGGCGATCAGAGATTTTTTGAGGGAGATCAGTGTCAAGTTAGACACGCCTGTGCTTGAACTTGCTGAAGACATCGGTAGAATCATCGATCGACGCGGCACTCATGAGTATCCATGGCTGTTAGAAGAAACAAGCTTTGCCTGGAAACATTTTTCAAAGCGTCCTGAAGAGTTCCGAGAGGATTTCGTGAAACCGTTTTGGGCAGCGTTAGATAGCAATCGAACCAAGTATCTGCGCCCGTTTCCGCAGGTGCTGCATACGCTAGCTGAGTTGAAAAACCAGGGTGTCAAAATTGTCGCCCTAAGTGACGCACCAGAATATATGGCTCGCGTTCGCAATCAACAAATTTTTGATGGTTTGCTCGACGCCGTTTACGCGCTGGAGACAGTTGAACCAACTGCCGAAGAGATTTGGCAGCCGATCTCTTTAGAGCACGGACGCGCCCGTGTTAAAGATATGCGCACTCAGACAACGAACCTAAAAACGAGTTTCCATGTGCTTCCCATCACTTATGAGAAGCCCAATCCGGCTGGTGTAGATCAAATTCTCGCTGATTTTGATGTTTACCCGCAAGAAGCAATCTTCGTTGGCGATAGCCTGACAAAAGACGGTCTAGTGGCAGCTCGACGCGGGATCCGATTCGTATGGGCACACTATGGCAATCATCTGCCCGCTGAATACGAGGAGATTGTCAACTATTCGCTAAAACCTGAGGGTGAGGATCCAATCAAGCGACCATTACCAATGTCTTTAGTGACGGCTGTGGCTGCGAGATACGACGAACTGCTGCACCATATCTAGGATCTATCCCAAAGTTAACACGTTGGTTTTCGCCCACATCTGATCGATCCTGGAGTTCTAGGCTTCGCTGTGATCTTGTGCAGCGTAAACTCTGTTGAACTTATTCAGACGACTTTCTAATTTCGATTGGATAGCTAATCAAAGTTTTCTTGGCCGCAACGGTTGGTTTTGCGTAAACGCAAACCCAGCGTGCATCTCCCTTCAAACCGGTTTTCGTTTTGCCAAGTTTGATTGTGAAAGTGCCGTCAGATCCTGCTTTGAAGCCGCTCTCGAAAATCTTCGGGTTGGTGAGCGGAACAGGAATTTTTCCAATAGATTCAACACCGCTGCTCGTCCCTTCGACAACAGTCAATTTTGACCCAGCTGGAACGCCTTTGACCTGCAAGTAAAGTTCGCCGTTCTTTTTCTGCAATTGAGCGAGATCTGCTGTAAGCGGCACTATTCGATCAGGTGATTGTGGAGTTACTTGATGGTGCTTATCTAAGAAGTGACGAAAGGCAACGGATATTCGCTCGGGTACGTACTGGATATCCTCGGCGCCTTCAAAATTGTACCCTTCTCCTGATTTAAAAGAGTAATCATTGATCGAAATTTTGTACTTTCCTTTCGGATCGATTGGTTTCCAGTCGCCGTTGCGATCTGCCACCAAGGCGAAGACGACTCGACTGCCTTTAGCCTTGGTTGGATCGTATGCCACCTTGATGCCGTGCTCGTCAAGGAAACTTCCACCTAATGGACCACTAAAGCTATGTTCAAGAGCCTTCAAAACAACAGCACCAGGCACGGTGGCGAAGACAACTCTGTTATCGAAAGGAAGCATTTCCTCGATTTTTTCGGCGGTGATTGGGCCCTTTTCAATGCGTGATCGGATCCCGCCACGATTTTCAAATCCGATTTGAACGCCGTAGCTTTTTCCTTCTTCCACAAGCGCATCTGTAATCAAATCTCCCAGCGCAGAATCCGATGGATAGTTCCTAAATTGATTATCGAATGCCTCTGTCGCTTGTCCGGCAATCTCTTTACGCAGTCCTAAAAGTGGTACTACTTTCTCATCGACATATGCTTTTAAATCTGGATCTGAGAAAATTTTGTCAGTGATGTTGATCAGTCTGTAGTTTGTGCTGGCTGGAGCGACGCGGCCCTTTTCGTCGAAAACAAGGTCTAATTTTCCGAGCGCTCGGCCGTAACAGCCAGTTTGCACAATGGTTGTGGTCGTGCCATCGGCATGCTCAACAACAATCGCCTTATCCAATCGGGTGTGACTATGCCCACCGATGATCACGTCAACATCGGGGATTGCTTGCGCCAAAACTTTGTCGCTCTCCACGCCGCAGTGTGTGACAAGGACAATTTTATTGATCCCACTTGCCTTTAACCTGTTTACTTCATCGACGAAAGGTTGCACCCAGTTCGGTCCCGCCGATTTGATTTTCACCCCGCCTGTGTTCAAAGCAACAGAATTAAGCTCTGAGGTGATGCCGCCAATGAAACCAACCTTTTGTCCGTCAATTTCTCTTACGACTGATGGTTTTACCAAAGCCGACAGTTCTGGCTCATCGGTAAGGTCCATGTTGGCATTGATGATGTCAAATTTGGCTAGTTTCAATTGTGTTGCCAAATTTTTGGGACCGTCATCAAACTCATGGTTTCCGATTGTGTAGATGTCGTATCCCATTTTATTCAGCATGTTTACCTCGACTTCACCGTGATATTTGGTGAACAGAGGAGTGCCCTGAAATATGTCACCCGCGTCGATAGTCAGTGTGTGTTTGGGGTCTTTGGCGCGGAGCAACCTGAGCATGTGTCCGATCCGCGGCATGCCACCTATAGACCGGTTACGTTCTTCAAACGATTCGTCATGAGAGTGGAGATCATTGGTGTGCAAGATTGTAAGATTGAGACCAGCGCTGTCTGACTTAGCGGCCAGCGAAGCCACCATGATGAGTAGCCCCAAGACCATGAAAGTTGTCCAGCTCAATAAGTTAGCTTTCGCTTTTGTCTGGAATATTTTCATTGTTATCCTCATTCTCTCGTTTCCCGAAATTTTGCCTGGTATAAGTTCATACGCTCAAACCGCAAATAAAGTTCGAATTATCCGTTCGGAATTTGTTCCGGAGGCTGGGTGCCCCGTCTCGGTAGCCGGACTGAGAACCGAGTTGGATTTGGACCCGTTCGATGCTCCGCTCGATGCCCGCATTTATGTCGACTACAAGAATATCGGTCAGAAGCCGATAGCTGCGGTCAAGTTTCGCCTGCGTTTTACTGATAATAGCGGAAATGATGTGGGAACGTTTCAGGCCTCTGATGGAGCAATGTTGGCTCCCGATCAGGAATCGAGCCAGAAATTCCGTGAAGAAAAAATCGATCCTCTCTCTTCAGGACTCAAACTCCGGGTTCTACTGGTCAAATATGGCGACGGACAACTCTGGCAGTCTACAAAGGCACCATCTTCCCCTGCCCCGTAGCCGCCCGGCAAGCCCGTCAGGAGCGAGATTGCAGCTTCGCAGTCCGATAATCTTACTTTTGTGTAGGCGCAAAATTAACCGGAAATAAGGTATCTGTCAGGGAAACCGCAATTTCCAAGCGCTATCCATATATTGCTGGGGGTGTATCTTATATACACCTGGTGCCGTTCAGCACCTTCTCCAATTTAATAAGTCAAGGAATGAGACGCATGAGCAGCGCCTTTAGAACTTTTACGTCGGCCGCAGGGGTCGGCTCCGCCTGTTACTTGCTGGCTATGGCCACGTGGGATCAAGTGTTGTTGCTTTTTCTCACGGCAAGCCTTGGTTGGTCTATATTTGTTTTTCTTACTGAACATCGCAAAGCCGTTTACGGCTCACATTCTATTACTAAGACCAATCCTGAAATTATCAAAAATTTGATCGCACAGCGTGAGGCTGAAGTGCCAACCTTTCAGGAGCCACCACGGAAGGTGTATAAATTTCCGATCCATGAGTTAGCTGGTGCTAGCACTCCGCGTAGTGTCCAAGCGTTCGAGTAGTCTCAGCGACTATCAGATGTGTGTATTTTTTTGAGTTGTCCAGCGACTAAGAACTGCGTATATTAATTTGGCGCGTTTCGGATATTCGAATTCGTTCAGTGGTATCAACGGCCGACCAGCGTATATGTCTAATGAATCGTTTCGAAATATCACTTTGATATTTGTCTATGGTGTCGTTCAATTATTTGATCAACCGCCTTGTTGCACCTGATTGCTTGGGCGGATAATTGTCCGCGTTGGCCTAGCTCGTGCATTTAATCAACTTGTGCCATGTGTCTGCCAAATCGGTTTGATAGTTTGAGCTTCTCTATTCGGAGAAACTCGATGGAATTAACGCAATTGGAAAGTACTCTCAGCGACGTACGACAAATTATTCGGCAGTACTGGGGCTATGACAGTCTGCGTCCGCTGCAGCAACAGGCTATGGAATCTGTTCTTCGTGGTCGAGACTCCCTCTTGGTGTTGCCCACCGGCGGCGGAAAGTCATTGTGCTATCAAGCGCCTGCGATTCTTCGCGGCACCATGACGGTCGTGGTATCACCGCTGATATCACTGATGAAAGACCAAGTCGATGGACTGAAAGCCTGTGGCGTTCCAGCCGTACAAATCGATAGCTCTCAAACCGCTAGCGAGCGCAACGCGTTGGAAAAAAGCATTCGCCATGGAGAGATTCGACTTTTGTTCGTCTCACCGGAGCGCCTCGCTATGGCTGATTTCCACAATCTTTTGCAGCAAATCCGCGTTGAAACATTCGCCATTGACGAAGCTCACTGCATCAGCCAATGGGGGCATGATTTTCGCACCGAATATCGGCAGCTGAGGAAGATCAAGGATCTATTTCCGAACGCTTCTGTGCATGCGTACACTGCCACCGCAACTGAAGATGTGCGCGCCGATATCATTCGCCAGCTTGGATTGCAAAATCCTGATGTCTTGATCGGCGATTTTGACAGACCCAATCTGACTTATCGCGTGTTGTCGCGCCGCGAGTCGCTCAATCAAGTTCTCGATGTGGTGCGTAGACACGACAATGAAGCTGGAATTATTTACTGCATCAGCCGAAAAGCGGTAGACGAACTGACTCGATTATTGAGAAAGCATGGACTGAATGCAGTGGCTTATCATGCGGGATTAACGAGTGACGAACGCCGATCAGCACAAGAATATTTTGCCAGTGAGAAATGTGACTTGATTGTTGCAACGGTGGCATTCGGCATGGGCATCGATCGATCCAACGTGCGTTATGTCATGCACACAGGCATGCCCAAGTCTCTTGAGCACTATCAACAAGAGACAGGCCGAGCGGGTCGCGATGGGCTTGAAGCTGAATGCGTGTTGCTTTATTCCAGCGCCGATCTGATGTTGTGGAAATCGATCATGGAGAAGAGTGCATCCACTGAATTGGCCGCCGAAACCAATAGCAGTTCATTTCTAGAAGCCGCGAATAAACATCTCGATCAGATTAGTCGCTATTGCCGAGGCGCTGTCTGCAGGCATCGAGCTCTGGTTGAATACTTCGGGCAATCTTTTGCCAAGGAAAGTTGCGGTGCTTGCGACGTCTGTTTAGGCGAAACAACTTATGTCGAAGAATCAGATTTGATCGCACAGAAAATCATTTCTTGCGTCGCTCGTATCAAGGGGCGTTTTGGTGTTGGCCACTTAGTTTCCGTGTTGCGCGGTGAGACCAGCGAGACAGTCCGCAAGTGGCAGCACGACGAACTCAGCACATTCGGAATCTTGAGTTCACATCCTAAAAACGATTTGCGCGACTGGATCGATCAACTAATCGGACTTGGTGTTCTCGACCGATTAAACTTGACAATGCAAAGTGGCTTCAATTTTTCGGCTGTTGTGATCAATCAAGAATCATGGAGCGTTCTGCGAAATCAACGCTCAGTGAGATTGATGCAACCAATGCGTTCAACAAAAGAATTGAAGGCAAAGCGTATGCGCATCGCAGAGGACTCATGGCAAGGCGTCGACAAAGACTTATTTGAAAAACTTCGTGCCATCAGAATTAAAATCGCGAAAGAACGGGGCTGGCAAGCCTTCATGGTTTTCAGCGATGCCACACTCAGGGAAATGGCTCAGGTAAAGCCTTCCAATCCTTCATCGATGTCTAGAGTGAAAGGCGTCGGCAACACAAAACTCGAAAACTTTGGCGAAGCATTTTTGGAAGTAATTGCAGCCCACTGCGATGCAAGCAATCTAAAAATAGACGTATTTTGAGTTTAGCGAATCAGATATAGTCTACTTCGGGACTTGGAGACAGACATAGGAAAAGCCGTCCGTCAATACCTTATGGATTGTCCAAATCTGTGCTTTGCGGTTTTGGTGGAATGAGTTTTATTCTTCGCAATAGCATGTATGGTTCTTCGAGTTTGCAGGTTAGGCATACGCCCGTATAAACGAGCAGTCCGAAGCCGCTGGTGATGGCAATGGCAGTGAGCAGTCCGATAAGGTGCAGGATTTTCAGGTCTGCGAGGAATGGTGCGAGAAACTGATATCCATAATAAGTGCAGACTCCTGCTACTACGGATGCCACCAACATGATGAGGAATGGTTTGACTAATTGGGATGCTCCGAGTCTGCCAATTTTTCTCTGTAAGAGAAATGCTAAACAAGAAAAATTGAAGACAGTTATCAGCGTAGTGGCTAGCGAAATACCGCCGACACCCATATGCAATTGCAAAACGAAATACCAATCTAGAATGCCTTTTAGCACTATGGCAGCCATTCCGACATAGTAAGGACTTTTAGAATCTTTGTACGCGTAGAAAACTCTGGTGATTAAATCGCGTCCAATATAAATCACTATAGATGGTGCCAGAAATGCTAAGGCCGTGACGACTAAGTCGGTGTCCCGACCAGTCCAATTGACGCGTTGGTAAAGCGCCGCCACTAACGGTTTCGGAATTACTATCAAAATCATTGTTAAGGGCATTGATAGAAACCAGAGAAAATTCAAGGCTCTGCGAAATTCTTTCTTGACCTCTTCTGGTTTGTTCGCAGTTGCCAAATCACTGAAGCGCGGCAAAATTGGCACAAGCATTGCCGTAATCAAGACTCCCAGAGGCAGTTGAATCAATCTGTTGGCATTGGAAATGGCAGTCCAGGAGCCAGGCTCCATTTTTGTGGAGAAAAAGCTGTCGACGTAAACTGTCAATTGACCTATTGATGTTCCTATTATGGCAGGCCACAAAATGGATAGATATTCTTTTAGACCTTCAGCAGCTTTCATGCTGAATTTAAAACGAAGATTGCATTGGAACATACCTGGTAGTTGTGCAAACAGCTGACCAAATGCCCCGATTAGAGTGCCCACTGCTAGAGGAACAGAGCTGTGTGAATCTGGAAAACAAATCAGTACGGCCACGATCGCTAAGCTTGCAATGGAGGGAGAGAGCGAAGGCCAAAAGAGCTTGTTGTAGACATTCAAGATACCGTAAGTGACACCAATTAAACCGGCGATGGTGATCAGCGGCGACATCACTCTGATTTGATAAATCATCTGGCTGGCAAATAATTCGTGAATCTTAGAATCTGATCCATAGTCGCCAGCAATTAGTTGCACCAAGACTGGTGCGAGGAAGCAGACTGCGATGGCTAGAATCGTCAGTACAATTCCGGTTGCCACCATAACTTGAGTTATGAAAACGCCAGACTTTGGATCGTCTTTGCGTGGATTCAACGTCGCTACAGTAGCCGAATGGAAAGGACCACCGAGCCCACCAAAGAGGATGAGTACGTTGCCGGTGAACAGGTAGGCGTAGTTATAGGCATCCGCTAATACTCCGGCACCATAGACTCCAGCAATGACGATGTCTCGGATCAATCCGGCTAATTTGGAAACTACCGTGAGCACTGCAACAAGGCTAAAACTTTTGCCTAGACTGGATTTCTTAGGCTGGGAGCCCTTCTTTCCTGAACCCTCGGAATTTGCATCCGAGGATGAACTAGAATTGTTCGACGCTGACTCGGAAGAGTCCGAAGTTGAATTCGAAGAATCCGATGGGGACTTAGAATCGTCCAAAGCTGAATTCGCCGGATCCTCTGCTGGATTCGAACTGTCGGATTTTGAATTCGGAATTGAAGTGGAACTCTCGTCGTCCAAATTTTCAGAAGGCGTCGCAACCAGATCCGGTTGATCTATTTTGTCGCGAAACTCGCTCAATCGGCGCTCCCACTGTCGCTCCAGTTAGTGAGGAGCACGACCGATGTCCTTGCTAACTGGTTCACTGGCATATTTCACAGAAGGTGCAACGATTGGCTTCATTTTCTTCATCTCTGGACCTTCAGGCTTTTGCGGAATGCCTAGATAACGAGCAGCGTCTAAAGCGATTGCGTTGAATACTGGTCCTGCTACTGTGTTGCCCCAGCCTCCTTCGCTTTTCGGTGAGTCGATTACGACTAAGCAGACGAGCTGAGGATTGTCTGCCGGTAGGAAACCTATGAAAGATGCGATCGTTGCGCCTGCTATGTAGCCGCGACCACCAACGGCCACTTTCTGTGCGGTTCCGGTTTTACCAGCGACTCGGTAACCTGGTACTTGTCCAGCGATTTGCGTGCCCATTTGAATGTTATCGGCGAGCAGTTTGGAAATCAGCTCCGCTGTGTCTTTACCGATAACTTGGCGCTTTTCAGGATTAGTCCATTTCTCGGTTACGCCGGTTTGCGGGTCGTATACGCGCCGGATAATGTGCGGCTGGATCCATGTCCCGTCGTTCGCCACGGCGCTTACTGCAGAGGCCAGTTGCAATGGCGTCGTTGCCATCGCTCCTTGCCCAAATCCAGTAGTCGCTTGGTCGATTGGCTTCCAATATTTTGCGTCTAGCAAAAGGCCTGCGGATTCTCCAGGAAGATCGACACCGGTTTTTCTTCCGACGCTGAATTCATACAACTTGTCGTGAAATTGCTTTGGTGTCATCCGCAGTGCCACTTGCGCCGCCGCGACGTTGCTTGAATGTATAAACAGGTGGAGCAAATCAAGAGTTCCGTGCGCACCGTCGTGGTTATGAACAGAACGGTTGCCTACTGCCAGCGTGCCTGCATCATAAAACGTGCTGTTCGGTTTGATAGCGCCGGTGGAAAGTCCCGATGCAACCGTAAGAATCTTGAAGGTCGATCCTGGTTGATAAACATCAACCATCGCCCAATTCTTTGTTGTCTCAAAAGGATATTTGAAGTACTTGTTTGGGTCGTATGATGGATAGTTTGCCCAGGCCAGAATCTCGCCGTTAGTCGGATCCTCAATGATGGCGGTGCCCTTCAGAGCATGACAGTGTGATGCCATCGCCGAAAGTTCTTGCTCGGCCAGATGCTGCAAATAGTTGTCGATTGTGAGTTCGACGTGTCTTCCCAATGGTGGTGTGATGTCCCAAATCGGCTCAGCCTTCTGTTGCATGATCGGGCGACCGTGACCATCCAACTCGGGTTTTGGGATGCTGCCAGTGTCTTTCAGCATGGTCTCCTGCGCTTGTTCAACACCGCCTTGACCTTTCATATCGAAATTCATGTAGCCAAGGATGTGAGCGGCCAAATTTCCTTCCGGATAATGTCTAAATGGACGGGGCACGACGTCGATGCCAGCCCAGTTCAATGCTTGTAACTCATCCACTGATTCCCGCTCAAGACCACGAGCGACAGTGACGACAGTAGGATTTTTCAGGAGCCGTTGTAATCGGGCAAATTTTTCGGGACTGTCTTGATGCGTTATGCGAGCGAAGGTCTCAGCGGCTTCGTTGCTGCTAACCTTTAATAAATCCGGATGAACATAAATATCATATCTGGTGGTGTCTATGGCCAGCGGTAAACCATGCCTGTCAGTGATAGCGCCTCGATGTACGAGAAGGTTGTGCTGCTGCCGTTGAACTTGAGCACGCTTAGTCAGCTCAGGTCCTTTATAGATCTGCAAGTAATAAAGGCGAACGGAGATTGCTCCCATTCCGGCCAACAGAATTATTTGCCAGATGCGCAGGCGCCAGAGTGGCGACCGGGGCTTGCGAGGAGGGCGACCATTGCGCCTTGGGGATACTCTCTCTCTCGTAACTCCTGCCAACCTTTGACAGCCTCCGTCATACAGATTTGGGTGCCGCTGCTCAAGGCAGCAGAATCAAGTCGAGGTTAAGCCGAATTGACTTAGTAGCCTGACATTATCGGAAGGTGGTGCTTGCTGGCTTTGAATGAAGGCAGCGCAGGCGGTTTTATTTCCGTAGCGATAACAACTTGTTCCGGAACTCTTAGTCCAAAACGACCGAGCACATTGTCTTGTATCCCCTGGAAGGAGATGGCGCGGAGCAATTGGGCTGACAGTTCCGTATTCTGTTCATTCAGACGACGTGACTGCTCTTGGGCACGTCCAAC
>PLZS01000116.1 GCA_003153555.1 Candidatus Melainabacteria bacterium | reverse complement strand
GCCAAGCGTGAAGCGGCAGAGACGCCCGCTTTGTTTCAACAACATCATCCGCAGGCGCCCTTGATCTGCGTCGCGTATTTCAGCATGGAATTCATGTTGAGTGAAGCTCTTCCGATCTACTCAGGTGGGCTCGGCAATGTAGCCGGCGATCAACTGAAAGCCGCCAGCGACCTGGGTGTGCCGGTAGTAGGCGTCGGACTACTCTATCAGCAGGGTTATTTTCGCCAGGTAATCAATAAAAGCGGAGAGCAACAGGCGCTGTTCCCCTATAACGACCCGGGACAGCTGCCGATCAAGCCGTTGCGCCATTCAAATGGGCAGTGGCTGCGCCTTGAGATCGCCTTGCCGGGGTATTCTGTCTGGCTGCGCGCCTGGGAGGTTCAGGTCGGCAGAGTTAAGCTCTACCTATTGGATAGCAATGACGCCGCCAATTTTCCAGCTCATCGCGGTATTACTAGCGAGCTTTATGGAGGCGGAGAGGAGCTACGCCTCAAGCAAGAATTGCTGCTCGGGATTGGAGGATGGCGGTTGCTTCAGGCACTCGGAATCAAACCTGAGGTCTGTCATCTGAACGAAGGACATGCAGCCTTTGCCGTATTAGAGCGCGCCTGCAGCTTCATGGAAGAAACAGGTCAACCCTTCAAAGTGGCTCTGGCCGCGACTAGAGTCGGCAATCTTTTCACGACTCATACGGCAGTGCCGGCTGGCTTTGACCGATTTGCTCCCGACATGATCGAGCAGTATCTTGGCGGATACGCCAGGCGAAAGCTCGGTATCACGCTCCATGAATTACTGGCTCTTGGCCGCCAAAATCCGGATGACTCGTCGGAAAGGTTCAATATGGCGTATCTGGCAGTGCGTGGATCAGGTCAAGTTAACGGCGTCAGTCGTTTGCATGGTCAGGTGAGCCGACACATCCTTGAGCCTTTGTTTCCACATTGGACTGAGAGCGAAATTCCGGTCGGATACGTCACCAACGGAGTGCATATGCCGACTTGGGACTCCGTGCAGGCAGACGATCTCTGGACCGAGGCCTGCGGCAAAGATAGATGGCTTGGCAAGACAGATACTCTTGGGCAGGAGATTCGCCGCGTTTCTGACGCAAGACTCTGGCAATTTCGCAATGCTTCTCGCAACTCGCTTGTTGAATACTCGCGGGATAAATTGTCTCAGCAACTAGCTGTTGCAGGCGACTCTGCTGAAGCTATCGATGAAGCGAAGCATATCTTTGACGCCAACATTCTCACCATCGGTTTTGCTCGACGCTTTGCCACATACAAGAGACCAAACTTACTGCTGCACGACCCGAAGCGGCTGCTAAGCATATTGAACAATCGTAAGCGTCCCGTGCAATTGATTATTGCCGGCAAGGCGCATCCGGAAGACCAAGCCGGACAAGCTCTGATTCAACAGTGGATACGCTTTATTCGGCAACCCGGGACTCGGTCCCACGTGCTCTTTCTCGTTGACGATGATATGCTTTTGACTCAGCGCCTTGTTGAGGGAGTGGATGTCTGGATAAATACACCACGCCGACCCTGGGAGGCTTGCGNNCGAGCGGCATGAAGGTGCTCGTTAATGGAGGCATCAATCTATCCGAGTTGGATGGCTGGTGGGCGGAGGCCTATAAGCCAGAAGTCGGTTGGTCACTCGGCGACGGTAAGGAACACGACGATGATCCAGATTGGGACGCTGCCGAAGCTGAAACGCTCTATTGTTTACTTGAGCAGGAAGTGGTGCCTCAGTTTTATGCTCGCAACCAACAGGATATTCCCATTGCTTGGGTGTCACGGATGAGAGAAAGCATGGCGCAGCTGACACCGAAATTTTCCACCAACCGCGCCGTGCGCGAATATACAGAGCAGCATTACATTCCGGCTGCAATCGCTTATCGCGAGCGTGCCGCCAATAAAGGTGCCCTGGGCAAAAAAGTGGCCGATTGGCAACAAGCGGTCGATCGGAATTGGGGCTCGTTGCGGTTTGGAGAGTTGCGGTTCGAAACAAAGGCTGACCGGCACGCATTTGAAGTCGAAATCTTTCTGGGCGCATTCGACTTGAATGCGATGAGAGTTGAACTCTATGCTGATGGTATCAACGGCGGTGCCGCCGAATGTTTGGAAATGGAGAGCGCACAGACCAAACCCGATGCATCTGGTCGCACAGTATATAACGCGAAGTTATTTAACACGCGTCCAGCGCAAGACTATACGGTGCGAATGATACCGCAACACTCTGGAGTAGTTGTGCCGTTGGAATGTGCTCGCATTCTATGGCAAAGATGATGAAAACATTCCGTGTGATCTGAACCACGTATTCAAACGATCAATGGCGGCTCCTCGAGCATCAAGTTCGCGCTGTTCGAGATCTTCTATTCGACGATCCACTGTCGCGCCTCACTTTCTTGGTTCTTATCATATGCTCTTACTTGCGGATGAACGAATACCCTCACGGCACCAATGAGCCAGTGTTGCCATTCGTGAGCTGCTAAAACGGCGATTCGCTCTACTTTCTGCTGATGCTCCTTAACGAACTCAGCATGCTTTTCAAACGCGTCAATATTGCTCCAGCCATTAAATCCTGAAGCATCGATCAGAAGTCTGATTTGTCCATGGTCTTTGATGATCGAATCGATTTGTGGCGCTATCTGGCGGAAATCATCGGCTTGCAATTTTTCCGGCAACACTATCTTTACGATGTTTGCAGAAATGAGTTCTGTGTGGATCATGCAACAATCTCCTTGTGTGATGTATTGATGGAGTTCGCAATCACAATTTTTTGATCTTTGAGAATGAAACTCCGTTGCTCTCCGGCGTTAAGTTCGTAGACATTATCTTTGAATCCGATTTTCACTGGCAATGCGCTGCTATGTAAGGCTGTTATTTTCATAGTCTTGTGGGTGATTTCGAATTGCAGTGACTGTCCCCTGTAGCGCAAGCTAAATGAAAGGCGAGTTAAAGCGCTCGGCAGTTGAGGGCTTAGCCACAGTGTATCCTTGCGAACAACGAGGCCAGTGTAGCAACGCTGAAAAATATCAAGCGTCCCACCCATCGCACCGATATGTATGCCTTGGCGAGCGGAGTCGCGATGTGTGTCGCCATAGTCGCTGTTTAGAGCTTCCATTAATACAGACCAGGAGTGGGGTTCATGATTCTGCGAAACTTGCGGAATGGGCGCACTATCCGTATTTGCTCTGGCTAGCAAGTTCCAAGAACGAAGCCTGTCTGACCTGGACAAAACCCAGACGTGAGCTAGCCGACTTAATGTTGAGCCATTGGCAGTAATAGGTAAGTAATACTCGATGTTTTTTCTGATGTCTTCAGATTCGAAATTGTAGCCTAGCCTATCGAAAAGTTCCTTCAACTCTTCGGTAGAAAAGACATAAAAGAGTAACAGAACGTCAGCTTGCTTACATACCTTGTATTCATTCGGAGTGCCATTCTCCTGGTCCAACACATGCTTTAAAATGTCCATGTCTAAAGTGCCATCCTTAAGACGAGGAAAGTCAACCAATTTTTCAAAGCCTTCAAATTGGTTGATTATGCCGTTATTAAGCGGCACAAACATTTTCCGACTGACTTTATCCCAATAAGCGATCTCTTCGGCATTGATCTTCAATCTCTCAAATAGCTGGTCTCGATGGTCACCAGGCATGATGTCCATCAACTCTAATGCAGCACTTAATGTCCACACAGCCATAATGTTCGTATAGGCATTATTATCAATGCCAAATTTTTCAGCTCCGGGGAGCGCGGTATGAAATTCATCAGGTCCTACCACGGCAAGTATTTCGTACCGACCGCTAGTTGAATTGTATTTGGCCGAACTGGCAAAGAAGCGCGCAATTTCGAACATCATCTCCGCACCATAATCATTCATAAATTCAAGGTCAGCTGTCACCTGATAATATTGCCAAATGTCATAGGCAATGGCTGCATTCACGTGGATTTCCATCGCAGAGTTTTCTGGAGTCCACGTCTGTTTTCTTGAATTCCAATCGAATGCTGGCGTTTCATCTCTGCCATCACTACCGCTTTGCCATGGGAATCGCGCGCCACTGACTCCTGTGAGTTTGGCAAATTCACGGGCCGTATCAAGACGGCGATATCGATACTTTAGAAGTGCTGCAGAGATTGAAGGCATGCGCAGATTTATGAAGGGGAAAACAAAAAGTGCATCCCAGAAAATATGCCCCTGGTATCCTTCACCTGTCCAGCCTCTGGCAGGCAGTCCGACGTCCAGATCAATTGTGTTTGGGGATGCAGTCTGCAAGGTATGAAAGGCACTCAAGTGCAGCAGAAGCGATGGTGCCGTTTTGGAGTGAGCTTCAGTCGTGTCGACAAACAGGTCGAACTGGCACCACAAGTGATGCCAACTTTCGGACTGTTCGGCTACAAGTAAATCAAAGTCGAGAGAATCAGCCACAGCCTTGCGAGCAGATTCGACAGGTTCAGAAATTCCACGATCTCTGGAGGTATAAATTGCAACAATTTTTTGCAGAGTGATTTCGACACTTTCTGCGATATCAATTTTTGTTTCCTGGGCGACATGACCGGGTTCAACTAATTGCAAACTATTACACTCAATTTGTCGCCCATCTTTGAAAAAGGTGTTTCTAGCGGCTTCGGCTACCATCAGACGAGATTGCTTGGTCATAACTTCTAGACATAACGTGTCACCGCTGGAAGTTCCTTGAAGATAATCAAAATGCTTTTCATTCTCTGTTTGCACCATTTGGTCGCTGTTATTTGTCACTGTTCCGTCAATGGCACTGCGGACGGTTAAGTCCCCGGACCAATTGTGAGCGGTCCACGAAATTTCGAGACCTGCTAAGTGTGGGTCGCGCATGTGTACAAAGGAGCGCTGCTTAACAGTCGTTTCGTATCCTTCTTCGCTGCGGAATCTAAATTCTCTGTGCAATAGTCCCTGACGAAGATCGAGCCGTTGCTGAAATTTGAGTATCTGAACTTCTCTTAAATCGAACCATTTTCCGCTGTTGATTTTGAAACCAACTGCTAGCCAATTCGGTAAATTTACTAATTGCTCTTGTTCCAGTTGTTTGTCCGAATTGTTGAATTTGACTCTGTTGTAACCACCCGCCAAGTAAGTTCCTGGATAATGGACTCCATCATCATGCGACTCTGGTGCAGCCCCTCTCGTGCAGAAATATCCGTTGCCGAGTGCACATAGCGACTCGCGTTGCTGTTCCGATTCTGGTGAGAAGACGTCATATGTCATGATCCAGTTTTCATCGGTAACCTTCAGCTCCGCAAGCACCATACCCGGTGCTGATCTAACCTCGCCGGCGATTGTTACTTCAGCTAGGTCGGCAACAACAACATCAGCTCCAGATTTTTTAAGAAGATCAAAGTTGCCACTTCGAGCAACACCGATAACGAGGCCAAATTTTCCACGATGTCCTGCCTCCACACCTGCCGCTGCATCCTCGACGACCACTGTGTACTCGGGAGGCACCCCAAGCTGCCTGGCTGCCTCCAGGAACTCGTCAGGATGCGGTTTCCCTTGCAGTCCTATTCGCTCCGCATCGCGCCCATCAACTTTCGCATCGAACATATGAGTCAGGTTAGCAGTCTGCAAGATCTCCGCTCCATTCTTGCTTGCCGTGACAATTGCGATTTTAATGCCAGCCAGTTTCAGTGAACGGATCAAAGCTACGGTCGTTTCGTAAATCTCGACTCCGCGAGAATGTAGCAGGGTAAGAAATCTGGCATCTTTTAACTTTCCCACTGCGCAAACGCTATGCAGACCAGGAGAATCTTCCGAAGAGCCCTCCATCAACTCGGTCTGTCTTGATAGTAGGAAGCTCCTAATTCCGTCTTCGCGAGCTTTGCCATCGACGTACTGCAAGTAGTCACTTTCAGAAAAGGGCTTGAAATCTGCACCGAATTCCTCTTTCAGCAATTGATCGAAGACCTCTTTCCAGGCAATTGTGTGAATGGCTGCGGTTTTGGTGACGACACCATCCATATCAAAGAGAACTGCCTGAAATTTGAGGGGTGAGATCTTAACTGATTGTCCGTGCGATTCCATCCTTACCTCCTCAATATCTCGGACCGCTCATAACTTATCCTTTGAAAGTATTGGATTTTAAAGCCCTTGCAAGTGAATTCTGGTCGAAACTTGGAGACATACCCAAACAAGCAATTGAGTGCAAAATACTCGATCATCTTTAAAGACTCTTGTTGAGAGACTCTCTTTCTGGCTAAAAGGTCCTGATCTTTCAAAGAATAAACTTTCATTGCTCCAAGAGTCAGTCTAGGCTGCAAAACTTTGCTAAAGATCAAAAGTGCCGCGGCCGCATTCGTCGAATTGGATCTTACCCATCCCTGGTTTTGCTGGCTGACGCGATTCTAGAAAACTCGATAGACTAGTTGTAGCTGCTGAGTGATGACACCGTATTTAATGGCAGAGGATATCTCAAATCACTAGCGCTATTTCTTTTTGGCGCCTTTTTCTGAATCAGATAGAAGCTTGAGAGCAAAATCGTGACTATCTTTCATCTCGATCATTTGCATTGTCATACTACTGACCTGATTTTCTAAATCGACAATTTTTGACTTCAACTGCTCGATCTCGATTTTGGTCGCAGGCTGCATTCGATGTGCAATGAAGGCTTGCACAACGTCGTTTATTGGTCTCTTCAGCACCAAAGCTAATACTACGGCCCAAAATCCGATGGTTGCGATTATGCCTTCCACAACTTCATACCTCCCTCGAATGGACTAATTATATACGGATACTCAGAGCAAGACCAATTTGCCGGCAACAGAAGTCCCACGGCGTTAGATCGCAAACTCGGTGAGCAATTGGGCAATTGGGCAGTTTGCACAAGTCGGATAGCTGAGGGGCGGCAAGTCTGAAGATAATTCGGACCCAGCAGGCGGCTTCCGGCTCGCTGGGAGAAAAAACTATACGGTATGGGCATATAGTGATTCGTTCGGACTAAGAGGAAGCAGGTCTTATGGAAGGCGGTCTCGCTATATGTGGCTTTTGGTTATTCATGATTGCACTGGTCATGAAAAAACCGCTCATGTCGTTCATTGAAAAATCGAAAGCAGGTGGCGTCAACAATGCGCAGTTGATGCAGCGGTTGCAGCAGCTTGAATCTCTATCTCAAACAATGGCTAAAGATCTTCTGGAAGTAAAGCAACTTCTGCAGGCGCAATCGACTGATAGCGAGCTGTTGAAGTTGAAAGACAGTATGCAAGGCGAACAAGATGAGCCGACTCTGTCGGTACTGGATGTTAGTCCCGCGAATTTAGGCACCATCGTCGACAAGAACACTGTGCGGTTCGAACGGATGTTGCCAGGATCCATTGATCACGTATGGCAGTATCTATCGGAGCCGGAGCGCCTTGCTGAATGGCTTGCGGCAGCGAATTTAGAACCCCGGGTTGGTGGACGAGTTGAACTTAATTTTGACACTGAGGAGATGCCTGAGCGCAAGGACGGGGGCGCTAGGATTCGCGGCTTAATCAGTCGTTTTGAGGCACCGCATACGCTCGCTTTTTCGTGGATTGATACTCAAACAGCATTAGAGTCCAATGTCTCGTTTGAATTAACTGCACAAGGCGATGAGACATTGCTTGTGCTTACTCACTCTCGTCTACCCGAAGACCGTATGCACGAGTTCATGGCAGGCTGGCACACCCATCTTGAGGTGCTGATCGCACGTTTGAAAGATTTAGCGCCACCAGAATTTGCGAAGACTTTCCAGCAGTTGCTGCCAATCTACTCGGCCATGGTTGTTACCGTGGTTGTCTCTGCGGCTCCCGCTAGTGCTGCGATCAGCAATGAAAGCTACCACACGATACAGACAGAACGCACGCACCTTCTGACAAAATACGAAAACCATTGGCGAGACGCAGATGAACTTGAACGCGAGATTGTTCGCCTCAAGCATGTGAATTCACCAGATGAAAATCAAACTATTGATCGTTTGGACAAGCAGTTAAAGGACGAATATAGAGATCTGCACCAGATCGAACTCGACATACGTGAACTGGACAAAGCCGCAATGTAGAACTAAAGAGCAGACGAGCCTACAAGCCTACATAGTGCAAGTCGTGACCTTTTGTAGCAGGTTCGTTTGTCATGTGTTCTTTGGGATGTTCATGTGCTCTAATCATAAGCGAGCAGTATAAAACGGGCTGGGCTGTATAGCCGGACTGGAGCGCACGCGTCCCGCGTGCTTCGACGGCAGGCATTTGGAAGGTACTTGGAATGGTTGAGTGGATCAAGGAAACTGTTTGGTGGCACATTTATCCACTTGGTTTTTTCAATGCGGAAAAAAAGTGTTTGCCTCCAGATGCAGCACCTGAACCAAGGCTGCGTTCCTTCGAGCCTTGGTTGAAATATTTAGTTGATCTCGGCTGCAACGGAATTTTTTTGGCGCCATTGTTTTCATCTGAGTCGCACGGTTATGACACCACCGATTTCTATAATCTTGATTCTCGATTAGGAACAAATGCTGATCTGATTTGGTTTATAGAAATTTGTCGAGAACATAATGTGCGGATCGTTTTTGATGGAGTCTTCAATCATGTTGGAAGGAGCTTTGGTCCGTTTCAAGATGTGAAATGGCATCGCCAGGCATCTCGCTTTGCATCATGGTTTTTGATCGATTGGTCTAATTCACATAATGAGGATGGGTTTGCCTACGCTAATTTCGAAGGACACCACAGACTAGTTAAATTGAATCACCACAATCCTGAGGTGGTAGATTACGTTGTGAATGTGATGTCTCATTGGTTGAGCTATGGCATAGATGGTTGGCGGTTAGATGCTGCATATGCTGTACCTTCCTCATTTTGGCAGCAGGTTTTGGATCGAGTTCGACAAAAATTTCCCGAGGCATGGTTTCTCGGAGAAATAATCCACGGCGACTACAGTAACGCTGTTCGTCAAGGGCATCTTGAATCAGTCACTCAGTACGAACTCTGGAAAGCGATTTGGAGCGCATTGAATGATCGTAATTTTTTCGAGCTGTCGCATGCGTTGAATCGGAACAATGACTTTAACGCAGTATTTCTTCCTAACATATTTATCGGCAATCACGACGTCACCCGCATTGCCACAGAATTGAAAAACGAAAGGCATGTTGAACTGGCGCTCGCAGTGCTTTGCACGATACCAGGCACGCCTTCGATTTATTACGGCGATGAACAAGCATTCAAAGCTAGAAAAGAAAAGAGATTTGGTGGTGATGACGCCATAAGACCGGCGTTCCCGTCCGATCCTAATCATCTGCAAGGCAACCCAGCCTCATACGATCAGCATCGAGAATTACTTTGGTTGCGTAGAAACAACTCTTGGATAGCTTCTGCTCGCATCAAAGTTTTGACTTTGAATAATCAAACGCTAGTCTATGAAACCACCTACGGTGCAAACAAAATAGTGGTGGCATTGAACACGGGGGACTCAGTCTTTCCAATTCCATCGTCATCGAACCTGAGACCGCTCGCAGCAGGTCGTGGAGCGTCAAGTGAAAGCGGATGGATTGTTGAGCCACATAGTTGGGCCATCCTGCAATGATCTTCGCTATATCTTGATCGGCACAGTCCAACCAAGTTGGCGGATGGCTTCAATAACTTGCATACGACCGCGTAGACAGTAGCTCATCACGATCATCGATTGGTCAAGATTGAGCAGTCCATCTCGAATGCCTTGACGCAACGACTCGGCTGCTTGCATGACTTGCTTTTCTTCGGCTTGATCAAAAACTTTGGCGTCAGGATCTTTCACTTCGTTGGCCATTACATTAGGTCGATCACCTGTTGCCACCAGCTGCGATACCGGTACGCCCGCTAAAACACCGGCTAAGCGCAGAAATTCGTCTTGAGTGATATCTCTTTGATGCTTAGTATCGGGGCTGGTTTCGCGCGCGACGCACTTGTCATATGAATCGCCTGAGGTGTGCATGTGAGCCAGTGCACGAATGGCAGCTTCCTTGGTCATGATTCTGCAAGCGACAAGCTTCTGTAGTTCCAAGCCAGCATTTAGTTTGGCTTCGGTAATCCATTCAAAATCCAAAAGTATTTCGCCAACCTTTTGGTCGCCCTGCACCGACATTTCGAGTGCAGTTAAAAGATCGCTTGTGGAAATGATTCCAGATTCGACGAGTAGTTCACCAATCCTAAGTTCGGATCCTCTTCTTTGAGTCGAGGCGCGGTTGCTCAAATTGTGTTCAACCATTTTGATTCTGTCGCGCAGCGAGCAGAGTTGAGCGATGGCATGTTCTCTATTCAATTGTCCATTTCTGATCTTTGTCTGAATGTCCAGCGTACTCAACAGAAGGGGACGCGATAGAGCGTTCGTCAGAACTAAGACTCGTCCCAGTGGCAGCATGCTGGACTGACTCGTGGCCAAGGCTTTGGTCAACTTGAGCCCGTCAACCAATTTAGAAGCCTGAAGTAATTCGCCCAGGGTGCTGCTTTTGACTTCGTTGTCCCGAGACCAACGAACCTGTTTTAGCCCCGCATGCAGGGAGATGCCCTGTGTCTTGACGATTTGAATAGCATTGACGATCTGATCTTCGGTTGCCAGCCCGTCTTTTAACATGGACTGAGCTTGCACCGCTGTTCGCAAGATGCGGTCGGAAATCTCTCCTGACATAACAAGCACGCTACCAACGGGGAGGTCGGTAGTTCGATTCAGTTGAAGAAGCTCCTCAAGTTGGTCGCTTTTGAGCAGTTCCATTTTCTTGAGGAGCGGACCAATACGGAGATCGGTCTGAACTTGTTGCATGGATTCGTTCCGGCAGGCGGAGATACAACCTTTACATACCACAAGCTGAATGGCTTACCACCGTTGCCTGGTTCATTTTTTTGAATAATTTTTGGGTATGGTATTGGACTGATGTTTGTGGGATTCTCAAAGTTAAACTGATTTGGGGCAGATTGTATATGTCACTCAAATCCCGCCGCTTCATTTTCATAGTTCATTCCCATATATGTAGACCGGATCCAACCAATTCCTGTCTAGAGAACTTCTTTACTTTTTATTGACATTGATTCCGACCTGCCATATAACGGTGTTATGTCAATTTTGCTCAATTTTAATTTTGCTGCTGCTTCCAACCTAGGGCTCTCGCTTCTAGGCGGGCTACTACTGCGCGGACTTACATAGAACAGAGCATCAACTTAAGACAACAATTCTCAAGGCTCTGTTTTTAACAGAGCCTTTTTAGTTATCCAATCGCGAGGCAAGCATCACAATGAAAGCGGAACACAGACAAGATCGGCACGTAAGAATCTTCGATACAACGTTGCGAGACGGTCAACAATGCCCGGGGGCGGGTATGAGTTTCGAACATAATCTTGAATATGCGCGCCTTGCTTGTGAACTTCGCGTCGACGTCCTGGAAGCAGGATTTCCCTCAGCCAGCACGATGGACTTCGAAATTGTCCGCACGATTTGCGAAGAAGTCGCCACTATGGAGTACAAGCCTACGATTGCTGGACTTTGTCAGCTTCGTGAAGAGCAAGTGATCAGAACGATTGAGTCTTTGCAGCCATTGGTCGCTTTTGGAAAAGCCCGTTTGCATACGTACGTTCCTGTAGATCCTGAGTTGATGCCAGCCTCGCTGGGGAAACTTGCTGAGAACAAGAGTCAAATTATCGCCGACCTTTACCGTTTGACAAAAATGGCTGTAGAGGCGGGAATGGAGGTTCAATTCAGTCCCGAAGGCTATTCGCGAATGAAGGCAAATTTTGATTTCACAACTGAGTTAATTCGAGCCGCAATTCAGGCAGGCGCCACAGTCATAAATTGTCCGGACACGATTGGCGGTGCATCAGTATTTGAAGGCGAAGAATATTTCGTCAAAAAAATGAGTCAGCATGCTGCCATTATGCGATCGGAGTTTCCTGAGCGGAACGTGATTTGGTCTGTTCATTGTCACAACGACTTCGGATTGGCCGTACAAAACTCCTTAAATGGCGTTATCGACGGACCCGCTACCCAAATCGAAGGTTGTATCAACGGCATCGGTGAACGTGCTGGAAATGCCGCTCTCGAGCAGTGCATCATGATCATCAAACACTTTAGCGAGTGCTCTGATAAGGAAAATCCCTTCTACACGACTGTGGCGGCGGAAAAAGTCCAAGTTATTTCGGACTTCGTCAGTCAGCACATGTTGCCGCGCCAACCGCACTGGCCAGTCAGTGGGGATAATGCTGCGAAGCATTCATCAGGCGGTCACACCAATGCCATTTTGAAGAATCCAATGGCCTACCAGCCATTCGATCCAAAAGAGATCGGCAAGAAGATTTCATTCCTTTTTGGTCCATTGAGTGGCGGCAATCATGCAAAGTCGATTATCGAAGCGTTCGGATACATTTGCGAAGAGTCTGAAAAGGCAGAAATTGCACAGCACATCAAGAACCAATTCCCGTTAAGACGCAAAGGCATTACGGATGATGAATTGATGCAAGGCTATACGCAGTTCAGACAGCCGATGCACGTCGATTCGATTGAATATTCTAAGCAATCAGACCGTTCACAAGTGAAATTGCACGGTAGATTCTTTTCGGAAGTTGGCACGATTGAGGAAGACAACACCGGTCGCGATTCGGCTCTGGCAGCTGTGAAAAATGCTATTGAAAAACGGTTTGGTAAGTTTCAAATTCTTAGCCATCGAAGTCACTCAGACTCGGCAGGTATTGACGCTTGCAGCATTTCCGAGATTTATATAGTGGACGAAAATGAGCGGCAGTTCAAAGGAAATGGCACTGACCACGACATCGAAATTTCTGCAATCAAGGCATTAATTGATGCTGTAAACAGGGCTTATGTGTACAGACATTTCTCGGTTAAGCCCGACCCTGTCAATGTTGTAGGCGTTAAAGAAGCCCCAGTCAAGCCGCTTTCCGTTGCCTAGTGTAACGAGAGTAAGTTGAATTCTGGACAAGGGGTTGACGGATTTGAGCAGTCAGCTATGCTAGTTAAACAAGGCGCGCGATCAAGCGCTCCCGTTCCATTCCACTTTTTACAGTTTTGGATGACGTGAACAACAATTCTTTCCTAGTAGTCGGTATTAACGTCCTAGTGCTAATTATGCGCTATCGGTGCGGGCCGCCTGCTTAAGCAGACATGAACAATGCCCCGCACCTTACTCAGGTAGCGGGGCTTTTCTTTTAGGAGTTTTTTCGGAGAACGTATGCACAGCGACACAATAAAAAAGGGAATCAGTCGGGCTCCAGCTCGTGCCATGTTGAAGGCAACTGGATTGACCGATGAGGACTTGCGCAAGCCGCTGGTTGCCATTGCCAATACCTGGACTGAAGCGGGTCCGTGCAACTACGGGTTGCGCACGCTTGCAGAGAAAGTCAAAGAGGGCGTGCGTAAGGCTGGTGGCACGCCAATCGAGTTCAATACGATCGTTGTATCTGATGGAATTTCAATGGGCACAGAGGGCATGAAGGCTTCTCTGGTGTCGCGCGAAGTGATCGCGGATTCAATCGAACTGGCGGTGCGCGGGCACATGTTTGACGCGGTGGTGGCATTAACCGGCTGCGATAAGACGACACCAGGAGCGGTAATGGCCCTGGCGCGGCTCGATTTGCCATCCTTGGTTTTGTATGGTGGCTCGATCATGCCAGGACATTTTCACGGCAAGGATGTGACTATCCAGGAAGTTTTCGAAGGCGTCGGATCTTGCGTCGCTGGTTTGATGAGTGAGGCTGATTTGACCGAGTTAGAGAATCAAGCCTGTCCCGGTGCTGGTTCGTGCGGTGGACAATTTACTGCCAACACAATGTCGACTGCAGTGGCTTTTCTCGGCATGTCGCCGATGGGCGCGAATGACATTCCTGCGCTCGACCCTCGCAAGTTGGATGCGGCGGTGCGCTGCGGCGAGTTGATCATGCAGATCTATGAGGAAGGTCTCAAACCGAGCCAAATAATCACTAGAAAATCCCTTGAAAACGCCATCACTTCAGTCATGGCGACTGGAGGCTCGACAAATGCAGTGCTCCATTTATTGGCAATCGCGCGTGAAGCGAATGTGCCTTTGACCCTCGATGAATTCGACCGCGTCTCGAGGAAGACACCGACGATTGTTGACTTGAAGCCAGGTGGAAGGTTTGTTGCTCCGGACATGGAAACTGCCGGAGGCATGAGACTGGTCGCTAAACGGTTGATGGATGCCGGACTCTTGAAAGATTCCCCGACGGTCACCGGCAGAAATCTCTTTGTGGAAGCTTCTGAGGCGGTCGAAACACCCGGACAGGAAGTGATTCGACCAATGTCCAATCCGGTCAAACCATTTGGCGGCATCATCATTTTGCGCGGTTCGCTCTCTCCAGAAGGCTGTGTCATGAAGATCTCGGGACACGAGACCAAGTATTTCCAAGGTCCAGCTCGGGTGTTCGACTCTGAAGAAGAAACCTTTGCAGGACTGTCAAACGGACTGATCAAACCAGGCGATGTCGTAGTAATCCGTTACGTTGGACCGAAAGGTGCGCCAGGAATGCCTGAAATGTTACAGGTCACGGGCGCCATTGTTGGGGCTGGATTGGGCGACAAAGTCGCTCTAATCACTGACGGGCGCTTCAGCGGCGCCTCTCACGGTCTCGTCGTTGGTCACGTTGCTCCTGAAGCAGCAAGCGGCGGACCAATCGCCTTCGTCGAAGACGGTGATGTTATTACGATTGACGTTGTCAATAGAACCCTTAATGTAGAAGGCAACATGCAGTCGCGCGCCGCCGACTGGAAGGCTCCGGAGCCTCGATATAAAAGTGGCGTGTTTGCAAAGTATTGGCAGACAGTTTCATCTGCGGCTCACGGAGCCGTAACTGGCAGCTTCCCGGACGAAGTCGCTGTGACCATTCACTAAAAGAGGAGAGAACGATGACGAAGATGTATTGGGAAGCCGATGCCAACGCAGACGCACTGAAAGGGAAAACCATTGCCGTGCTCGGTTATGGCAGTCAGGGACGTGCTCATGCGATGAATTTGCGTGATAGCGGCTGCGATGTTGTGCTCGGTCTGCGCAAGGACGGCAAGACCTGGAAGCAAGCCCAGGAAGACGGCTGGACTCCTAAAGAGCCGAAAGAAGCTGTTGCAGTCGCGGATGTTGTGGTCATTCTGACACCAGATATGGCGCAACCAGATCTGTACAACACATTCGTTGCTCCCAATCTGAAAGATGGTGGCACCGTTTTGTTTGCTCACGGTTTCAATATCCACTACAAACAAATTGAGCCTAGCCCTAAATTGGATGTCGTCATGATCGCGCCGAAGGGACCAGGCGGATTGGTTCGTAGAACTTATGAAGAAGGCAATGGCGTTCCATGCTTGCTTGCAGTTCATCAAAACCCCAGCGGTAAAGCATTCGACACAGCGCTTGCTTACGCACACGCCTTAGGCGGCACCAAGGCTGGAGTGCTTGAAACAACTTTTGCTGAAGAGACAGAAACAGATCTGTTCGGCGAACAAGCAGTTCTTTGCGGAGGCGTCACCGAGCTGATCGCAGCTGGTTACGAAACTCTGGTCAAAGCTGGCTATAAACCGGAAGTTGCTTATTTCGAATGTCTGCATGAAGTCAAACTGATTGTCGATTTGATTTACGAAGGTGGCTTTGCTCGCATGCATGAGTTTGTTAGCGACACCGCCAAGTTCGGTGATCTGACTCGCGGTCCTCGCATCGTCGACGACAAAGTGCGTGCCACCATGCAAACAATTCTGACCGAAATCCAAGACGGCACTTTCGCCAAAGAGTGGATAGCCGAAACCAAAGCTGGTCAGCCGAACTACAAGCGCCTGCTGGAAAAGGATCTGAACCATCCTGTCGAGGAAGTCGGTAAGAAGCTAAGAGCCAACATGTCCTGGCTACAAAAACCGACTCCAAAGAAAGAATATAAGCAACTCGCCGCAACTGGCGCACCAAAGGCAAAACAGTAAAAAGATGAAAGGCGCCCAGATCCTGATAAAAGCGTTAGAAGCAGAAGGTGTTGAATTCATCTTCGGTTATCCAGGCGGAGCAATCATGCCTGTTTACGACGCGCTTGTCGGCAGCAAACTAAAACATATACTGGTTCGGCACGAGCAAGCTGCGGCATTGGCTGCGGATGGCTATGCCAGAGCGAGTGGTAATGTCGGCGTTTGCATGGCGACTTCGGGTCCGGGCGCCACCAATCTTCTTACTGGAATCGCCAACGCACATTTGGATTCTGTTCCCATGGTGGCAATCACTGGACAGGTGAGCACCACTCTCATGGGTACGGATGCCTTCCAAGAAGTTGATATTTTCGGGATCTCAATGTCTGTCGTCAAGCACAATTTCATCGTGCGCAAAACAGCAGACATTGCTAAAACCGTTCACGATGCTTTCGAGTTGGCTCGTTCCGGCCGACCTGGACCTGTGTTGATAGATTTTCCGAAGGATGTTGTTTCGGCTGAAATAGAAGATGTTCAATTCAAAGGCAGCAGCATCAAGCCGATGCCTCGCCCTGAAGCGAAGGATTTGCACATCGCTCATGACTTATTGCTCAACAGCAGACAACCACTTATATACGCAGGTGGTGGTATCAGAATCGCCGGCGCCGCCAAGGAACTTCGCGCTTTCGTTGATGCAACAGGAATTCCTGTTGTCACGACATTGCAAGGACTCGGGGCTGTGCCTGCCGATCATCCTCTCAATTTGGGAATGCTCGGGATGCATGGAACTAAGGCTGCCAACTTTGCAGTTCAATCATGTGACTTGTTGGTTTGTATCGGTGCGAGATTTGATGATCGCGTTACCGGCAAATTGGCTGAATTCGCGCCAGGTGCCAAAGTAATCCACATGGACGCCGATCCTGCCGAGATCGGCAAGTTGCGCATGGTTGAGTGCGCAATCATGGGAGACATAAAAGTTGCCTTGAATTTCTTGCACGTTCGTCCAGACATCGATTTCTGGGTGAAGCGCTGTATGTTGAATAAAGAGAAGTTTGCTTGGGACTATAATGCGCCCATGGAATCGGTTTACGCGCCCAAATTCATAAAGGAAATGAGCGATAGAGCACCGGAAAATACATTTATCAGTTGCGATGTTGGTCAGCACCAGATGTGGGTTGCCCAACATTATGGCTTTAGGATGCCGCATAACCATTTGACTAGTGGCGGTCTCGGCACTATGGGATTTGGATTGCCAGCAGCAATCGGCGCTCAGTTCGCCAATCCCGAAGCGACCGTAATCACAGTCTCAGGCGACGGCTCCATTCTGATGAACATCCAAGAATTGGCGACGTTAAAGCGCTACAACATTCCAGTGAAGATTGTCCTCTTCGATAACAAGGCACTGGGGATGGTGCGCCAGTGGCAAGAGCTATTTTTCAACGAAAACTATAGCGAAGTGGATCTATCCGACAATCCGGATTTTGTCAAAGTCGCTGAAGCCTTCGGCATTCCTGCATACAAAGTAGAACGAGCCGATGAAGTAACAGACGCTATTGAACGAATGTTCAAAACCGAAGGACCAGTTCTAATACACGTCCTGATTGACCCGAAAGAAAATGTATGGCCGTTGGTGCCACCCGGAAAGTCTAACGAACAGATGATGGAGGCTAAAACAGTATGAAGTTCACAGTAAGCATTCGCTTAAGCAATACCGAGGGAGCACTTGAGAGAGTGCTGGGTCGATTGCGCCAGCGCGCTTTTGAAATTTCAAGCATGTCGGCAGACCGCACGCCAGACCGTGCCTTTATTGATGCTCGATTCACAATCGAAGGCACACGCGATGTTGAGCCGGTGATTAAACAACTGGCAAAACTCTACGAAGTTCAAAGTCTTAAGTTTCAATATACCGAAGGGGGAGCGCACAATGGTCAGTGGCAAAATCACACAGAAAGAGAAGTTTGTCTTCCTGTATGACACCACCCTTCGTGATGGAATGCAACGCAAAGGCTTGAGCCTTTCACTCGAAGACAAACTCAAAATCGCATATTTGTTGGACAAATTTGGCGTCGCTTATATAGAAGGCGGCTGGCCGGGTTCCAATCCAAAGGATATGGAGTTCTTTAAACGGCTTAAACTCAATCCACCAAAGCGCGCCACAGTCGTGGCATTTGGAAGCACACGCCGAGTCGGCATCAAGCCCGAAGACGATTTCAACCTTCGCGCCTTGTTAGAAGCTGGCACCAAAGCAGTCGCGCTAGTCGGCAAAGCATCCACTCTTCACGTCACCGAAGTCTTAAATACCGACCTCGAAGAAAATTTGAACATGATTGCCGATAGCATCGCATTCATGAAGAAGCACGGCAAAGAAGTGATATTCGATGCCGAACATTTTTTTGATGGCTTCAAAGCCAATCCGGAATACGCTCTGTCTACGGTTGCAACAGCATCTAAAGCTGGAGCTGATTGGGTAGTTTTGTGTGACACCAATGGTGGTTCGCTGCCGGCGTGGATCGCAGAGGTCGTCACACGTGTTCGCACGGAAGTTACAGAAAACGTCGGTGTCCATGTGCACAACGATGGTGAACTTGCCGTAGCCAATTCACTTGCAGCTGTGGAAGCCGGAGCGCGTCACGTTCAAGGGACTGTGAATGGATATGGTGAGCGTTGCGGAAACGCTAACCTGGTCTCGATAGTGCCAAACTTGCAACTGAAGATGGGCTACGAATGTGTCCCTGCGTCAAGCATCAAAATGTTGACCGAGCTTTCCCGCACGATAAGTGAGATCGCCAACTTGAATCCGGACACTCACGCACCGTATGTAGGTGCATCCGCATTCGCTCACAAAGGTGGGTTGCACGTTGCTGCTGTCGAAAAACTGACCTCAAGTTATGAGCACATAGAGCCTTCCGTTGTTGGCAATACTCGCCAAATAGTTGTATCCGAGCTTTCGGGACGTGGCAATATCCGCATGCTCGCTACTGATCTTGGCGTCAGGATCAGCGGTAACGAGGCTAACGTGCTTGAACAGGTCAAGGATTTAGAAGGCAAGGGATATCAATTTGAAGATGCTGAAGGCACTGTTGAATTGATGATGCGCAGATGCGCGCCAGACTACAAAGCGCCTTTCGAAAAAGTTGACATGATGGTTGTTGTTTCTGACCGAGCCCACACTGGCATGACTGCTGAGGCTATGGTCAAGTTGCGAATGAACGGTGAAGTCGTTCACACCGCAGCTGAAGGTGGTGGACCGGTTCATGCTCTGGACCAGGCGTTGCGCAAAGCGCTGCTTCCTTCTTATCCACACTTGAGTGAAGTCAGATTGGCTGATTACAAAGTGCGTATCCTCGATCCGGATCAGGCCACTGATGCCACCACTCGCGTCGTCATTGAAGCGGCTTGTGGCGAGGAGCGTTGGTCCACAGTAGGTTGTTCGCAAAACATTATTGAGGCAAGTTGCCAGGCGTTGATGGACGCACTGGAGCTGTTCCTTCTCAGAGAACAAGAACGGAATGCCGCAGCAAAGCAGGAGGTTGTAGCGTAATGGCTGGTCAAGCACAAACTAAGGTGGATTCAAAAAACACTTCCTCGACGGAAGCTCGCAGTATTGTCGAGAAGATTTGGGATTCGCATGTTGTCGGTCAACTCGAAGGACACCCTGCCATCTTCGCGGTCGACCTGATGTTGATCCACGAAGTGACATCGGCGCAGGCGTTCCAAACCTTGGATGCGAAAGGTCTGAAAGTATTTGACGCAAAGCGCTTGCTCGGCACGATCGATCACAGTATTCCGACGCGACAGAATCGTTGGGAAATATATGATGAATCAGCGAAAGCCCAAGTCGAAGCGTTGAGACGAAATTGCAAGAATCACGGCATCCCCTTTCTCGATTTCGATAAAGGGCAGGGAATCGTGCACGTTGTTGGTCCGGAACTTGGCATTACCCAACCGGGTATGACCATTGTTTGCGGCGATTCGCATACTTCAACTCATGGTGCTTTTGGTTCGTTGGCTTTCGGGATCGGCACTTCTGAAGTCGGACATGTTTTAGCGACTGGATGTTTGCTGCAGCAAAAACCTAAATCAATGCGAGTCGAATTCAAAGGTCGCGTAAAGAAGGGCGTGTTTGCCAAGGATATAATTCTGCGCCTAATCGCTGAGATTGGTGTTGGCGGCGCAACTGGCCATGTCATCGAATATGTCGGCGAGGCAATTCGCGCCATGACTATGGAAGAGCGCATGACTGTTTGCAATATGAGCATCGAATGTGGTGCGCGTGCTGGACTGATCGCTCCGGACCAGGTCACATTTGACTATTTGAACGGTAAACCACATGCGCCTAAAGGCAAAGCTTGGGACGAAGCGGTTAAGCACTGGCAAACTTTCGTCACTGACGAGGGTGCTCAATTCGACCGCAAGATCGAAATTGATTTATCCGTATTGAAACCGATGGTCACTTGGGGCACCAATCCCGGACAAGGCGTGCAAATCAATCAGCCGATTCCAACGGTCAAGTCCTTGCCGGAGCAAGAACAGGGCGTTGCAATCCGGGCGCTTGAATACACTGGACTTACCGAAGGCGCGACTATGGAAGGAACGCCAATTGATTGGGCTTTTGTTGGCTCTTGCACTAACGGACGGATTGAGGACCTGAGGATCGCCGCTTCTCTTTTGAAAGGCAAGAAGATCAAAGACACCGTCACCTTCTATGTGGTGCCCGGTTCAGAGGCAGTTATGTTTCAGGCGCAGAAGGAAGGATTGCCGGAAATCTTTGAGGCTGCTGGTGCTCAGTTCAGAATGCCAGGATGTTCAATGTGTTTGGCGATGAATGATGACAAAGTTCCTGAAGGGAAACGCTGCATCAGCTCATCGAATCGAAATTTCGTCGGACGTCAAGGCCCTGGCAGTATCACCCACCTCGCCTCGCCGGCCACTGTAGCTGCTAGCGCGCTTGAAGGAAAAATCGCCTCACCAGAAGGCTATTTTTAGACCTCGGAGCTGCACCTGGGAGCGCCGGCATCCTTGCCGGCACTAAAAATAGTCGTCTAAGCAAACACGAACAGATAAATCCCGACGCGATTTCCAACACCACATCGCTATACGCCCAAAAAAAACATCCGTAACGGAGAAACAAAATGGATAAGTTCGAAACCTTGAAATCAAAAGTAGTGCCACTTCCGATGACGGATGTCGACACTGATTTGATTATCCCCGCTCAATTTTTAACGAGCATCAGTCGAGAAGGTTATGGTCAAAATCTATTTCGTAGATTGCGCGACAACGATCCGAATTTTCCATTCAACTTAGAGCGATTCAAAAGTGCCGCCATCCTGGTTGCCGGTGAGAACTTTGGTTGTGGTTCGTCACGCGAACATGCTGTGTGGGCTCTGGCTGGCGCCGGAATTAAGGTCGTAATTGCACCGTCTTTCGCTGACATTTTCTTCAGCAACAGTGCCAAGAATGGTTTGGTGCTTGTCACCCTGCCTGCTGCGCAAGTTGAAAGAATGTTGGTCGAAGCTCAAGCTGGTGAATTCGAAGTTACTGTCGATCTAGAGGCCCAAACTGTCACGTTGCCGAGCGGTGAGAAATTCCAATTTGAATTCGATCAATTCCGCAAGCATTGCATTTTGAACGGACTGGACGACATCGATTACATCCTCTCTTTCAAAGACAAGGTTGCCGAATTCAGACTCGGTCAACCAACAGCAGTGAATTGTACACAGGGAGACAATCAATGAAGAAACGGATCGCAGTATTACCGGGAGACGGCATTGGCGAAGAGGTGATGAGCCAAGCGCTGCGCGTTTTAGAAGCTATCGAAGATCGTTTTGGGCACGAGTTTGAGAAAGTACACGGCTTAGTCGGTGGTGCTGCGTTCGACAGATATGGCAGTCATATGCCGAACGAAACGCTCGACCAGGCGTATAACAGTGATGCTATTCTGTTCGGCTCTGTGGGCGGTCCCGTCGCCGACATGAATCTTCCCAAGTGGAAGAACTGCGAAGCTAATTCAATTTTGAACTTGCGCAAGACATTTAAATTCAACGCAAATTTTAGACCTGTCAAAATATTTCCAGAGTTGCAAGACATATCCCCTCTTAAGGCTGAAGTAATCCAGAAGGGCGTGGACATGGTCTTTGTGCGTGAGTTGTTGGGTGATTGTTATTTTGGCGAGCACAAGCAGTTCACCGAAAATGGTAAGCGCTTCGGAACCGACCAAATCATTTATGACGAAGATCAAGTCTCCTCGATTGCCCACGTTGCATTCAAAGCTTCGCGCAACCGGCGTAAAAAAGTCACTTCAGTAGATAAGGCAAATGTTTTGGATTCTTCCAAATTGTGGCGCACTGTGGTTACTGAAGTTTCTAAGGATTATCCGGATGTCCAACTTGAACACATGTTGGTCGACAATTGCGCCATGCAAATCATTCGCGATCCGTCTCAGTTCGATGTAGTTGTGACGACGAATATGTTCGGCGACATTCTCTCCGACGCCGCCGCTGTCTTACCTGGTTCGCTGGGTCTGCTTGCCTCGGCAAGTTTGAACAAGGACGGATTTGGTTTGTATGAGCCCCCTGGTGGTTCTGCTCAAGATATAGCGGGAACGGGCACAGCCAATCCGGTCGCTCAAATACTCTCGGTTGCAATGATGCTTCGCTACTCATTCGCTCTTGAAGAAGAAGCCGCTGCCATTGAGCAAGCGGTTTCGGCTGCATTGAGTTCAGGCTGTCGTACCCGTGATATCTTCACGAAATCGACTTCATCTGAATCACCGACCAAGTTAGTGAACTGCGAAGAAATGACCGACGAGGTTTTATCGTATTTGAAGCGTCCTGCACTTGTGTGAGCGCGTATTTCCTGGAGATTATAAGTGAGCAACGAATCAACCAATACACAAAATAGCATCGCTTATCTGCAAGGCAAATTCTTGCCATTAGCAGAGGCGAACGTGAACATCATGACCCACTCTTTTATGTACGGCACTGCTGTATTTGAGGGCATTCGCGGTTATTGGAATAGCGAGCATGAGCAGATGTATATCTTCAGATTACGCGAGCACTTTGAGCGCATGCTGGACAGCATGAAAATCATGCATCTGGAGACTAAATTGAGTGCCGATGATCTTTGCAATATTACCGTCGAACTGCTTCGTCAAAACAATCCAAAGGGCGATATGTACGTGCGACCAAGTGCCTATAAATGCGGTCAGCGTGTGGGTCCTGGGTTAGAAAACAATCCAACTGATATTTGTATTTTCACCGTTCCTTTCGGCAATTATTTTAAGGCGCAGGAAGGTTTGAAAGTGATGGTATCGAGCTGGAGAAGAATTGAAGATAACGCCATTCCAGCACGAGCCAAAATCGTTGGTGCCTACGTGAACACCGCACTGGCTAAGACTGATGCCGCGTTGGCCGGATACGATGATTGCATTATGCTTTCTGAAAATGGGCACGTTTCGGAAGGCAGTGCGATGAACATTTTCATGGTAAAGAATGGTCAATTAATCACGACTTCAACTACAGAAAATATTCTCGAAGGCATCACACGTGGTACCATTATTGAAATTGCAGAGCAAGAGCTTGGAATCAAAACTCTTTGCCGTTCGATCGACCGAAGTGAGCTGTATACCGCGGACGAATTATTTTTTACAGGTACAGGCGCCCAAATCGCCCCCTGCATCGAGGTCGACAGACGAGTCATAGGTACCGGAAAGGCTGGAACTCTGTCTTTAAAGATTCAAGACGTTTATTTAGACATCTGCCGTGGAGTAAATCAGAAGTATACGAATTGGTTGACGCCGGTTTATCCAACTCAAAAGGGTAGATCTCTGGCTCAGACGACTCCCATTCACGCTTTAGGTGGCTGCATCTAGCGTATTAAGTTCAGACAAGAGGGGTGATGTGTATGTACAAAAAGCAAGCTGAAGGTTATTCCGCACAGTCCACACGCGAGACATCGCGAGTGAACACACATGGCGACCTGTATAGGAAGAATGATGCGGGCCAAATTACCTCCTTCAGCTACGCCGACAGCGACATTCTATTCACTTTCGGCTATGACCAAGACGGGCTAGTCTCAGATATCAACAGCTCGACAGGCTGGAGCTGGACCAAAGTGAACACTCCAGGTTTCGAAGGCTGGGTGGTTCGTAATTATTTTGAGCGCTGGTATGTGTCAAAAGATGAGTGCGACGCTGTTCACGTTACTGAATTTGGCGTAAAGGCGACAGGCAGGCAATCTGACAAAATGGATTTGCCAGAACGTCCATAACCAGCGTTTTCATAGCTCCGCGCGATACGATATCAACCTGGGAGCGCCGGCATCCTTGCCGGCATCGTTCAAAATCTGTTCTATTTGGGACGCTGAAATAGCGCCCCTTTTGGCATTTCGGTTCTGCCTTCACTTACTGTTGCATCAAGTGTGTTCATTCATCCATCCATTTATGGGCTTTATGGATGCGCATCGATGCGCTAGCAGGTAAAGAGTAGTTTGCAGTGCACAGGCTGAGATCATGAAGGTAACTGATGGCAGGCGTATGTTAGATAACGTTCGAAATATATATAAGAATTAAGCGTAAGATTTTCCCAGGTCGGTAGCTCTTTGATCCAGAGGCGTGAAGTGAAATTAGTACTTGGTAGTGCTTTTTTGGCAATGACTCTTTTTTCTTGCCCGGCTTGGGCGCAATCACTGAAGTCTGATGCTCCGGCACCACTGCAAGCTGGAATCAATAGAGGCACCATCGATAACATGGTTGGCGCGCATTATTGGTTCTTTACCGGCGGTCCAGGCAAGACTCATGTGCATGTGAAGTTCAAGGCCATGGGTTTATTGGGCAATCCCTATCGATCGACCATCACAGTTACTCTGTACGATGCGGGCAACACCTGGCGTACACCTAAAATTTTAAGTTCAGATAGCCAAGACGTTGACTGCACTTTTGAGGGCGATGTGAAAAGTCCGACGAAAATTCTTCTCAGCGTTGCACCACCTCCAAATGGTCTGGTGCGTATGGGGGGCAATTATGAAATTGACGCCACTGGTGCGGTTGGGTTCGGGCAAAAAAGCAACGCGGATCCCGTCATTGGCACCTACAAACAGATGTCCGGCTACACTTCTTTGCTTGGAACCTGTAAGTTTCTTCCGAATGGAACTATTGAAACTACATCTGGTGCCTCCGGCACCTGGAAGCTTTTTGATCAAGCTACTCAGTCTTATGTGATCAATGTCGATGGACAGGAGCGCCAATCGTTTCAATACAAGTCGGGAAGAGGACTTTGCGATACAGATAACTCCGTTATTTTTCAGGAACTAAAATAATTGCACTGGTAGTTTGCAAAAATTCAGCAATACCTATCTTGTCGCCAAATTTTATTTCACCAGCAATTCATCAACGCCGGCTAATTTTTTTTCTGGTGCAGTGTTCGAATCCTTTTTTAGATATTTATCTAGAAACGAGACACAATAATAATTGATTGCATTTTTTTGCTGATCATTGCGTTGGAAATTAGTCCAAGCTAAATGTCCTGCTTTGTCAAAGACAACTAAGTATGCTGGCGAGGATGTTTTGTCGAAAGCACCATCTTTCCTCTTTACAAAAGGTGCAATGCCAAAGTCTCTGGTGCCGGTTTGATACATGACTGGTAGGTTCATTTTATTGAGATTTCCGTGTAATACAAATGGCTGGCTGTAGGGCGATAGTGCCAGAATCGCGCTAATTCCTGGCAATTTACAGGAGCTCCAGGCACCGCCGCATGCGAGTGCTGTGTATCCTCCTAAGGAGTGTCCAGCAAGAGCTACTTTTGACCAATCAATTTTGTTTTTCCAGTGGGGGTTTTGTTTGAGAGCAGACAGCAGTCTTTCGATATCGTCAATTCTGTCTTTGAACGTATGATCGGTCCAATCATCTGCATTGCGAAAACTTGTTTCCGGCTTTGCCGCTTTCGTTGTGTCACCCATGGCATCTTGGTGGTTCGGCGCTATCACTAAGTAACCGGCATCGGACAAGGCTTTCATGATAAATTCGCTTTGCGTATTTACTCCATGAAATCCGTGCGAAAAAATCACAAGTGGTGCGGGTTGATCCATTGGCGATTTGGGTTCCCAAACTGCAACGTCGAGTCCGGCGATCTTGAATTCAGTGGAATAACTAGCAGCGCCTTTGTTGATTTGACTGAAGCGTTGTTTGATTCGGTCTCGGATCCTTTGTTGCGCACTCGAAGGTTCTGGCGAACAAGACGCAAATGCGAGGAACAGAGCCAATCCTGCAAAAAATGTATAAAGAATATTTCTCCGCATTCTGCTCCTCATGCTAACGCTAACCGAAAAAGCTGCCTAAAGTTTCAATAGGTTTGTGTGTTATTTGAGTAATATGCCCCGAGAAACTGTATAAGCGGGGGTCCCGAATTAGTAAGGTTCAAGGCTTATCCCATGGGGTTTTGGCATTTGACTAAAATTTGACGCTTCTATGGCTATGCTTGCCGGGCGAGACTGGATAATTGCCCAGCGGATTTAAGGAGAGCGAACAATGGTCGAAGTTATCGAGAAGACACCGACACTACCAAATCCGGATGATGGGCGGGCTCAGGCTCTCCATGCTGCAGCTTATGGCGACCCACCGATCCGGGGTTCAGATGCCGCCCGAGCAAAGTCAGTTACTCCTAACGAAGAGGCTGATAAAGTCATCGACTTAGCCAAGAACCGTCTCGATACGTTCGACTCGATTACGGGAAATGCCACTCAGGCAGGCATAGCCGCAGCCAAAGCACTGGCAAGCGAAGTGGCCAGCCTCACTCCCTCAGAGGCGGCAGACGTCAACACTGCGCTCATCGCTCGCTACCGGAACATGTATCCGACTTCGACTCCGGTGCCGACCGGGATGGTCAATGACATAGACCATTCGACTGGCATGGAATTTAGAGCCTCTAAATTTGACTTTTGGCCTGGACCTCACAGCTTACAAATTCTCGATGACGGTAGAACGGTCACCGTTCGGCGTGAGGTAGAGCCAGGCGGAACTGTCGATGGCAAATACATCCCACCCACCTACAGCGTTGATGCCCAAGCCGCCAGGGAGTGAGAGCCGCCGACCGTCATTTCCATAAGAGGCAAAATAGTCGGAATCATAGGCGCAAATTAGGCACAATGCTGCATTTGAAAGCGAAGCGTCAGTTACGACGGCTACTCTTGAGGCTTCGTACCTCCTTATCGTCGCCAGCGATTGTTTTCGCTTTCGGCACGACTGCGTTCCGCATCTTTTTGCAATTGGGAGCGTCCGACTCCAGCTCTTGGATCTGTATTTAGTCGTAAAATTTCCTGCTCGCGGATTTTTCTTGCTCTTTCAAGATCTGCTTGAGCCTGTACACGTTGTTCGGAGGGGGACAAGACTGGATTAACCTGAAACGTATCCAAAAACTCCTTAGCATTTGGAGTGTTGAGCCAGTCTCTTTTGCCTGCTAGACCGACGATGTAGATGAAATTTTTGACGATGTAAATCCTGAATTTGGCGCCTTGTCCGGGTTTGTTTGTCAGCTCCGCCATTTCTATTTGGCAGCCAGGAAATCCCTGCAATGCTGACGGATATTGTTTTGCGTGCAATCCTTTTAAGGAGTTAACGACGCTTTGAGACATGTTGTCTAGAAGTTGACTGGTTTTCAGATTAGTTGGTGGCTCAGGTAGTATCACGTATGAAATGTTGAATGTGCCGTCAGGATCTGTATACACATAGTCCACCATGCGCATGCCGGACGAATCCGTGTATTTGACCTGGGGGCTGCCCGGGAGCATGACTTTGAATCGTCCTTCAGGATAGGTGTACTTGTCCATCATAGAGTGTGATGCCGTCACTTCGCCGGAGTGAGCTATTTCAGGCTGCTTAGCGGTTTCGAGAGGAGCGGCTGTTGCGACACTGTGAGGTGATTCTATAGGAGCCGGCGTAGGAATTGGCATGGTACTCACCACCGCTGGTGACACCGAATTGACTGCCGCCGGTGACGTCGAACTCACTTCTGCTGAAGGTGTTATCGCTAGTGGAGGTTCAGTTTCTGTGCTTGTAGTAACTGGACGCTTGGACTGTTCACCCTTAGAATCTGCAACTGGAGCAGCTTCGGAGCCATCGTCTCCTTTATTATAAGTTGCTATCAACTTTTTAAATGCTTCCATAAAATCAAGCGGAGTGATCGGCTGAAAAACAAGGCGTGTTGATAGGCATGATTTCTCTGATGCCGAATATGGTGCCATCAGTAAAACGCTATGTATTGTTTCGGGGTGTTCCACGGGCAAGCTGGAATTGTCTTTTGGTTCTCCAGGCTTGATCTCAATATCGCCAAGTATGCCGTCTAATTCGGGAGACAATACGATTCGTCGTGTATAAGGATGCAAGCGTTCATGCACTAGATACTCGAAGTGGATTGATTTAGGAGTTGTAGTTATCTTCGCCTTTGGAAAATACTCTTTTACTAGTTCGGATATTTTCTTGAATAGAGTGGCTGTTTCACTGTTGGCTGGCTGATTCTCGATTTTGGTTGGAGTGGCAGCGGTTGCCGCCAAGACAACATTAGATTCGCTTGCATGAAAGGCGACAAGCATCGCAGAGGCACAGCCGAACAAACGATTTAAGAATTTTGAAGTTGTGAAGTTACCCTGGGACAACTTTATCTCCGCATCAAAGCGTTAACACCAAGCCAAGAAGTCTATACTGATCGGCTGACTAAGTCTCTCATATAGCTGCCATTGTAACTTGTTCAGCGGGGTTTGCAGTGCGCTTGTTATTGGCGCCAGCGATTATTTTTGAAGTCGGCTTGGAATTTCTCGTGATCTTTTCGTGCTCGCGATTGGGAGTCTGCAAATTTCTGATCAAATTCACTACGGCGCTTCGCGAAGTCGTCGTTGAAACTTCGGCTTTTTCTTTCCGATTCACGCTGCTTCTCCTGCATTTGTTCTGCCATAGTCAATTCCGGCGTGACTGTGAATGAGTTCAAAAATTCATTGGCAACGGGAGAGTTTAACCACGCTTTCTTTCCGGCGACTCCGACGACGTTGACAGATTTTTTCGAAGAGGAGAGGCACGTTACCTGGGACCGACCGGCGCTAACTTTCAGCAACACTCTTCCACGAGCGCGAGCGCGTGACAGCACCAGCTGCGATACCGCGCTTAGTTCCTTTTTTATTTCTGTTGCCCAGACCCCAAATGGCTAAAGGCTGGAATAGTGTGCACTCCCTGACTGGGAAACCATCTTCTGATCGGAATCCAGTGCGGGTTGCGCCAAAGCTCAGCTGCACCTATAAAGTTGTCAGAGATCGGGATTGGTGCGACCAACAGATCAACGCACTTGACGGCGCGATGCGTTCGTTTTGCGCACAGCGAGAGGAGCGAATCAATGATTCCTGCGCAACCACCTTCACATGCCTTGTTTGCTAAGACCTGCCTGGCGACCACAGCCACGGGTGCCATCATGCAATCAAGCACTGGTATGCCTCGCATTCCCAATAAATCAGCTCCGGCCGTTCCATCAACACGAAACACATCCAGGCAATTGAGCCGCGAGCCATCCTCTGCTGTGACCTCCACACGGTAAGCAAACTGCGTGGCAGCGCCACCGCTGATGAACATTGCTTTGGGACCAAGGCAAAGGGTATGTCTGTTCAAACAGAGAAGCGCTGGCGAATATACCGGATGCAAGCATTTGGCAATGCGGTTTCGCGCCCTTTCCATAATGCATGCTTGTTTACCTCTCTCAGACCACCCCCATGGTGATTTGAGCAAACAGTAAAACGACATTAGTACCAGTAGTGATACCAAAGCTGTGAGCAAAACTTTCGAAGAATCTGTTCGTCCATTTTTTGGGGAGCGAGAAAACTCAAACAATGGCTGTCTAGCAATTGTGCGAATTAAGCGCGAAGCCTGGGGTGACATGGAGCAGATAGCAAGAACGCCTGCCAAACAGATGAACCCGATCCAGGGAACATGAATCGGAGCCATTACTCCCAGGGCAAACAGGAAGAGCAAGATTGCTGCAACAATTCGAAGCGGCGAAATCAAAATGCAAGGCAGCAAAACCAGCTCCATGCCTATGGCTGCAAAATTCGCCACTGCCACAGGCAGCCTAAAGTTGGCCAATCCGGCAAAAATTTCTGGGCGGGTGAAAGGCAACGACAATACCATGTACAGCCCTAATCCCTTGCTCCACAATGGATCGAACAGCTTGAACAAACCGGCTGACAGCAAAAACATCGCAAGGTTGATGCCCAGCAACAACACTGGCCAGCCCGCCACCAGGTCGGATTTGTTCTGGCGCATCGAAAGCTGCCGATCCAGTGGCATGAAGCACGCCCAGAACGACATCATCAAATACATGTCCATGTCAACGGTTCGCAGCGGGCAGGAGAACGGCAGAAGGAATGTGACGGCAAGAAAGTGCAATAAAGAAATCTTCTGGCCACCAGCTCCGACCAGCCGAATTGCAGAGGACAGAATACCCAGTAAACATAAGGCTTTCCCACAGAGCTGAGTCGGTTCGTCATAGCACATCCTTAGAAGATCGCTATTGAGAAAATACGCG
>PLZS01000023.1 GCA_003153555.1 Candidatus Melainabacteria bacterium | reverse complement strand
TGGACCTCAAGGCGGTGACGCGACCTTTGTAACTGGTGTCAACACTGCTGGAACCGTTCACATGAAAAAATGGTATCAGTCCATGGATAGTTCTGTCGGATTCGCTTCTGCTCCGCAAGGAGCTCAACTCGATGCGGCGCAGAGCAATCTCGGCATTAGCTCTGTAGCTGGTGCATGGGGATATCAGGGAGCGCGCGCGACCTATCATGATGGCGCCGTCACCAACACGCAACTAACTTATGTCAATTGCATTGACGCAGAATCTGGCAAAGTAAAATGGAGAGCCGAAGCCAAAGCACCGTTTATTACCGGCCAGACTCAGGTGTTCTCTACTCCGTCACTAGGTAAACAAAATATCTACCTGTGCAGTGGTGACGGACATCTTATTTGCATGGATCAAAAAACAGGCGGCATAAAATATATGTATTCAACCGGTCATGCAATTTCGTTTCAGCCCGCTTTGGCTAATGGAAACATTTATATAGGCACCGCCACTGGGGAGCTGATTTGCATAAATGCAAATGACCCAGATGCAGAAGCCTGGACAGCCTGGGGCGGAAACGCGCAGCATAACAAGGTAAATTGAAGCTGCACTGAGCAAGCACGGCACTGGGAGTCCGTGCCGATTAGGTTTCCGCTACGCAAAGGAGCGCTCCAGTAGCGGACGCACTATAAGAGCGCCGGGCATCCTTGCCAGCACAGTGAACTTGCACTAGGTAGGTGGCGGACGCACCGTCGCGCCGGATAATAACTATACTGCTGATCAAAGCAAAGTAGCGCGCTTTCGCCTCGTCCCAATCGATAATGGATCGGTTACGCAAACAACAGATTGGCAAGAAAAAGATTTGCGCACAAACGAAGGAAGCTACTCCACGGGTTTTGACTTCTTAAAGCTCGGTGAGCAAATCAATGCCGAGCTTACTATGCCTGGAATGAAATTTACTCCTTATCGATGGAGTAAAAATATCTGGTGGCGGAAGGATATGCTTTTTGATTTGATACACAACTACTTAATTTCGAGCTAGTCTACAAAAACGGAAAAGTGGCCGGCTACAGAGTAATTAATGCCAACTTCTACCCCAGCGATCGTAAATATTTATTGGGTGAACAGTACAACAAACGCCAGGGCGGCCCCGTGCCGCCGCGTCACTGATGAAGCATCGTCTCAGTTGAAAGTAAAAACCCGCTATTGTCGGCGTTGTTCGAATATATCGAGTCAGGTGACGCCGGAGAGGTCGCCCAAGAAAACATCAGGCACCATCCAGAAGATTTCAAGCATAGAAAAAATGCTTCGTCCCGGAAAGCAAGTCCAATGGCTTCTCTCGATCGGAGCCGCGGAACTGACTGCACTGGAGCCTAACGATCAGTTAAAATCTGGATGTGCGTGTAGCGGCGTCATTGCAGGTGCACCGCGCTACCAATCAACTTATGGAGTATGCAAATGAAATTGAATAAAATAATGATCCTATGCTCGACTATTAGTACATTCAGCCTCGCCGCAACAACTATCAATCCAGCCATGGCAAAGAACCATGCAGCCGATGAAGCAAAACAAGAAGCCAAAGCGGCTGCTGACAACGCCAGAGCACAACAGGAAGTTGCCAAAGGACACCCTAGTGCAGCTGGTAGAGCGGCAAAGAAAGCTGCAGAAGCAGAAAAGAAAGCTGCAAAGGATCAGAGGAAATTGCAAAGAACGGGTCACTAAGTTCTCGCTCAGCGTTTAGGCGAATTCACATCTACACATTTATCGTGAGCAGTGATTGAGATTTACCACGATGACGATCACTTCCAAGGAAATCAGGTTCCGCGAACCGGTCAATATAACTGGATATCGATCCAAAACACAGATTGGTATGCAAAAACTGTTACACCCAGGTTGCTATCTCAGCCCAAAAGACCAAAAACATTTGATCGTACGGACACCATATACGGTGCACTATATTAACGCCTGTAAAAACATAATAGTCATTATGTGGCGACCGCGATGATAAATCTTTTACAAATACGAAGTCGAAGCTCGTCGCGAAAAGGGGCTTCAACTCAATTCGCGCAGTCTTCGTATTCACGACGTCGGAACTTTCATGCTGTTGATTATGTCTCGGCTTAGCGCAGTTTGAAACAGCCAAGGTCGTCAGCCGCTAATTGGCACTCGGGAAAAACTTAAAGCCACAGCGAAGCGTGAGGTACTTATAGAAGCAATCAAAATTAAATGGCAGAGAAATTGCTAGGCTGCTTGGGAATGCAAAGCAAGACATAGAATAAGCACGACGAACAATTAAAGGATCAACACCAATGAAACCCGACTTCGAATATGTCAGCCTGCATCCGGCTCGACTAAACTTGCTGGACATGATTAATATCGTCGGAAGAGCGTCCATACCAGCAACGCTGTTTTACGATATCGACATGGCGCAGTTGGAAGAAATCAAAAGGCGGTTTGAAGATGCAGGTCACAAAGTCACGGTAACTGCTTTTCTGATTAAAGCCATCGCTATCGCCCAAAGAAATCATCCCAAGACAAGAACCCAAATGCTTCCCATTGGTCGCCTTGTGCAGTTCAATAAAGTGCGAGCACAATTTACAGTCGAACGATTCGTCGATGAAGAACCGGTTCTGTTTTTCGGAGATATCGAAAATCCAGACACTAAGGACATCCAGACCATTAGTGCAGAACTGCATGCATATGGAACTGAGCCGATCGCAAAGTTGCCTCAACTTGATATTCAAAACAAATTCAGCCGTTATCCATGGATCATACGACAACTGATTATTTATTTCGGAGTTCGTATTCCAGCTATGCGTCTGCGATACATGGGAGCAACATTTGGTTTCAGTTCTCTTGGAAAGTATGGCTGCCGCAATCTAATTTCGCCCAGCGTTATTACTTCCATGTTTTGTGTTGGGGAAGTTGAAGACCGCCCTGTAGCATTG
>PLZS01000034.1 GCA_003153555.1 Candidatus Melainabacteria bacterium | reverse complement strand
AGAACATAATCTTCGTCGGCACCAAAAAACAGGCTGCTGAAATTGTTGAAGAAGAAGCCAGACGCTGCGGAGCCCACTTCGTCAATCGACGTTGGTTGGGTGGCATGCTCACGAACTTTGAAACTATTCGCTTACGCATCAACCGACTGAAAGAGTTGGAAGAGATGAAAGAGACTGGTGAGCTTTATCGCCGTCCCAAGAAAGAATTGGCAGTTCTCAACCGTGAGCTGTTTAAGCTTGAAAAGTCACTCGGTGGCATCAAGAACATGCGCGGTAAGCCAGACATTCTCTTCATCATCGATCAAAAGAGAGAACTGATCGCCGTGGCGGAAGCCAAGAAGATTGGACTCACTGTTGTCGGAATCATTGACACCAACTGCGATCCAGCTGGCATCGATTATGTAATTCCTGGCAATGATGACTCAATTCGTTCGATCAAGTTGATTACAGGCAAGGTTGCTGATTCCATTCTCGAAGGCAAACAAGGCCGAGTTGAGCCAGAACAAGCGCCAGTGCCAGTGCCAGTTGAAAAAGCACCTGAAGCACCGGAAGCCGAAGTTCATACACCGGAGCATGCTCTGGTTGGCGTCGGCACTCCCGCAGTTGAAGATCAACCTGCAGAAGAACCAGCCTAGAACCGGATTCCTGTGGATCTAGCTTTTCTGGGAATTGGTTTTCCTGGCAAAAAAGTTCGAGTGTAATAAATCAGGAGTCGTTGAAGTGGTTGTTTCTTCCGCTTCGATGGTTAAGAACTCAAGGAGAAATCCGAGCCAGAGTCTGAGTGTAAGGTCGGGCAGCGAGGCTGCATAGTTATCCTAGGATAAATCAGGAGAATGATTGAAATGGTTGATATATCCGCTTCCATGGTCAAGGAGCTGAGAGAAAAATCTGGCGCAGCCATGATGGATTGCAAAAAGGCACTTGTCGAAGCTGAAGGCGATGTTGAAAAAGCCTTTGAAGTTCTACGTCAGAAGGGAGTCGCGGTGGCCAACAAGAAGTCCGGTCGTGCCGCTTCAGAAGGATTGGTAGTTGGTCAGATTGCTGCCGACGGTAAGTCAGGCGCGATTGTTGAGATAAATTGCGAAACCGACTTTGTCGCCAGAAACGATCAATTCATTGACCTGACTAAACAAATTACCGAACTTGTTTTGAAGAACAAGCCTGCCGATGCTGAAGTTTTTCTTGAGCAAAGTGCAGGCAGCAAAACAGTTAAAGACCTCGTTACTGAGACTGTTGCCAAGATTGGCGAGAACATCATTCTCCGTCGCCTGGCAGTATTTGAAGCCAGCGGCGATGGCATCGTCGGTCTCTACATCCATGCACTTGGTGGCAAGATGGGCGCCTTGCTTGAGTTGTCATCAACCAAAAGTGTTGACCGCGAGAAGCTAGCTGCTATCGCTCGGGAAATCGCCATGCACGTTGTTTCGGCAAAACCTCAGTTCATCAGTAAGGAAGAAATTCCAGCTGATGTAATCGAGAACGAAAGACGCATTGAATCTGGCAAAGCTGATCTGGCTGAGAAGAAACCAGAGATGAGAGAAAAGATTGTCACTGGGCGTGTGGATAAGTTGATGAACGAGCGCTCTTTACAAGAACAAATGTTCGTCAAAGATCCAAATAATTCAGTTGGCAAGTACCTGCAGTTGAAAGGTACCGAACTCGGAACCGAGCTCAAACCAATCAGGTTCGCGCTTTTCATCCTCGGTGAACAAGCTGCTGAGACCAACGGCAAAGAAGAATAATGAAAAAGGGCGAAGCGAAAGCATCGCCCTTTCTTTTTGACAGAATTGTTGTCTCCTGCCAAAGGCGGCTATCGACCCGGCATCTCGCAGTTTCCCCGAAGACTGATTCGATATGCGCCTCGCCTATTCCTGTACGACTGATCGTTCGTGAGAATGCCGACATGACAGCCTTTGGGCTGACAGGGTATTATGTCGGGGAACCAAATTGCACTATACCGTCAAGGGTTCAATGATTATCGTGGGCGACATAAAATATAAACGGGTACTGTTGAAACTGAGTGGCGAAGCCCTGATGGGCTCTCACCTCATGGTCAACGCGGCATCGATTGCCAGTCGTGGCAACATCGATCCAGAAGTGATCGATCGGATCGCCAACGAAGTAGCATCGGCTCACAAACTAGGTGTGCAGATTGCCATCGTTGTTGGTGGCGGCAATTATTTCCGAGGCAGTCAAGGCAGCGCCTGGGGAATGGATAAGGCGGCTGCGGACTATGTCGGCATGCTGGCGACGATTATGAACTGCTTGATTTTGCAAGAAGTATTGAAGTCCAAGAAGGTGGATACGCGCGTTCAGACCGCCATCGCCATGCCGGCAGTAGCGGAACCATTCATTCGCCAGCGGGCGATCCGACACCTGGAAAAAGGTCGTGTGGTCATCTTCGGTGGTGGCACCGGAAATCCACTTTTCACCACAGATACCGCAGCCGCACTGCGAGCTGCTGAGATCAAAGCCGACGTAATTCTCATGGCTAAGAACAATGTTGATGGTGTTTACGATGATGATCCAAAATCTAACACCAACGCCAAGAAAATTGACGACATCAGTTTTGGAGAAGTGATACAACGAGGATTGAAGGTAATGGATCCTGCCGCTGTCTCAGTTTGCCAGGATAACTCTATTCCAATTGTCGTTTTCGATTTTGCCAAATCAGGCAGCATTGAAAGAATTGTTTTGGGACAAAAAATAGGCACGTTAGTTGGTTCTGCTGTTGGAGGAAAGAAATGACCAGCGGTGATTTTATTGTTGATGCCGAAGACAGAATGAAAAAGGCGATCGCTAATTTGCAGCAAGAACTGCAGACGATCCGCACTGGACGGGCTAATCCAGCCTTGCTTGATCGGGTTGAAGTTGATTACTACGGAACGCCCACTGCCTTAAAAGGTCTGGCCAATATTTCTACTCCTGACGGTCGCTCGCTTTTGATTCAACCTTATGATAAGAGCGGACTCAAAGATATAGAGCAAGCAATACATAAATCAGGGTTAGGCTTGACACCAAACAGCGATGGTTCCGTCATTAGGATTTCTATACCGACGTTGACCGAAGATAGGCGCAAAGAGTTGGTCAAGGTCGTTAAAAAATACGGTGAAGAGTGCCGAGTTGCGGTGCGCAATGTTCGCCGTGATAGCGCTGACCACATCAAGAAACAAAAAGGCGAAGGTGTGTCCGAAGACGAGATCAAGCGCAGAGAGGAGTCTCTGCAAAAAGTCACCGATAAGAACATCAAAGAAATTGATAAGCTCATCCACGAAAAAGAAACTGAAGTCATGGACGTCTAGGAGGTTCTAACAATGTGTGGAATAGTTGGTTATCTCGGACCAGCCCAGGCGGCACCGGTATTACTATCCGAACTTAGATGTTTGGAATATCGCGGCTATGATTCCGCTGGAGTTGCAGTCATCGAAGACGGGCAACTTTCAGTGATGAAAGCGGCAGGCAAACTTTCGAATCTAGAAGCTTTGCTTTTGACCAAAAAACCTGCGGCAACCGTTGGTATCGGTCACACACGTTGGGCCACCCATGGCGTTCCCAACGATCAGAACGCTCATCCCCACATGGATTCCACTGGCACCATAGCCGTTGTTCATAACGGAATTATTGAAAACCACGAAGAGCTTCGCGAAGATCTGATCAAAAAAGGTTACGTTTTTAACTCTGAAACTGACACTGAAGTAGTGGCACATTTGGTGTCATACGAATACAAAGTAGATCAAGATTTGCTCCAGGCAATTTTGCGATCAGTAGCTAAATTGCAAGGTGCATATGCACTGGGGATCGTCTGTCAACGGCACCCAGACAAGATTTACGCGGTCAATCGTCACTACTCGCTGGCGATTGGACTTGGCGAACATGAGAGTTTTCTCGCATCGGACAGCATGGCTGTTCGTCAATACACAAACAAAATTCTCAAACTCGAACAAAGTGAAGTCGCTGAAATTTCAGCCAGCGGTGCTCGACTTTTCGACTTTGATGGCAAGGAAGTTTTCCGCAAACCTGTCTCGATGGAAAGCAATCCTTATATCATCGACAAGGGCGGCTACAAACATTTCTTGCTCAAAGAAATTCACGAACAACCGCTTGTACTGCGCAAGACAATCGGTAAGTACATGTCGCACGCTAACAAGCCAGTCAATTTTGTTGTCACTCATAATGGTGACGAAACCCCCAGTTACGGACTCAATTTCACTGACGAAGAGATCAAAGCCTTTGAACGCATCCACATAGTTGCTTGCGGAACCGCCTATCATGCCGGACTCGTCGGCAAATATCTGCTCGAAGATCTTTGCTCAATTCCAGTCGATGTTGAAATCGCGTCTGAAATTCGCGGTCGTAGAATGTTGGTAAACGAGAAGACCCTCACAATCGCTGTCAGTCAATCCGGCGAAACCGCCGATACGATCGCCGCTTTGACTGAAGCTAAGTTACGCGGATCGTACACTCTCGGTATTACGAACCGACCAGATTCACATCTTGGTCAAATAACTCCGAATTTGATCGTCACCGAGTGCGGTATCGAAGTTTCGGTGGCAGCGACCAAGACCTATGTCGCCCAGCTGACTAGTTTTTACTTGCTTGCCATTTATCTTGCCGAGGTTCGTGGCGCTGTCACGCCTGAGCGAGCGCTGCAATTGAAAACTACATTGAACACGATTCCCATGTTGCAAGAAAGAATCCTGGCCAAGGAAGTCGAGATCCGTAAGTCTTCTTTGAAGTACGCAGAAGCTCATGACGTAGTTTTCATTGGACGAGGTCTGAACTTCCCAACAGCTCTTGAAGGAGCGTTGAAATTGAAGGAGTTGTCCTACATCCACGCTTCAGGTTATGCAGCCGGTGAGTTGAAGCATGGCCCAATCGCGGTTCTGGACGCCAACGTGCCAGTCGTGACAGTTGTGGTGCCAGGCGTTGTTTACGAGAAAACACTTTCAAATGCTCAGGAAGCACGAGCAAGAAACGCTCAGATGATCGCTGTGGCAGTTGAAGGTGATGAACAAGTGGCAAAGATGTTCGACACCGTGTTCACGATTCCGGCTGTGGAAGAATTGTTTAGTCCACTGCTCACCGTCTTGCCGATGCAGTTGATGTCTTATTACATCGCTGACTATCTTGGTAAGGATGTCGACCAGCCGCGAAACCTCGCCAAATCGGTCACTGTAGAGTAGCTGGGTGCAAGATTGAGACAATTTAGTTTGTCTGCTTCAATCTTTTGTCTTGCTTTTTTCAGCGCACCAGTATGGTCTTACAGTGAAGCTGCTACCGCCGGAATTGCCGCATACAAAAGCGGAGACTATCGGAGAGCTGCTCATTTGCTCGATGAGAAGCTGCACAACGAGCTGGCCGGCGATTGCGAAGCTATGTATTGTCGTGCCAATGCCTTTTTGAAGCTGGATCGCAAGCGCTGGGCTCTTGAGCATTACCAGTTGGCCAGGACACTTGCGAAGGATCCTGTCACGGCCGCGCAGTGTGATCGAGCGATCGCTTGGCTGACCAAATCTTTGCAAGCGAGGGCTGAGCAAGCTAACTCTGCCCCCGCGCAGTCAAATCAAAGTAATGCAGTCGAAGTGGATCCAGGTAAAGCAAAATTGAGCGAAACCGCCACTCGCGGAAGTGTTAAACCCGGCCCGATGCTTCAGCCGACTCCGTATGATTTGTCTTTGATTACTATCCAGCAAAGAAGTGCAGAAACTGACAACGTCTATAAGGCGGTATCGACAGCGGTGGCAGCCATGCCGTTGAGGATAAAACAGCAGATAGACGAAGCCGGAATCCGCTGGATAATCTGTTCGACTCTGGTTGACTATGATCCCGCCCTGGTTGACGCAAAAGCGCGCGGCTGGGGCCCGGGGTTGGACTTCAGATATGTGGCCGGTACCTATTCTCTGAAACACAATAAAATCCTGATCGCAGAGCGAGCCCTGCGCACATCAGACGGAGTGTTGTCAGAGCGCGGTCACCGCCTGGAGACGACTTTGCATGAAACCGGTCATGCTTACGACAAAGTGCTTAATTACTATTCTCGTGATCCTGCCTTTCGTGCAGCCTACGAAGCTGATTGCGCAAGACTCGCTGATGCGCAGCGGCCAAAACTTAAATACTACCTACAGGCAGGCAATGCCGGACCATCTGAAACATTCGCCGAGTTGTTCGACAAATGCATAATGCAAACGGCTAATCTCCCCCTTGAGCTCCCGAACGACATCACAACCACTTTTCCCAATTGTTGTGTCATCATGAAACGACTGCTCAGATAGACCTTCGGGCAACCTCGTGCCGGCAAGATGCCCGCGCCCGGATGTTGAACAACCTCGAAATCTTGCTAAATCGGTCACTGTAGTATGGACCCTGAGAGATAAAATTCTCTTGACAATAAGGCTTCGTGGTTTTATATTTTGCTTCATCTAAGGATGGGGTAGTTATGCACTGCGCCCATCTTCCGGCAGTTCTGCAAAAGGCGAGGAATGAGATGGGGGAGAATCTGTTCATTTCGGAATCTGCTTACGAAATCGAAATGGAAAAAATCGAATCTGCTGGGATGCTGGCTTGCCCTCGCTGCGGTCATCAGCAAGAGCGAAAAGCGCGTAGTGTATGCGCTTCTTGCAAGCGTTTCATTCCGTCCGTCAACTCGAAACAAAAGTGGGCGCCCGAGAAAAAGGTGCTCTATGCCGATATGGAGCAATATTTTCCAAAAGATGATGAAGCCGCGGCAAGCGAATGCAAATTCGTTAAGTCAAGACGAACCTTCAGCTACCTGCGTCTTGCGCGCAACGTGGCTGTTGTGGCAGCGCTCTGTGCAGGCGTCTATTATGGTGCCCCAACCGCATTGAAAGCGACGATGGGCGAGACTGCTTACTCCAAAATGGAAGGCTCTATCCATCTATCCATCGCTCAGTTGATCAAACCATTTGCCCAAGGCAAGAAGTTAGCAGCGAACGCCACTAAAAGAAGTAGGTAGCGCTCTCACTTTGACTTCGACGGCGATTATTTATCTGGCGCTCCCAGGATTACATCGTTGGTGAAGTCTGTGAGTCGGTGATTGAAGTTGGTTCGTCTTCTACGATTTTCGGTGTCAAAAGTAACATCAACTCAGATCGATTTCGTCCCTTCAAGCTATTCCGAAACAACGCTCCGAGAATCGGTGCCTCAGCCAAGTAAGGAACTTTTGCCAATTGAGCTGCTTCCTGTTCGGAGAACAAGCCGCCCAAGACAAGAGTTTGCCCATCTTTGATCCGTACCTCTTGCGACATGATTTCGCGTATGTTCAGGAGCGTTACGATAGTTGGACTGCTGCTCGATCCAAACGTTTGCGGAGGTCCTAAAGGAGTCGAAACTTGTGGACGCAAACGCATGGTGATGAAACCATCCTCGGTGATCTTAGGCAGCACGTTCAAGAAAATTCCCGCTTTGGTCAGTTCAACGTTTGTTGTGACCACACCTAAACTGACTGTGGATGTCACTTTATGAACGACTTCGCTGGCGATTGTGATCAGTGTTTCGGTGTCATCGACGACGACCACACTTGGGTTGGCTACAATTTTGGCCTTGTTCGTTTGCAACAAGAGTTGAAGGTCTAAGTTGAGGGCGGTCGGTATCGTGGCAATGTTTGCCTTGCCGCCTGCGCCACTACCGGCGGTTAGGAAGTTAAAGGCGCTTTGCGCAAACTGAGAGGCTTGAATCCCCGCGATTGAAGGGGCAACTGGTAACAATGAACCGACCAAACCCGTAAAGGCTGTGCCCGGACTACTCGGTGTTACATCGGTAAATGGTGCAGCCAGCCCGCTTCCCAGACCAGGTAAGTATTGAATTAGCGGTGCCCTGGCGTTGCCGAGGATTGACGAAGAGGCCCCTTGACCCTGGACATTTAGAGTAGCGCCTAGCTGACGGATACCTTGATTCGTCAATTCGATCAATGAAGCTTGGATGTGTACTTGCTTCGGTCGACGATCCAGCAATTTGATCGATTCTTCGGCGATATTGATGTCTTCCTGGGTGCCGACGACTAGAATTTGTCTGTTCTTCGAATCTGGTATGACGATGGCACCACCACCGTTTTGTTCAACGATGTAATCAGAATTGATTTCTTGGAAAGAACGAATCTGCTGCGAACCGGGATCGGTGGCGGCGTTGTTGAAGCCCACACCTTCTTGAGTCTGACTTCTACTAGAACCGCGAACGGTGCGATTCACATCCGGTCTATTAGTTTGCGAGCTGTCCATTTCACTGCTGGATTTGTCGCTCTCCCCGTTCGTGTTATGGTTCTCCGTCGAGACGTCACCCTCTGGCTGCAGTCCGCCTGCCTTACGAGCTCTACCGCTGTCAGTGGTATCCGTCGTTTCATTGCTGCTTCTTCTTCTGAATTGGGAATTGTAATCGGGAAGCATGCCTTTGTTGAAAATCGACGCATGCAGAATCATTGCTACGTCATACGGGTGCGCGTAGCTTAGTTTGAAGGCTCGAGCCATGGGGCGATTTAATCCAAGTTGCACCATGGCCTGCAACGTGGCCACGATCACAGTATTGTTGTCGAGGGTGCGGCTTTGCAAACCAGCTGCGGCTAGAACACTATCCATAGCTTCGTTCAAAGTAACATCGCGCAGTTCACCTGTGATCTTGCCGGCAACAGATTTATCAATAAGGATATTTAAATTGCCGCGGCGGGCTAGCTCTGCCACCACTTCTCTCACTGGGGTGTCTCTAAAACTCATGTTGTGGATAAGTTGTTCGTTGGCAAACAACTTAAATGACTTGCGGATATTGACCGTGCCAACAACACCAGGAATGGGATTTCGTCTGGTTTGAGCTGGTGTGGGATTGCTCTGGGCGATCGAGATTCCGCTTCCGCTGGAACTGCCTCGACTATCCTTTTCATTGGCTGCGACCGGATTTTGTGTTACAGCTGGATCTGCTGCTTCTTTCGCTGGTGGCGCTGAAACAGTCGACGGATTTGCTTGGGTCGCAGCGTCTGCTGAGCTAAATGAAAGCGTTGAAGAGCCGCCGTTGCTAGTCTTTGAGATTGCTGGGTTGGCCACGCTCGGCGGTGGATTTGGCGGAACAGTAGGATTCGTCGCACCGGGAGTAGTGTCAACGCTCGGAGCCGCCGGAGCGATCGGGATGTTCGGATTTACAGATTGAGCTTCAACTGGCAACGATGATAATAATACTGATACCACGCTCAGTGCTAGAGCGGCATCGTTCAGCTTGTTTAGTTGTCTGGATCTACGTCGATTTTTTCTTTGATTCATCGTGCCCTTACAGGCGTTTCCAGATTTGTCACCAATATAATTTTACCCCCACGTTTCCAAATTGCAACGTGGCCGCTCTTACAGAGAGCATTGTCGCCGTATCTGGTGCCGTTTTGTAGCAATTATTAGCTAAGTTAAATCGCTTTTCAACCGAGTGGTACCAAATGCGGTTATTTATGCTTTTCGCCAGAAAGCCCATGGATAGCTATTTCCAGGTTGTTCCTCGCTTCGCTCAAATGTGGGTTGATACGCAATGCAAGACGCAGCTCGGAGATGGCCAAAAAGATATCTCCTTTACCGTAAAGCGCATAACCAAGGTCATTTCTGGCTTGTGCGTTAAGGGGATCCAAGGCCACAGCTTGCTTAAATTCTTCGACGGCACCATTCAAATTATTTTTCGCATGCAGCGCACGACCCAACGCTATATGACTGTCAGCCGAGGCTGGGTTTAGCAAAACGGCCTGACGGGCTGTGCGAATCGCTGACTGAGGATTACCCGACAGCAGTAAAGCTTTGGTCAAAGCAACATGCGCTTTGGCCGAACTGGGTTCGACTGAAACCCCTTGACGCGCCGCTTTTACTGCACCGATATTGTCGTGCGCGCTAAGCAAAGCTTCAGCGAGACCGGCGTAAGCTTCAGCCGTAGGTTTAATTGCGATCGCTTTCCGATATTCGCCAATTGATTCAGAGACATCGCCGTGGTATGCCAGGCTGTCCGCATACAAAACGTGTACATCTGATGCATCAGGAGATAATTCCATGGCTCGACGAAATTCAGCAGTCGCTGATTCCCTTGCGCCAACGTCGTCGTAAATGCAAGCTAATAAAGTGTGAGAAACATAATCATCAGGACTGAGTGAAATCGCTCTTTTGATCTCCGTTGAAGCACCCTCATAGTCTCCAGCCAGAAAAAGATATGCACCTAATTTCCTGCGCAGCAATGGATCTGCGGGATGGTCTGTGACTTGGCGCCTGAAGCTGATCAGCAGATCTCCTATGGCTTTAAGGTCGCCGGAGGCGCTGTCTTGCTTCACGACCTTGACGACTGAATCGAAGTCACCGAGAAAGTCTTGCGCTCTTTCCTCCGACGTAAGTTCAACCGGCTTCCTGGCTGGTCTAATCAACGGCGGTTTGCGCGTCACACTCGGTCCAGCATTGTTTTTCAAGGCACCATTCAATGGTGTCTTTTGAATCAGTCCTTCAGCAGACTTTTGTCTGAGCAGATCGGTCGCTGGCGTAAGGCTTCCAGTGTTGCCGCTCGATGTGGAAGATTGCGCTGTCGCATATGCGTTGGTGCTTGAGTAGATAAGTCCAAGGACTATCAATGACGGCCAAAGGGATGTCTTGCGACTACTGTTAAGCAAAATATTCACGGCGCTCTAAGTGATTCAATCGTAGCAAGCTTGTCCAACTCTTAGTATGTTAGCCGAGGTTATTCTATTCGAGGACTGCCATCGAAATTGAGCTTGGCTGTTCGCAGCCGCCGCTGATCGCCATCAAGGCGGGTCTAGAGACCCATGCTCACTTCGACTGACGAGCTTCGCACGCCTGCCGTTTTTACTTAAACTTTTGCCGCATAATAGTTAGTACTCATGTCATTAAGCGCCTACGTTCACATACCCTTCTGCACTCACAAATGTGAGTTCTGCGATTTCGCGGCCTTTGCCGGTCTTTCCCATCTTGAAACTGAGTATTGCCAAATTGTCTGCCAGGAAATTGATCAGAGGGATACTTCAGACATCCTAAGTCGAAAGTTGGACTCTGTTTTTTATGGCGGTGGAACACCAGGTTTGATCACCATCTCCAATCTTTCTTTAATTCACAATCGTTTGCTTGAGAAATTTGGTACGAACGAAAATTGTGAAGTCAATTTAGAGACGACACCACATGCGATTACTTCGGAAAAGGTCAAAGGCTGGATCGATCTTGGTATTAATCGGCTCTCTATCGGGGTTGAGTCTTTCCAAGATGACGAGCTGAAAGCGATTGGACGCGATCACACTAGAAAGCAAGCTTATGACGGAATTGCTACCGCCCTGGAAAATGGCGTCGAAAATATTAGTCTCGATTTGATGTACGGCTTGCCGACTCAATCACTTGATTCATGGAAAAATTCACTCAACCAGCTATTTGAGCTGAGTGCGGCTCACCCTCAGATCAAGCATTTCTCGTCGTACGGTCTGCATTTAGCAAATAATTCTCCGCTGTATTCGAAATTTCCAAAGGATTCTTCGCATTATCCCGGCGATCAGTCACATGAGGAAATGTTTTTGCTGCTCTTGGAAACGGCCCGGGAAGCAGGCTTTCAGCATTACGAAGTTTCGAACTTCTGCAAGCCTGGACACCAGTCTCGTCACAATCTTTCCTATTGGAATAACAGTGAATACTTGGCTTATGGGGTTAGTGCTCATCGATACTTAGGTGGCGTGCGCAGTTCCAACTGGCGTTCTATCGCTGCGTACATGAAGGACTATCTCGGTTGTGAAACGTCAGAAAAAATTGATCGAGAGACGCGGATGAAAGAAGCGATTATGCTAGGGCTCAGGCTGCGGAAAGGTTTGGACTTAGTCGATTTTGAAACCTGTTTTGGTGTCAGTTTGCTTGACAAGTTCGAAGAGCCGATTGAGAGGCTTACCGAAGGCGGGTTTGTAGAGATCGAAAATGACTTTTTGCGAATTACCGATCGCGGTGTGCTTGTAAGTAATTCGATAATTGCCGAACTGTTCTAAGCGCAGCAGCTTCGCTTGCAGCAGGCGAGTAGTTCGTCGCTTGTGCGATCTTCGAATAGGCACTCGTCGGTTACGCGCTCGTTGGATAGCGCTCGTCGGGGAGAGGCGGTCTTCGAATCGGCGATTCTGGATAGCGCTGATTAAGGGCAGGGCATCCCGAGGATAAGTTAGGCGCCGCTCAGCAAGGCAGATTAAATTAGGGTTTATCAGAACTACGACTCACCTTGACCGGGCTCGGTAGCTGACTTCGGGCGCGCGCATCTCAGTTTAGTGCTCGGACCACACGGGTATGGAGATAACGTCTATTGGCGCCATGCGCTCTCGGGAGATGGCGATGCTTCGGGAGTCGAAAATCAGTTGAAATCTTGCCCTGAATGCTTTTCAGAGTATGAGGACTCGGTTGAGCGTTGTCCGGATGATTCGTCGCTGCTTAAGTCTATCGATAAAGATCCCCTTGTTGGCACCCGTTTGGCTGACCGTTATGAAGTTTTAGGTGTTGTCGGACGCGGCGGCATGGGAGTTGTTTATAAAGTCCGTCACGAGCTGATGGACCGATTTATGGCAGTGAAAATGCTCCACTCGCACCTTGTTGCTGAGCCTGAAGCCGTAAAGCGCTTCCATCGTGAAGCAAAAACGGTTTCTCAGGTTAAGCATCACCACATCATTACCCTCTACGATTTCGGCATGAGCGCGCAGCGCCAGCCTTATATCGTCATGGATTATCTTGAGGGCACCAGTCTCAAGAACGTAATCAAACAAGATGGGTTGGTGCCGTTCGAGCGCGCTGACCACATTTTTCAGCAAGTAATCGATGGACTGGCAACAGCTCATGAGATGGATTTGGTGCACCGCGATTTGAAGCCGGAAAATATCATGTTGAGCAGAAATGCCAACGATGATGATTGGGTCACACTTGTTGACTTTGGATTGTCTAAGTTGCGAGATCCGAAGCAGGAAGATGCTTATCAAATCACTAAGGTGGGTGATGTATGCGGCAGCCCGCCCTATATGAGTCCCGAGCAATGCTTATCATCAACCGTCGTCGATCCGCGCAGCGATATTTATTCCCTCGCCATTTGCGTTTATGAAACACTAACCGGCAAGCTTCCTTTCGCTGCGAAGTCGGCCATCGAAATGTTGGATGCTCATTTATATGCCACTCCGATCCCCTTCAATCAAGCTCTACCTGAGCTGAAAGTGTGCTCAGAAGTTACGCACGTTTTGAATAAAGCTTTGTTGAAAGATCCAGAAACTCGTCATCAAACGATTCAAGAGTTCGGCACCGAACTGCATGATGCTCTGTCGCGGGACTCGCTCAAGTTGCGCACATTCAAGCATCGCATCGAAGTTGCGAACTTCAAAGACCTTGTCAGCGAGGCGGAGGCACTTCACAAAGCCACGCTAGAGGATGAAGCCACCAAATCTCTAACTATGCAAGTTGCTAAGGCTGCTGCTGAATTAGACGGAGTTCAATTCATGCGCAACAAAGAGTCTTCGAACGAACAGAGGACGTCCAAAAGCAACAAGATCCTGTCAGATAGTGGCTGGATGAGCCGGTTTCAGCGTAAAGGCAATGACGAAGAAGCAGAACATAGTCCCCCTGAACTGATGGATACTTGTCCCTACTGTCATGCATCTGTGCAGGCAGGCATCAAGTTCTGCATCAAATGCAATCATCAATTAACCGGTCCTGTAGGCGCATACAGTGCGACTCGACCTAATCGAGTCGATGGTCAGACGAAAGGATTTAGTTCCAAAGCGAAAGTGGCGATGAGCAAGTCAAGCCCACTTGGACAGGTCCAGAGTCTGCTAACACTCGTCTTGATTATTTTGATTGGATATGGCTTTTGGACTGGCTTACACAATGATGCTCTGATGAGCACGATCAGCAAAATGGTCGCCCACATCGACAAAAAATAGAGCTGGTCAGCAAAATGTGCACCATTGCTGGTGCTTTGCTTAGTTAACTCTTCGTTTCTTGCTCAGCAACGCGAGCACGTTCAAGTAGTTTCTTGATTGTTTCTACATGTTCTAAAGCGTCGCTGTTTTCTGCAAACTCAGACGCCGTTGCCGACACTCCTGCTTTGCAGTGTGTCTGCTCCTCAATTTCGAGCGCCTCTTGTAGCCAGCTTATAGCCTTTACATAGTTACGTTTTCCAAATTCTGATTTGGCATCAGTAACATACTCTTTCGCTAAAGATTCAGCGTATGCAACATCAACTTTATCGCCACCAATTCGTTGCAGCAGCCCTGCGTCCATATCTACGATTTGGACGAGGTCGTGACCATCGGTTCCGTAAATGTATTCCATATGTTTTACATTGGCATCGAGCAGCTTATGGCGTGTAGCATTAATTAACTCCGGGCTGCCTCCTCCGCGTTGCAAGCAGACCAGCAGTCCAAACAATGCTTTTGTTTTCTTCTCTGTACCCGCTCCGAAATCAGCTGACATATCAACGGCTGATTGGTAGCTAGCTATGCCTTCCTTGTACTTGCCTTCTCGGATTGCTTGTTCTCCGTCGCTTATCTTCCATAAATAAAGCTGTTTCTTGTATACAGGAGCAGGATCCGAGGCCGGTCCCGGCGCGGTTAAGAAATACGCTCCAGCAACAACAAGGGTGCCGAGCAGTCCGTAGAGTACGAATATCATCTGGCGCAGTTGCTTATTGCGTGCGTCTTGTCTTTCAGTTAGTTTGACTGCGTCAAGCACTAATTGCTGCAGCGCTTCTGATGGTCTTGAATCTGCCTTCTCGGGTGGTTCTAAGGGTGTTGTTGATTCCGATCCGCTCTCTTCTCCAGTAAATATTTTTGGCGAATAACTTTCGGATTCTCCAAGATATATTCTGGAATTCTTTACGGACTCGATCAATTCCTTCTTTAAATCGAGCATTGACTGTTGGCGCTGATCTGGATCCTTTCTGATCGCTTTCAAAACGCAGGCATCGAGAAGTTCTGGAATATCCTTACTCGGTGCCACTCCACGCAGAGGCAGAGGTTGTTCACCGACATGCTTATTCATTGTCTCGAAAGAATTTATCCCCATCAGTGGTGGCATGCCAGTGAGTGTTTCATAGAGCACGCAGCCCAGGGAGTAGATATCTGATCGGGCGTCCAGTTTTTTGCCTTGACACTGCTCGGGACTCATGTAGAGAGGACTGCCAAACACTTCTCCAGGCTGCGTCAAATTCTGCGCAGCCGTTCCGTCTCGTGGTTGAATTTTCGCGATGCCAAAATCCACTATTTTAACTAACTCAGCCCCGCCTGATTCTTTGATCAAGAACAGGTTCCCTGGCTTAAGGTCGCGATGAATAACCCCTTTCGCATGAGCCTGAGCCAATCCATCGCAAGCTTGAATGAAAATATTTAAGGCTCGTTCAACCGGCATGTCACCATTTTTTTCCAGCCAATCGGCCAGATCTTGCCCCTCAAGATATTCCATGATCAAAAACGATTGTCCGTCGCTGATGCCAAAATCGAGAACTTGGATAACGTTTTTGTCTCTAATCGAAATCGCTGCGATTGCTTCCTGCTTGAACCTTTCGAAATTGGATGGATCCGAATCAAATTGAGGATGCAAAACTTTGATCGCAACAAAGTTTTGCATGTACTTTTGCTTGGCCTTATAAACGACACTCATGCCACCGCGCCCAAGCACTTCGATAATTTCATATCGCTCGGCGAAGGTTTTACCAATCAGTGGGTCAGGCAGCGCGAGAATCAACTTTGTTCCGTCGTGTGGACAAATTTGAGTGCCTTCAGGGAATTCTTCCTGGCACCTCATACAACTCATCTTCACTGCTGACTTGATCTCTTCTAAGCCCACGAGCGGAACATATCCTTATTAAGGTCTCAATCGCTTCAATCTTAAACAATTATTCCCTGTCAGCCTATAGTGAGTGGGCGGAGAGCCAGTCTAAATCGTCGACTTTCAATGCGGTAGAAGAGCCTGTATGGCTGTCGGTATGTGGAATCACAGGTTGATGCATTGTGTTGAAATTCTAATCTAAGAGCCTCTTGCGCCAGGATTGCCAAAGGAGCAAAGGTCAACTGGCTCTATTCAACCCAGGGGTAGAGTGAGTTGAATTCTGCCGTATTGGCGGACTAGATTCAGCGGCGCAGGCTAGTGACACTATAGACGGTGCCCAGCAATTGATTCATTTATCAGATGATAAATGAGCAACAGTCTTTGAAGACTGTAATTGCTAACCAGGTATTGCTAACTAGGTGACCAGGTCTGCTTCATGTTTTGCCCGATTCTAAATCCCTGCACCAAGTTGACGCGCATGAGTTGATACAACTCGTGTAAAGCTTCTTGATCATTGATTCCGTGCTTTTCGGCAATCGAGTTCACTTGCTGCATGGCGATGGCGGAGAAGTAAACTAGCACTTCCTCTCTAACCTCACCTCTGCCTTGATTGGGAAGCCGCAGCACGGCCTTACCGAAATCGTTGTTGATCGCTTCAACAATCTCTTGGTTCAGCACTTCCGCGTAAAATGAATCTGTCTTACAGCCCATGGGCGCCCTCTCAAAATGTCCTGGTCACGGATGCATTATTGAGATTACTCTAGCATCGTTTTTCCCTTACAACCATTCGCTCGTTTTTACTTATACGTTCCTTAACGTGAAGCGCAGCCAGACTGGCTGTGGGTGGCGAAGATATTTACACGATATGAAGCGTATGTATCTTATGGAGCGACAGTGCTGGGCACCACAGGTGACGTCATTGACTCCGCTGCGGCGATTACAACGTCTGTTATCTTTTCCATGAGACTTTGCTCAGAAATTTGTTCAACAGAGATCACGTGCACCGGACCCGGAAGAGTGCCAAGGCAACTTGTGGCAGCGCGGGCAAACCCATCGGCGCTGCCTGTGACATAGAAATTGAATTCGTCTTGAGTGCAGGAGAGATTGTTGTTACCGTTCAGACCAGCGGTCAAATGTTCACGAAGAACGACGGCTGGGTCGATAATTTGAACACGTCCCTTGAGAAGATATTCGAGCTGTGACCTCAGGAAGGGAAAGTGAGTGCAGCCCAGGATCAGCACTTCAACTTCTTGCTTAAGCAATGTTTCCACATGCTGCTCAACGAAGCCCATCGTAGTTGCTTGGTCGATATATCCGCTCTCGACTATCGGTACAAACTCCGGGCAGGCTAATTCAAACACATCCAATCCCGGTTGCTGCGACTTGATCAAGCGTGAGAAAACGTGACTGCGAACCGTTGATGCTGTGGCCATTACGCCCACTTTTTTGTTCAAGCCAGCCGCATATTCAGCAGTCGTCGTAATTAAATCAAAAACCGGCACCGGAGACCGTTTCTGTGCTGATTCAAAGGCGCAGGCGGCGCTTGTATTGCAAGCCATAACGATGGCATCAACGTTTTTACCGACGAGGAAATCAACTATCTCATCCACATAACGCACGATTTCCGCGGAGTCGCGATTACCGTAGGGGCACCGAGCGGTGTCACCAACGTATGAGAATTTTCGTCCCTTAGCAAGCGCTGGTAGCTTTGCCAGTTCTCTCAGGACAGATAGACCACCAACGCCGGAGTCAAACAATCCGATGCGCTTGAAGTCTTTTAGCTGTCCGTTGGCCATTTCCCGATTACCTCTGTAAACGCTCATTTCACTGCTTGGCGCTAGCTCCGCTTCCTGAAAGACTTGCAGCAACAGACTTGGCCGGTCCTGCAGATGTTCCCCGCTCTAACCGCTGATTGGCATTAATCGCAGGAGCCGTCCTGACAGTACTCTCTGGCATCTCCGGACTTTTCCCGACATAGAGAATAACACCCTGAGCAAGAGCGTCTGCAACCTTGCCTTGGTAATCAGATGATATTAATTTCTCACGTTCATCCTTATTCGATATATATCCGACCTCCGCCAGGATTGCCGGCACTGAGGTGTGATTAATCACGTAAAAACGAGCTTTACGAATGCCCCGGTTGGGCACCCCCAGTGACGTAAACAGGCTGTTGTGGATCGCTTCTGCAAGGGGCCTGCTTTGCTCGGTTTGGAAATAGGTTTCTATACCTTTGATATCCGACGTGCTTTCCAAGGCGTTGATGTGAACACTAACGAAAGCTTTAGGCATAACAAGATTCGTCACTTTGACGCGGTCTTCGAGCGATACAAAAGTATCGTCACTGCGTGTCATGGTAATGAATGCACCATTGGCCTCAAGGCGCTTCTTGAGCTGGTTAACGATGCCTAAGGTCATCTCTTTTTCCTGTGCATCGCCACGTTGTGCGCCTGGATCACTGCCACCATGGCCGGCATCAAGAACGAGGCTAACTCCTTCCAGTGGTCTACCGGACTTTGTTGTGACGGGCGCTGGTTGGGACGTGATCTTGAGCGTCAAAACCTTTCCGTCTTCGGCGTACGTTTTTTCTTGCACTTGCACAGCTTCGCTTGCCAGGTCAAAGACAAGACGGCATGTCTTTTTATCAGTCAAGCCTATTCTCACTGAGCGACACAGAGCATTATCTTGAAAGAGCGAAACTGTAGCTTCGTCTAAATCATCAGGCTTTTCCAAATCGATCACATAGCGCTCAGGGGCGTGCAGGCGAAAGCTCTTGTAGATGATATTGCGCTCTGACAGCAGTTGCACAGCGGCGTTGGGCTCGCTTGCACCTGTGTCACTTACTACTGATAAACGCGCCATCGGCACTCCAGGTGGTTTTTCATTTTTCTTGTCAGAGCGAAGGTTGTCAGATTTTTCTTTTGCTGGTAAATCTGGATTTTCGCTGGTCTCTCCCGCCTCGTCCTGCGAACCATTTGAGCGAGCCGGAGCTAGGGGAGGAACTGACATTCTGATTGTAGCTGTCCCATTTGCTTGGTCTTGTGAAGTGGTTGTTAGGAGTTTGTTATTTTGCTCCGGGGCGATGGCCGGAACAGCACGAGCCTGCAACCGTTTTGCAGGCGTTGACGAAGATTTCCCCTTACCAGTATTCGATCGACGCGCCGCATCGAGCAAGTCTTGAATGTGTTGCACTCTTTCGTCGATGAAATCGTCGTCTGTGAGTTCTTTTGAGGGTGCTCTCTCCGTTGGCGAAACTCGTGGCGGCGCACTTGGTGGCATTTTTGCAGTTTTGACTGTGCTTTCGCGGGCAGAGACTAACGCTCGCGCCTTTGCATCTGCTCCCCGATCCGGCCGAACCAAGTCAGCCTTGGCTTCCGTCTTCTCGGGAATCGCGGCAACTTCTTCTGGCTCCGGAGCTAATCCTCTTGGACCGGTCCACTTGACCACCAGTGCTCCTGAGTTAGAACTAAAGGAAAGTCCCTTTAAAGAAGAAGGGTTCTGCGACATAGCCGCTACTCTGCAAATTGGCGGATTGGCCTGAAACTGACCGATTCTAATCTCTTCGATTCCAGGTTTTGTGGGATTTAAAGCCGGATGAATGATGTGCGGTGGCATCATGTAACTCAATCCAGCAAAGTCAGCGACCATCATCGTGTGTCCATTCGGACCCGGCAAATATTGAATCGTCGGTGGTGCGATCGGGGCACCCTTCATAGTGTTCATTGTGATCGAATTGGCATTTGGATCATCTGTGCAAGAAACAATTCGATCGTAATTCCAGGCCGTCTGCGCATAGCTGGCAGAGACCGATGTTGCTATTGATAAGAGACCTGAGAGAAATCCAGCTACCCGGCTTGATTTCAGCGACATGAAGCCACCTTAACTTTCCCGTGAGATCCCAATTTTAACACGCCAGCAGCCCATCTTCCTTCGCCGTATATATGCTCTTGATATCCACTGCCACCACATATGAGGCGTAAATAAAATTCAGATTCTGTTATCTCTATTAGTAAGCTGATACTCTTAGCTGCGTGTTTTCAGCCCCCATCGCTTACCAAGTGCTGGTCTACGGCTACCTCGTGGCGTAAATTTTCGGGAGTTATTTGGAATGAACGAAGCTGGTTTCCCTTTAGTATTTGCCTGCGCCGCAGGTGCAATTATTTACGGTATTTGGGCCAGCTGGAAAGTTCTGAAGCTAAGCCCTGGCAATCCGCGCATGGTTGAAATCGCAACCGCCATCCAAGAAGGCGCTAGCGCTTACATGAACCGTCAGTACACGACGATCGCCTTTGTGGGTGTCGTGCTCGCAATTATTATCGGACTGGCAATCAACTGGATCACAGCCGTTGGTTTCCTAGTTGGTGCCTTGCTCAGCTCATTAGCGGGATATGTCGGAATGTTTGTTTCTGTTAGAGCTAACGTGAGAACAGCAGAGGCAGCTCGTGACGGTCTCGAAAAAGCGTTGGGCGTTGCCTTTCGCGGGGGCTCTGTCACAGGTTTACTAGTCGTCGGCTTAGGACTACTCGGCGTCTCAGGCTTCTATTACTTCACCAAAGATGTGCAAGCTTTGATTGGATTGGGCTTCGGTGCCAGTCTTATCTCAGTGTTCGCTAGACTGGGTGGTGGCATTTACACGAAGGCTGCAGACGTAGGCGCAGACTTGGTTGGTAAAGTCGAAGCCGGCATTCCTGAAGATGACCCGAGAAACCCAGCCGTTATTGCCGACAACGTAGGCGACAACGTTGGCGACTGCGCCGGGATGGCTGCTGACTTGTTTGAAACTTATGCAGTCACCGCCATTGCCACCATGTTGCTCGCTCATGAAACATTCATAACCGTGATTGGCACAAGACCAGAAATTCTTCTCTATCCATTGGTACTAGGGGCGGTGTCGATCATCGCATCTATCATAGGAACATTTTTTGTCCGCCTCGGTGGCAGCAAAAACATCATGGGTGCTTTGTACAAAGGACTGATCGTAGCCGGTGTGCTCGCCGCAGGCGGTTTCTACTACTTCACCAATTTGATGATGAGCGGTCTCAACCGCGAGCCATTGGATTACTTCCTGGCCTCGATGGTCGGACTGGTTGTCACAGGTTTGATTGTTTGGATTACCGAATACTACACTTCGACTGCCTATGGTCCGGTGCGCGGCATTGCCAAAGCATCTGAAACCGGTCATGCCACAAACATCATCGCCGGATTGGCAGTTTCTATGCGCTCCACAGCACTGCCTGTGATCGTGATCGTTGTTGGTATCCTCGCCTCTTATGGTTTCGCCGGAATTTTCGGTGTCGCCCTGGCCGCGATGGCCATGTTGAGCATGTCCGGCATTATCGTGGCCATTGACTCATACGGTCCGATTACTGATAACGCTGGTGGTATCGCTGAAATGGCCGACATGCCAAAAGAAGTACGCGAGGTCACCGATCCTTTGGATGCTGTGGGTAATACCACCAAGGCTGTGACGAAGGGCTATGCGATTGGCTCAGCCGGTCTGGCTGCAATTGTTCTCTTCAGTTCATACACCACAGAATTGCAAGCGGCAATTCATAAAATAAATCCAGCTGCCTCCCTCACCTTCGACCTTTCCAGTCCCTATGTATTGGCTGGACTGTTCCTCGGCGGTTTGATTCCTTTTCTCTTTGCCGCCATGGCCATGGAAGCGGTTGGCTATGCAGGAGGACTTGTTGTTGAAGAAGTGCGCCGACAATTCAGAGAGATTCCAGGCATCATGGAAGGCACCGGCAAACCGGACTATGCAAAATGCGTGGACATCGTCACTACAGCCGCAATCAAATTGATGATCGTGCCTGCACTGATTCCAGTTCTCACTCCTGTTGCAATTGCAGCGCTCGGATATTTCTATCTGAACAATGCTTTGCCCGGTGAATACGCAGCCGCAAAGATGTTAGGTGGCGTGTTGGTGGGTTCAATTGTCACCGGTATCTTTGTTGCAGTCTCAATGACTTCAGGCGGTGGTGCTTGGGATAACGCAAAGAAGTACATTGAAGAAGGGAATCACGGCGGTAAAGGTTCAGAAGCGCACAAAGCGGCTGTCACAGGCGACACTGTTGGCGACCCATACAAAGATACTGCAGGACCTGCCATCAATCCGATGATCAAGATTTTGAACATCGTTGCCCTTCTACTGATCTCTGTATTAGTACACAGTTCCACAACTCCATAAAACTAAAAATCAACCGTCAGCGGTTTATTTTTTCGAGCCTGTGCACGTCTGCGTTGCCAGGCTCAATTTTTTTGATGTCAAGGATGGTTGGTAGATCTAAGCCAGGGGAACATAACCTTCAGAATCATGTTCTTAGTTGGTCAGCGCCACGCTGGAGAATGTCATGCAAAACCCGCCAATGAGAAGCCTATACCTTGGAGTAATGCTTGGGTTGCTGATTGCCTTTTCGCCCACCTGGATGCACAGAACGCCGGTTCAAACCTATGATGCGCCTTGGATATATCCAGCTAGCCACTAGTGGGATAGCCTCAGTCAGCCAATTTTGGGCTCACGCGGCAACATGGCAAGAGTTAGCAGAACTGAGAGAGCGAACAGTTTGCTTTTACTTGTGTGCACCGGTATGGCTAACTGCGGATCAGCGGTCTTCGGATAAACTATCCTAAGATGCTGTATGGTTGAGCGGCGAAAGGCTTCTGCATGCCCGATCTTAGAAAAACTAATATGCTTGTCAGTACGCGAGATGGAATCGCGTACATCTTTCGCATCGTTAGTCTAGCGGTCGGATTTTCTATTTTGATCCTCACCATAATTGCTGCGGTGATGACTATATTGGTTTGCGTAGATCTGCACCAGGTGCCAGATCTCGCCTTTCTGAAAGACTATCATCCGAATAGCACCATCCAGATTTTTGATTACAAGGATCGATTAGTCTGTGCTGTGGAGCAGGATGTAAACCGCGTGGTTGTGCCACTGAAGAAGATTCCATTGGTTTTGCAACAAGCTGTTCTTGCAGCTGAGGATCGGCATTTTTATGAACATAGTGGAGTCAATCTGAAAAGCATGATCAGAGCTGCGGTGGCTAATCTTCAAGCTCATCAGGTGGTAGAAGGTGGATCAACGATTACTCAGCAGCTTGTCAAAAATCTGTTCTTTGTTGAGAGTGGCAGGTCTGTGGATCGAAAAATCGCCGAAGCGTTAGTGGCGACTGAACTGGAAAGGCGCTACAGTAAGCCGGAAATTTTGCAGATGTATTTGAACGAAATCTATTTCGGCAATGGAGCCAATGGAATTCAACAGGCGGCGCTCAAATATTTCGGAAAGAACGTGTGGGAGCTTACCCTTCCGGAATCAGCTTTCATCGCCGGTCTGATTCGCTCACCGTCAGTCTCCGGCAGCCCAGAACATCGTGCCGATGCTGTGTCTAGACAGAGGCAGGTTTTGGATGCGATGGTCGCTTGCGGTTTCATCACTCATGTTGAAGGTCAGCACGCTAAGTTTTATCCATTGAGCTTTCGAAGTGCGTTAGAGCCGAAGCCACAGCACGCATTTTCCACTTATCCGTATTACGTTAGTTATGTTTTGGATTTGATCAAGGCTCGCTATAGTGAATCGATCGCCAGAAGGCAGGGTCTCAAGGTCTACACGAACATGGATCAAATCGCACAACAGTGCGGCGAACGAGTTCTGGCTCAAGAATTCAAACGTGCGCCCGCTGGTATCACTCAGGAGGCTCTGGTTTCGATAGCGGTGAAGGACGGCGGTGTTCGTGCCATCGTTGGCGGTGCCGGTGATTATTGGGCGAAGCAATGGAACTGTGCCACCAACCCGCACACAGTTGGTTCCGTCTTTAAGCCGTTTGTTTATTTGACGGCTTTTTTGAATCACTCTTTGAGTCCAAATTCTGAAATTGAGGATGCACCGCTGACGGTGCACCAAATTGACAGCGCGGATTATAGTCCAAAGAACTATGACGGCAAGTTCCTTGGCAAGATTACCGTTCGCCAAGCTTTAGCTCAATCTCGAAATGTTTGTGCTGTGAAAGTTGCTCAAATGGTCGGCATGGATCATGTTATAGAAACAGCCAGAACTGCAGGAGTTAAGGGTGACATTGCCCCTAACATATCATCTGCATTAGGAAGCTCAGCGCTCTCTCCGCTTGATTTAGCGGGAGCTTATGGTACTTTTGCCAGATGTGGAGTTGCGATCACTCCTCGTGCACTGAGGCGCGTCGAAACTATGAACGGGGATGTAATCGAGTCGTTTGAATCCGACTCTCATCGAGTCTTTCCAGAAGAGGAGGTGGCCTGGCTTGTTGCTGTTCTACAAGACGTCGTGAAGTCCGGAACAGGCACGCAAGCCCGGCTAGGTGATCGTCCGGCGGCTGGTAAAACCGGAACGGCTGACAAAGCTACGGATTTGTGGTTCGTCGGCTTTACACCAGATATGGTGACAGCAGTTTGGGGCGGTAATGATCAAAACTTACCGATTGCTAATAAGCACGTTACCGGTGGAACAGTGATGGCGCGTCTATGGCGGCAGTACAACAAGCTTTACTACTCGAGAAATCCTGTTGCGCCGGGCACCTTCCTGGCTGGCAAATATGACGATCAAGCAGCAGTTGATCCCAAAAAGCCCGAGTCGGATCAGAATGGTTTGAAACAATCAGTCAGTCGGCATCACAACAAATCCACACACAGACGCGGTGCTCGCATCTTCTCCGGTCACGGACTAGCGAATCCCGATGGTGGTGTGGCTGTGCGTCGAACGGTCGGTGTAACCGAGTATACATGGGGACACTGAAACAGAGACATTTAGCCTATTAATAGAGTATGCTTGCATACTCACTACTTATGGATCAGATAGCTCAATGAATAAGAAAGAAGGCAGCAGCCGTGCACGCAGTAGCAACAGCGACAGGGTCGAGCCACGCAAACCGCGCGTGCAAAGAGCATCTGACGATAATCAACGAGCATTCAAAGAGCGGCGTGATCGCGATGCGTCGCAGCCATCTGATTCACCTCGTTCACGTGAACATTCAGCAGGAAAGAGAGCCGAGCGACCAAGACAAGAAGATAACGTCAACTTGTTTCTTAGTCCACGAATGCTTGAACTGGCTGAAGAATTAGCTCAAGCCGAGAAGATGAATTTGCGGCAATATTTGACCGAAGCATTGAAGTACATTTTGTTGGCTCACGGCAAACGCCTCGGTGCCACTGAAAAATATGTGAGTGAATTCGTCAGCCAAAATGACAAGAAAATTGGTACGTGGCGAAGTGATCGTCCTCAACTTGCAACCGGCGACGGTGCGGAGCAGGAAGAAGATTTAGATGCAAGTGACGATCGAGAATCACGGCCAAGCTACAAGCTTGGTCCACCAGTCGATCGTGATGCCGCTGCGCGTTCACGCACTGATCGAGAGGCACGTCCAAGTTATACACTCGGACCTCCCGTTGATGAGGAAGATTTCGTTGCTCGTTCCGATGAAGACCGTGGACCACGTCCAAGTTTTGATCGTGGAACTCGCCCAAGTGGAGACCGCGGACCTCGTCCAACCGGCGATCGTGGCCGTCCATCAGGTGGTGGCTCCTCGAGATTTGGTGGTGGATCAGGTGCAGGACGTTCGTACAATCGTGCTCAAGGCGCTTCATCTTCCAGCTCGGGATCAGGCTATCGTGGTAACTCAACCGAAGGTCGTTCTTACGGTCGCAGCGAGCCACGCAAGCCAACTGAAGGTGGAAACGAATCACGCTATGGTCGCAAGCCAGCCGAAGGCAGTTCCGAATCGCGTTATGGTCGTAAGCCAGCCGAAGGCGGAGCCGAATCACGTTATGGCCGCAAGCCAGCCGAAGGTGGCTCCGAATCACGTTATGGCGCTAAGCCAGCCGAAGGCGGATCCGAGTCACGTTATGGTCGCAAGCCTGCCGAAGGCGGCTCCGAATCACGCTATGGACGCAAGCCAGCAGAAGGTGGATCGCAGGCACGCTATGGACGTAAACCCGCCGAGGGTGGCTCTTATGGAGCTTCTAGCGGACAATCTAGATACGGCAGAAAACCAGCCGAAGGTGGTTCATCTTATGGACGTCGACCTTCAGGCGAAGGCGCTTCAGGCGCGTCAGGTGCTCCACGTAGCCGCAGTTCCTCGTCAGCTGGGCGCAGCACTTCAAGTGATGGCACAAGATCTTATAGTCGGCCCGCTGGTGGCGCCGGCAGACCATCCGGAGCCGGCAGACCATCCGGAGCCGGCAGACCATCCGGGGCTGGCAGACCATCCGGGGCCGGCAGACCGTCCGGGGCCGGCAGACCGTCCGGGGCCGGCAGACCATCCGGGGCCGGCAGACCTGCAGCCAGTGGTGGCGGTAAACGCTTTGGCTCAGCCGCCCGCAAACCATCAAGCGGAGGTGCTAGCAGGTCTGGCGGCTCAGGAGCAAAACGTCCATCTAACAGTAGAGCGCGAAGAGACGGTTAAGCACCGCACCATATATGGTGCTGTATCTGGGAAATACCTGGGAGCGCCGGCATCCTTGCCGGCACCGAACTAGACTAGCGTGCGCTCAATCAATTCCCCGAATTGGCGATCAATCTGTTCAGCCAGTGAAATATCGCTATGTGCAGAACGCATGCCAGGAGTGCGGAACACGGAATCGTTAGGAACCAAGCGATCAGCATATCCCTTGCCACTAACCAGTGCACGCCTTTTCTTCTCTGTGCAGTTCCCAGTCCCATCACGGCAGACGCAATCACTTGAGACGCCGAGACCGGCCCACCTGTAATCGAGCCAACAAGAACAACACCTGCTGAGGCAAATTCAGTAACAAAACCATGCAGCGGCCTCAGCCTGTAAATTCCCAGGCCTACACGTTTGACAATGCCCGGAGCCAAAGAAGCAACGCCGACAGCCATGGCTGTGCCAGTCAGAATTCTCACCCATAGTGGGATCTCGTCACCAGTCATAAACCCACCAGCGTTTAGAGTTAGAACCAGAATTCCCATAGCCTTTTGAGTATCATTTGCACCATGCGCGAAAGCTAGTACGGCTGTGGTTAGCACCTGCAAGTGCTTCAATGTTTTGTTCGCTCGCGTCGATGCCCGCAGCAAACAAAATATGGTGATGTATAAAACAACATAACCAGCTAAAAAGCCAATTAATGGTGATAAGAACAGGCTGAAAACTACCTTCCATATGCCTGTCGAATGAAGGACGTGATCTGGATCTCCCCAAACAATATGCTGCAATCCGCCACTACCGGCGAAGACAGCACCGAGGATGCCACCAACAAGGGCGTGAGTGGAGCTTGATGGAAATCGGCAAATCTTCGTGATGTAATTCCAGAGAATAGCCGCAAACAAACCTGATGCCAAAACAGGCAAGAGGCTCGGTACATGTGGCCAATTGGTGATGGATTGAATGGTGTGCGAAACTGCAGAACCGCCAAACAAAGCGCCTAGAAATTCGCAGATAGCGACAAGAATAATGGTTTGCAATCGTGATAATGCTCTCGATGCGATCGCCGCTGCGGCGACAGAACTGCCGTCTTGGAAGCCGTTCGTGTATGTAAAAATTAGACTAAGGAAGAAAACAAGAATCGTCAGAACTAGAATCGACAAGCATCTTCCCCCGCCGCTCAGCTGATTTTGACGATTACATGTACTAGTTTTTCGCCAACCACATCGATTTTTCCAGCAGCTGCAACCATACAGCTATAAACTTCGCGCGTTTTAAGCAATGTCTTAAAGTCATCAAGCGTGAAAAGTGATCGCATGGCGACTCGGTAAGTTTTCGCAAATCGGTTCTCTGATTTGCGAGCGAGAGTAGCCTGGTTAGCCGCTTCCACGTGATTTGATTGAAGGTGATAAAAGGATTGAGTTAGACATCTCGTGCCCTCTACAAGAGTAGCTGCCATTTCTTTTAGAAAGGAATCCGAACTACGAAATTCGAGAGCTTCTATTTCGCGAGCTGTAGCTTTCGCTGAGTTAATCACTTCGTCTAACTTGATCGAAAGATCATAAATATCTTCGCGGTCAAACGGAGTGATAAAGGACTCGACCAGTCTGCGCTCAAGTTCGAGCTTATGTTCATCGGCTTCGTTTTCCAAATCTCGCACTTTCTGACAGCGTTCAAATGCGCCTTCATTTATCCACTCCTCGAGCGCAAGCATGCCTTCGAGCGTGGTGGCTGCTTGAATGTTGAGCAAAGCGAAAAAGTCCGTCTTCGGTTCGAAAACTCGCATGAACCAATTGGAAGACTTATCTGATGAAGGTGACATTCAGGCCTCGTGAAGTAACTAGATTATTGCGGTTTTCGGCATGCAGCGCTGCCTAATCGGCAAATAAAATTAGAATAATTCAGCTACTTGCGCCCTTCCCATTCATCATAGAACTCCTGAAGAAACTCCTCCACGAAGCGATGTCTACTTTCGGCGAATTGTTTGCCGGATTTTGTATTGAGCCTGTCTTTTAACAGCAGCAGCTTTTCGTAGAAATGGTTGATTGTCGTACCTTTGCTGCTTTTATATTGTTCGAAGGTCTCATGCTGAACTGGGGCTTCGTCTGGATCGTACATGCAGCGATTAAAATGCCCTCCGTAAGCAAATGTGCGGGCGATACCGATAGCGCCAAGGGCGTCAATGCGATCCGCGTCTTGTACTACTTGCCCTTCCAGGGTGTCTACCTCGTTTATTACGCCTGCACCCTTGAATGACACGGTTAAGATGATTCGAGCTACCCGTTCTTGGAGCGATTCTTCAACGTCGAGAGAAGCCAGCCACTGGCGTGATTTTGTGGCACCAATTGTGATGTCACCATCGTTAAACTTCCAATCAGCTATATCGTGCAGCAGCGCGGCAAGTTCGACTACATATTGATCCGCGCCTTCTGATTTTGCCAGTCTTACAGCAACGTTTCGAACCCGATTGATGTGCCACCAATCGTGCCCGGTCGAATCTGCCTTCAATGTTTCGCGCACGAATTCTTCAGTGCGTTGAATAACTTCGCTCTCTTTTGCTGACCGAACTATTTCTGAATTCATCTCCGTCATTATCCTCACCGGAATTCGGCATTCTCGCCGACACCCATATCGTCACTTGACTCACCTGGGAGCGCCGGCATCCTTGCCGGCATCCAAAACTCACTTATTTTGCGGAACCGACTTGTAGCGAGATTCCAATGACAGCTGTTTCGTTTTGTCATGGCACCACTTTGTCGTTTTTAGTCTACTCCTCCATCAGAAATTCCAATATCTGACTCTTGAAGCTATCAAACGAGATTTTGCTCAATGGTGCTCCAGTTAACTTTAGAGCCGGAGAGAGGTCATTTATACCACCGAAGGACCACACCCCATCCATTGACTCTTGCTTAGTAAGTTTCTCCGCCAAGAGCTTCAGATCCTTACGCTTTGTCAAAACTCGTGAGTGGTAATCCACCCAGGTCTCATATCGATAATAGAGTTCGTAATTGTTTTCTTGCATCAAAAGTATTCTCATACAGTTGGTTTGGTTGTGGATTGCCATGCGATGAACTGAGTTGGCAGGAGTGCTGTTAGAGTCAGGCATCGTCACGATTGCTAAATCGTGTTGGGCAATTTCCTGTAGCTTGAAATGTCCATTGCTAAACGCAGCTTCGCTTGCATCAAGATGTTGATCCTGAGCTATCCAGAAGCGTTCCAGATAATCAACCTTCTGGATAATCTTTGGAAATCGCGGTAGCAATTCTTCGTAGAGAACGTTTGCCACACTGGCATAATCCTGGGCGAAGACGGTTTTATTCAGGGGAGAATTAGCTGGCTGCGCCCATGCGTCAAGAACGAAACTGATTCTGGCCGCATCCCGGTTTTGGTATACGTCAAAATCTCCGGCTGCGGCAATGTCGATCAGCGAGTCGCGTATTGCCGCTGCTTCAAGCGGATTGGTCAGGGCATAGGTGCCAACCAAACCATCAGCATCGAAGTGATTGTTCGTAACCGCGTCAGCTGAGACATGAAGCTCCGGACGGTCTAGATAGTTGAAAACAATTTGGGCCGATAAGTCGGCTCGCAAATCGGCGGCAGTTGCGCTGTTTGGCCAGTGCGAGAGAACTAGCTCTGTGCCGTCATTTGCAGCTCCATCGACAACGATATTTGGTGAGGATTTTGATTGCTCATAAGCAACATATCGCACAACCGACCTCTCCAATGGGCGATGTTTTAGAAACGTTCGATCCGCTTCTGCTCTTCGCATAATGCGCGTAAACCCACTCAATTGAGGATACATGCCGGGCGGTTCTTGCAGTTACAACACCTTTAAACCATATAGTGAACAGATTTTCTAGTTCACGGCGGAGGTTGTCAGTTCTTATCTCTTAACAAATCGTACTTCTGTTTTTTTTTCGAAAACTGTCGGAACCAGGTATCTATGCGGCTCTTGTTCAAACGTCTTGATTAGTGCAAGTTTCCTAATGCACAGCATAATAAAGAAAGAACAACTGCTGCATGTCGTTCCAATAGTTGCAGTTAGAATGGATTTCCTCACATGGATTCGGAGTTCTTAGATGAAAGCACTTGTCCTAGATAAGCCCGGTACGCCGGAATCACTTTACACGTCAGATGTTGAACAGCCAAAGCCAGGTCCTGGCGAGGTTCGTGTCAAGGTCTTTGCCGTCGGTTTAAATCCCGTTGACTACAAACTCGCAGCGTCAGGCTTCCCCGGCTGGGACTATCCAATGATCCTCGGGCTCGATATAGCTGGAGTGATTGATAGTGTTGGTAAGGGAGTGGACGAATGGCAAGCCGGAGATCCCGTTTATTATCACGGCGATCACTCTAAGCAAGGTGGATACAGTCAGTACGCTATCGTGACGACGCGCACATTAGCTTGGCTACCGGATGGTCTGTCCTACACCGATGCGGCTGCCCTGCCCTGTGCCGGATTCACCGCATATCAAGCGCTGCACCGAAAGTTGCATGTGCAGAAAGACAAAACAATTTTGATCCTTGGCGGCGCAGGCGGAGTGGGTGGGTTTGCCATTCAACTGTCAAAAGTAGCCGGTTTGAAGATCATCACCACCTGCTCTAAGCACAATGTCAACTTCGTCAAAAACCTCGGTGCCACTGAGATTATTGATTATCAAACTGAAAACGTGAAGGAATCGATTGACGAAATCACTCAGAACCGTGGTGTCGATTACATCATTGATACGGTGAGCAGCGAGAGTGCTACAGCCGCTCTTGAGATGTTGGCCTTCAATGGCGCTATCGCTTGTGTGGCAGGAATGCCTGATATCACCAAGTTAAGCCCGGGAGAGAAAGCTATCTCTGTACACGAAGTAGCTTTAGGCGGTGCTTACACTTGCGGAGACATCACAGCCCAAGACGATCTAGCCAGAATTGGCATGGAATTTGGTGCTCTAGCGGCGAAAGGGTTAGTCAAGCCAATGGTTGAAGAAGTGGTAAATCTGGAAGACATTCCAGATGCTTTAGTCCGACTCTCAATGCGCCATGTGCGCGGCAAGATCGTGGCAAAGATTCCTCAACCACAAGAGAAATCCTAATAAGCTGCTTTACAGCCTCAGAAACTCAAAAGCACAGAGAGAAGCCGCCTTTTCAGGCGGCTTCTCCCGTAAGTGCGCTTTGAGAACTAGCGAACCTTTTCGGTCTTTCTGATATCGTCTTTGACGTGTTCAGATTTGACGTGTTCTGCGCCACTGGCTTCCAAAAGTTGATGAGATTCTTTGGCCTTTTCATCATCCGAGGCAAATACGCCCAAGAGGATGCCACCCTTCTCAATTTCTCCTCGGTACAGTTCTGCTTCGTGCTCAGGGATCCCTAAGCCAACCAGACCGCCGATCAAACCACCGCCTAAAGCGCCGGCGCCGAATCCAGCAAGCATAGCCAACCATTGTCCAGCCGCATACAAACCAACCGCTGGGGCTGCCAACAAACCAGTAGCGGTTAAACCTAGTGCGATAGCACCCAAAGCGCCACCAATTGCTGCGCCAGCGGCTAAGCCTTCTGGAGCCTTAGTTGTTTCGTCAACCACAAACTCGCGTCCACGAGTTGTTTCTGACATCAAGAGACTGATGTCATCTTGTGAAAAACCATGACGAATTAAGTCTTCTACCGCCGTCATGGCGCTCGAACGAGTGCGGAAAATACCAGTTATCAGCTTTGCCATAAAACCTTTCCTCCAATGATCGCCGAGAACTATTCCCATAGCGATTTTATTTTTGTGATTTACATTTGCACCGAGCATGGTGACGCAAGCGGCAGTAAAAGAGTTTCCTATTAACGCTATATGGTTTTCCACAGCAAAATGAGAACATCCCAGTGCCCCTTTGGAACTATGTCGATTTTCGCAGCGTCGTCCATAGTGAAGAAATTGAGGTAAGCGCCATGTACACATTGCAATCAAAGACATGCATAGCAGATGTCAACGAATTGCCTAGCGATTTGAAAAGAATACTGAAGGTTCAATTCCGTGAATTCATTCACTTTGTTGAAGACGCACAAGACAGAATCTACTATTATCCGCCCAATAATATTGACCGAACTGGTCAAAGCAGAGAAGCTGCATAAAAGCAAAAAAGCGGCTTAAGAGCGACCAGACCGAGCGCTAATGAGCAACAGAAGCTCGCCGCCGTTTTGTTGTTATAACGACGCGCTCAGAACTATCAATCTTGTCTGAAATATGGTCCTGTTCGCCGAACAGATGTAAAAACAGCGAGGCTAATCTGTTGGGCGCACCATTATTGCTGGGAACCAACTTCAATCCTTCGCCAGGTAAACTGGTCGACCACAGGCTGGCGATCATTTCAAATGGAACGGTGTGGCCGATCACTCCGTGGTCTAATACGGTGAAATCGATCCACTCAAAGTTCATGACCCAATTTTGCTTTTGGTCACTGTTAGTTATGGTGGCATCTTTGTTTGCAGTCGAACCAAGTGCGTCGGTAACTTTACCTGGTATTGCATATGGTGCTGCAACTACGGATAACAGTGAATCTGCTGCTTGCCCTAGCCGCGTATAGCCGCCAAACAAAAACTCAGACAACGGCAACGCGCGATCTTTGTGAGAAAATAAAATTCGCACTTTGGTCGGCTCGATTGTTTCGGTCTTTTCTGCGACCTCAGCTGACTCTGCGCTCTTGCGTGCATATCGATATAAGTAGTGAACAAACGTCTCGGCGTCAAAATCCGGATCAACGAGGAAGACCTGTTTGAAAATATGCTTACCTTGGAGCGCTGGCGCTGAGCGCACAGCAAGTCTATTGCCCATGCTATGAGCCACCAAAGTGAATTTGATTCCAGAACTGTCTTTAATTCGTTTCAGTTCATCCATCAGTGCGTCAAAATGCTCTTGGCTCCATTCGTTATTGCCTGCGTCAACATTATATTGGCTCAGTTTCCCCTTCGAAGGCCAGCTGTAAAGGATGAGCGGACGCTGCACCTGATATGCAAGTAGGGCTGCTTCCTTCGCGGCGTGGTCAAAGGGTGTATTGAATCCATGCACCAAAATGAAGACGTCGTCGGTGCCTGATTTTTTCGCTGCATCGATTATGACTTGTCCGAAGTCATGATAACCCTTAACTTCCGCAAGTTCTTTTGTCTCCAGCACGCACCTCGGCCGCTTGTGCGATTCACTCCAACCAAGCTGCTTTTCAAGGCTGCTAGTTGTTGTCTCGTGCCTACGCAGCGAATAATCAAGCCAGCCGAAATGCAAATTGTTAATCGAGTTCAACTGTTCAAGCTTCCGCTGCGGTCCGTAGCCTTTCTTTGTAGCGTTTCTGTCTGTCACATAAAGGATTGGAATGGTGACGTAACGAGTTTGAGCTTTGAGGTTCGTCTCAGCTTTAAGATTCTCGGCTGAAACTCTCGACCCCGCTACCAGAATTGAGCAAAGGACAAGTACAACTATGGCTATGTTTGAACTCATAAGTGACCTTTAACTGGACGCGTTTTTTTCGAAATCTCAGTGGAATACTCGCACATCCCCAGCTGAACCGTCCATCACAGCAGAGCATAATTCCTAACTAAAAAGGTGCAATCAACAACTGCGCCTTTTATACCTGCTAAATGCAAGGCGCAGTTTGTTACAACCGCGCCTCACATCGTATTTAGTTGTTGTCGAATAGTTCGACATCAGAGCTTAGTGACCGCCGCAGCATCCACCGGAGCTTGGTTTCTTAGTTTGCTCTTCTTTATGTTCTTTATGTTCGTTTTGTTTGTCATTGACTTGCTGTTGTTTGTCATCTTTTTTGACTTCTTCTTTTTCAGCAGTCTTTGTTCCTTTATCACTTTCGGTCATAGACACCTCCTAGGGTTCTTTGTTTAGGATGACGTAAAAAGTCGAAATATGGGGGCGACTGTAAATAAATTTTTCTGCTCCGGTCGAAAAATTAGAGGGCATTCTTGTTGTTGTGACCGACGAGGGTGCCAGACAAAGCCTCTTGGACCAGAGCTACCAGTTCGGATTTTGGTATTGCACCGGTAGAGGCAGTAGCAGGTTGTCCGTTTTTGAAGACAACTAACGTTGGGATTGATTCAATTCCCAGTGCTTGAGACAGAAGCGGATTTTTATCTACATCGACTTTGAACACTTTGATTTTTCCATCGAACTGTTCAGCCACTTGATCAACGATCGGCGACATCTTTCTGCACGGCGGGCACCACGTGGCGTAGAAGTCTACCAATACTGGCTCAGTGGCTAAGGCAACATCTTTTTTGAAAGTCTTGTCCGAGGTTTCTTGAACAGGATGTGAGACGTGCCCAAGTTTCTCCTCAGCCGAGCTTGAACAACCGCCAAGGAGTAATGCTCCACACACCGATGCGATAAATACGTTCTTCATTTCAAGCTCCTGCGTCTGCTAAGGGACATAGAGAGAAAGACGCCGACAGACCAATTGTGTTTCGGTTTACGCGCCGATCACGCCAATTCACAATGAAATCTCAATGTTTGCCAAGGGTACCACCTGGATACCGTGATCTCTAAAGTTCGTGCACGAACCAGCGGTTTTCCATAGCAATCCGTTTCCATGCTAGCCATTGGTGGATGGGGAAGTTGCACCAGCCAAAGTAGGGTGCGGAGTGGCGTCTTTTTGGTTCGGCAACCACTTGAATGTATCGTAAATTGATTTGTTCATTTGCTGTGGCTTTTCCAACGAAGCAACGATTTTAAATTGGAATGCGCGTGGTTTATTTTCCGGCCAAATGTTGGGCATAATCGGCAATCCGTCTAGCACGCCAAGTAACCCACTGATACTAAACATAGACCCCGCTTTTCCAAAGAATCCCCTGACTGAGGTGCGAGGAATGTTTCCGAACACCTCCACTGTCATGGTATTTTGCTTGAAGTCGATAGTGCCAGAAGACCGCATTCTCAGTTCTTCTCCATTGAATTCAACGGGTCCAAACCTGGCCATCTCCGGGTCGGCATTTCCAAAAGCTACTTTCAAACCTGGTCTCAAAACGAACGTGCCAGTAATTGATTTGTAATTGCCTTCTTTAACTGGTGCCACACTCTGCAAGAAGTTGTTTATATTGAAATCAAGAATGCCACCCTTAATCAAGTTGGCCTGATCTATTCTTCGTTGCAGCAAACTAAATCTGGTTACTCGCCCATTTTCCAATTTGAAACTGCTTGGTTTGAGTGCGTTAGGGTTCGTTTCAGTTGCCTCTGGCGCTGGCACTTCGAGCGTGTCATAGACATTTTTGCCCGGACCTATGTCAGCTTTGAATCTTATGTGTGACTGCAGAGTGCCAGTAATTTCATTAGGCTGGTCAAACAGTTCTGTGAACAGTTGATTGGCATCGACGCCACTTAAATCCGCTGTTCCACCGAACAGTGGCTTGTCTTGAGCCGTCCAGCCCCGCATCTTCAACTTTCCTTTGGCAATGTCGGCCGTAATGTCTCTCAATGAAATATTGCGGACTTTCTCGTTGGCCTTGCTGGTGTAATATCCGGCCACTAGTTTTCCTTTTATATTCTTGACGGATAATTTGTTCAGCGTCATCGACTGGATGTCTATATCAAACGGGGTGGACAGTCTATCGTCGGCAACGGAAGAGTTGCCCGTAACCCAGTCGGTAGAGCTTACAGCGCCGCTTACATGAGCCAACTTATATGTTGGCACTCCAAAGTCATTTATGTGGACGGAGCCCCTAACTGCTGGTGCTGTGGTTGGTCCTTTCATTTGTATGCTGCCGCTTATAGAGCCGGTTAGATTTTTTAAGCCACTATCTATGGTGCCTGCCGGCAAAAATGCCACCAAGCTCTTAGCTTGAATTGGATTGGGCAAATCCAAAGTGATATCAATTTCGGGAGTGCCATCAGCAGCCGTGGGCGAGGAATACGTGCCGTTTATGCGAATGATGGCCATGCCTGCTTGCAGCTGAACGTTTTGCAAACTAATTCTGTTGTCTTGAAGCACCAGAGTGCCTGAGGCTGTACCAGGCACTCCTTTCGGTTTAGACAGCACACCGAACTGACCTACGAAGCTGAACTCTTGATCGCCTTGAACGGAGCCTTGGAATACGGAAGTAAGCATTTTGTCGGTGCCGCTAAGTTGAGCGGTTATAGGCACGGGACCTGATGAAATCAGTTGGCGGGTTGAATTTTCACGCTGACCCACAACATTCAAGAAATCATTCAGATCAACATGAGCAGTAACTTTGATGTTGTAAGCCTTGGCCAGACGATCAGCAAAATTGTCTACTTGCCCAGACGCAGCAAAGTCTGTTTTGCCTAGATTGCCACTGAGATTGTCGATGCGAAGGTTGTTGCCTGCCGTCAAGAATCTGCCTTTGACGTGGCTCATAGGAAATCCAGCCACTCGAGCAGCGACATCTTCGAAAGACATATCGCCGGTAGCATTAAAGCTGCTGCCCTTGCTGGTAACAGTAAAATGTCCATGAACTTTGCCTTTAGGCGGGGTAATGTTGAAGTACTTCATTTCCTGCAAATAGCGTTCGCGCACCATGCTTGGTGTGCGCGGAGCAGCCAGATATGAGTGCAAGTCACTCAAGTCCAATCCGCGTGTATCAACGCTTAATGACGAAATCGTGCTCGTCTTCGATAAATTGTCGATCGTCAGACTTGTGCGTAGTTTGCTTCTTGGGCTGGTTACGTCAACATCTTGCAACGCTAGCGAGTCGTGATCATAAGTGACCTTACCTGAGGTCAGGTGAACGGCTCTGCTGGAACCAAGCGGTAGATAAGTCAGATCTTTGGGATATGCCACCATAGTGATCAGCGGAGATTTTGCTGTTCCCTGGACAGTCATATCCACCTTTTTGACAATGCCGTAGAGCAGCTGTTCAGCCAGAAGTGGTGACTGCACCTTCATAGACTGCAGCGACATCTTTACGTTGGCCAGATCGATATTTTCCGCCCGAATCTTCAAGTCGAGCGCAGAAGATGGTGTTGGACCCGCTGAGCCGTTCAACCAGAAGCGACCACTGCCCAAGTTGCCACTCGTGTCGTGGAAATCTAGCGTTTGATTAACAATGCCTAGCTCTCCGCCGTTTACTTCGAAGACGCGTGTCTTCGACTCAGTGGGTTGGTAGTACAAATTGATTGGCACCACTTTTAAGGTGATAGTCGGGTTTTCAATGGTGCCCTTAATTTCCCCGCGAGCGCTTCTTATCTCGCCATATAAAGCTTCCTCTTTGACGAGGGGACTATCGACCTTCAGTTCTTTGATCAAATTCTTCACGTCAGCTAGATCGATATTGTCACTATTCAAGCGAACATCGACCTTACCTGCCGTGCCTAGCTCAGATTTTCCGTCAAGTGAAAATGTGCCTTTGCCAAGTCGTCCAGTCAAATTTTCAAAGGTCGCTGTTGTGCCGTCGAAGTTCACTTTGCCACCACCCAATTCGAACAGTCGTTTGGGTTGATTGGGCATGTAGTAGAGCCTGTCAGGCGTGGCATTAAAAGTAATGGCGGGACCATTTAAATCGCCCTTCAATGTCAGGAAGGCTTCCTTAACAGTGCCATATAACGGTTGGTGCACCACCGATGGTGCCGGCAGTTTCAACGCTTCCAGTGTCTGCCTAAATTCATCCAAGTAGATGTGTTTGCCATGGTAGCGAATATCAGCTTTATGGTCGCTGTCGATCCAACCGTCTGCTTCGAACTCGCTATGGCCAAACCTGCCTTTTGTTTTTTCAAAAGAGAGTTTTTGCTTGGTCAGGTGGATTTCGCCATTGAATGACTTGATCGCTAGCTTGCCCTGCGGATATTCGAAGTGAACATTGGTCAGTTTCAGATCCGACTTGTCAAATGGTGCTGCGACCCCCTCTTTATCTGGCAAGAACGGCAAAGGACCGACATGTTCGATTTTCTGGGCTGAGAGCGTAAATTTTGGCGTTTGTATTGAAGCTTTAGCTGTGACGCCTTTACTTGGCGTTCCTTCCCCGGAAAAGGAGGCGTCAATCGGGTTGCCAATATTAGGAATTGCCAACGGTCCTGTGAAGTCTTCAAAGTCTGCCAGTACCAGGTTTTTCAGGTTGGCATTGAAAGAAACTTCATTATCCTTCCAATCACTAGGATCACCATGGCCAGTGCCATCTACTTCAATATGAGTGGTAAAGGTTGGATGCTTAAGGTCTGTCGACAGGGCAAAGGGCCAACCCTTTCGATAGAACGGACGATCCAATTTTGCTTCAATGGCATCAAAATCAAGTTTCACTTTCGCTTGTCTGGCATCGGTTACGTGGAGCTTGCCGCCATGCACACCGAGATGTGATAAATCCTTTAAGGTGGGCATTTGTGGCAGATCTGAGAAATTCCACTTTGTGTTTGTCAGACGTGTCGCCCAAATTTCTGGACTGCTGAAATTGACATTACTAACCATCAATTCTTTGCTGTGAATCAGGGGAAGCAGGGCCACAGCGATTTCTGTGGGACCGGCAAGCACGAAAGGCTTGCCATTCATTTCATTTACGATAATTCGATCAGCATGAAAAATGATGCCTGGCAGACCGACGCTCCATCTGACACTGCCCAGCTGCACCTGGCGATGCATGTTCTGCCCGATCACATATTCGAGCTTTGTCTTTGACCAGGTGCTGAGAATTTTTTGAAGATAGAAATTACAGGTGAGATAGATTGCAGCAGCCAGAACTGCCGTGATGCCGATTATCCAGCGCCATGACATGCGGGGCGAACGGGCTGTGCGTTCGCTAGATTGCGTTTGGAGGTCGATCAAAGAAAATCCTCAGGCACCGCGTTTCCGGGTGAGTCCTACAGTATAAATGCTGCTAGTGCACTTGGACGTAATCACGTCGCAATCCTTACTCTATGTATTTTCGACTAACAAGAAGGCTCGATAGTTCCCACCCTTGCGCCCGATCTGGCGAAACAATTGGACTTAATCCACTCTTTGCTTCGATTGGATTGGGAACTACCCGCCTGCGGAACCGTCATGCTATGAAAGTTCACTCTTAGTTAATGGAGACTGAAGAAATGGTTGGAACTATTCGAAAGGTGATATCTTTTGTGACGCTCGTTACGACGTTAATCATCGCCATCAGGGAGTTGAAAATTGCTGTTGATGGGTTCCGCAAAGCGGGACGCTTTACGAACAACAATTCTGAAACCGCTTCAAATTGAGCGTAAGTCTTTCCTTTTTTAGAAAATTTTTCTCCAGTCGTTAGCTGGGGATGTCATGGTGGGTTGAATTGTTGTGAGGATTAGAGAATGAAAAGTTCCAGTGGCATGAAGGCGATGGTCCTAGCGGCAGGCGTTGGTTCCAGACTTGACCCGTTGACAAGATTGATTCCCAAGCCTTTGGTGCCTATCGCTAATCGACCTGTTATGGAACATATTCTTTCTCTCCTGAAGCGACATAACATCGCCACGGTAATATCGAACCTTCATCATCTGCCAGAACAAGTGCCTGCGTATTTCGGTGACGGTAAGAATCGCCAGCTCAGTCTCACTTACAAGCACGAAACGAAGCTCTCAGGAGACGCAGGTGGAGTGCGCTCGTGTCGTGAATTTTTAGAAGATGGCACATTCCTCGTGATCATGGGCGACCTAATTACAGATGCCGATATATCGTATGTGGTCCACCAACACAAAACAAAAGGGGCGATAGCGACAATCGCGCTGCAAAAGGTTGCTGACGTTCGACATTTCGGTGTGGCAGTTGTTGACTCGGACTCTTTTATCAAAGGCTTCCAAGAAAAGCCTTCGCCAGAGGAAGCTATTTCGGATCTCGCCTCAACAGGAATATATGTTCTCGAGCCTGAAGTGTTTAATCACATTCCAGCTGAGGGAGACTACGGTTTCGGCCGACAACTATTTCCTGCCTTGGTGCAAAAAGGTTTGCCTGTTCTTGGAGTGCAAGTGTTTGGATACTGGTCGGATATCGGCACGATCGAGAACTATAAAATCTCTAGTTTCGACGCACTGAGAGGCTTAATCGATATGGAGCTTCCAGGAGAAGTAAACCAATACGGTTGGTTAGATCAAGGTGCCTTGATCGCGTCGGATTGCGACGTGAGAGGGCTCGTCATGCTCGGCAAGAACAGTCGTGTCGACGCAGATGCTGTGTTGAAAGGGCATGTGATTATCGGCGATAACTGCCATGTTGCAGCTGGTGCCGTTATCGAGGATTCAATCATTTGGTCCGGATCAACTGTTGGTTCCAAAGCCCGCATTACAGATTCTGTAATCGGTTCTTTTGTCAATCTCCCCGATCACTGTGTGCTGACCGGAGAAGTTACGAATGAATCGGTCAAACCTTTTGTGCAAAAACGATTTGCCAGCGAGCATCGCAGCGGCGTCCACAGCCAGCGCCCAGTAATCGCGGGTTGATCTTCAGCGCACTGAAGCGCTGCCTCTCTAAGCGAAGCGAAGAAACAGCGAACGGAGGTCGTTGATGGTTGGATTGGGACCTGCTCAGTTTTAATTATCGACGCCTTTTATCCACTTCCAATCGAGTCTGATAGGATCTAGGATAGTCACTGATAGTCGACGAACATTTCATGATTTTTCACTTTTTAGTTAGTCGACAGTTGATTGGGTGATTTCGTGGAAGAACTTAAACATCCCGAAAAGACAAAGCCTGGCAGGCTGGTGAACTCCATCACAGGTACGGAACGAGTCAAAAAAATCGAGGCGATCTCCATTAAGAGCGAAGCAAACGACGATCACGGTGTTGTTGAACTGTCACGAGATTTTGGACTGTTCAAAACGTTCATTAGCGATTGTTCTACGCCTTGTTTTGTCAAAGACGAGCAAGGACGTTACGTCTTCATCAACTCCGCCTTCGAAAAACATTTCGGAATCGATCGCACCAGTTTTATCGGCAAGACTGATTCTGCTTGGCTTCCTGCTGAAGTCGCTAAAAAAACTCGCGCTCAAGAAGTTGAAATTTTTAAATCGCAAGTGACTTCGTCAGCCAAAGAGGTTTTGCCGAATGCTCAAGGCGTTGATAGGCATTGGATGGTGCATCAATTTCCAATTATAGATTCGCTTGGGCGATGCCTTCTCGGTGGTATTGCATTTGATATCACGGTCGAGCAGCAAAAAGAAGAGCAGCTGCGCGAAAAGGGTGAGCTGCTCGAATTGATTTTGAATAACATCGGCGATCCAGTCATTGCTGTTGATGAAGCGGGCGGGCTGCTGCTCTTCAATCCAGCAGCGATAAAGTTGCACGGACTGGATAACGCTCGCGGCAAATATGGGTTATTTATGCCCGACAAAGTGACGCGCTACGCCCAGGATCAGTTGCCCTTAGCGCGTGCGATTAAAGGTGAAGAGGTGCGCGATTTGGAACTTTTCGTGCGCACTCCTTATCATAGTGAAGGAATCACCGTGAGCGCCAGCGCTCAGCCACTGCGTGATAAAGAGGGTAAATTGCGGGGTGGAGCGGCAGTACTGAGAGACATAACTCCACGCAAACAAGTTGAAGAAGCTTTGTTAGTGGCTCGGGATGAGGCTCTAGCGGCCTCGGAGCTGAAGTCTCAATTCGTCTCTAATATCAGCCATGAATTACGCACGCCCATGAGCGGTGTGTTGGGCATGACTGAGCTGTTGTTAGAAATGGGACTCGAGCCCGAGCAACAGGAACTGGCTACTTATATTTACGAATCCGCTCAGAATTTGCTTAAGGTAGTAAATGAGCTCTTGGATTTTTCAAGATTGGAAGCAGGGAAACTGCACATTGAAAAAATTCCTCTCAATATACGTGATCTGTTAGAGAACTGTGTGCAAAGTCTCTCACAACCAGCAGCCCACAAAAACATCGCTGTTGAATCCAGCATCGATGAAGAGATTCCGAACGATTTAGTTGGCGACAAATTGAGAATAAAGCAAGTTCTTACCAATTTCACATCTAACGCTCTCAAGTTCACAGAGAAGGGACAGATCAAAATACACGCACGCGTGGCGCGTTATTTCGTCGGTGGCATGATAGTGCGCTTCACCATAAGCGACACAGGCATAGGCGTGCCACATGCGCTTCAGGACACTTTATTTCAACCATTTGTTCAGGCAGATGGTTCTAACACCAGAAAGTATGGTGGCGTTGGCCTGGGTTTGTCGATCTGCAGAAGGCTAGTCAAACTTATGTCAGGAGATATTGGTGTATCCTCAGTAGCCGGTCAGGGCTCTGATTTTTGGTTTGAAGTTCCCCTTGAGGTTGTCGAAAAATTGGATCATGAGCAGCACTAAAGCAAAGATGATTCTTGTCGTTGAAGACGATGAGACGTTGCGGTTATTAGCCACGAAGCAGCTGGCTAAACTCGGTTTCGAGGGGCATGCCGTCGCCGACGGCAGCGAAGCTGTTGAGAAGGCTTCAGTGGTGGACTACTCATTGATTTTGATGGACATACAAATGCCAAGAATGGACGGCATCGAGGCCACTAGTGCGATTCGCCAACTTGAGACCAAAAGGAATAACCATCGTGTTCCGATCATTGCCATGACGGCAAACCCAGACAAACAACGCTGTCTTGATGCTGGAATGGACGATTTTATATTTAAGCCGGTGATGCTCGGACAGTTACGTGAACTGTTGGACCGCTGGTTACCGGCAGCCAGTTAAAAGCCTCATATGTTGCCTGTTTTGCTTGGGTGTCAATATAGCCAAAGCGGGAACTTTTCCGACTGGTTATCGACAACAATAATGAACACATATTAAGAAGGCTCCGAGGATTAGAACTATGAGGAACATTGCTCCTGGTAGTGATCATGCCATTGGCATGTTGCGTGCCGATCAAGGACACATCAAAGAGTTATTGTCGCGTTTGGAAAATGCGGACAAGGCTGAGCAAGATCGCGTCCTCGCTGACCTGTTTTTAGACTTGCGCATCCATTCTGTTCTCGAGCAACAGGTATTTTATCCAAGTCTGTATGGCTTTGTAGACGCGAAGCAACTGGCCGAATCTGGTAAAGACTTTTATTTCATGTTGGCGCTGATGCTCGAGTTGGAAAGCTTTTATGCCAGCTCGGAATCACTTGAAGCTACCTTGACTTTGTTGGCAGAGCGATTCGATCAACACGTCAAAAAAGATGAAAGTCTCTTCAACCAGGTCGATAAGTGGGCATTGGATTGTCGTTCTCAGCTCAGTAATGTCGCTAACAAAATGGAAAGTTATCGCCTTGAACTTAAGGAAAAATTGTCAAGGAATTTTTCCCGTCAACGTGATGCGAAAGACAGTCGCTATCGGCGTCCGATCTTGGTGCGGCACACTCGCTGCGCTTAGCCGCCAATGTTAAAAGCTATACTGTGTACCCTTCCATCGAAAGGAGAGGCGATGCCTGATTGGCAAAAGTCAAAGGAGTGACACGACTCGTCGGCTGGCTCTGCCAATGCAGAGGCGCATTGATTTTTCGAGAGAATTCGGTTACAAGGCCAAAATGTGTTAGATCATTATATGACTGCTCGAAATATGACAGCTAGAAAGGTTGATTGTTGAATGACTGATGAAAACAAGAGAGTCTTGCTCGTCGAAGACAATGTCGTCAACCAGAAGTTGGCGACTATGCTGCTGCAACAATTAGGTCTGACGGTAGATGTCGTAGATAGCGGACAGAAAGCTATTCAGTCTGTTCAGAAAGAGCTCTACGCGATGATTCTCATGGATTGCCAGATGCCCGAGATGGATGGCTTTGAGGCCACAAAGGCGATTAGAAAATTAGAATCGCTGCGGGGCACGTACACTCCTATTGTGGCAGTGACGGCTCTAGCCATGGTGGGCGATAAAGAGCGCTGCATAGCTGTTGGCATGGATGATTACATCTCGAAACCGATTGATCGACAAATGCTGAAAATCAAATTGAACCATTGGTTGCAGAAAGATTTTGTCTTGAAAAATCAAGAATTGGCAAGGAAATATGCGCAACCAGAGACCACCTTGGCACTTGAAGAAGACCCAATTGATCTGGAGGAACTCAAGGACTTCTATGCAGACGACTTGCAGGATGTGTTAGCAACTTTTGTTGAAACTACCGAGAAGTTGCTGGTTGAAATTAACCAAGCAATTCTCGATCACAAGGACGCCCAACTAGCTCACATGGCCCATGAACTGAAGGGGTCCAGCGCTTCTGTGGGAGCAAAGGGTTTGGCTAAATTGGGCTTATATCTAGAGAGAGCTGCCGGATTGAGAGATTGGCACGACGCCAAAGATACTTTTGCCGCGCTGACCAGCGCCTTTGCCAGAGTAAAATACTTTCTCAGGCAGCAGCATTCGGCTTCTCACGAAGCGGTAATTCTGCCAGGAAGAGAGTAGCGATCAGAGTTACTGCAAGCAAAAGTCCGTAAAGGAAAAATATGGTGTCGATGGAATGTACCAGCGTTTCTTTGACTGCCGTCATCACACCATCCAATTGCGAGCTTGACAGAGTTAGCAGCTCGAGACTTCGACGCAGCTTAATTGGTTCAAGAGGATTGTGAAGAAGGGCTTGCATAGCCGGAGTGTTCTCGTTCAGCAGGGCACTTTGTTTTAATCCTTGTTCGTACAGACTTAGCATCAGCGTGCCAAACACGGACACACCAGTTGTGCCACCAACTGAACGAAAGAATTGACTGAAACCGGTTACTGCACCAATATCTTTTTCCGCGACAGCGTTTTGAATGACGACTGTATAGATCGGTAGAAGAAGCCCCAGTCCAGCCCCCACTAACAGCATATTAGCCAGCATGTATGTGATCGATGAGTGCGGCTCTATGCGCGCCAAAAAGAATGTGCCTACAGTCATGCAAGTCAGTCCGGAGAATATGATCGCTTTGTATTTCTTAGATTTCGACATCCAGTAACCACCGATGATGCTCGCTAAAGCGACCACGACAATGAGCGGAGTCAGTAATGTGCCTGACTTTGCAGCGGTCATGCCGACAACACTCTGAAAGAAAATGGGCAGCAACATTACCGAACCGAACATGCCGATCCCGGTGACAAAAACTGACATGCAAGAGATCGAGACAACAGGATTGGTAAATAATCTGACGTCCATGAAAGGGTCTGCTGTCTTCAATTCACGCATGACAAAGCGCACCGACATTGCTAGTGCTGTCAGCATCGCTCCCACGACTGGAAGGCTCGTCCAGCCTGCAGTGCCAGTCCAACTAAGTCCCAAAAGGAGTGGCACGAAGGACCCTACGAACAGCATCACGCCTGGATAATCCAATTTTGCCCTGGCTGCGATTTTGCGGTCGGATGGGAACGCTTGATTGAAAACAAAAATTGCCACAAGCCCAATCGGAATGTTCATGAAAAATAGCCAGCGCCAGCTATGGTGATCGCTTATGTATCCACCAAGAGTTGGTCCAACAACGGATGCTAAGGCGAATACAGCGGCAAAGTGACCTTGATATTTGCCTCTTTCTGCCGCCGGAAATAAGTCTCCAACCACAGAGAAACACAAACCAAGTACGATACCTGCTCCCAGTCCTTGAAACGCTCTGGAGACAATAAATTGATTCATGGGATCAACTAAAGCTCCCAGTGCAACTAGTCCTGAGCATCCGCAAAGCGTGGAGGCAAACACAAACAACAAAACTCCTGAGAGCAAAAGTTGTTTGCGTCCATAAATATCAGATAGTCGGCCAAAGACCGGAATAGATATTGTAGAAGTGAGTAAATAGGCAGTTGTCGCCCAAGCGTAACGATCGAAGCCGCCCAGGTTGTTAACGATTTTCGGCATTGCAGTGCTGATGATTGTTTGATCAATTGCCGCAAGCAGAAGCATGAGCTGCAGCCCGAGAATTATCGCTGCAGTTCGTTGCTTTGGAACGTTGTGCGTGGCGAGGTCAGTTTTCGGCTCTGAGATCATATTTTCCAAGTGCGCGCGGCCCACCCTCAGACGGTGGTGTGCCTTGAACTGTTTGCACCATCTCACAGAAGCGAGGCAAAAGAGCTTCTGCGCTAAAGACGTTGTGGACGGACTTTGCAAGCGACGCTAACGATTCCTTGTCGGGGGGATGTGCTTGTAATTCCATCAGCTTGGCCGCCAATAGACCAGGTTTGGACAAATCGCTTATCCACCTTTCGTCATTCAATACAAACCTACTGGCCGGATGACTGTGGCACACTACCGGCACTTCGGCTAGCGCTGCCTCGGCCATGGCATTGCCGAGCCCTTCGTTTAGGCTAGGTAGAACAAATGCATCAGAAGCTTGCAGGGCTTCGTGCACCTTTGCCTCTGACAAAGTCAGCCACTGCACGCGACCGGGTAGTTTCTCATCGGCAAGTTTGCGCAAGTAAGTTGTGTCTGGTTCCGGATGACCGCACAGCATCAACTTGACTCGCGGATCGGGAATTTGAGCCACTTCCTCGATTAAGTAATCAATGCGCTTGTGGTAACGGTTCCAGGCGGCCACACAAATTACCACCCAATCTTCATCTGAGTAACCAAATGAGGAGCGCAATTCTTTTCTCGGCTGCGACGATTTTTGAAAATATAGAAAGTTAGTTAGAGTGGCCATCTTTTCTGACGGCAAGCCGTAATCGATAGCGTCTTTATATGACTCAGATTGAAGGTGCTGGATAAAATCGAAGTCTTTATAAGTTGGTGGGCGAAATGCACCACCATTTGCAAAAATGATTTTGTATTTGAAGCCGAACATTTTCCGGTAGGCGTCGAGGAAATACCCGAAAGGGACTTCTTTGGTCCAAATCACGTCAGGTTGGAAGCTGAATAGGTCCGGTAAGAGCGCAAGGGCAAATGAGATTTGCTCAACGCCGTAGCAAAATTCCCAGAATCGTCGATCATTGAATCGACTAAATACATTAAGGGGAGAGCGCTGCACCTCGTCTCTTGGGATGTTCCAGATAAACTTAGCACCCTCATGTTTGCCGCCGCTGAAAAGCCGCACATCGAAAGCGCTACTTTCTTTGAGAGTTTTGTACAAACGGGCGGTGGAGACTTCAAAGCCTCGATGCACGTTGCCGAGTCCACAGCTGATAAGGGCTAATTTGATCTTGTCTGATCTCATTTGGGGTTCGTAACTCGCTGATTGTAAAGCGTGGGCGTGGATGGGAGTAGATCAGCAAACTAATCTACTTCCTCGTTGACGGCTGATCGCTAAACCAGTTCCCGCTATAGACCCATTTCGAACTATTTCATTTTATTGATGAGCTGAAATATTGAAACTAACTGAGCCGTTCTTCCGTCGCAAGGAACGCAACAGTAAAGAGGTTCGAACCATGGACATTTTTGAATATTTGGTAGCAGAGCATAAAGATATCGAAGAGAAGTTAATCGAACTGACTGACAACTATACTGTTTGGTCTCGCGAAAAAGTCTTTGATCGCGTAAAGGTAGTCTGCGACGCCATTATGGGTCACTTGAAAAAGCAACAAACTATTTTGCTCCACAATTTGACTAAGACAGAAGACCTAATACCCCTGATGCAAGAGTGTCAGGTGGATAGAGCAAAAGTCGAAGAAGAAATTGGACAGCTTGTCATGGTGCACGTTGACGAGCCTGGCTATGAGGAGTATTTGTCGAATCTCTTGAGAGTGATCGAAGAACACATTACCTTCTCCAAGAAATTTTATGCCAACCTGAAAGCTAAGGCTAATCCAGCTGAAATCAAGCAGATTGATAGTCAATTGAAAGATATGGTTTTGCATAATTCTGAATACAACGCGATTCAGACTGGTGCCTAATTCCTTCTTTTAACCGCTCCGTCGCTTGTAGTGCCTTTCGGCTGAGCAGCTCGCTATTCGATTTCTGGGACGTAGAGTTTCAATAATTCGTGGAAATGGCTGACGCCTTTTTCCCATCTCGGTGCATAGCGTCCTCTTTTATAAAAGCGGGACTTTACGCCTTTTTGGACTTTCTCGACGATCTCTTCATCCTCTCTTTCCACGCGATCAAGACCTGCTCCAGCTCCCAGAGCCAGTTTAGAAGCATCCCAAACATAAGACAGAAACTGCACTTTGGTTAACTCCTGACCCAGAGGTTGTACGACATTGATCGACAAGCCCCACGGGTAGAAATTGAACATCATGTTTGGAAATAACCAAAAATAATATCCGCCAATTCGAGAGCCATAATCTGGAGACGATTCAGGTAATTCGAAACACTCTTGTGCACTGGATGCGATACCAACTTGTAGATTGGAGTATTTGAAAATCTCAGATCGATAATCTTTGATATCAAGGGCGGTGGCAAGATCCGGATGAACATATGGAATATGCATGCCTTCCAGATAGTTCTCACAATAGAGCGCCCAGTTAGCTTTGACGAGGTATTCTCGCGATCCAGTCTGGTCAAAAATGAAGCTATCCAGCGGCAACCAACCGACTCGTCGATCCATTTCTTCGATCAGTTCAGGAAATGCAAAAATTTGGTCGCTGGTAGAAGCGTTTGCGAACAACATTGTTTTCCACTGTGCAAAAGGCACGCTAGGCAAATCGTCAGTTTTTGATGGAAAGTTAGTTGCATCCTCGAACCCTGGTGCCGATGCAAAAGAACCATCCAGACTAAAACGTCTTCCGTGATACCGGCAGCGCAAAGAGTTGACATGACATTCGCCTTCCGCGATTAGATTGCCCCGGTGCGTACAGACATTGGAGAGGCAATGTAGCTCATCGTTGGTGTCACGAGTGAGTAATATTGGTTCGGTCAAAAATCCATCCAGCATAGTGACCGGAAGCGCATGTCCTGGCGCTTTCAGTCGACCACTGTCGGTAATGAATTGCCAACTGCGAGCGAAAATATTCTCTTTCACGAGAGCAAAAAATTTTTCGTTTCGATAGAAATCAGACGATATTGTGTAAGCGGCACGAATATCTTTTTGTTCTAGCACGCATACTCCGATGTTCGCCCGCTTAGATCGGAGAACGTTGTGATCTCAGTAAGTCTTTTAGCTGCCATGCCAAATCAGCCTTGCGCCCGGGTAGCCTGTTTTGCAGCCTTTCCAATCTGTCTGCAATCTCTGAGTCATTTGGACTTAGGGCGTGTGCTTTCGATAGGTAAATGATCGCATCATCATATTTTTGAAAATACAATTCCAAATCATTGGCTAATTTGTAAGCGACGGAAGCTTGAGAAGGATTAAGTTGATAAGAGCGATAAAACTGGGTGACGGCTAAATCGTGATAACCGTTGGTGTCAAAGATCTCACCGAAAGCTAAGTGCATCGGCGCATTGTTGATTGGTTTTTCAATTTTGTCCATGATAATGGGCACTTGCTCTTTGACATAACTGAACGGCAATCGCGAGATGATGTAATTAAGTAACCACTTGGATTCAGCATCCACACTCATGTGATTGCTGCTGAAGACTGCGACTGCCACCATCGCTGGTTCCAACGCTGCCTTGGTGTTGTCGAAAAACAAACATGTCTCTGCATATTCTTTTGCGTAATCTTGTTTCAACGGAAAATTTGCGAAGGCTATTTTCAAATAGGGGTTTGCCTCTTTGAATTTGTGCAGGTTGAACAATGCCACACCTTTAACTGCGTTAGCGAGCGGATAATTGGGATTATCTGCCAACTCCAGGTTGGCAAGCACGATCGCCTGTTCCCAATTTCTCAGCATTGTCATCATCTCTGCTCGCGCGGTGGCCATGCCGAAAATTTTGCGGCCACCTTTTTGCGCCTTGTTGAAATTTTCCGCTGCCGCTTTGAGATCACGTTTGGCGAGATAATAATTTCCGACCCAATATGTTATTTCGGGATCGTCAGGAAATCTTTTGTTCGCTTCTTGCAAGAGCCGCATCGCTGCTTCTTTCTGACCAACGCTGATTTGCGCTTTGACCAACTCGATGATCGCCTTAGGACTGTTAGGTCCATATTGCACCGCTAACTGATATTGTTCGATCGCTTGCATCGGTAGTCCAACTCGATCGAGGGTGTTACCCATAACTAAGCGGGCGTAATAATTCTTCGGATCTTTGTCCAGTATTGCTTGAATCTGAGTTATCGTTGCTTCTGTTGGGCGTTTTGTCTCGTTGTCTTTCAGAATCTTGGTCAAAGATTCGCCGCTTGAGGTCGCGTTCTGACTAAAGACTGGATAGGCGCAAAAAGCTGCTGCCACGAATGAAAGGAGAATGGCGCGGAATTGAAAATTGTTATGTCTCAAGGGTGGTCTCTTGTTCTCAGTGTCGAGCTTAATTATAATACGTTAATAAACGGTACGGGGACCAGCGGACAGTCCACAAACAGGACCCAATTCTAGCCTCTTGCCACGTTGCAGATACAGTCGTTTGTTTGACGTCGTGATCCAGCTGAGGTGCTTAACCCCATTTGCCCTGGGTATAATGAAAATACCTTTAGATTTCTTCACATCTTAAGAAGCTTGAGAGCTCTTTTGAGGATGAACGGAGCAAACCGGTAACCCGTGACAGAGCAATTTAAGACAATCGGTGGGAGTGCAGATGAAGTTTTACCGAAACAAGAAGGGTGGTTCTGGGACCGTCGAATTGGCTCCGGCATTACTTGTCATTTTTGTCGTCATTCTAATTCCAATGCTCGACCTGCTCTATCTCGGACTTGCCTATGCCGCGGGCTGGTATTGTAATCACCTAGTGGTTCGGGAAGTTGCTTGCCGAAACCCCATAACTGACTCGGTGATTGCTGCTCAATCTGCGACCGACGCCTGGGCCGGAACGGGGCTAGCTAAGTTCATAGGCGCGACCACTGCTACCAACGTAATAGTGTTCAACCCGGTTAACCCCCCGACCCCAGCAGCGCCGCCAGTATCAGTCACGGTCACAACTACAGTTGTGGTGAAACCTTTTTTGCCGATTCCATTTTTTATGAACGTCGAAGGACTGAATGTTCCAGTTTCCTTCACATACTCTGCTGAAAGACCACAGGAAGAGAAGGGCATCCAATAGACTTTGATCATGAGGTAATGAGGGAAATGTCCACGATCGCGCTCGCTAGTTCTAGACGTAAAAAGGGCAGCAGTATTGTTGAAACGGCTGCTGGTCTAATTTTACTTATCCCGATCGTTTTATTTTTAGTAGATGTTGCTGCCATGGTTGTAGCTCAAACTGAAAACGACAAATTGGCAAAAGCATGCGCTAGAGCAGCGGCTGAACACCCTGCTGGTCCGCTTGCAAATACAGCTGCCCAGAACGTATATACAAATCAGAAAAGTTCTAATCTGCTGACTAAGGCTCCTTTTAACCCAAGCGGATATCCTATTTATAACGCGGCCAATCCTGGCATGGTCACTTGCAAAACGACGATCACCTGTACGTTGCCGGTGCCCGTTCCATTCATCGGTAATTCAGCTGTCGCTTTCAATGCGCAGGCCACCGAGCCAATCGTAGGCGAACTGCCCTAATTTCTTTGACATGATGAGATGAGGCGCGGCGAAGCCGTTCCACTTAAGCCAACTTCTAATTGGTCAAGACTGTATTGCCAATTTTTGGCACCAATACGTTAGGCAGCTTCTCGATAGCGGTATCTTCGATAGCTTCGAACTTGACCTCTGGGAGCCCTTCTTTTGCTTTGTCCAGCAATATTTTCTGATTAGTCTTTGATGAATCAAAGAGAATTACAGCCGCGTATGGAGATTGCAATTGCACTGCCGCCTTTATGGCACCTGGTACGGTGCTAACTCGTTTCTGAATATTTAAGAGGCAGACGGCGCAGCTCTTACCCACTACCTTGAAATCGAGCCTGTGAAGCGCCTTTGCATTATAAGACGCTGCTTTCATTTCTGTTGTAGTTGAAACTAGGTTCGAGCCTGTCTTGGTAACCGTTGTGCCCGTTTTGGCCTTGACTGGCGCGGCAGTTGGCGCCGCATTTGCTTGACCATTGCTGATTGCTGCTACACAGATCAAAGTAACAAGGAGCAATTTGCTTAAATCGAGCAGTTTGCTGCTGCATCGACCTCCTGAGATAGACCCCACTAGTGTGCCTAGACTATCCTCAGATAATTCGATATGTCTCATCGTCAACTTCCTTCTCAAGGTTACGATTTTAGTTTATCGCAACTTCAACTGTACGGCTCAAGCAGCGCTCCTTGGATAGTCCCAAGCCATTGGCGATCAATGACTTGCATCTTTTTGTTTAAGGGCAAGGGCAATTGATTCCAGATAAGGTGGACGAAGCACGCCGCACTCCGTGATGATGCCGGCAATTAGTTTTGCTGGCGTGACATCGAAAGCGGGATTGTAGACCTTCACACCTTCCATGCTTGTGCTGACGCCACCAAAACTGGTGACTTCAGAGGAATGACGTTCCTCTATTGGAATACTTTCGCCTGTTTGAATGCTCGCGTCGATGGTGGATATAGGTGCAGCGATATAGAAGGGCACGTCGTGGTAATTGGCAACAACAGCCAAATTATAGGTGCCAATCTTGTTTGCCGAATCCCCATTTGCTGCGATGCGATCGGCGCCGGTAATGACTATTTGCACTTTGCCAGCGGACATCAAATGACCAGACATCGAATCACAAACTAATGTGGCCGGGATTTTGTCCTGATGCAGTTCCCATACTGTCAGCTTGGAGCCTTGATTGCGGGGTCTTGTTTCGTCGACGTAGACTGAAGGATTCAATCCATTCTTAGCGGCCGAACGAATGACACCAAGAGCGGTGCCCCATCCACACGTGGCCAGTGAACCAGCATTGCAGTGCGTCATGATCGCCGAGTCAGGTTGGATTAGCTCGGCGCCAAACTCACTAAGAATGCGGTTGGTGTCGATATGCTCTTCGAATATTCTTTTTGCGCAATCCATGGCAGTTGCCGCCATGGTGTGAACATCTGGATACGTTGTGCTCTTCTCTTTCACTTCGTCGAATAATTTGTCAGTGGCCCAACGCAGATTGACTGCCGTAGGCCGAGTCTGTTGCAAACGCAAGCGAGCGTCGTTCAACCGTTTTAAAAAGTCAACTTTGTTGCGGCTGGTTTTACTCAACCTGATCGCTTCTGATGCTAGACCGAATGCAGCTGCAACTCCGATTGAAGGCGCGCCTCTGACAACCATGTCAGTGATCGCAAAACACATGTCATCTAACGATGTCGCATCAAACATCTCAAACTTGTTTGGCAAATGTCGTTGGTCGACCAGCATTATTTTTTCGCCGTCTAGAGTTAGAGGCAAAACACCGATATCAAGCTGCTCGGACGATTTAACTGTCATGGTTGTCTCGGCATTAACGTCTAGTGCTTAAAAGGATATCCTAGGACAATGGCGCTGCGAGCAAAAGCTTACAGCGCCATCAATTATTTTACTGAGTATTGATCCGATTCGGACTTAGCGCCCGTTTCGTGCTCTCAAAAATTCCGGAATATCGAGAAGATCGCTGGCGATCTTCTTGTATTCATCCTTACCGGTGGCGTTGGTGTTGCTCGCAGCTGGAGGACGGTCTTGTGGAATTTGTTGTCTAACCACAGGTGGTGTTGCTACCTGTGATTGCCTGGGAAAGGGCGGGTTTTGTGAAACCATGTCGAAGCCAGTGGCGATCACTGTGATCAGCACTTCGCCGTGCAATCTATCATCGAGAACAGCACCGAAGATGATATTGGCATCGTCGGAAACCGCGGAGTAGATCACGTTGGCAGCTTCTTGTACTTCGTGCAATGTCAGGTCTGGTCCACCGGTAACGCTGAAGATTACTCCAGAGGCACCATCTATGGTCGTCTCGAGCAGTGGGCTGTTGATGGCATTGCGAGCCGCTTCTACAGCTCTGCCTTCACCAGTTGCTCTGCCTACGCCCATCAATGCTGACCCGGCTGTTTGCATGACCGCTTTGACGTCGGCAAAGTCGACGTTGATCAAACCAGGCACTGTGATGATATCTGAGATACCCTGCACGCCTTGCATCAATACTTTGTCAGCTTCGACGAATGCTTCTTGCATGGAAGCGCGATGGTCAACAACTTCGAGCAATCGTTGGTTTGGAATAACGATTAGTGTATCGACGCGTGACTTGATTTCGTTGATGCCATGGTCAGCTTGATTGCTGCGGCGTTTGCCTTCGAAAAGAAATGGTCGAGAAACTACACCTACTGTCAGTGCACCTTGCTCTCTGGCAATTTCAGCAACGATTGGTGCAGCACCGGTTCCGGTACCACCACCCATGCCAGCTGCGATGAAAACCATGTCAGCGCCTTGCAGTGCTGCTGCGATCTCTTCGCGACTTTCTTCCGCTGCTTTGGTGCCAATGCTTGGATTGCCGCCGGCTCCGAGTCCCCGAGTTAACTTGCTTCCGATCTGCAATCGGTTTTTTGCAGACGCCAGATCGAGAGCCTGAGCATCTGTATTGCAAGACCAAAACTCAACTCCATTCAACCCGGCCGCAATCATCCTATTAGTTGCGTTGGAGCCAGCACCGCCGACGCCAATTACTTTGATGTTGGCTTTTACATCCAATCTGTTGTTCTTGTCGGTTTTTTCCGATCGGTCAAGCACAGCTCGTGAACCTCGTATGTAGGTCTTAAAATGTTTGTATATACAATCGATGGAAGCAGGACTTGCTTGTGAAAGCGCTTAACGAAGCGAACTTGCGCCACTACAAGTGGTCCTTTTGTCATCGTTCCGGTAATGGTAGAGCGTATCTACTCTATTTGCAAGGTACTAAAGGCCTTATGTCTTTAAGCTTTTTACAGTAATAGAGCCAGCCCATGATTACTGAGAAGGGTTGCCAGTACCCCNNCCATCGGAGGCAGTGACGCCTGCCAAAATGCGAAATGCTTCAGGATTTTTTTTGTCCAGCTCAACACTCCGTTGCAAATTAGGCAGAGCATTTTTTTGATCACCCTTCATCGCATATGCAGTGCCTATATAAAAGAGGGCATCAGAGTCATTTGGTGCAAGAGCGAGCGCTTTTTTCTCTTCTACTATCTGTCCGTCTAGATCGCCTTTCATTCCAAGCGCCGAGCCGAGGTCACGATGAGCCGCAGCATTCTGCCCATTAAGCTTGATTGCTTGTCTGAATTCAGCGATCGATTCATCGATTTGCTGCGCTCTATTGAGCACTTGACCAAGTTTGTAATGCACATCGGAATTTTCAGGATCCAGTTTCACTGCTTTGTTCAAAGCATCCAAAGCTCCTTTGACGTCATTCTTGCGAATCAAAGTGCGTGCTAGACCCATATATCCTTCTGAATTTTCAGGACTTAGTTTTATTGCTTGTTTGAATTGTTCTGCCGCACCTTCAATGTCGCCTGAAGTAAGATAGGCGCGACCAAGACTCAGTCGGGTTTGTGGATTGTTTGGATTGGCGGCGATGCCAGCTTTGAATCTGATGATCGCGTTTTGTATATCGTTTTCATCTTGCGCATTGGCTGCCATCGCCATTGGTGTTGCCATTGCCAAAACAATAAGAGCCCCTAACAGAGCTTTTACCGATCCTAATATCATTTGCACACTACCTCGTTGTGAACGCGCTTGGTAAAGCAGCCGTCTTTTGTTTGAGCAGATTTGTCAGCACGGCGCGGCAAGTTGGATCTTTGGGACTTATTTGAATAGCCTTTCGATAAGCTTCAAGTGACTCACCCTTTTGCCCGAGACCGTTGTAGGCGTCTCCTAAAGCCAGATAGGCCCAGTGGTTGTTGGGAAACAACTGAATGGCACGCTTTTCTATTAAAGCAGCATTCTTGTAATCTTTCCTGGCCAAAAAGCATTTACCGAGTCCCATATACGCAAGGGAGTTGTTAGGAGCTAAACCAATAGTCTTCTTGTATGCGTCTGCCGCTTGTTCAGTCTGACCTTTTAATTGCAAGGCAACCGCCAAATTGTATATAGCCTCTACGCTTTTCGGTTGCGCCTTGACGATGATCGCGAATTGCTCTGCTGCCGCGTCTATATAGCCAAGTTGCTCTAAACAGATGCCGTAATTGCCTCGCACGGCGAAATCGGTAGGCACCATATCAAGTACCTGTTTCAACTGCCCGCCTGCTTCGTCCCAGTTGCCATGTTTCATCATAATTACTGCCAGTTCAGAGCGTGTGTCAGCATTCTTCGCGTTCAATTTCAAAGAATCGAACAATGCAGACATGGCACGGTCTGAGTCACCGGCGCGAGAATAAGCTTTGCCCAATTCAAGGTGCGCTTCCCAGCTGTCAGGCTTGACCTCTACCGCTTGTTGAAACGTCGATATTGCTTGAGAGAAGGAGTTTTGACTAGTGAAGGTTTTGCCAGATTGCATCAGTTGCGCAAAATTGCCAAGCGGCACAGCCTTGGCTATGTTTGCAGTAAACGCACCACCAAGCAGCGAAATCAGCACGGAGGCGAATACATGTAATGGGAATCGAGGGCTTATTTGCACGAAGTCATTATATGGGAGCGGCATTCACTTTAATGGCTCATCTATTAGTAAGCCAATTTAAGTTGCTAGTTACCAACGATAAATGCTGATGCACAGGGCAATTCAAAGATTTTTGCAGAAACGAAGACAAAATAAAACCATCTTAAGTTGCATATCCTAGTAAACTTCTTTCATATGGAACACCGTCGTCACTCGAAATGTTGGTTGTCATAAGTCGAGCAGCCTCGCGGCCATAGCCGAGCAGCTTGCTGCATAGACCCCACTAGTTTGCTCAGGCGCTCCTTGGAAAGACTATTCTCGGATAAGACTAAATGAGTCTGGAAGCCCTATTCACAAGCCCGCAGATAATGTTTTGGAAAGTCTTCTTTCCGCCATTGGTTTATTCATTTCATGGTTGGTTTGCAACGCGAATGGCGATTGCGGCTCTTTTCAGACCGTACGATCCAATCATGATCGGTTCTTATCAGCTGCCTCTAACGCCAGGCATATTCCCTAAACGCAGATCGAAACTAGCGACAGCCGTCGCCGCCACAGTCACGGATACTTTGCTCACTGCCACCGACATCAAGGCCCAGGCTGAAACGCTAGTCACCGAGCAAAATATCTACGTCTCAGTAGATATGTTTGTTGATTCGGTGCTCAAAGAATTCCGTGATACCACAAAGTTGCATCGACTGGCGTCAGACATAGCCGAACTCAGTCCAACTTTGCTGCAGCATCTGGTTGAATCGACTATTGAAAGCGTTGAGCAAGGTCGTGAGCAGAAAGTTGCGGCCATTACTGAAAAGATATTCGATCAAGTTATCCTCAGCACCCGGATCAACCTCGACCAGTCTAATGAGATCGCCTCCTACATCATTGAAGCTTTTCTCACTCCCGTGAAAGTGAGAAACATGCTGGTTGCGGTCCTCAGTCCCCAAAATATCAACGCTATTGATGAATCGATTCAAGCTCATGCCGGTGGACCTTATAAAATTCTGGCCCGGATCATTGGTGTCAAACGAGTTTGCTACGAGTGGCGCACCTTCCTCGAAAAAGAGCCTGAGGAATCGCAGAAAATCATCAATGATTTGATCAAGCGATTTGGCATTAGGGATCAAATCGCTATTCAAATCGCTAATTTCGATATGCGTACGCTTCCCCTGCAAACGATCGCGCGTTTCAAGCAGGATTTGGTCAAATTTGTTGAAACCTTTATCGTTGAGCACAAAAGTGATTTGCTCGAATCCGTAAAACGCGTTGAAGTGGAGGCGATGGGCACTGTGCGCTCGGCTATTGTGCGCTTCAATCCAGAGTCCATCCCTGAAGTTTGGCTGAAAAGAGCGAAACAGGATATTTCCACTTTTGCCTATTCGTACCTGAAGCGAGAGCTGGGAGAGCTGCTCGGTAAAGCGATTCCGGCTTTGGGAATGTACGCATTAATTGCTCGAAAAATCGATCAGTTCAGCTCGCAGCAGTTGGAGAATCTTGTCAAAAGAATTTGTTCAAAAGAGCTCACCTGGCTAGAGTGGCTCGGTGGTGGCATCGGATTGGGAATGGGCTTGATTCAAATTGTAATCAACGCCTGTGTGCCCTAACGTGGTATCACACTCGGTGCGGCAAGGCAAAGAGTTGAATTAGGCCTGCCTAATTGAACTTTTTGAAGTAATATTTGATTGGACAGCGAAGGTTAAGGATGAAATCCCGTCAATTAAAGCGGCTTCTATCTAAACCATTACTTACGTCACCGGCTGGTACTCCAGTGCCTATGGCGAGCGGTCGCTTGCCCCGTTACCGGGTTTTCATTCCATCCAACGCCAAAGATTTGCTAGTCGGTGCCCGGGTTGCTAATCGATATTACGTCCTCTCTGTTCTCGGTCACGGCGGTATGAGCGTCGTCTACAAAGCAAAGGTGTTGGGCAAAAACAAGATTGTGGCGCTCAAGACATTGCGCACTCAGGGTCTGAACGATGAGTTAATCGTCAAACGCTTTCAGCGAGAAGCTGAGCTGTTAAGCCATCTCAACCATCCTCGAATCGTGCAAGTCTATGATTACGGCACAACCGTGCGTGGCCAGCCATATTTCGTTATGGATTATCTGACAGGCACGAATCTCGCCGGCGTTTTGAAAAGCCAGGGACCTCTGAGCGTGGAAAGGTTTCGAGATATCTTCGCTCAGGTATGTGGGGCAGTTGATCATGCTCATCGCTGCGGGGTTATACACAGGGATTTAAAGCCAGGCAACATCATGCTCTCCAGGCAACGCGGGCAAAACGATTTCGTCAAAGTCGTTGACTTCGGCATCGCTAGGTTCGAGGAGGAAGCGCAGCGGCTGACTCGGCTTGGAGAGGTCTGGGGAAGTCCAATCTACATGAGCCCGGAGCAATGTATGGGTGCACCTTTGGATGTCAGATCCGATATTTATTCCATTGGCGTTGTGATGTACGAAGCCCTGACTGGCGGCGTGCCTTTCTTAGGACGGAATTACGTCGACACGATGACTAAGCAAATCGGTGAGGCGCCGCGCCCCCTGTTGGACGTGCGCCCAGATCTAAACATTCCGGCCAAAGTCGAAAGTATTGTTCTCAAGGCATTAGCCAAAGAACCAGATGCCCGCTTTCAAACCATGGCTGAATTGCGCGATGAAATTGAAAAGGCTATTCCACGTCCACTGGAAATTGAGAAGTCCTTTTCCGGGATTTCTGCCGTTCCTGTTCCGAAGAATACTCGGGCCATGCGCGAAATAGCTATTAAACAAGAGAAACGGTCCGAGCTTAAGAACACAATTTCCACTGTGATACTAATGGTGGTGCTTTTGATCGCCGTAATCTTTGGCTGGCAACGGTGGAACGAGACGATGAATATAGGTAAGCAGGCTGCACAGACCTATCAAATACACAAGTGACTAAGCTTTGCCGCCGCCGTAGTATTCATAGAGTTCTCTAGCCAAAGTTCGGAACTCCGTCAGTCTTCCAGAGAACTTCAATGCCGCATCTGCTCTGGCTAGATCTCGCTGTGCAAAAGCATCGGAGCCAGCTTTCGCTACAATTTCGAGCTCTTGATCGAGGCAGGAGAGAAGTGCCGACAACGCCTCTGGGAAATTAGCTGGCCTTTGCTGTTGCTGGTATTGCGGCGTTGGTGCCTGGGGGGCACGTTGCGGCTGTTGTTGCGGCTGCGTCGCTTGGGAGGCTTGTTGTAGTGCCGGCCACTGCGGTTGCATTTGAGGCTGCATCTGCGGCGCTTGAGGCTGGTGCGGCATCTGAGGCTGCATCTGCTGAGCTTGAGGCTGGTGCGGCATCTGTTGAGGCTGCATCTGCGGCATTGGTGGAGGCATTACCGGTGGCGTGTGGGGTTGGGGAGGCACTTGATGTATAGGCAGCTGAGGCGGCATCGCCGGCATTTGTTGTCGTTGCAGCGATGACGCGGAACGTTCACGTTCGGCCAGGGCGCGCGCTGCGTCAGCATTGTGTACGTTTATGTCAGGCACTTGTTTCCAACCGCCTGAACTGACTTCAGCATTTTGCGGGTCGGGTTTGGCGAAATCTGGCACTGGTTCGGCGGGTTGAAAGTCGTGGTTTCTAGAGCGCATGTCTTGAAAGAACTGCTCCTGATAAAATTTCTGGCGCGCCTGGTCTTCCTCCGCTTCTTTTTCAGGCTCAACAGCTGGTACGATGCCGATTTGCCTGAGCGTGAACGTCTCGTCGAGACGAGCCTCCTCCCGGGCAAATCTAATCAGTCCATCAAACAGTTCCTTATAGATTGTTGGGAAGAGTTCAGGAGGCATATTGTGCTCTTCGATTCGCCAGTGCACATCAAGCTTGTCGCTGATTGGAGTCATCGTAAAATAAGGCTTGAAGTTGTTATGGCTGAGCGCGAAACCGATCAACTTGTCTGCTGGCAATATGAAGACCACGACTTCTTCGATTGTCCCTTTGATCACCATAGTCCAACGTCGCGTCGAAACTCGACCACTGAAAATCAGGTTGGCGTTTTCCTGTTGATGCCAGCTGTTGGTAACCTCTTTGGAGAGGAAGGGGCGAATCCAATTGACCTCAAGCTCACTGCCCGCTGCCACTTTATTAAATTCGTAAGCGCAATTTTGGAAAATGTCGAACATTTTGTCGACGGTGTTAATCATCACTTCTTGGATGTTGACGCTTATGTAGTGATTGCCAACCTCCAGAGCTGCTTTACCGTCTGAAATTTTGGCTAGCAAAGTATTTGAATCTTTCGCCCCTTTGCCCTTATATGAGGCGAGCACCCGGCTTTTCCACAGCCCTCGCACCGTGTCTTCCGACTGAGAGGCAGCATCTTTTTGAGCTTTTGCTTGAGCTTCTTGTTCAGCCGCAATCTTTGCTGCTTCTTGAGCTAGCTGAGCAGCTTGCATTTTGTATTTGGTACTGCCCGCTTTTCGTGCCGGAGATGGTGTGCCGCCTTGCTGGGCCTTTATCTTCGATGAGCTGTCTTTTTGCGACATATCCAAGTACCCCAAGGTTCCCTAGCTCTTTAAAAACTTGCATTGTCGCCTGGACGCCAGCCAGATGACTTCGAGTGGGAAGCAGTTGGATGACGCTACCACTTCCTACTAGATATCTACCCGAGGGTCACAACCTGCTAAACAATCGGCAGATAAAAATGCCGTTCAATCCGGCCGTTTGAGCGTTGAACATTCCTTGAGGCGCGCTTTGAGGAACGTAAAGCCTTTTTCTAAAATGATGCCCGAACGCTTGGAAACGGGATATTATTTAAATCGACCTTCTTGCTGCAAAACCAGCAAAAGCGCTACTGCAGCCGAGCAGCTTGTGGAGCCTGGCAGTTTCGCGGAGTCTGGCAGCTTCGCTTAGTCCACGCTTAGGCGCTGTTCAGACAGGCGAACCTCGCCTAAACTAGCTTGAATAAATCGGCCGTGACGGTTGGCATCTGATCGCGCGTGAGCGCTCGGCAAAGGACGTAATGGAAGGCGGAAAAAACGGCGGAACGAATGGGGCCAAAAGCCCAAGCACCGGAGACGAGATCGTTGTTCGAGGCGCTCGTCAGCACAATCTCAAAAATATCGATATTTCCATTCCTCGAAACAAATTGGTGGTTGTCACCGGTGTTAGTGGCTCGGGGAAATCCTCTCTTGCTTTCGACACTATATTTGCCGAAGGTCAGAGGCGTTATGTTGAGTCACTTTCAGCCTATGCGCGTCAGTTTCTTGGTCAACTGGATAAGCCCGATGTTGACGCCATTGAGGGACTGAGTCCGGCAATTTCCATTGATCAAAAGTCGACCAGTCACAACCCACGATCAACTGTTGGCACGGTGACTGAAATTTATGACTATCTGCGTTTGCTTTATGCTCGTTGCGGCACACCGCACTGCCCGCAGTGCGATCGCCTGATTAATCCTCAAACAATCGACCAAATTGTTGATGGTGTTTTGGCCTTGCCGGAAGGTACGAAGATTCAAATTTTGGCTCCCCTGATTTCGGGACGAAAAGGTGAATATCAGTCACTCTTTCAGGATTTGCGCAAGGAAGGTTTTGTGCGGGTGCGCATTGATGGGGTTGTGCATCAACTCGAAGATGACATCGAATTGGATAAACAAAAGAAGCACACGATTGAATTGGTGATCGACCGATTGGTTGTGCGCGCCACCATTCAATCCCGACTTGCAGACAGCCTCTCGCTTGGTTTGAAGTGGGGCAAATCTAACATTCTTGTTGATCTTGTCGATGCTCCAGATGGTGCCAAACAAGAACTATTGTTTTCCGAAAAATTTGCTTGCGCTAATTGCAATATCAGCTTTGCCGAGATATCTCCTCGTATTTTCAGCTTCAACAGTCCATACGGCGCCTGTCCCGACTGTCATGGACTGGGATCGGTATTTGAAGTAGATCCATCACTGGTGGTGCCCGACGCAAAGAAAACTTTGGCTGAAGGAGCAATTTATCCCTGGGCTAAAACTGGCAATCCATATTACGATCAGATCCTTTCTTCCCTGGCCAAGCACTATAAATTCAAAACTGACGTCTCCTTTGAAAAACTGCCTAAAGCTGCTCAACATGTCATTCTTTACGGCTCTGGAGAGGAAAAGATCAAGCTTGCTCACGATTCTTATGATGGGCGGGAATTCTGGGAATATCGCAAACCCTTTGAAGGCATTATTCCTAATTTGACTCGACGCCATGATGAAACTCAATCAGATCGAGCTCGCGCCGATATTGAAAATTACATGACTCAAATGCCATGCGCTGCTTGCCAGGGTTCCCGACTAAAGCCCGAAAGTTTGGCTATTCGCACGGGTGATCTTTCCATTGCGCAAGTCTGCGCCCTTTCCGTAGTCAAAGCTCTGCACTTCTTCGAGAAGTTGCCCGAGCAGTTAACCACTCGCCAACAAACGATCGCTCATCAGGTGTTGATCGAAATCAGCGCTCGACTCAAATTTTTGTCAGACGTTGGCTTGGATTATCTTACTTTGGACAGACAAGCTAATACCTTATCTGGTGGCGAGGCGCAGCGCATCCGTTTAGCGACTCAAATTGGATCCGGGCTATCCGGAGTGCTCTATGTTTTGGATGAACCGTCAGTCGGGTTGCATCAGCGAGACAATAATCGACTGATCCATACCTTGAAGAAATTGCGCGACCTCGGCAATACCCTTCTCGTTGTTGAACATGACGAAGACACGATGCGGCAAGCAGATTGGCTCATTGACATTGGCCCAGGCGCGGGTGTTCATGGTGGTCATTTGGTGGCACAAGGAACGATTGACGATATCTGTAAATCCAAAACTTCATCGACAGGAGCGTATTTATCAGGTCGCAAGTCTATTCAGGTGCCAAAGAAACGGCGCGCTGGCAACGGTCAATATTTGAAAGTTGTCGGTGCGAAGTTAAACAATTTGAAAAATATCAGCGTCAACATTCCGCTCAACAAGTTCGTCGCCGTTACTGGTGTGAGCGGCTCTGGCAAGTCAAGTTTCGTCAACGATTTGCTCTACCAGTATTTGAAACACGAGCTTGGCAGCCCTGTTCCGATTCCGAAAGGGGTGACGAGTGTAACTGGTGTAGACAATCTCGATAAAGTGATCGATATCGATCAATCACCAATTGGCAGAACGCCTCGTTCAAATCCAGCAACTTACACTGGTTTGTTTGATGTGGTGCGCGACATATTCTCCCTGACGAATGAAGCCAAAGCGCGTGGTTATTTGCCTGGCAGATTCTCTTTCAACGTCAAAGGCGGTCGCTGTGAGGCATGCCGCGGCGAGGGCATGAACGAGATTGAAATGAATTTTTTGCCTTCGGTCTTTGTCACTTGTGACGTTTGCAAAGGGGCTCGCTACAATCGTGAGACTTTGGAAGTCAAATTTAAAAGCAAGTCGATTGGCGATGTTTTGGAAATGACCGTCGAAGACGCCCTGGTTTTCTTTGCCAACGTGCCCAAGGCTGAAGCCAAATTGACGACGATGCAAGAAGTTGGTCTGAACTACATCAAGCTTGGTCAATCTGCTACCACCTTATCTGGTGGCGAAGCGCAAAGAGTCAAACTGGCAGAACAGCTGTCGAAGCGCTCAACTGGAAAGACAATCTTCATTCTGGACGAGCCTACGACCGGTCTTTCTTTTGCCGATGTGGACAAACTTCTGCATGTTCTCAATCGTCTTGTTGACGCTGGCAACACTGTCTTGATTATCGAACATAATCTAGATGTAATTAAGCAGGCAGATTGGATTATCGATCTCGGACCGGAAGGTGGGGATCGCGGTGGCACGATTGTCGCTGAAGGCACACCTGAGAAATTGGCAGCAAGCAAGGAATCTCACACTGGTCATTTCCTTCGGGATTGTCTTAATTTGAACAAAGCGCTGGTCTAAACCTTCTTTTGGTTGTTCTGACTTGATTCGTGTTTTATGATGTATGCGGACATCTCCTTGGATATGTTCTCGCAAAGCCAGGAGCTTTTTGTGCCAGATAGGAATAATCCATCAGACGTCAAAGCGCTGCAGCCAGACGGACAGAGCAATCCCTCTGATCCGGTTTTTGACTCGTTGCGCAAACGTGGGCATCGCATAACCGCCCAGCGTGAGACGATCTTGCAGATTTTTCGCGATCTGCCGCACGGCAATCACTTGTCTGCAGAAGAATTGCACGCGAAATTGCTTGAGCTTGGCTCAAATGTCAGTCTTGCCACAGCTTATCGAACTTTGAAGCTGCTCTCGTCGCTTGGATTACTCAGGGAACTAGATTTTGCCGAGGGGCACAAACATTACGAACTCAAGCAAGACACCTTGCCTCATCAGCATATTATTTGTATCGGTTGCAATATGACTCTAGAGTTTGAAGATCACTTTCTCGAGGAGGCGGGGCAAAAAATCGGTGCACGGCATAACTTTGAAGTAATAGATGCACAATTCAAGATTTTTGGACTCTGCCCGACCTGTCGTGAGCAAAAGAAGGCGCCTCCCCAAACTACTCGCAATACTAATGAGACGAGAAAAGCGGCCAGTCGATCGGTCGGTAAAACTCCTACATGATTAGATAAAGTTCACGTTGTTTTTTTTGAGGTGACAGATTGACGCTAAGCGATGGAAAAGATGGTCAGTGGTTGGTCGTCGAAAGAACACTCAACGACGAAATTACCTACCAGGCGCTGCGTTTCGGCATCGGTGAGGGCTCTCGCATCCAGGTTCAAAAAAACATTCCAGGCGGTCCGATAATAATTTCCAAAAATCAATTGGAAATCGCAATAGGCAGGCAGCTAGCCAATTTCATCGAAGTATCGCATAGTGATAATGACGGCACAGCGAAGAGATGACATGCTACAAAACCGCCTCATTTGTCCCAATTGCAACTGCCATTTAAGCCCGCCATCAGGGCAAAGCGCGGGTATGACTTGCCCTCGTTGCAACACCTGGTTAGACATCGATCCGCAATGCGCAGGAAGCTGCATGGCCTGTCATAAAACACTTCAAACTGTGTCAACAAGCTGTGTTGAGCCAGTTGAGGCAAAATCGAGCTGTTGTAGCGAGAATTCCGACTCAAATGTGGTACAGAGAGATGAGTGGGCTGGTGCTTCAATATCCAGCAGGTCACTTGCACAAGCCTGGAAAGCTGTTTGGAGCAAGTTCTTTCCTGTAAGATAAAGGTGATTATGGAAGGTTCCAGCTACGCTGATACGGTCACTAAGAGGTAAGCATAGGGTTCTCGATGAGTCCGTTGAATCCCTGGAAATTATCGGGATATAAAGCTGGCCAGAATGTGGTTTGCAAGGTCGTTAAAGCAGAGCCTGGCGGCTACGCTGTAACTATCCCGAAGGACAATTTACCTGGATTTCTTCCTACTCAAGCAATTTTGCGTACGGACGAAGAAATACTTGCTCAGTTCGTGTGCGTGCATAATCATCGAATTTTGTTGTCGGCTCGTTTTTCCAACAACAGCCCCAAAGTGCAGGCGCATACGTCTGTGCGTTGGGAAGAACATTTGGACGAAATCGACCAGAGCACCGAGGCTGGCGCTTATCAAGAATTGGAACAGTACCCTGCTGAAGAGCAGCCCATAGCGACTCCGCCGCGTCCAGACGAAGAGATGTACAAGAACTACAACAGCAGCGGTATCAAGACGGTGCCTGCCGTGCCGACGGTGCCTGCGGCACAGGCGCCAGCCGCACAGGAGTCCATATTCGCACAAGCACCGCCAACCGCACAAGCACCACATCCATATGCGTCACCAAGCGCTCAACCAATTGTGACATCCGACAACAGCAGCGGCGGACGGCTGATTTCGATTCCTGCACAGCAATCAATTTCCCTGGAAGGGCAAACTGAGGCTGAGGCAGCCTTCGGCGTCTGGGCCGCGACAACACCTCGGAAATTCCACCTCAAGCGCGCCACTGACCTGATCCTGCCACCAATAGATCGTGAATCGCTCAATGAATTCAAAATCGAGGATTACGACCTCGAGTGGCTAATAACAGATTTGGAAGGCGGCATGAGAACGGGTTGCGTCAAAGCCGCCTGCGAAAGCAAGTTGTCTAGATCGGCTATGTTGCTTTATCGTGGACGAGCCGTTGGTTGTATATACGGTTGTAAGTCTATGCCGGACACGCAGCCTACTGAACAGTCACTGCAAAACATGCTCTCTGACTTGGAAGTGCCCGACACAGACGTCAAAATCTATGACTTGCCTGAGAATGTTACCCTGGCAATGTCCGCCTTGTTCCTTGGCTATCCGGTGCAGCGCAATGACGACTATGATGCTCGTGCTTACATGGATTACATATGCGGTTGGTTTGAAAGCAAAGGTAATACCGCCTGTCTGGCTATCACTTTGCCGTCCAATTCAGCGACCTGCCTCGGTTATGTCTATAAAGGTCAATTCTGTGGTGCCTTCTACGTCGAGGATCAACAGTTTAGAACCGATAAAGACTTCGTTTACGAACTTTTGAAAAATGACCCCAGGGCGAACGTTGAGGCCAGTATCCTGCCGCCTGAAATGACATCATCAGCGGTGCGTTTTGGATTTAGTTTGAGCATGGCTAAAAAACGCCAAGATGGTCGATAGGATCCGAAGGCGCGATCATTCCTGGTATCGGATGTAGTGCACTGCGATCCGTTAGGAGCTTCGACCCGTTAGGATTTGCGATCCGTAACGGTCCGCGCTTCGTTTTATTTGGCTAGTTTCACTGAATTGATTTTGAGAACGTTGCAGCCACCGGCTTGAGCAAGCCAGCCGACGACGTGAACTCGTTTGGCCATGAACGGCATCAGCAGTTCCTTGCAGCCCTGGTAGCCTTTGTGCTTGGCGGCGATATAGAGAGTGCCCTTATCGTCGACGATGCCCAGGGTGACGCCCCCGGCTGCACAAGCAAGACCACAGGCTTGATGCCGATTGCCGCGACCGGGTCCCATTGTTTGCGAAGTAAAACACCATGTGTCAACGACCTCGCCTGTTAGTTCAAATTCTTTGGCCCGCGGTAGGAACGGTCCTTTCAAAATAGGCGCTTCCACGCCCTTTGGTTTGTCGGCTGTATAGGCAGGCGTGAGGGCGCATAAGCACAGAATCATGATCAGCCACACCGATTTACTATTTCGCATTGATTTCCATTGCAGATGGTATTGCCGGTTGCATCCAATCTTTCAGTTGCCAGGCTAAGTCATTGGATCTGGTTTTATATCTGTTGTTTAGACGCCATAGATGGCTGAGAATTTCAGGATCATCAGGAGCCAAGCGATTGGCGGCTGCGTAGAGGAGCAGAGCTGTGCGATAGTCACGTCTGGCTGTCTCATAGTCACTGCCCAATCTGAACAAGGCGCGTGCGAATTCAGGCTCCATCTTTAGACCGCTGGTGTACTGCCCGATGGCCAGCTCATATAGGCCTAACTTGTCCAACGTGTCTCCGAGCGCAAAATAGTACGCTGCGTTCGGCTTGGCTGCCTGAATTTTCTTGGATAGAGCCGGTAATTCCTGTTCCACCACTGATTTAGGCAGATTCTCCAAAATTGTGGAAAGCATTTGTTTTGCGCCAATGTCATTTGTGGTCAGGCTGGACGTGGCATCGAGAAAAGTCAAAGCTGGCTCCAATCCTTCTTGATAGTTGCCGCACCAGATGCAAGCATGAGCGTAAGTGCGCGCTACCGTGGCCTTCGTCGGGTAGTTTGCATATGCCACTCTCAGTGGTGCCAAGGCTTGAGCCGGTCTTCTCAAGCCCATAAGGGCAAACGCTTTAACTTTGTAGGCTAGCCAAAAGTTGGGGTGAGTTTTGATTTCTTCATTAGCCAACGTCAGAGCGTCGCCATAACGCATTTTTTCGAGGCAGATCTCGCCTAGGGCCGATCTAAGTCCTTCCACATCCGAGTTCTGTTTCAGCGCCAGCTGGTAAGCGAAGGCGGCTTCGTCTATGCGTTGTTTGGCGGCGGAATAATTGCCATACCAAAAAAGCACTTCTGGATCGTTGGCGAATCGCTCGTGAGCTGATTCTATCAAGTGCATAGCTAATTCCGAACGACCGCTTTTGAGCTCTTGCTTAACTCTGTTTATCCAGAGATGAGGATTATTTGGTGCAATCTTTACGGCGAGAGAATACTGCTCACGGGCTAAATCCGGCAGACCCAATTTGTCATAACAAGCACCGAGCTCGCAGCGAGCCGCTACGTCGTTCGGATTTTTCTCCACCGCTTCGGCGAGGCGATTAAGAGTTTTTTGGTCGGGCTTTTCCTCGGCAAGTGGACGATCGTCTCGCCCACTTTCAAATGCTTGCACCGTATATGGTGTCGCTGATATTGCCAGCAGAGTCGCTAGAGCAATTCCACCAGCAGCGCGCATGTTGTTACCTGCTGACAGACTTAAACGACAAAACCATAACCGTACGGTAGCCAGGAACGTGATTGGGACTGATTCGCACCGTAAAAGTATTTCCCTCTTTTACCGCAGTGATCGTTTTTGCATCTGGCGAAATGTCTAATAGCTTCCAGGAGTAGGAAGTGAGAGATGTCTTGTACCATTCCAGTACTTGGTTTTCGTCTTCAGTAGCGGCATAGGTCAAGCCGATTCGATAGCCCAAGCGATCATTTGGATAGCGCAAACCGGATAAGAACTTGGATCTACCAGTAAACGGGGGCACGCCCGGTATATCTACCGGTTGAGTCAAAATCTCGCTAGCGTATTCTCGATCAGCTGTGACTGGTCTGAACTGACGCGGCTGAGCCGCTTTTGAGTATGTATCGGCGAGCGCCGCTGGCATCGGTGCAGTTGCAACGACGCAGAGAGCAAGCAATGTCTGAATTAGCCTTGTCACTTTCAAGCTCCCGCTTAGCAGGGGCAGTGCCATGGCTGTCCAGCATCTGTTGCGCAATTTGAGAAACGCAATACGCCTTGAAGGCAATTGAAGCCGGATGAATTAGTCCAGTCCGCTGTGTTTTGATATGTAGACACGCCACTATGGCAATCCCACGGGTTGGGGAAGTGTTGCTCACCGGGTATGTTCACAAACGACGGCACGACGTCTAGATTACCTGTGCTGGCAATTACTTCAGAACCATCAGGCAAGATGCTGCTTGGATTAATCCAGGTAGGCAAACTTCCCGAATCTGTGACTTTGAAGTTCCCGCTGTCATCCAACCAAATGTAACGCAGAGCGCCCATCGGCAGAGACGCGTTTAGTACACCTTGAATCTCAGAGGCACTAGCTGATGGCTTGATCTGCTTGAGTTTCAGTGTGATCGAGTTATAGATGATTGATTCATTAGCACTAGCTTGAGGATAGGCTGAGAAGCTTCCCAACAATGCGCCGATGGTCCCGGTCTGTCCAAATTGAATTGGCACCATTGGTCCAATTGAGGTAGGGAATGTTTTGAGACCCGTACAGTTGCCGGTTGGTCCAGCCAGTCCACTCACCACTGCTGGGCCGCCTCCTGGACGAGCATTGATGACGACGGCTTTTTCTTTTTCCAGAGCCATCAGCCCATTTAGCGCACCGGCGCCACCTTGCGAAGGTAAATTGGTGTTATATACGCTGGCCATGGAAGGTAAACTGTCGACGCACTTCTGACTAAAACCAGGTTCCCCGCTTGATGAATTGTACTGTGTGCAAGCAGCTGGAGTTTCGTTGGCGTTTATGCCATCGGCAAAACTCTGCTTAGGGCTTGGTCCATTCAGACCATCGGCAAGAGCGGTCGGCACTGGTGTAGTTGGAAGACCTGCATTGGTCTGCGCTTTTTTCCAGTTTTGAATATCCACAATTTTCTGTGGATCTGTGGACATGGCACCATTATTGGTGACATAGACAGTGTTGTACATCAGGACGTCTGAAAAGATGTCTCCTGAACCGCCACCATAAGCATTATCGGTCATTCCTGCCGCAGGAGGAACCGTGTTCACGGCGCCGGCTGAACCGAACGGCGTATTGCCTGGTCCATTAGCGACAACAATAAAGCCGCAAGGAATGCTCGCTGTAAATTGACCCTGCAATGCGACAGTGCCAGCGATAGCGCAAGACTTAGCGTTCACTGCATTGCCTTGATATGATTCACCGCCCCAGCCGCCAGATTTGAAGGCATTAGGAGGGATGCGACTGGCTGCAGCGATGTTAGCTTGACCAGCCAGAGGCGTGGCTTTCAATTTTTTGAAATCGAATTCGCTAACTAGATGCGGATTGCTCATTGGTCGCAAAGGTACGCCCATCAGCGGGAAGCTGCTGCTGTCGGTAATAGTCGGGATATCAATTAAGGAGTAGCCCTTGAGATATGTGGAACCTGCTTGGCTGATCAGATTGTTGGCAAGAAAGTTCGAATTGTTGCTCAAGAAGCCTGGTGGAATTGAAGCTGGATTTAGCTGCAAATTGGTGGCGGTCAAAGGCGCCATATACGAAATCTCTTTGGCAGAACTCGTGTTGCCTGGCGAGGTGCCTGGTTTGTTAAGCATCCTTATAGAAGCCAATTGAGCCAAATTTGTGAAACTTGTATCCATCTGACTATCGCCGTCTAGTTTGTTGGCCAGTCCTCTGCCCAAGCCATCGTTGGGGTTGGCGAGCAGGTCGATGAGAGTCTTGGCATCGGCCAGCCCTAGTGGATTTGGTGAATTGAGACCGGAATCCGAACTGGCGTTCATGGCCACGAGCATCGCTTGGCCTACTGCTCTGTTGTATACCAGCAGATCAAGTTCACCAGTGGTAGGGTCTTTTAATTGGCCAAAGTTTTGCCGTGCCAGCGCCAATCTTGGACCTGACATGTCGTATGGTCCACTTGCACCGAACAGCTTAAGCGATGGATAGCGAAGGCTTTGTTTGGCAACGTTCAGATTGCCTGAGTCAGTTGCGTTCTGTAATTCCCTGGCGCCGCCTAGTAACTTGGAGAGGAAGAAGATCCCCATGCCTATGACCATGATAACCAGAGTGGTCACAACCACTAGAGAGAGCGTTGCACCGCGCTTACCATGATGTCGTCGCATAAAAACCTCGCGAAAGTGGATGAAGACTTAGGTCTGTGTATCCAAGGATTATTAAAGCCTACCAACTAAGCAGCCTTTGGGCCGCTCAATGTAAGTTAGAAAACGCATAGGTGAGACTTCTGCGTATCCTGCCATAATTATTATCGATTGTTAATGTGCTGCCGTCAATGCGTAGAAGTACGTATGGAGAGGCGGAGGGGTACTTTTGTAGGCATTTTCGGTGACACATCAAACGTAATATCCCGCTATGAGTGAGCTTTGGCAGTTGTTCTGTCGATGATTGCTAGATCATCGCGCACGAATTTGAGCAAAGTTTGAGCACCTCTCAGCCGCTCGGTAGCGCCTGTGGGCGATAAACAACAATGTTAGGCGGAGATTATTACTGAAATGTGACAGGCGGCCTAACGAAGAACCAGAATGCAATTCTGCATCCTGGTCCTTCAAGTTCATGAATTGGGTCTAGAGTCGGACTTAGCCGTTATCTTCGCCCCAATGTTGGGAGGTCCCGGAGTAAACGTTTTGATCGTGTTGCTCCGATTCTTGCTCATTGGTGCCTTGCTGGTTATGCTCGGCATCGTTGGTAGTGTCATTCCAAGTTGTGGATCCCTCGCCAGCGCCTTGATCTTGTTGGTCGGCAGACGAGTTCGGTTGCTGTTCGTGATGGTCATGTTCGTGCCGTTTCTCCGCATCATTTGCAGAGTCGGTAAACAGGTGCAACTGCTCGCCTCGACCTGATTCGGCGTGATCAGTGCTGGAGTCCGATTCGCCTGTGTGGTGAGATTGGTGTGACTCAGTAGTGTGAGCTGCACCTTGCTCATGGCTTTGATCATGACTGTGATCATGTCCATGTTCATGACTGTGATCAGGTTGATCCTGACCATGTTCATGCCCATGCTGGTCGTGGCTTTGACCTTCTGTCTGACCGTTTTCGGTATCTTCAGAAGGCACATTGCGTGCTTTCAGTCTGTAAACACCGGTGATTGGATCGTATTCCGTTTCAAAAGGACTGCTGGTGGCAAATGACACCAGTTCTTCTTCCACTTCAACTTCAACTTCGTCTTCTGTTTGAGATGCAACTTCAGTTGCTGTTTCGATCTCGTCACGGTCGATGACAATCGCACTAGCTGTTGGAGCACCGTGTTGGCTTACCTCTAAGACCTCGACTGCCACTTCTTGCTCGGCTGGTTGCTCGAATCTAGAACGAGTTCCCATGTCATTGAAAACGTGTTCAACAGCAGTGATGTTTTCGACTAAACCGCTCGAGAGTGTTTCGTCATCATCGTCTTCAGCAAAGCTTTCTTCAAAGAGATTAGCCTTTGGAGCGAAGTCTTCATTTTGCACATCGAAGGTCAGGTGATCAGTATCATCATCTTCGTCTGACTCAGCTTCGTTACCAAACGGGGCGCGTTTGACGCCGCCTTTCAGCTCGCGAGTAGCTGGATCTACGAGCAAGTCGTCCGGCATTTGATCGAGAATATCCTCAGGTACGTCTGAAAATTCCTCTATTTCCTCATCGACAGTTGGCATAATTCTGCCATTGTGTGCGGTGGCCGCGCGCAGTTGTCCGCCGCCTTGCTGGCGCAGCGGTCTGCGATTGCTCCGATTTTTGGCAGCTTCTTCCTGACTCTTGAAGCTGATCACGCGCCGGTTTTCGGCTGTTCCGATTTCAAGCGTAGGCACCACTCCCAGTCCAGAGCAGCCAGTGCAATGCACTGTGAAAAGTTCTCGCAAACTCTGTCCCTGGCGTCGCCGCGTCAATTCGACAAGACCTAAATCAGACAGTTGACCGCATTGTGGCTTGGCGCGGTCTTCTTCCAACACTCTCTGGAAGACTTCCAGAACCTGCTGTTGATCCTTACGACTATCCATGTCGATAAAGTCGACGATGACCATGCCACCAATATTTCTCAAACGCAGCTGGCGAGGAATTTCTTGCGCCGCCTCCACGTTTGTTCGACGTACTGTTTCTGCTTGAGTGCGCGAGCTTGTGAAACGACCTGAGTTGACGTCGATTACAGTCAGCGCTTCGGTTGGTTGAATATTCAAGTGACCGCCGCTCGGCAGTTCGACCCGATCTGATAGCGCTGCTTCAATTTCTTTATCGACGCCTTTCGAGACGAGCAAGCTGTCTTCGCCGGTGTGATAGGTGACTCGCGTTGTGCGCCCCGCCCATCCTTGTAGATATTCTTGAGCACGCTTTTGTCCATCTGGGCTGTCGCAAATAATTTCGCTGACATCATTTGAATAGGCATCGCGAATTACGCGATAAAGCAGATCTTGATCTCTGTAAATCAGGGTTGGTCCGATTGAGGCTTCGCCTTCGGAAACAACTGTTTGCCAGCGATCCCATAGTTGCTCGAAATCTTCAAAGAGTTCACCTTCGCCCTGGCTTTTAGCTTCGGTACGGATAATTAGACCGACGCCGGGAGGCTTCATTAAGTTGACGACCGATTTCAAACGGGCCCTTTCTCTGGCTTCGCTGATTCTGCGCGAAATCGAAACGCCGCGCTCTTCAGGCACCAGGACAAGAAACCTGCCGGGTAAACTAATTGCCGTTGAAACCCGTGGGCCTTTATGTCCTGTTGGTTCTTTGGTTATTTGCACCAGCAATTTTTGTTTGGGCACTAGCCGCTCTTTGAGCAGACCTTGTCCTGGCACATCATTAGCGTGCAGGAATCCCATTTTGTCTTTTCCTAGATTGACGAATGCTGCGTCAATGCCAGGCAGTATGTTCTCCACTGTTGCGGAATAAATGTCACCTAGCAACAACTCGCCGCGGTTAACGAAGAACTCGACAACGCGTTCGTTCTCGAGTATCGCCGCGATGCTGTCATGCTCGGAGATTACAAGTGACTTTTTCATAAGGCTCCTCTTATTGGTCTAAAAGTCTAGAGATGGTGCGCACCGAATTTGGGGCGCAAATTGATCGACTCGGGCGCGAATCTGTCTTCACAGTGAATTGCCCGAGGCTTGGAAATTTGTTGGATTTTGATTTCAACATTTTTGGTTTACACGTTAAACAAAGGTGCACCGCCCTGTCCCTTCAACTGAGTGCGGGTAATCCGCCAAACAATTTCGAGCAGAGGCTGGTCTTCTGGTTGCAGACATTTCAAAACGTCGTTTGGCTTCACATGCATTTCTGGTCCGTGTGCCAATTCCATTTCAAGAGTGCCAGTTGAGGGATCAACCAGTTTGAGAGATAGGACTCCAGGGCGAATATTTTTTCGTTTTGCAGCGTTTGACGCCGCGAGTTCAGTAGTGGTTGTCTTTTCCGTGGCTAGTTTGGGCAGCAAGCTGCCCGCCTTTTCCGAGGAATTAGGCAACTGTAAGAAGAGTTCTTCTTTTGCTAGTAAGTCTTGGACAAGCTTGTCCAGAACTGTTCGATAGCTTCCCAATTGGGCGCGGTCAGCGTTGCTATCCGCCAATCGCACAATAGTTGCTCTGTAGGTGGCAGAGCCCAAGATTGATGCAAGCGAGATGTTCGAAACTGGAATTTCTCTAGCTTCGATGATTTGGATTTCTGCAGGTAATTGCGCGTTGAATCGCGCCATGAAATCGTCTGTTGAGACGATCGTGGAAAGATCGACTTCGCCGACTTCGCTTTCAGATTCTTGGAACAGCGCCAGTGGCGCCGCTAGATTCAGACGCGGAGCAGGATTGAATCCCTTTGTGTAAGCAACGTTCAGAATTGCTCGGCGCGAGGCACGGGCAAAAAGATGCTGCAAATCGAGGTGAGAAATGAAACGCAAATCGCCAAATTTTGTGAATCTGAATCTAATTCTCTGTAAAACTTCGTTTTCCGGAGCCGCCGGGGGCTTGGTGAAGAACAGTGATGGATGACTGTCTTCATCGGTGGTGACAGCCAACTCTTTGACAAACGGATTCTTTTTCATTACTTCTGGTTTTGGCGCTGCCAGTAGATGAGTGGTATCAAGCTCGGTGCAAACGCCGCAGGCGTGACAAACATTTTCGGTGCAAGGTGCCGTTTCTACAGCGACAACGGCTTTCTCCCATTCTTTGACGAGCCACCAGGTGTTCAAGCCGACGTGAATAGCGTCCCAAGGCTGTTCCGAGCCTACCTCGCGATCCGAACAGGCAAGCTCTTCCAGTGAGGTGCCGATCTTGGCAGCGGCGTCGTGCCAGATTTGCGGTTTGAAGTGTTCATCCCAGGCATCAAAAACGGCCCCAGCTTTCCAGGCTTCGTAGATCATTGTGCCGACGTTGCGATCACCGCGTGAGATTACTGCTTCTAAAAGACTGATTGCTGTGTCTGTCAAATTGAGCTGGACATGTCGAAGTCCTGATTCTCTCAGCTTTTGTTTGAGCACCTTGTGGCGACGAACAGTTTCCTCCGGCGTTACTTGACCGAACCATTGGAACGGCGTAAACGGCTTTGGTACGAAGTTCGAGATCGTGCAGGTAAACTCAATATCTTTCTTGTATTTAGTCGGGTCCGTTTTTCTTATGATTCGACAGTGAGTGGTTGCTTCCTTGAGGATCTCCACGATACCAGCGAGATCTGAGTCTTCTTCCAGCGGTAACCCGCACATGAAGTAGAGTTTGACCGAAGTCCAACCTGACTGATATGCAGCTTCAATAGCTGAAATAATTTGCTGATGTGACAAGCCTTTGTTGATGATAGCGCGCAGTCTTTCAGAGCCAGCTTCCGGTGCCAAAGTGATACCACTTTTACGAACAGCCTTGAGTTCCTCAGCAAGTTCCAAGTTCATACGATCCGCACGTTGACTAGGAAATGACAGAGAAGATCGTCTGGCCGCATGTTCTTGATTGAGAGCACGAACTGACTCATGCAAACTTGTGTAATCGCTTACACACAAAGACAACATCGAGTATTCCTGATGCCCGCTCTTTGACAAAGCTTCCGTTGATAGCTTCAACAGATCTTCAGTGGAACGTTCCCTGACCGGTAAAAACGTGTATCCGGGCTGGCAAAAACGGCAGCCGCGATCGCATCCACGTCGCACTTCCAAGACTTCTCGATCATGTACAAGTGACAAATAAGGAACTAGCGATGTGGTCGGTTGATTGCTGTCTGTCAAAGGGATTGTCTGTCGCAAGACGCGCTCGGGCAAATTGGTTTGGCACCCTTCCATTGAACAGTGCTCGTGAGCAATGTCACAGTCTTTGGCCAAATCCAATGTTTCTAAGTCAATTTGCTTAGGTGCTTTGTTGTCATTTCCATATACATATAAAGAAGGAACATAGACACCGGCAACCGTGGTGGCAAGTTCAACTAAAAGCCTTCGCCGGAAACACTTTCCTTGCCCGTTCGGATAGCGAGCCTTGAACTCGCGTACGACGTTCATCACATTTGGTATCGCCGCTTCCCCATCGCCAATGATGAAAAAGTCCATAAAATGTGCCATTGGTTCAGGGTTGACCGAAGATGGTCCGCCGCCGAAGGCAAGGGGAAACAATTCTGTTCTATCTTGCGCTAAAACTGGGACCTGCGCTAAATCCAACATGTTTAGAACGTTGGAATAACAGAGCTCATACTGTAATGAAAAACCAACCAATTCAAAATCTTTCAATGGTCGACGTGATTCCCAGCCCCAGAGCGGCACTTTGTTCGTTCGCAGCAGTGCTTCAAGATCCGAGCCCGGTGCGTAACTGCGATCAACAAGCAGCCCGTCAGTAGAATTGACAATTTGGTAGAGGATTTTTAAACCGAAATTGGACATGCCAAGTTCGTACAAATCTGGGAAAGCTAAAGCTAGCCGCACAGATGCTTTGTCGAAGTCTTTCCGTGCTGCGCCCCATTCGTTTCCAAGATATTGGCCGGGACGATTGACTTGCTCAAGCAGCTCTTCAGTCAACAATCTTGAAAATTCAGAGTTGTTGACTTCAGTTGCTAAAGATGGCTTGACCTGCGGGTTTTGTTCACCCACGAACGATTTAACGATTGTCTCTGCTCCGAAAAATTTTCACGAAAGAATGCTTTAGGTTCCACCTATTGGGCTTTCCGCAAAGATTGCGACACGAAAGGTGGTCTGATGACCTGCGCTTCGCCAGCAATCAGCGAGTCGGGAAAGCCGCTGCCGATGACAATCTTAGAGGGTTCATCTCAGTTACGACCCGATCGGCAGGTCTTCCGGAGATCAGCAAAACAAGACACGGTTTAAGAAAAGAATCTTGAGCTAGAACGCCCTCAAGTGGCCATATTATAGCGCTTTGAAAGCTTAAGTAGATTCACTTTCAAAACTTTAATTTGCTTCGTAACAGACGTCCGATAACAACGCCAATTTGGGCGTCATACGCCGCTCAGAGAATTTGACAAGAAGTTGGAGTCTATGACGTATGCAGGGATTGCCCTCTTGTCTACCTGTGCTATAGTCGCAAGAGAACGAATTAAGATAGCTCTTAACAGGAATGTCTACACCTCTTGACTGAAAGGAAGCCAACGTGATTCTGGAAGCATTCGCCGAATATCTTCATGCGGCTGACCCCAGGACGCCGTCCACAGAAGTGCTCGCTCAATGGTTAATTGAGCGGCTCAGTTCAGCGCCGTTAAACAACGTTGATCGCGTGGTGCACTGCGAGATGGCCATGTTGAGATCCAGCAAGAAGCAGGTGAAGCGCAAACTCATGGACGTAGCAAATGAGCCGGTCGATTTATCCGCTTATACTTTCAAGGGTAAGTCAGATTCAGGTAGACGACTCTTGCGCAGCCTCTACGAATATTGCTTGAGTTATGACCAACAGAAGTGGTCGCGATTCGTCCACAACCTCAAAGCTAGCGACTTCAATCGTCGATCAGTTGGCAATTAGTTCTAAGGAACATAAGTCGAGCAGCTTGCGGAGTCGGGCAGCTTTGCTGCAGGAGCCGAGCAGCTTGCNNCTCGGATAGGCCCTCCTCGGACAGGCGCTCCTAGGACAGACTATCCTAGGATAACTTTATGACATTGTCTCCTTGTATAGGAGAAAATGTGGAGCGCTTATCTGAAGCGAAGATGTGACAGGACCCTTTAGTAAACTGGAGGTCTAATTTGAGACAATAGCTTTGTCTCGTTAGTTGACTACTGCATGAAATACTCAATGGAATTTTTTAGATCCAAAAAAATAATCGTTGCTTCGGTCGCTGTCATGGCGCTTGCATCGAGTGGAGGCAAGATTCTCGCCGCTGAAGACTTGAAGTTGCGGGCGGGTATCTCGTTTACTCAGGATATTGATTCGGGTTTCCCTATCGTTGCAACCAATATTGATGACGCTCAATTAGCTCCTGGGATTCCGACACTCATTTTTTTCGGTGCTGCCTGTGACTTGAACACCAATCGTCAAGCTAAACGACTGGTGGATATCTATCACAAAACACCGAAAGGCGAAGTCAAATTTATCGTGATCGATGTTGATCATCCCGGTAACGATGACGCCCGAAAACTAATCAAGACGTATTACAACCCGCCAGGAAAAACAGGATATATTCCATTCGAAGTAATTTTGGATAAGAATGGAAAAGCCGCTTGGAGTCAAATTGGCGAAGTGGAAATTTCCGTCGTCAAAGGGCAGCTGGATAAACTGAAGTAAGCTATGCCGCGAATTTTATGGCTTCCCGTTCTCGGGTATTAATTCGAGCGAGCACTCGGCATCTTTGATCAGGACTAAAAGTTATGCCTGATAAATCCAATCAAGACAAAATTATTTCAGCAATTGAAAAAACTGATCACCGAATAACTGTGGGTTGGGCTGCTGCGCTGGTATCGATTTAATGCCATCACTCGTGGCATTGATCAAAGGAAAAATTCTACGGCAGAATATGCGCACGCGCTGTCTAACCCGGCTCGCTCTAATCCCTATGTGGTAGTTTGAGTGTCGGACTAGCCTTGATAACAATTGCGCATGTTCTGCAAAACTTCTTTCGGAACAGAAATTGACCCTACAGTTGGTGCATAGGATTCGAATGGTCCATGGCAGTCAGAGCCGCCTGTAATCAACATGTTGTTTCGGTTCGCAAGCTTGATAAAGTGACGCACGAGATGCACTGAGTGGATGCGATGGAAAGCTTCGATTGCTTTCAACCCAGCTTCTCGAAGCTGCAAGATCAATGCATCCATATGCTCTTCCTTACCTGGGTGAGCTATCGATGCGATACCGCCCGCGGCATTGATGGCTCGAATTGCATCCATGGGTGTAACGCTGTTGCGTGGGACATAATGCTCCGATTTTCTAGTCATGAATCTTTCCCAGGCTTCGTTAACGTCTTTGGCACCCCCTGCCTCTACTATCGCCATAGTAATGTGGGCCCGCCCTATCGAACCAATGCCTGCGTGTCGCTGAACAGAATCGATGTCTATGTCAATTCCTAATGCTGCAACAGCATTGATTGAGTCGATCAGATGTTGTGCACGTGCTTCCTGTTGTCTGTTCAACACTTCAGTTAAATCCGCGCTGCTTGGATCGATAAAATATCCAAGTATGTGAACGTCTTCGCGTTTGCCCGTGTCGTGTACGTAAATAGTGTTTATTTCAATGGCAGGAATTATTTCTATCTTGCCGCACGCTGCATCCTGAGCCTCACTGATCCCCTTCACTGTGTCATGGTCAGTGATCGCGATGTGCTTCATTTTGATCGCAATGGCATGATTGACCAGGTCAGTTGGCGACCATGTTCCGTCTGAATGGTGCGTATGAAGATGCAAATCGATGCTCATACAATTTGTGAAAGTTCAGAAGCATCAGCTGAGGCGCTTTGATCCGCTCTCTCAACTTCTTCTTTGAATTGAATTCTCCGAATGCTCTTTGCTTTACCGGTCACATTATCAATCTCAAACAAGACACCATTTACCATCGCCGGACCTTCGGCTACTTCAAAGCGGCTCGGTAGTTGTTTTACCATACGACGGAAGACGGCTGCCTTGTCCATGCCGATCACTCCATCAATTGGTCCACAACAGCCAGCATCAGTTAAAAATGCAGTGCCACCTGGCAGAATTCTTTCGTCTGCGGTTTGAACATGCGTGTGCGTACCTACAACCGCGGATACTCGGCCGTCTAGGTACAATCCAAGCGCAATCTTTTCGGCTGTCGCTTCGGCGTGCATATCAACAATTATTATGTTGGTTTCTTCGGACATTTTTTCAATGAGTTTTTCAGCGACGAGGAATGGCGATTCAAGCGGTTCCATGAAAACTCGTCCGAGTAAATTGATCATGCCAACTTTGACGCCGTCCTCAAGTTCAACAATGCAGGCGCCTTGACCGGGCGTTCCATCTGGATAATTTGCTGGTCGAATTACGTTTTGTTGCTGATCGATGAATTCGAAAATTTCTTTGCGATCAAATGTGTGATTTCCGCCTGTAAAGGCTTGCACACCGGCGTCTCGCAATTCTTGCAGATTGCTTTCCGTAGTGCCAAAACCGTGAGCCGCATTTTCGGCGTTTGCGATAATCAAGTGGGCTTTTGGTGCGTGTTCAGCAAGATATTGCTTGATCACGCGACGACCTGGTTTCCCGATCACGTCGCCTAAAAATAAGACGCTGATGTTATTTTGAGGATCCATGGCTAGAGAATACCTTACAATGCAAACCAGAACCACTCTGCGCATTCCATGTTAAGACTCTTCCGCAATTATCTTTGCCTAGCTACTGTGCTCCAACTCGGCACGGCGGTTCAAGCTCAGCAGAATTCGGTCAGTGCCAAGCCCGTCGCCAAACCTACTGCGGTGACACCGATTGCACCTCACCAACCAGCTATCGTCACATCCAAGTCCATCAAAACTGTTACTCCGGCCAGCGTCACCTCCAAGCCGACCAACGCTGTCCCTCCATCCACCGTCACGTCCAAGTCGACCAAAACTATCCCGCCGTCCATCATTCCAGCCCAGTCCCCCACAAAATCTGCAACTACTGTAGCGTTGCCTATTAAGCCCCACCAAGCAACAGCACCGACTGCAACTAGCTCCAAATCCGATATAGTCCCCGCGATTGCAAAGCCTGGCCAAGCAGCAGCAAGTGCGGTCACAAGCAAATCCACAGTCGTGACAATTCCCAAGTCAGCGCAACTCGCCGGTACTCCTGCCAAAGGCGGAGCGAATCCGGCTAAGACGGAACCAAATGCACCGAAGTCCGCAAAGACCGAAGCTGCTCAAGGCGCACCAAAATCCGCAAAGACCGAAGCTGCTCAGGGTGCACCAAAATCCGCAAAGACCCAGGAAAAAGTAGTGCAGGTGAAGCATTCGTCGAGTCCGCGCCTTGGTTTAGTGCCCCCGCCACCGCCTGATACGCCGACAATATTTGCAGGGGAAGGGATGTTTCCTGGCATGGGTGCTATCGATTTCAACAATCCAGCCGCTCTAGCTGCGCGCCGCAAAGACATTGCTTCTCAATTGGCTAGCGCCAAGAAGCTCTTGGCGGATAAAGAGCAGCGTACGAAAGAGCTGAAAGATAAGGTCATTCAATTTCAATCGCTTTATTCGGAAGGTGTAATCTCTCGAAGAGAACTTGAAACTGCACAAAAAGAATCTGATTCAACGGCGGCTGAGTTGAATGATTCAAAAACGCAAACCATGGCCTTGCAAAATACTCTCTCTCGTTTGGATGATCGCGCAAAACCTAAGTCTCTTGCCTCCTCTTCTAAGAAGAAGGTGAAAGGAAAAATAAAGGCTCCTCTGAAGTCATCCGTAAAAGTCGCGGACTCACCTACAGTTACCGCAGGCAAAACAAGCGCTGTAGTCAGTGCAAAAGACACGGCAAAGGACTCAGGATCGCCAGTTGTGCACTCGTCGGAAAATATGGATAGCGAGTTGAGCGCTGCTTCGTCGAAACCTCCATCACAGGCTGATTTGAAACACTGAGAATTGCGGATATACGCAAACTCGCCGTTCCAGTCTTGAACCACGAAACAAATGGATCTTGAATTGAGCGACTTCAGATTTCGGACGAATTTATCTTCGGAACAACAGCGGAGAGCTTTAAATTCGCTAAGTTGAGCTGATGGCAACCTTGATATTCAGCTAGGCTAACGCGTTTAATGTGCGCCGGCTCATATCAAGAAGCGCTTTCCGTGAGTTTCTTGTTACCTTGCCCCAATAATTAAAACCTGCAAAGTGTCTCGATGAGTTCCTTTTCAGGTGGCCAAGACTAAAGCGGAATAGATCTTGAAAGATGGCTCTCAATGCCACTTTTAGCGATATTATTTTCGCAACAAAGAACTCGGACATCAACAGAAAGCGCATCGCAACACAGTTCTGAGCGCCGACCGTCGTTGTTCATAGAGATCAGTGTAAATACCGAAAGACAAAATCCAAGGAGAATATCCTATGTTGTACAGCAGAACAGTCAAGGAAAACCAGTTCAATTCGTTGCGTCGCCGTCCGTTGATGAACCAAAGACATCAACAATCGAACACGAACTTCGGCGGGGAAACCCTTGCACCATGGGCATGCCAAAACATGACCTATGCCACACCTGAAACGGACATCCTCGAATTGGACGATCAATTCATCCTCGAAATCGCTCTTCCAGGCGTTGTGCTAGACGATGTCGAACTCAAAGTTGAAGGCTACACTTTGATCGTGGTCGCTAAGCGCACTCCTAACATGTTCCACGAAAAGGCCGCCATCCTGAGCAAAGAATTGCCAGCCGGCTACCTCGTACGTGAATTCGAATTCGAAACCGAAATCCTTCACGAGCAAATTGAAGCTCGCATGGATCGCGGTATCCTCTTTGTCAGCATCCCTAAAGAAGAAGTAGCTCTTCGCATTCCAGTATCTGCTGGCAATCTCGATACTCACTTCAACGGAAAGACTCGCGTCACTAAGCAACAAGAAATGCGCAGCAACAAAGAACTCTCAATCAAATAGATTTCGAGTTTATCCATAATTTGGAGGAATTGAGAGGGGCGAAAGCCTCTCTCTTTCTTTTATACTTGTATATCTCGCCAAAGGTGGAAATTACATGCTTGCAACATCAGTCTTGCTGAACAAAGATTTGCTGCCGGATGATTGCATTGATGCGTCAGATCAACTTATGACTACTCTGCTGCTCGGAAGGGCTGGCGGTTCAGAACGTCTTTACTCGAATATTGATCGATTGCGTCCGGGCGCCAAATCGTGCAAATTTCACAGTCATTCTTTGCAGGAAGAGTTTTTTATAGTCATTCGTGGACGCGGCATACTAAGGCTTGGCGATAAAACCTATCAGATATGTGAAGGCTCGTGCTTCAGTAAACCCGCTGGCAAAGGCATTGCGCATCAATTTATCAACGATTCAGACGAGATGCTGGAAATTCTTGATGTCGGCATTCCTGATCCCAACGATGTCATCGAATATCCCGATGAACGAGTCACGTATCGAAAAGCCGAAGGTAAGGCCTACAAAGATGGAAAAGTGTTAGCAACTTGGTCAAGCGATCCTAATTCATAAGCCGAGCAGCTTGCTGCAGGAGCCGAGCAGCTTGCTGGATAGGCCCTCCTCGGATAGGCTCTCCTCGGATAGACCTCGCTTGTTCGCATAAAGCTCCTAATTTCAGTAGGTTCAGTATGGAAGAGACGCCGAGTCAAAGATTTCCCAGCACTGCAATCGCGATTGGTGATTGTCTTAATGAGCGCTACCAGATTGTGGAAGTGCTGGGGCAGGGCGGCATGGGAACGGTGTATAAAGCCATGCATCTTTCGTTGAACAAACCCGTGGCGATTAAAGCTCTACATCCACATATAGTGCTGGACAAGAACGCCAGCGCTCGCTTCCAGCAAGAAATCAAAGCGATGAGTATGCTGTCCCATCCGCACCTCATTAGTGTGCTAGATGTCGGTACCACTACAAGTGGCACACCATATTTTGTCATGGAATACTTAAATGGTCCCACGCTCGGTGATTTGCTTAAGAAGCAAGGGGCACCATCGGACGCACGAGCAATCAGAATGTTTATTCAAATAGCGGATGCTCTAGCGTATGCTCACGACCAAGGAATTATTCATCGAGATTTGAAGCCGAACAACATTGTAGTTTTGTCGAACCGGGACAAAGATTTCGTCAAACTCGTCGATCTTGGTATCGCCAAGTTATTGACGCCGATTGATGGCGAGCAACAAGGTTTGACGATTACGGGTGAAATCTTTGGCAGCCCACTGTATATGAGCCCAGAACAGTGCAGCGGTAAGTCGATAGATGGGCGCTCAGATATCTATTCGCTCGGTTGTTTGATGTATGAAACCATTTGTGGTGAACCACCGATTAAAGGTGGAAGCGCGCTTGAAACATTTATGTTGCATGTGAATACTGAAGCGCCACCGCTCAGTGCTTGTCCGAGAGTGCAGATGACCGCACCCTTGAAACTGGTGGAACCAATCATAGCGCGCTGTATGCAGAAGAAGCCGGAAGACAGATTTCAAACAATGGCGGAGTTAGCCCATGAACTAGAACGCATCGAAAAAACTGTTTCAGACTACCCTGCCTCACGGCGCGGCAATGATCAAAATTCTGAATCTGGCGCGGGATTTGCAGTTCAACGAAGTTCGGCGTCTAGCAGTGACTCCCCACTGGAAGGGTCCCGGAGCAAATTGGACGCATCCTCGTCGAACTCGTCGAACTCACTTCGAAAACCAGTTGACGCTTCACATCGCACAGGTGATTCGAATCCTGCCAGAAATAGTGGTTCGTTGGGCACCCGAAATGCGTTACTTGTTATCGGTGCTCTGGTTTTGTGCGTTTTTGCATACGCAATGGCATCTGCAGTTCAAAATAGAACGATGCCCGTTCAACCGCCTATCGTTTATGGCGTCCCGCCGACTCAAATGCTACACACTGTCACACTTCCACCATCGCAACATTTTACGGTCAGTTATCCCAGTTCAGAAAGTAGAACAAACGTTGATGTTGTCTCAGTCTACTTAGGAAAGAATCAAGAAGCCGGCAATTTTGACCTTCCCGGAACAGTTGAAGTTAAAGTACATCCTTCCGAAAAACCGATCACCTTGGTTTTAGTTTCATACAAGCCAACTAATTGGAGAATTCTGCGAGAGAATCAATCAGTAAAAATAGATCGAGTATTGGCAAGCAGTTACTTCCCACCAATCACTGTTTCAGGCGTTCCGCCGGGAGTGCCTCTTGAAACATCTTGGTATCAGTTCTTTGGAGAAGATGGTCGGAAACTGGCGAGGGCAAGACAAAATCCTGTTGAATTTTTCACATTGGGCGCCTCATTGATGCCACATACGCCCAACATTGAAGGCACAAGCGACTACAAAAACATGAAAAAGATCGTCGAGAAGCACCTTGGACAGCCACTTCACTCTTTCCAAGGCGCATACCAAGAAGGATATTTTGAGGTTCCATAGCGAACCCACCTGGACTGATGAAAAAAGAGCAGGTACGCCTCGATCACGTTGAAAATTGATGCCTGTTTTGAACTTGTGATTGATGATTTAAATGTCGCAAATTGAAGATTAAAACCTCGGGTACCCTTTTCTTTTTCGACTTCCAATATCAAGTAAAGCAATATTACATCAGGGTCTTGGGATTTTTCGTTTTTCGCAAACGTTTGATGCATCTGCGTTTTGAGCATCGTGAAAAGCCGCGTTTTTTGCTTAACATATTAATCGAATAAAAAAGGGAAGGACACCGCTCCCGGTGCGAGCTTTTCATAATTCAATCTGAGAATGTGACGATCGTCCCTTCTCTTACAAGTTCTTCTTTGTGAGTTTGACCGATTGCCGGGGACTCTGAGGGTGCAGCCTTACCTGCTTCTAGCGATTCCTCTCCGGTCTGCATATCGGGAATGAATCCTGTTGCTTTGAATGAGTCAAAAACGTACGGCTTTCCATCAGCGAACAATGGTGCAGGACTATCCGAAATATGCATGTGCAAGTGAGGGCTTGAAGTGTTTCCCGTATTACCAACTGCACCGATAATTTGACCCCGTGTAACTTTGTCTCCTTCCTTTACTTTTATACTGCCTGGCTTCAAATGCGCGTAGAACGCATAATTTCCATTGCCGATATCAAGAACAACTATGTTGCCTCCAGGATAGTAAGCAACTTCATCGCCCTTCGTTTTCCCCGGTATTTGATTGGCAAATCGATCGACGGTACCAACCACGGTGCCATCAGCTACAGCGTGAATGGGCAGTCCGTAACAAAAATAATTCTCGCATATTGTGCGGTCACCGACGAACAGAAGGTTTTTGTCGTTTATTTTGATCCAATCAATTGCATATCTTTGGGCGAGCTTCATTTCATTGCTAATCGGAAACAAAGCCCGCCGGTGACCCTGCTGGCCTGAGTAACCGCCTGAGGCAAGCCAGCCCTCGCCTCTAAGTGGAGGACTGATTATTAGCGCAGGACGGTCACTGACCACCAGAGGAGCGCTTATGTAATCCCGTGATACAGGCTTATGATGTGGATGTTTTGTTTCAAATTTGATGCGATGTTTGAGATTTTTCGGAGTCCCGTTTGGGCTGTCAAAAGTCAGATTGATAAATACTGCTGCGTTGCCACCTGCTCTTAAATGGGTTGGATTTTTATCGTCAGAGAAAAAAAACAGTAGTTTCGCTAATGAACCTCCAGAAAGGCTTTGCAATGTTTTTCCATTGTCAGCATCAATGACATCCAAGCTCTGAATATTCGCATTAGATTTTGTAAAATTGGACAGCATCAACTCGTAGACAAGGTTGTACTTCCCGTCATCACCGCGAACAATGGCGGGGCTGGTCGTTGGTTTGATAATAATTGGCGTCCAATCAACTGCTGAATGGACGATATTAGATCTCTGATTTGCATCCACTGAGCTTGGTTCACTGCGCACTTGGTTTATAGAGGCAGCAAAAGCTAGTGTCAAAGACATGCAAGCTGTTTTGTTCATGGGCCCCCTAGAAGCATTGCAATTTTAGTAGCGAGTCTAGTTTATTAGGCTGAGAATGAAAAAGTGCCTATCGGAAATGATTTGATTTGATTTCGCTCGATGAATTTGCGAGACAGACGTTCTCAAGCCTGCTCTGGTATTCATGAAGCTTGAATAGGTTTAAATTCGGATTTTGACTACTTCTTCAAAGGTGCGGCATTTTGTCTGTAGTAGGCGCGCGCCTCTTCATACACTGCATCCGCTTTTTTCTGTTGCTTCAATTGCGAGAGCAGGTCTCCGTAACTTTGCAGCATTGCACCGTATGTGCTACCAGGCGCAGGTAATTTGCGATAGTCAGTCAACGATTGTTCATACAGTGCTAGTGCTTGTGGATAATGTTTCTGCTCCGCCTGGAGGTGCGCCAGTTCACCATACTCAGCAATTGTTTCAGGGTCATTCTCTCCTAGATTTTTCGTTCGAATCATGAGCGCTTCTCTATACATCTTTTCTGCTTTAGGATAAATACCTTGTTGCTCTAGCTTCCAACCAACCGCATTCAATTGATCGGCTAAATCAAGACATTGCAAGGACTTTCGATACCCGTCCAATTGTGACGCTGCTTGTGCCACCACTTTTTTCGGTTCTGGAAAATTGGATAACACCCATCCCATTGGTGTGTTTTCAAAAGTAGTCGTCATCAGCCCAAAAATCTTCTTTAGTAATTGAAATTTTGTTCTAACGTCGAGGTAGTCATTCGCATCGATAGATTCAATCAATTTCTTATAGGTAGCTGCGGCTTCAGTGTATTGAAATCGAGCAGCCAACGTTTGAGCTGTTTGCGCTAAGCTGATTCGCTCGAGATCCTTTAGCGTTTGTGTTCTCGCGCATTTTTTTGCAATTGGATTGGAGCGTTCAGCCGTCAAAATGCGTTGGTATATTCTGCGAGCATTGTCGTATCTCCCTGCACGTTCGCTGATCCGAGCGTACCATTCTGCTGAATTGATGTCACTCGCCGTTGCAGTGCGCAGTTTATCGATCTGTTCATTTGATAAAACATTTGAAAGGAACATTCTTTCACCCTGCTCCGGTGAATAGAAAACCCGATCACTCGGAATATAGTCAAAGCTGCTCTCACCGCGAATCAAGATCCCTCCGCCATCGCTACCACGGATGAAGCTTTGTCCTTCGTTGAGGACGCTCTGGTGCTCAGACAAGTCTGAACAACTGGCTCCTTCAGCATGCACCTGATTTTGTGCCGCGAGAAATAGAAGTGGGACTAGGACCCATAGCTGGGTGATATGTTTTCCCCAAGTCATTTCAAGTTCTCCTGTGCCGCTTGTCTATCATAGGTGATCGAAGAAGGAGAGTAGGCATCTGGCTGGATGGTTAAATCTTAAGATCCAAATCGCTCGGCATGTCGATATCAACGTCACCTTGCGCAAAATCAACATAGATCGGATCATTGCTCTGAAGAATTACTGATTTGGCGCCTCTATCACCTTGGAGTGCTAGCAGCTTTGTGAAATAGTGTCGGGGAAAGATTGCTGGAATGCCCACACTGTTTCCGTATTCACAAGCAATTATCGAGCTTGATGCTTGCTCTGGCATAGATATGGGATTTGACTGGATGTGGTTTCGTTCGGAAATTTCAAGCAACTTATTGATCAATTCTGATGTCAGATATGGCTGGTCGCACACCATCAGAAGCAGATCGGTGGCATCGCACTCGATGGCATACGCCGTTGCCGTGTGGATTGAAGATGACAGCCCTTGCTCCCAAGCCTGATTGTTCAACACTTTGAATTCTTTAGCAGATGATTTCATGTGAGTTTTTAGATGCTTGTTTATCGTTTCAAAAGCACAACCTAATACAACGCAAATATCATTCACATTAGACTGAATCAAAGTTACAAGTGCAGTTTCAATTAGTGTCTTATCGCCAATTTTGGACAACTGCTTTGCACTTCCAAAACGTGAAGACGCACCGGCTGCTAATATTGCTGCGACAACTTTTCTAGACAACGACTGGCGTCTCTTTACTTTCAAAGTCCATGCAATCCTCGCCACCACAGTTGGCGTTCAACAATGGATTAGCAACTGGCGACTGTCCACGCTCGTGAATGGCTCCTGACGAATCGCGCAGATGACCGGGTTTCCGGTTGCGAGCGACGATTTGTATTTCCGCCAAAATTGAAAGCGCAATCTCTCCAGGAGTTTCTGCAGTCATGTCTAATCCGACCGGCGAATACAAATTTGTATGGTCCAGCAGGTGTTGGAAGTCCAGACCAAGCCCATTGCAAATCCGCTTTGTACGTGCACGTGGGCCCATCACACCTAGATATGGTGGCATCGCTGCGGACACTTGTCCAAGCACTTTGGCGTCAAGATTCAAATCGTGTGTCATGACTATGGTGTATGCACTCTGCAGACTGGGTATTTCGGCAAGCAGAGCGGTGCTTAAGCGAATTTGTTGTCTTGAGAATCGACGAACATTCATGCCAACATTCGTCGCAAACGATTCCAAAAATCTCGCGTCTTCACCATCGCCAAATAGGCAGATGTCGATAGCAGGTTCATAGTACTCAGCGAATATTCGAACGTGCTGATTGGTTCGCTGTACGGCTGTAACCTTGTTTTTCTTAGAGTCAAACATCGCCAAGCAAAGCCGTTCAACGTCCGAAAAAGAAAACCCGCCCTGAAACTCGTTAACTCCTGAGGCGGTTATTCCAAACCGCGCGCCTACGGTCAAAGCAAAGGTGTCGTGGATTGTCACAGGCTCCTGAATTTTGATCACAGTAATCAGGACTGCCGGTTCTTGCAGTTCGGCGAGCCAGCGCACAGCATTCAGTGCTGAATCATTTGGCAAAGGCTCAACAAAAATCACAACGGTGCCACCACAGCCGAACGGAAAACCACGCACATCGTCTTCGGTCGATAAATCATACTCAACGAGAAACGGCTTAATGTCGCCATCCAACCGGCAAGCAATATCAGCTTCAAGACATCCCGCTGACAGACCACCACGGAAAGTGCCATCTTCAACTATTAGCGAGCGAGCGCCAGGGCTTCTGTATGAAGGTCCAGAAGTGCTTATCACCGTAGCTAACGCGAATTTTTCCTTCCCTTTTGAAACTTGATCATGGAGGAAGAGTATGTCGTCAATTTCACTCATGATGTAGGTTCGCCTAACAAATCTTCAATGCGGATGGGCAAATTGCGCACCCTAATGCCGGTAGTGATAGACAGTATTAGCTTAAGCCGGTGCCAGTGTGTTCGAAAGATAGCGCACTTTCGTTTTCAAGGTGCGACAAATTGCTGAAAATAAAGATGAAATCACGAGGTGCTCAGAAATGGAGCGCGGGTTTTCAACCCGCCCTGAACACGGGTTTTCAACTCGCTCTGAACCACGGGTTGTATACTTCAAAGTGGTGAATTTATTCTTTGCAAGGTCCCAATGTCATCGAGCACCACGCAATCCTGTTCTCTCTCAAATCTAACTCTCTTTCCTTTGCGAGGTTATTTACACATGATGGATGAAGTTTGTTCTTTCTGTAAGAAGGAGAAGAAGCAAGTGAAGAAGCTCTTTCAAGCAGAGGACGCTTTCATTTGCGATCAGTGTGTCAAAAAATTTCGTGACACCTTGGCCTCCTTTGACGAGTCCACACCAGGAATTCCAAAGCAGCCTAAGCTGCCTGATGTGTCGAACAACTGAACTCCGCGTTTGAAAAAGCGAATGTAAATAGTGTCGTGGACTGGCTAGTCCCGAATATTGGCTCCCGTTTACCAGAACGAAAAGCTTGCCCAGATCGCATTTGTACTTGCTGAGAAGTAGGTTGCGCTCTACACTGGTGAAATCTAGTTGGAACAACTTGTGAAATCAACCCAACGGGCTATTGCACTATTTATTGTTGTCATTGCTTCAGGAACTCTGTCAGCTTTGGCTGATGATTCAAATCGCTTATCTCAACTGCCTCAAGTTGAATATCTTAGACAAGTCGCCAAAAGCGATAGAGACATTTTGGCAAATCCAACTAGCGCGGCTTATGCCACTCGTGCGTCGGCCTTGGTCAATCTAAAGCAATACAATAAGGCTATTGAAGATTGTAATAAGGCAATCGAGTTAGATATTACGACAGCGGGATCGTACAGATATCGTGCGATTGCCCACGGCTACCTCCAACAGCACGTGCAGGAGTTTGATGACTACAGTCAGGCTGTAAAGCTTGAGCCTAATTATGCATTGAACTTCTACGATCGGGGCCTTGCATACGCCGTTTCGGGCGAATATGAAAAGGCAATTAATGACTACACTGTTGTAATAAGGCTTGAGCCTAAAAATGTTGATGCTTATGGCAATCGTGGATGGGCTTATGGACAGCTTGGACTCTACCAGTTCGCAATTGATGACTTCAATAAAGCTCTTAGTCTCGATCCAAGGGACGCATCGGTTTATCGCCACCGTGGACACGCTTACGAAGGATTGAAACAATACCAAAACGCAGTCGATGACTGCACTCAGGCATTACGCCTTGATCCCAAAGACACAGCAGCGTATAGCATACGAGGATACGTCTATGGAGAGCTTAAACAGTACGAGAAAACGATCAAAGATTGTGACAGCGCTATTAATTTGGATCCAAAGGCAGCGAATAGTTACTTTACCCGCGCTTGGTCTTTCGACAAGTTAGGTCAGTATCAGAATGCGATAGATGATTACACAGAATCTATAAAGTTAGATCCGACTGACACCGATTCCTATTACAACCGTGGTTTAGCCCACGGCAACTTGAAGCATTTCCAAAATGAAGTGGATGATTTTAGTGTCGCGATTAATTTGGAAACTAATAATCCTGAATCTTATGCCCATCGCGGATGGGCTTATAGTCAGCTTCGACAATATGAGAAAGGTATTGCTGATGGCAATATTGCTATAAAACTAAACTCCCAAAATGGATGCTTTTATAGACATCGTGGATGGGCATGGGGCAAATTGCAGAATCATCGGAATGAAATTGATGATTATCGTAAAGCCATCTATCTTGATCCTAAAGATGTCCATTCTTATCGCCTACTGGCTTCAGCCTTAATAAGCCAGTTCAATGAGAGCGTCATGAATTGTAGAAAAGACATCACTCGCTTTTTCATCATTCATAAGTCGTGACGACAGTGCCCTCGCATGTTTACTGCTCACTTGATCCAGCAACCCTACTGCTTAGCACCATCTACGGTGCAGGACTATTTGGGTACTGGGTCGCCATCTCGAAGTGGTGTCACAGTCCCGGTACCGCCGCAGGTTGGACACGTTCCTAGATTAACGATCGTACCGTTTCGAAAGACCACTATTTGACCTATGTGTTGATCGTTGACACCAACCCACCCATCTGTGATGGACCATTTAATCATTCGCTGCCCGTTTCCATCTCGCTGCCAACGAGGGTCGTTAGGTTTCAAGCATTGATTGGGGCATATGCCGCTCATTTGAGAACGCAATAGTGCACTCGATGTTTCGGCGCTTGTTCGTAGCTTGTAATTGTTCGGCGTGTTCTTCGCCACCCAGTCAAATTGTCTAAGAGCCTTTGTATAGTGACGTTGACTGTATTCGCAATAAGCCAAATACGCGTGTGTGTCAACGTTAGCGCTTCCATCCTTGATGAACTTCTCAAATTGGGCGGCGGCAGGTGCAAATTTGCGAGCCGTGTAGAGTTTGACGGCGGCTGCCTGTGCAGCTGGAGCGGGCTTCTCCTTTGGCTTTACAGGAATTATTTTTGCGGGCACCGCAGGGGGCGTTGCCCAAGATGGCGTTATGTGGTCCGGCAAATCGCTGGCAGACGACGGTTTGGGAGGATCTGATGGCAGCGGCGATGTCGTTGTGGTTGTGGTTGTTTCCGTTGATGATGATGATGTTGTTGCTGTTGATTTGGCATTGCTATCAACTTTATTTTCACGTGCTTGGACCGAACTAGTGGTTGTGCTCGTGTTCGCGGAATTGGACGGCGTTGTTTTTGCATCTTCGCAGACAGCTGGAACGAACGCTGATACCGATAATAGAAGTGCCGCAGCCGTCTCGCGGACTTTATGTCTGATCATTCAGTGATTCTCCAACTACACAATCGAGCATTTGATCTTACTCTAGTTCATTGCTCGCACAGTTTGAAATCCACTCTCGTGATCAATTGCAACGCAGCTGCTTAGTTGGCGCCTTGGGCAGAGATTGCGCGCTTAAGCCAATTCACCGATTCAATCCAAACGCCGACTAGTGCGTTTCGGGAGTTCGGATCTTAGCTTGCACGCTGGTTGAAGCGCCTATCCCCGCAACGATTTTTGAATTGGCACCACCGATTGCCTGGTTTTCGATCTTCAGCAAATCGTATTCCTCTTTCAGTTTGCCAAATTCCGCGGCTAGCTCTTGTTCATGTTTTTCGCGAATGGACGCATTGACAGCTTTCTTTGAGTTAAGAAGTTCAGCTGATTGTGCGGCTCTGAGTTTCAACTCTTCGTTGTTCAACTGTTGTTCGGCCTGGAGAACTTTCACCTGATCATTTCTAAGCGAATTAGCGACTTTGGCTGATTGAAACTGCGATAAATGGAGCTGTCCGCATACATGTGGAGGTCTGATGTTAGCCAAATCTGGAATGTGAAATAGGTTCACGTGCAGTTGATAATCTTTCAAGCTGTTCTCATAAGCCGCTTCGCCTGCGTGACATTCACCAATCGTCTTTTGGAAATCAACCAAGTGTGCATTGTATTGATTCGCGTGCTCACGAAATTGTGATAAGTCGCCACTGTACTGCGCCACTGCGCTCTTAAATTGTGGCGAGCCAATTTTGAGCAACAGGCTGTGTGCTTCACCGGTCAATCGATTGGCGCCGTTAATGCTAGTTTCTGCTTTGCCGTGCAGTTTTGATGCTTGCGTCTTAAAGTTGTTTGCTTGGGCTATTAACCTCAACGCGTTCTCTTCGCGTGTTTCAGCCAATGCCTGTTGCGCACTGACAATGCTAAACGCGGCCGCGATGAATATTGCTGATCGAATCAATTGGCTACCCCCTCTTTCACTAATATTTTGAGCGCAACACTAAGCCTGCAGCTTGTGAAAGACTAAATGGCTCAGGCTCAGTATGCATCGATTTCGTGGCAATCTTTGACAGACCCGACAATCCCTTCAGACTTAGCTCAGTGGCTCTCAATTCTATCGGAGGATCCTGAGGTGGCGTTGGCGACTCATGGTCCTCATCTCCATAGTATCGAACGTAAAGCTGAGTTCCCAGCGCTCGCAGTTTTGCTTCACCGGGGCGCTTCTTTTCAGCAATCAATGCCTCTAGATTAGCCGCAGACGCGGCAAGTTCGCGGCAGCTCTGCACCGCGGCAATTTGATGCTTCAACGCTTCGCGCTGTGCATCGGCTCTAATCCAACTGCTGCGAATCTCTGAGCTGTTGCTAACATCTCTGCCGCCACCGTAATCGTAAAGGCGGCCACCTCTGCGGACACCTCTTAAAGACATTTGCGCATCGTAGCCCATTCTCGCTGCAGACATATTGCCGATGCTTATCGCGTGTGCCGAATTTGAATTTCCCCAGCGAACGTATCGGGCTTGTCCATCAGCAACTTGCCGATTAATCATCTCAATTGTCTTTGCTGTCACTTTCACGTCATCCACTGGCGCATGTGCCTCGGCTTCCACGCGTCCACTTAAGTGGACTAACGCTTGTTTTGCAGCTACGCCCTGTTCATTGAAAGGATTTATTCGGAAGCAATCTGTATAAGCCGCTTTTGCCGCTTTCGCGTCGTATAACTGCTCAAGAGTTTGACCCAAATAATAATGAATCAGTTGATTTTGCGGATCGGTCTGGGAAGCTCGATTGAAGCAATCTTCAGCCGCGTAGAAACGCCTCGCTTTGAAGTGTTCCTTACCTTCCTCAATCAAGTTAGATGCATGTGCGCTTGTGCCGCCGACAACGGCTGCCATTAGAATTAACACTTTCGCAGTGCGCCAAAGTCTCATGCGTGAATCCTTGTTTGCGGACATCTTACATAAGAGATGTGAATGTCTTGTGTGGCCGTCTGCTGCTCGCCTAATGGTGTTCCGCCGATTGTTCGTCGTTTGGAAAAACGAGACAATGCGGATTGTTTTTCTTAAACTGGGCTAGGCCAGACGCTGACAGAGGAGAGCGCAGCGTCAATCGATAGAGTCTGAAGGGCTTAAATGTGACCAGCCCTTCTTCGTCCACTTTTGTGTCTTTCAAATCCAGCTTGCGTAGACGCTTAAGTTGAGCAAGCTGAGGGAGAATTGAATTTGAGACAGCTGTATTGGAAAGAGTGAGGTCTTCCAAGTCCGAAAGTTTTGCCAGCGACGAGCCGCATTTGTTGGTGATACCGGTTCTATCAAGCTCTAGTGAGTAAACAGGTGAATGATTCGCCGCTAAATACTGGACACCGATGTCTGTTATTAGAGGGTTTCGGTCTATTTCCAAAATGTTTAAATCTTTAAACCGCGCTAGCTCTTTCACGCAATCATCGTTCAAATCGCAATCTGAAAGGGTAAGGTCATGAAGGCGGTTTAGCTTGAGAAGTTCATGGCAATCCGCACTAGTGAGCTTTATTTCTCTTAGGTTCAGTTCAATCAGAGAAGGAAATTTGATGATACGTGGTATCGACTTCTTCGTCGTCGCTGACATGCCGATATCCAAAACGTGGAGTGGAAAATCAGGAATGCTAGCCACGCCCGCATCATCAATCTTGTAAGCGCGAAGCTCGCTGACTTGGTAATCTTTTCGATCGCGTAGAAATCTGAAAGAATCAGGAGCTACGAGTCTCAAATCTAGTTTGTTTTTTTGCGCCATAACCGCGTAAGTAGAGGTGAAGTCTTTTGGGGGATATTTATTCATTTCCGCCAGCTTATCTTCTTCCAATTCAGCTAAAGGTGTGGCGGCCGTTGATATGTCTTCGGTTGCCTTGGGCTTTTGTTGTATGACTGGCTTGTCTGCAAACAAAAAGAAAATCAGGCAGCCTGCAATTGCAATCACCGAAAAGGCACCAAATATGATGGCGAAATTTCCCATACGGTTGATCTGATTGTTTGATTCGACTCCAGGTAAGGAAATGTTGTACCAGCTCTTTTGCTGACTAGACAATGCTTTCAATTCGGCTCGCACGGCTTCGGCTGATTGATATCGGTCCGTTGGATCCTTAGCCAGCAGCGTGCTGATCATCGTATCCAAAGCGTTTGGATATTTGTGGTTAGGCGTAACGACGTTTAGAGGCTTGTGTCGCTCACCTGCATGCTTCATCAAAACTTCGATGATGGAATGACCTGTGAATGGTGGCTCAGAGGTCAGTACCTCGTACATGACGCAGCCGAGGGAGTAAAGATCAGAACGACGATCGATCAAGCCACCTTTTGCTTGCTCAGGGCTCATATAGAGTGGGCTGCCAAATAGATCACCGGTTTGAGTAAGGCTGTGCCCTTCGGTCTGGTCAAGGACTTTGGCGATACCGAAATCTACTAGTTTGACTTTGGGATTTTCGTCATAGGGATTGATCAGCATGATGTTGCTGGGTTTCAAATCCCGATGATAAATTCCGTAGTTATGCACATACTCAAGCGCGTCACAGACCTGGATGAAAATATTCAGGACTTTTGTCAAAGAAGGAATGCCGCGCTCCTTGAGGACTTCATCAAGCCCTTTCCCATCAACGAATTCCATGACAGAGTAAATCTGTCCATAGTCGGTTACGCCAAGCTCGAGAACTTTGACCAGATTTGGATTTTCGAGCTTTGCTAATGCCGTAGCTTCTTGCTGAAATCTCCGCACTGAGGTTTCCGTTAGGTTTTGCGAATTCAGAACTTTGATGGCGACAATACGGTTCAGAGCTTTCTGGTTTGCTTTGAAGACTACACCCATGCCACCAGCCGCTCGGCGCTCTAGGAACTCATATTTGTTTTCAAATAATTCGCCAACGCCCGGTGTAATCAAAACCTTTGTGCCATCATTCGGGCACACGGGTACACCAGCATCCAGCTCTAGCCCACACTTAGGGCAAGGTACAGTGCCGGTCTTGAGTGGAGTGCTTTCGATTTCTGTCATCACAAAGGGAAGTAGACTAACTAGCTACTTATACCCGGTGCAACTTAAGGATGGAAGCTAGTGCGCTCAGTCTCTAATCGGCGTGACCGAACGGCCGCGGCCAATTCGTCCAGAACCTGAACACTCTCTTCCCAACCAAGGCAGCCATCAGTGATGCTCTGCCCGTAAGTAATTGGTTTGCCTGCCTTTCGCAAACCGCAATAATCCTGACGACCGGGCACCAGGAAGCTTTCTATCATTACGCCAATGATTCGAGTGTCACCAGCGGCAATTTGTTTGGCGATGTCTGCACAAACTGGCACCTGATTTTCAGCCTTCTTACTGCTGTTTGCATGGCTGGCGTCGATCATCAACTGTTGTCTAAGACCCGCTTTGCTCATTTCTTGAGATGCGGCTTCAACGCTGGCGGCATCAAAGTTGGGCGCTTTACCACCACGTAAAATGATGTGGCAATCTTCATTCCCATTAGTTGAGAAGATTGCTGAGTGACCGCCTTTAGTTACTGACAAAAAGTGGTGCGGCTGCGAAGCAGCTTTGATGGCATCGATGGCAATTTTGATATTGCCGTCTGTCCCATTCTTAAATCCGACTGGGCACGAAAGGCCTGAAGCCAATTCACGATGCGTTTGTGACTCAGTTGTACGCGCCCCGATTGCACCCCAGCTGACCAAGTCAGCAATGTATTGAGGCGTGATCATGTCAAGATATTCGCAAGCCGCCGGCACGCCGAATTCATTGATATCCAACAATAGTTGACGAGCTATACGCAGCCCCTTGTTGATTTGGAAGCTTCCATCCACGTCTGGATCATTTATCAAGCCTTTCCAGCCCACGGTCGTGCGTGGTTTTTCGAAGTAAACGCGCATGACGATTTCCAAATCTTTGCCTAGTCGCTCGCGCTCCGCTGCAAGAAGAGCGGCATATTCAGTAGCCGCGATAGGGTCGTGTATTGAACAAGGTCCGATCACGACAAGCAGACGATCATCTGCCGAATGCAGAATACGATGGATGGACTGCCGAGCGTTATAGGCAGTAGCTGACGCTTGTTCGGTGCACGGAAATTCGCGAGTAAGGTGTGAAGGTGGAGACAGCTCCTTGATCTCTTGGATCCTGAGGTCGTCCGTATTATGAGCCATCGGAATCTCCGTCTTTGGGACTAGATAGGAAAAGGTGTCGGGGGAATGTTTTAACAAGTTCTTCAACCTCTGTATTCGTTCGTTGGTCTGCGCCACTGCATCCGGTATCAGTTTAATTTTGTGCTCTTTGTTCGGCGTAAGCACCATTGCCAATGTAGCACTCGATAGGCTATTCAAGGTAACTTCTGAGTTGTTCTTTAAGTGCAGTTGCTTCATTATTTCGTCCATTTTCAATCAGTAATTTATGATAATTCTCTCCGCATATGCTCAAGATATTAATTGTTGTGGTGTAGTGTGCTTCAACTAGCATGTCTTCCATTCCCGGCATCATTTGTTCCATGAAGCTATCCACCTGGGTGTTTCCGAACTTCGCTTTCTCTGAAGGTTCAATTGGTTGCGTACACAAACCAATAATTCGTTTGTACAAAGTTTCGCATTCGTTCGTATCACCTACAGATCGATATACAGTGGTCATAGGAAGAAGAATGCTGGCAAGCTCAATACGTGCCGCAGTTCCTGGCTGAACTTCAACGATCGCACTAGCCTCTTTCAATTTGGCGATAGAAATCTGGTAATCGCGTTCGTTAAACGCTTTCTCTGCATCGCGCTTAAGTTTTTCCACTGTAACCATGGTGGTTAACATTTTTGTAGCCATGTCTTCGAATATTGAGTCAGATTCCATGTCAGGCAAGTTGCTCATTATCGAATCTATATATTTTCATGTTCATCAAAACTGTAAGTGTTGAATTGTGAGGTTGGCGAAGGCAGCGCAGTGGGCAATACAGATAGATCAATGGTGGCTAATGGCAATATATAAAAGTCCACAATTGCATTAAACATGAACTATTGCTTCATTTATTCACCTGCCAAGGTGCCCAAATTAGCATAGATTTGGCGCTGTTAAATTAGCTTGGACTAGTTTGCAACAAATCGAAATTGTTTTGACTTCAAGATATCGATTCAACACGGTAGCGGGCTAAGCTTGCCTTGTTACTTCTTTACATCGATCGGTGCAATCCGATCGCCTGGCAAATGTGGTGGCGTCGCTTTTTGTGGCTGTGAATGAATTTTCTGGTACCACTTTCGTCACCTAGGGCATCGGGATGTTGTTATCGGGAAAATCTTCTTTTGGCACGTAAGGTGTCTCTTCGTGACCGCGCTTGTATCCATAGCAAAAATAAATGACCACGCCCACAGCCATCCAAATAAAGAATCGCAGCCAGGTGATTACAGGCAAACTGAGCATCAATATAAAACAGGAGACGATACCTAGTATTGGGACGAGTGGAACCATCGGGCAGCGAAACGGTCGCACCCGCTCCGGATCACTTTTTCGCAGTACTGTTACTCCAGCGCAGACGATTATGAATGCCGCCAACGTCCCGATGTTTGTTAGTTCAGCTGCCTGTCCAATGTCAATGCACAAGCAGGACACACCGACGATTACGCCAGTCAAGATTGTTGGAATGTAGGGTGTCCTGTATTTCGGGTGCAGTTTGGAGAAAAATTTAGGCAACAGTCCGTCTCGAGCCATGGCCATAAATATTCTCGGTTGACCAAGTTGGAACACAAGCAACACTGATGTCATCCCTGCTAGGGCGCCCACACTGACGATTAGGTGGGCCCATGGGTTGCCGGCTACTTGCAGCGCTGTCGCGACCGGGGCGGCATCATTGGCATATCGCTGATATGGCAAAATGCCCGTCAAAACCATTGAAACAGCTGCGTAGAGCACTGTGCAGATGAGCAAACTTCCGATCATGCCGATCGGCATATCACGTTGCGGGTTTTTCGTTTCCTCTGCTGTGCTGCTGATTGCATCAAAGCCGATAAAGCTGAAGAAAACTATTGCCGCACCGCCCATGATACCGGATAAACCGTGCGGTGCAAAAGGCACCCAATTTTCCGGATGCACAAACATGGCACCATATATGATGAAAAAGAGAACGATTACTACTTTGATTGCAACCGCCAATGTGTTTACCCAGGCGCTTTCCTTTATGCCGACAACGAGCACCCAAGTCACAGCGGCTACGATGAAAAAGGCGGGAGCGTTGATGGCGAAAGGATGACCAAACAAATCTGGAAGAGTCAAAGAAGAATAGAAAGTTCTTTGCGGGCTATCTAGAGCCATATCTTTGATCCGTGTAAGCGCTGTGCCCGTGTCCGTTGTAAGCCATAGCGGTAGCTGGAGACCGGTTAATCCATGGAAGAGATGGAGGAAGTAATCGGACCAACTGACGGCAATTGCCACGTTGCCTACGGCGTACTCAAGAATCAGATCCCAGCCAATCACCCACGCAATAAGCTCGCCCAAAGCGGCTTGGGCAAAAGTGTAAGCTGATCCGGATACGGGAATCATTGCTGCTAGCTCGGCGTAACATAGCGCTGCAAAACCGCATGCAATCGCGGCAATCAGAAACGAGATGACAATAGCCGGTCCCGCGCCGTCACGCCCCATCGGTGAACCGAGCATGAAGTTTATTAAGGGAGTTGAGATCCAATCTTTTGAAGCCGAAGCCTGACCAGCTGCGGCAGTGCCGGTCAGGGCAAAAATTCCAGATCCGATCGTTGCTCCTACTCCAAAAGCGATTAAGTCAAAAGCGGTTAGGCTCTTCTTCATCAACCGACTTTCGCCGTATGCTTCGTCGATTAAGAGAGTTGCCGATTTGCGTCGAAATAAGCGTTGCGCTTGCAAAGATGCACCTTTTCAGCCTTAGTAGCAGCGTGAATTGTTGCATAAAAAAGATTGGATCTGGATACTCACAAGATTGTCACGGTGATGTTGTCACTATGAATAGGAGCTTGCACCTGATTTTGAAAACCTGAAAATGCATCGTCTGGAGTATGTATATGGAAAAACTCAACACTGACACAATCGCTTTAATTACTGCGGCAGACATGATTGCTGGGTGCTCAGTAGAAAGGTTGAGGGAAGCTTATGCAGGCTTAGAAAAAAGAACTACGACTATTTCCAAGATCAAATGTTTGATAAAGACTTATCGCCAATATGGCTTGGCCTCGGTAGACCTTTGATCTGGCAATTCATCCGAGGATAGTCTGTGCAGCCAAGCTGCTCGACTTATCCGAGGATAGTCTAGGCAGCAAGCTGCTCGACTTATAGATTTAATCTAAATCTGGGAGTATTTCACGCGGAAATCACGGTTTCTCGTATACAACTACTCAGCTACTGAAAACGATTGCCTTGGCAGTTAAGCCAAGTGAGTGAGGTCAAAATGGAAAACGTTGTACTTGAAGGACTTAACCAAGATCAGAGTTCAGAATCAGCATCCATCAGCGAAAGGACAAGAGCGCTCAAGCTTATTCGCAGCCTAGTTAACATCTACCGTCTTTGTTACGGTGTTTCCAGCCCGGTCTGAGATTCGGATTTCCACCTTTTTGGGGTGTTTGCCGAAAGTAACATTGTCTGCTCCAAGTAAAACATCGAGCCCGTCTCCGGCGTCGTTTATGCCGGCTAGTGCTAATGGCTCTCCATCATCTAACTTGTATGTGCCATTCATGATCGGTGTGTACTGATCTTTTGCTTCAATGCGAAGTTGGGCTGTACCTTTCCCTACATTGCTCCACTTCACCGAAAGGATTTTTGGTGGCGAATTGTCTACATCGATCGTTCGAAATACTGATGATTGCTCGCTCGTTTCCGCATTGGAAAGCTTGTCGTCCAAAGTGAACTTAACTATGTAGTTTCCTTCTTTAACCTTGGCAGTATCCCATTTGACTGTGAACTTCTCGCCCGTAGTCGAAACATCTGAGGATGTAGTCACAGCGCTAGCATTGCCTGATGGTCCTAGTTTCGTCTTGGATTTAGATTTTTTCTTAGAGACTGCCGTTTTATCCGATGCTAGTTTCTGCGGCGAGCTGCCCGACTTATGTTCAGGTGTTGCCGGTTCAACTTTGGCAGCATTGTTTGCTGCATCTTTTGTTTTGTCAGCGTCATCTGCTACTTTGTCGTCCAGATTGCGCAGCGGCAACTCCGCTGCTTGTTCTGGATCCCAACGCTTCGGCGGTCCACCTGGAGGCTGAACTTGAGGCGGAAGGGTATCGTCTGTTTTCGGAACCGCAACCTGAGTCGATTTCGTTTTGGTATCGTCTTTGTCAACCGTTGTGCTTGTTTCAGCCGTACTGGAGGCGGTCACAGTCGGCGTTGGCTCTTCTTTTGCGGTGGCATGTTTGGTTCTCAAATCGCTTACTATGGACTGCCAAGTCTTGCCACCATCAGGAGAGATTTGCATTGCTAGCATCAGATTGTCGCCGTCGCTGTCCGAGCCGGTCACTGAAATCTCTTCTTTGCCATTGACGGCTGTTCCGGATTTCAGAGAGACTGCCGTGAATTGCGGAGCCGTGTTATTCGGCAAATAGGTAACGTCGACCTTGCCGATTGCCACTGGGCGACCTTTCGACTTATCCGAGGATAGTCTAGGCAGGAAGCTCGATGCCGGCAAGGATGCCGGTGCTCCCAGGCTGCTCGACTGATCGTCAGATTTCCAAGCGAGCCGATATTGTAAGTACCTTCCTGGAGGAGACTTCAATTCATACGCGTCAGGCGCGGGATTTGCTGCCGCCCACTCTGACCAACTAGAGTCAGGTTGACTAGTTTGTCCAGTTCTGGATTCTACAGAAACGGCTTTTCTGATCGCCTCACTGACTTCGTTGTAGCCTCCGTAAGCGCGCAAGCGACTCCAGCGGGAAGAGCGCAGTCCATCATGAACTTCGGACGTGTAGGATGCCTTAAGAGCCGGTTTCATTTCGAATACTTGAGCGATGGCCAGATTGCATGTGCCCGCGAAAAGTCGTCCGTTGCCGTCTGAGCACAAGGCCACAACGGCATCTTGTTCGGTGTGACAGACGGGAATGAAGTAAGACTGTTGGGATAACGAGTCAAATTGCGCTTCGGTGATATCGCCTTCAGCGTCACCTGAGAAAACATGATCCGTATTTGAGTCGTAATAGAGAGTGTAGAAAGCCTCGCTGGTAGCCAGGGTTTCAACTTCTCCGGCGCCGTTCACTTTGACGAGATGTCCTGAACCCGCGGTAGCAACAAACAAATTGCCTTTTTTGTCTTTGGCAATTCCAGTCACAATGTGGTCTGGTGATTGGTACTCGGCCTGCGTTTTTCCGTTGGCATCGATGCTGTAGACGGCGCCCTTCTCAGCGGTGCCAACGTATAACCTGTCCTCAGGTGCGCAGTAAAACATTGAGACGATGTCCGCTTGTCCTGAATCAAAAATACTCACAGGTGTTGCGCCCTTCTCAATCGGAAGTTTGTAGACTTTTCCGCTGCCAGTGACCCCGATGAATAGATTGTCTTTGTTATCGATCGCCAAAGATGTAACAAGCGGCTCTGCCAGTTTGGCGACCAATCTAATGTTTTGATTGATCGGTTTACTCGGGTCGATTGAATAAACGTTGCTGCCTGGAATGACGGCGGCATAAAGTATGCCCTTGCTGTCTGCAACCAGGGATGGTATCGCTACCCCATCCAAATTTGCCACTACAACAGGTGCAGAATGATCACCGTTCCACTTGTATACTTTATTGGAGGTTGAGAACCAAAAGCTGCCATTAGCCCACGTCGATGACCAAATCCGCATGTCATTTTTGACTTGGTTCTTATCTAGATTCTGGAAACCAGGAATTATGCGTCCCCAACTATCAATGGTTGTGGAGTCAGTTTTTCCGTTTCTGAATTCCGCTTCGCTTTCTTGCCTCCATAATTGGATCGAACGCATGTGCGGATAGTCTTTGGAGCTGGCCGTCCAGTAAGGATTCGCAGCTGGAGCGGCAGGAGTTTTGTTGTCAGTTGTTGCTGTTGAAGATTGAGTCGATGACGGAGTGATGGCAGTAGTCGAAGTTGATGTGGTAGTGGTGGTAGATGTGGTGTCTACTTTGCCGATTGTCTTCTTCGCCAAATCGGTCATCGACACTGCATCAATGGCACTGGATGTCGATCCACCCCGGGGCATGTAGGGTTGAGAGCGAGCCGAAGCTTTGTCTTTGCGACGCACTTCCACGGTCATAACATGGGCGCCGTCTAGCAAATAATCTTGTATTGACGATACTCTGATCTCACCACGAGTCAGGGCCGGACCGCGTGTGTATCTATCTGAGAAGAACAACTTGTTCCAGTGTGCGGGAGGATTTAGAAGCGTGACACCATTGAGATTAATGGATTGCTCTGGCAGTGCCAGCATCGCGCATAGGGTATCGCCACGACCTCGATTGCGAATTTTGTTCAAGACTTGATTCAAATTCTCTGGCGGTGGGTCAATTAACCCAAGCCTTTTGCGCAGCATGTCCACTTCGTCGCCGCTGGAAACGGCCAGGAGCATATTTCCATCTGGTACGTCACGTGGAATTTGCAAATCTATGGTTTTGGTAACTCGTTCTTTATCATAGGGACGAATTACACAATTTACTTTTACAGTATCTCCTGGCTCGACAATTGGATTATCCAGATAGATACGTTCTAATTTGGCGGCTTTATGCCCATCTTCTAAAGCAATTTGCAGGTTGATGCTTTTGATTGAAGCGCGCTGAAATTCGTTATCCATTATTTTGTTGGCGGTGGATAAGAGATATCCACCAACTGGATCCATCGAATTTCTGAATTTGGATAACGTGTCGAGTGAACTTGTATGTGCCGAAAAATTGGTGGGATAACGGTCTGTGCGTTGAATGACTGCGCCGCTTGTAGTCTCAATCGTGCTTGCTACTTTCAATATGTAAGGTGCCTGTGACTGGTGAGTCGCATCGATTGCAGACATGGCGGTAGCGGCCATCAATTCTGGCGTCAAGTCTGGATGATCGACTATGTTGCAATGATAAGTGTGCTGCAAGTGACGCGTTTCATCGGTGACGTTGTACGTGGCAGGAATCATGTGCGCAGTTTTGCCAATTTGCCCACCAACTGCCCAAGGTCTATCCGACACAATTGAGCCCAGCACTTGCATAGGTGAGGAAACCTTGAACGATACCGCTAGACTCGGCATTACCTGATGGATATAGGCTGAGGCCATCGGAAAATCTACAAAGCCGGCCTGCAAAAATGGATGACCAAAGGCCAACACCTTTCCATTGAAGGAGGCAGTGGCTGTGCCACACGCGGAGGTGTTAAAGTCCCCAGTTGTAAGCATGACCGCAACGGCACTTCCGGGAGCTACAACTTCTTTCGAGGTTGCTTTGGGCGTTTTTGCGAGCGATTCATCCATGCCGCCTGATGCGCCAGAACTACAATAGAGTCCAACTTCGTTGAACCTTTCTGACAAGAATTTCTCGGCGCGAGTAGAAAAACCGGCCAGAGCAACCGGGGCCATCAGGGGCACCATATGAGGTGCGGCGCCGGCGACTGTGGTCGGCATTTGCCCACCAGCGGTCTGCATGACACTTTGCGGCAGGGTCGGTAGATCCAATTTACTGATTCGGTCTGGAGCAGATGGATGTTCAGCTGTGTCTTGAGCTAGTGCATCCAACATGTCTACAATTGGGGTCACACCGGCTATCGGTTCCATAGAAAAATCGAATCCATAAGATATGGCGCCGATTAATTTGCCGCCAATGTATACCGGACTGCCTGACATTCCTTTGATAACGTTGTTCTTAGCCATCTGTCCGCCTGATAGGCGCACAAGAATTGCATCCCTGTTATTTAGAACTTTTTTGACGGTGCCGATCACTTTTACGTTGAAACGTTCAATTTTGGTGCCTTGAAAAACGGTTAGCCCATAGCCTTCCATTCCTTGTTTGATATCGGACACAGGCATATATTCGCCCGACTTCAAAAATTGATGTACAAACGTGTGTTCTGACGTTGTGTAGTTTCTAAAATCATCTGTCAGTGGTGCGCCCGCGTTTTGTTGATCCATTGCAAGCAGGGGTGAACAGGTGCTGTTCAGCAACAACGCCAACGTCATTACATGCGTCAGTCGAGCGCTCGCAGATGAGATTCGCTTACGAAACAAATTGCCTCCAGACGGGAGCTTTGGTTGGTCTATGGTAGGAAATCGGCTATCCGAGGAAATATCCAAAGTACTCTCTTTCCCGAGCCTAAGTTATAGCCGGATATACCTAGGATAACTGTCTCACTGGGTTTCATCCTAACACAGGCAATCGTTCCTTATTTGGTAGAATCATTGACGATCAGAGCAATCGGTCATTATTAATGACATTCGGGCTCGCGACTCGTCGTAAGGACAAATATGCAAACCAAATTATTTCTCTCGGTATTCTTTGTGTGCCTTTCGTCACTGGCGCCCTGCCATGCGCAAGGTGGTTCACCATTACCTGGTCCCGGTGATGCGACATCTAATGCACCTTTGCCTGGGGCGGAGCTCAGACCGCCTAACAATGTTTTTCCGGAGAACGGACAACGTTTGTCTGCACCAGCACCGGCCCAGATTCAAGCGCCAACTCCAGGACGAACCGGGCGCACCGCATATGGTCACTTGCCTTTGACCGTGAAGGACGCGAAAAATCGTCTCGTCGAATTGAGAACTGCGCTGGCTGTTACACGACCACATGATTTGCAAGAACCGATCTATCAGCTGTCCGAATGGTTAGGAGATAGTGCCGACGCGCATAACAAGATGGCGAACGCGTTTTCAAAACACGATGAGCTCAAAGCCCAGTACATGGCCGAAAAACAAATCGGTTTAAAATTTGGGCAATTGAAACGTGATGCGCAATTGCTTAAGGCGGATTTATTGATTGCGGAAAAGCGCTATCCCGAAGCCTTAGGGCCCCTCGTCGATATCGTGCTTGCCGATCCAACCTCCGCAACTGGCAAAACTGCATACCAACGCTTGAAAGATTTAGGATTTTCTCATAACTTCGACGCCAATGATGTTACTAGCAGCGCGCCTTCTCCAGATCTTCATTCGTCCACATCTTCTTCTCTAGCATCGAACACTTTGGTGCAGACGACCGTTAAAGCTGCCGTAAAACAACCGTCTAAGCCGATCGGGAAAACTGTGTCAAAGGCGGTTATTAGAACAAATTTCACTTTAAACAAAAGAAAGTCTCATTAGAAAGTGTTTTATTTGCCACCCTGTGAGGCTTTGGGATGTTCACATCTATTGCGAGAAATGACTTTAATAAGGTGCCGTAGCTTTTAAAGAGATATCATTAGCCGTCCAGTTGTTTGTTGAAAACCTCTGGACCGCGGTAAAGGAGTCTATGGTTTGCTAATCAATCGGATTCACGTGCTCAGCGCGACTCTGTGCATTTCTATTCTCTGGGCCCCAGTTGGTGCGGTTGCTGAGATTTCAGCCGACCGGATGCCGGTGCTCATACAGACACATGGACTTGCTACTCCTGACGGCATCGAAGTTGCCCCTAGCCCTCCTAGACCTGTTGGACTAAGAGGGGTTGTATCTAAGACTGCGAATACACCAGAACATCTGATCGATGAGCTTGTCAGCACGGCTTATAGCCAAGATGAGCATGCTATGGCTATCACTGCCAAAGAGGATAAGTACAAGAGCAAGTTTCATAGAACCGTTGCTAAAGTTTCTGACTTAGCCCAGTTCATGACCGCCTACAAGGGCTTTCAAGCCTCAAGTGAGGCTGCCGATGTCATTCTCGACGAAAAGCAAAAACTCAAAAGCAGGGCTGCGGTTGATTGGGTCAAGCAAAAGCAACACGATGAATTGCACTGCAAAGTAGTGTCAGGGTTAATGCAAATCGCATCTGGCCTGGGAATGTCTGATATTTCCAAACGACAACAAAACGTCGATGCGGGAGTGAAACAGCTGACTGTTCTTGTCGGCGCCAAGGACGCCAATCGGGCACTGACCGAGATGACTTCATGGGCCGCTTGGGTGGAAGCAAACCGTTCATTAACGGTGCAGGAACCTTTAAGCGTTCTTAAGTTGGACTCCGCTGCCAAAAAGCTTCTGGAGCTTAGTTTGCAGAACGATGATGTCGTTCTTGAAACCCGCACGAAGCTGCACAAGTACAATCACCACGGTAAGCTGATGCAAGGCACGGCTAAGGTCGTGAATACGACACTGAGTGCCGCAATGTTCACGCCGACGATCATTTCGCCAGCAGCACAAATATTGTTAGTCGCCTTCCTTATGTCTACTGGCGGTCCCGAAGAAGCCAAATTATTGAAAGAGTTGTATCTAGATCGGCGAATTGAGTGCCGTTTTAAAATGATAAATCAAGAGTCCACTCAGGCGGTCAACAATTACAATGTTGCGTCAATCACCGGAAACGCAGTGCTATCCCAGTTCTGCCATATGACGGCGAATAAATTGGCGGGTAAGAAGGTATTTTGCAAGGTGGTATCTGTCGATGATGCCTTCGGTATTGCTTCCCAACCGTCCCAACCTTTATCAAAAGCAAGTAAGAAAACCGAGGACGTCGGTATGACTCAAAATGGGTCGTCAGCTTTGTAGCCAATCGAATATGCTGGGCGGCCTTGATGCTTTGAGCACCTTGGAGCTGTTCGACACCTTTGAATGAAAATCAGCGAATCGGTCGCTCTGGGATTAAACCTGCTGGTGAAAATAATCTCATGGCGCTACAATCTGACCTGAGGCGATTCGTCGCTCGTCGAGGTCATTTGTCCTGAGAACGGTATTTTTGCCGTGGCCGTGGCATTAAGTGTGCAGCGGTTTGCAAGGGAGGCAGTAATGCGGAAGAGATACACATTGCTATTGGCTGTTCTGGCCATTCAAGCGTCGAGTGCTGCGATGGCTGGCGAACCACTGAAAGGTGGAATCGAAACCAAGGAAGTGACTGGCGGCGCTGGGGACTACGCTTATCCGGCACCTGTCTCAACTCCGATTATGCGACCGCAAACTCCAGTTCAGGCACGTCCTCCTGTTCAGCGTCCACCGATCCCCGCTGGAATTCGCGAATCAGCACCAATGCAACGGCCTCCGATGCAAATTCAGATTCAGAAGCAGGTTGTTTTGCCCCAGGGCTTCATGGGTTCCTGGAGAGTGCAAGGACAGCGCTCCAAAGTCGAGGCCTTGCCAGAGTTCCAGAGTACTGCTGAATCCGCATTCCAGCTCAATACCAACAACACCTGGAATATCAATGGACAACCAGGCAGCTATTCAATGTCCAATGGCGAAATGAATACGCCACTCTGGGTCGACAAGGTTGAAGGCGGTACTGCGTTCATTAGGTATCAGCATCCAGTTGGAAAGACTATGGCTCAAGAGGCGATCGTCTTGAGTCTGGTGCCAGGTGGAGTCCAATTTAACGGACTGGAACGCATATCTATCGTCAAAGAGGGCAGTCCGCCTCGAGCCAAAGTGACGTATCAACTTGCAGGCTCGCGGATGCGCTAGAGCGCGTGAGAAAATGAGCGCACGCATCCTTGCGTGCCCCATAACACGCATCCGCAAAGAATCTCCTTCGCCAATTCCCTAGTTGATACTAGGTCTCCAGAATCGTGGTAAGTGCTCCAAAACTGGCTGCACCGCTTCGTTTTTCGTGTGCCTTCGATCACATTACTAAAAGCACCCCGTTAAAAGTAATCATCAAAAGGTCATCAACTGATAGGATTGCGTTCGATAGTCGCATTTAGAGGTAGTCAGGGGCTCATGGACAAGTTTGTTTTAGCGTGTATTCTTGCTATTTCTTGTTCTACGATGTGTACTGCCCAAGGCACCAACAGCATCAGCAGGCATGTCGCTCAAGCTCCTCAAGGGTCAAGCTCTTCTACCGCAGTTGACTGGGGCGCGCCTGCGCCAAGCTCAACCGGCTCTTCTGTAGACGCAGAGCCCGCCTTGCGAGGAACGCTTCCCGTTACAGGAACACCGTCAACGGTTGCACCTGCGACAGTGACTACGACTACAACGACTGAATCTTCAACTACAACGACCGCCACTGATCCCTCAAGCACCAGGTCGGGCAGCACTCTGCAAGGAGCTGCGAACCTAACCGATATCGCGGTGTCTGCGCGCAACTTAGTCGGCTGTCCTCTCTCTCGTGATCATGATAAAGGCTTGAAATACGTCGAAGTAACTGTCAAGAACGACGGTCAGAATATCGCCGTTATTTTGGGAAATGGCGCACACGCAGACGTGAGCGCTGAAAACGCACCAGCTGCGCCTGCATCAGCGGCTGAAGATTCAGACTTGCCTCGATTGAATGGCAAAGGCAAAGTCGCGGTCGGAGTAGTGGCTGCATTTAGTTTTGGACTGGTCGCGCCGATATTTTATGAGAATCTGACGCCACAACAGCACGGAAAGCGTGACCTGGGCACATCCATCGGCAGAGATGGTGCTCGACACGAGGTTGAAGCTGGACATTTCGGGGTGCGAGTAATAATGCCTGGGGATCAAACAGTTGGTTGGATTGCTTTTAGATGTCCACGTGATCAGTTAGTCAAGAGTCTCGTCATTCCAGTCTCATACACGCGTTCAGCGGTTCCTGCAGGTTCCGTAGTTGTGCCTGTTGCTCAAAGTGCTTCAAACTAAGTATGTGCACTGCTGTTAAAATGCAAATTCTAGAGTCCGATAGCAAAGGAGTTGTAAAAATGCGTTTGTCACGGAAAACGTCAATGGCTGTGTTTTCACTGGTACTGTGCATGGTGTCATCGCTAAGTTGTGCACTGTCCGCATTGGCAGCAAAAGGTGGTACTGATCCGACTGTAGTTATGGAAACTACCAAAGGTAAGATCAAAGTTGAAATTTACAAAAACGAAGTGCCAAAGACTTCAGATAATTTCTTAGACCTGGTCAGTAGAAATTTTTANNGGTGTGGTTTTTCACCGTTATGAACCAGGATTTTGTATTCAAGGTGGTGACCCTCAAGGCACCGGTGGCGGCGGTTTTATCGATCCTAAGACGCACGCAGAACGCACGATTGCGCTCGAAACGAGTCCTGACATGGTGAAAAATAATCCAAAGCTCAAGCATAGCTCGGCCGGAGTGTTAGCGATGGCGCGCACGAATGACCCTAACTCAGCCAGTTCGCAATTCTATTTCACCTTGGGACCTGCCAATTTCCTAGATGGAAATTACGCCGTATTTGGCAAGGTCAAAGAAGGCTTAGACGTCGTTATGGCGTTGCGCAAGGGCGACAAAATGACCAAAGTCTACGTCCAACAATAAACACGACGTTCAGCAGTAGACTCGTACGTCCAAGTGTACTCGTACGCTCAACAGTAAATTCGTGCGTTCAAACAGAAACTCGAAAAGAACATTAGAAGTGACTGGCTCGCTATAGGGGCCGGTCCTTTTTTCTCGTTTAATATGT
>PLZS01000094.1 GCA_003153555.1 Candidatus Melainabacteria bacterium | reverse complement strand
GGCTCGTTTTGTACCGTGTGCGAAGAACTCAATAGAGTTTGCGCCAATTGCTCAAGCTCAATTCATTGAGATGGGAGCAGGAGTTTGAAGAATGATTGTTAGCGACAATCAGGTGGGCGCAAGCGTAGCCTCTGATAGTGCAAATTGCTATAACGGAATGCGCGAGCGCATTCCGTTATAGCTAACAGCAGGTTCGAATAGCAATGCAAAAAACAGCTGCGCTCATTTGATATGCTCCTAGAGAGCCATTCTTAGCGCAGCCATTTTTTTTGCAAAGGGTAGACTGCGGGGATTCTCTTGTCAGCAGCCATCTCGTTTTCTATATTGTATCCAACTGGCTGTATAAGTCATCGGCACAAAGAATGAGTACCAAAAGGTAACTATCAATTCCCAAATTCTCATTTCGCTGTCACTGGATATGGTGCTACGGCGAGCGAACATAGAAACATGAGCCTTTTGATTTGCAATAAATCTAAGCAAAGATGAACTGATTGGCAAAGTGTGAGCCAAAAGCCAAAGCCCGATAGGGAAAAAGAATCCTGAACTGGGTAGAAAATATAGGGGCTAATCAAGTGATCCTGAACAGAGGTAATCATAATTAGGACTATTTGTCGCTCTTGCGTTGATAGTGATCGCCTTCATCTTTATGGTCTATGGCGGCGCCATGGTAGCATTGACTGTTTGAGGTTGCCAGCCGTTCGAATAACCGATGGTGGAATTGTACAATCTTCCATAGTCGATTCCGCTCCCATTGATTCCGTTTGCAGCTCAGGTAATAATTAAGTGAGGAGTCTGCATCACAAGGAGCAATTTTTCGCACCGTATATGGTGCAATAGATGGCGTTCAGAATTCGTATTTTAAACTGATGGCTAATTCAGTAGCCGCACCGGAGAACTAGCATGACAGCGAAAATCGAAATATATGTCAGTACAGACATCGAGACTGATGGTCCGATTCCAGGGCCGCATTCGATGCTCAGTTTTGCCTCGGCAGCCTACACACCGCAAAAGACTCGGATAAGCACTTATGCTGCTAACCTCGTGGCATTACCTGGCGCCAGCGGGCATCCCAAGACTATGGACTGGTGGGAGCGACAACCTGATGCCTGGGAAGCCTGCCGGAAAAATCTCCAGGCACCAGAAGTAGCCATGAAGGAGTATCGGGATTGGTTGATGCTTTTGCCCGGCACGCCGATTTTTGTCGGTTACCCGGTCGCTTTTGACTTCATGTTTGTCTACTGGTATCTAATCAAGTTCACGGGAGAAAGTCCATTTTCCCACTCAGCAGTCGATATAAAAACGTATTCCATGGCTTTATTGAAAAGAGGTTATAGAGACTCCAGCAAGCGAAATATGCCTAGAGAATGGTTTGACGATTTGCCCCATTCTCATATAGCGCTCGACAATGCGCTCGAACAAGGTGCTATTTTTTGCAATATGCTGGCCACCAATCAGGTCGTAAAAGTTGCAATTGACTAATCTTGACGCACACAGAAGTGATTGTGACGAGTGATCTTTGTTAGCTGGGAAGCCCGGAGAGCGAGTGCAAAGTCATTTCAATTTGGGCAATGTCATCAAAAAATTCGCAATGTTTTCGACTTGGTCGGAAGAGGCATTGAACTTAGGCATTTTCGAACGACTACCATTCTCGCTGTGAATATTGGCATTGTTTATGTGCGCAACTATGTAAGAGCGAGTATGCCTCCCACCAACGCCATCGAGTCGTGGACCCAACCAGCCACCGATCTGTCCTATTGAATGGCAGGCGACGCAACCAAAATCATTGTAGAGTTTTGCGCCCTTTTCACTTGATGCATTCTTCGCACTTGGGTGAAAATCGGAGCCCGGAGGCGGCTCTTCTGCAGGCGTTCTGACAACGTGTGGCGTAATGATAAAGCCGCCGACTGGTTCAGGCAGTGTGAGCAAGAAGTCCGCAATTAGTTTGGCGGAATCAGGTTTGATGCGTGTATGGGGAAAGCGCCCCGTGGCATCATTTCCGACGAGCTGATCATATTTTTTCTTCTCTTCTTCCGAATTCGAAAGATGCGCTAGAAGGAAGTCAGAACTGCGACGTTGTCCGACAGCATCAAGTACTGGAGCCAGATCTCCACCAACTCCGTGAATGGAATGGCATGCCATGCAGTTGAGGTCTTTAAAGATAGCCTCTCCCTTCCTGCTTTCAGGGGTCACTGGTTTCGGTTTATAACCTAGTGATTTAACAATGCTCAAAGAGGGTGGCACATTTGGCTCCGGTTCTTGGGCGCGACAACTCTTCTGAACTTGAACGAAAATGAGTAAGGTCAGGGCTAAAGCCATTGAAACTTGAACAATTCGCAGAAACCTTATCAAGACACTCATCCTCGATTACTCAAAGCAAGTTCATTGTACAGCTCCGAGTGACTTCATAAGAACTCTTATCAAACCTCACTTGAACGCCTCTAGCACTTGTGGCCGCCGGTAGTCCTGGATAACACGCGACCGCCGGCTTATGGCGTCGCTACGAGCAGCTAGTGCTTGTGCCTTCTTCAGCATTAATGTTTGGCCTTTCAGGACTAGAGATGGCGGCTTACCAGTACTTGTTATTTTCGGGGTAATGTCTCAGTAACACTTGCACCATACACTGGAGCTGTGATTCTCACACTTCGGCTGGGCTAGGTTACTCAATTCTTCATGATTAGGAGCACAGCGAGCTCACACTATGCAACCAGGCAGTTTCCATTCCGATCACGAGGTTGACGGAATAACAGGGTTTGATAATTCTCGGAACAAGACTTCTGCGAATTGGTCAGATTCACTGAGTGAATTGCTGGCACCTGGGGCTGCCGGTCTGAGTGCTCGCCTCACTTCGTTAGGTCTAAAAGGTGAGTTGCATCTCGATGTCAACTCTATGAAGCGGCAGCTGAGTAAGTTGGAGAGTCCGGTCGCCGGTGAGCTGGTTAATCGCGTCAATGGTATGCAGGCGGATGGATGGCAGTTCTTAGAGGCTGCTCCTGAGGCACATGCTGGAGTTTACCAGCTGAGCAGAAGGAGGATTTTCTACCAACCGCAAGGATCGATGCTTAGTCATGCACTAGGACTGGAACTAAATCCGATCAAACAAACCTTGCCGATTCTTGCTCATGAAACTGCGCACCATAACGGTGCGCTTTTCTATAAAACGAGCAGTCTTAATGCCGAAGAGCGAAGAGTGATGGATTTGCGAATGCTGGAAGCGGAAACCACGTCGATGCTTACTGAAACCCATATTGCTGACCAACTCGGCGTAAAGGATTCGCGTCCATGGAACGTTAGCACCGAGCCTCGGCGCGCCGCAATTAAGTCAGGTGAGCTGGGTCAGTATATTCTGGATACACATGGCAGCAAGTATTTTAAAGAAATGCCTGAACCGCAGTGGGTTAAATCAAAAGTCAATCAGTTTATTGATACTGTATATGGTGGCAGCATAGTTGATAGCACGTCTGGCAAAGTGAGAGCTTTTGATTTAAATGCCAGCTACGGGAGGAACATCGCTGAAATTAGGCTCGATGAAATAGCGAGACAGAAATTTAACAACATTGATTATCTTAACGAGCGTATTAAGCGTCCCGAGTCGGATGTGCGGTCCAAACTTGGGAAAACTCTGGGACTTGGCGAGAATCAATTTATGTCAACAGGCGCGCATGTCATCAAAGGACTGGCTGCCTTCGGATTGCTAATGGCAGTAGGCGATATCGCGGGCGGTTTTGAGCAGAGTGTAGGCACCGGAATCAAGCGTCTGACCAAAGTCGGAGTCGACTGGTCGGGTTACGGTGCAGGCACAGCTGCAGCAAACGCTGTTATGACTGGCATGGGCGATATTGCCATGCATTGCCCTCGCATTGGCACTGCTGCAGTGGTTCTAAGCGGTTTTGCTGGAGCCTATCTTGCGGACGTGGGTATCGGAAGATATCTTGAAGACGAGCCTGCTCACTAACTAAAATCGCAAGCATTTCAGCTACGTTGCCAGAGTGAACTCATCATGGATCTGGTATTTCGGAATCTTTAGATACCGTCTGCGTTATAATCACCCGTGCTCATGATCAGCGTGTTACGCGCTTTCACACCGTTTACGCTCAACTTCAATGGTTGATGGAAGCCCCACGGCATTCCTGCAAATCCGTTTGGCACCGTGAAGGTTATTGCGGTTGGTGTAACGTTGGTTACATTTGCTTTTAACGGTCCCATGTACAAACTTACATTGGCTGGATTGGTACCAAATCCGTCACCATTCAAGGTGACAGGCGTTCCAAAGTAAGCCCAGCTTTGGCTCAAACTTTTCAAAACTGGTGTGACGTTGATTTGCAGAGGCAAGGCTCCTGCATTTAACCCGGCGACGTTAACTGAGACTGTGCCTGCAACTCCGCTTACATCTTCAGGGACTTGAACAACAATCTGGTTGGATGTGGCTGAAAGGCAGCGAGCTTTTTGGTTGTTGATTTGCACATCGTTGCCGAGCAGGTCTGAGCACAAATTTGTGCCGTTGATAGTCATAGTGCCACCACTGGCTACTGGTTGTGGGCTGATACTCGTAATCGTCGGTTTTGGTGTCGTCAGCTTCCAACCGAATGTTGCGCCTCTGGGACCCTGGGCAGCGATCATGATTTGATTGCCGCCGAAGCCTAAATCTCCACTAACATCCGACACAAATGTCTTGCCGCCAGCGAACGATACTTCCGTCACGTAAGGCATGCTTGGCGAAGAAATTCGTAGCGCCTTGAATTCAGGACTGCTGCTGGAGCCGTTGTAGTATGTCAAGGTCAATTGAAGCTTTTCTTGCCCCTTAGGCAGGCTAATAAACTCCGACGTGCGTATCACTTTCTCTGAGGTCGCTACAAGTGGTTTTGATTCGGCTAGAGTGAGGATTTCTTCGGCAAAAGCTGGACTTGAGCAGGCTAGACTCAGGCAAGCCAAGAGCAATGTTCGTTGAATCAAGATCGTTCCCTCGCAGGTTTCACAGGCGCGAATTGTATCTCACTGCCGCCTGTTAAACCACTAGCCATTCTCAATGTCAATTTCACACTCAGCACCAAAGCTGGTGCTCAGCCAGAGGCAAACCTGGGGTGAGGCTTGCCGTCAGCCAATTGTTGTAGGATACAAGCGGATTGTGAAGGAGCTCGATTTAATTCCAATCAGAATTGGGCTCTCAACTATCAAACTGTCGAAGGGTGTGAATTGTACGATAAAACCGACAGAGACAAGAATCATTCAGACTAAAGGATTTATGGCAAATAACCAAGATGAAACTGACTTGTTGCTGAGAACATCAACCGAACGTTCCTCGGAGCTAGTCACAGCAGACGCTGTGTCCTCGACATCAGGAGACAGTGGTTCTCAGCCACATGAAGTCTCCTCTGAGAACATTGACCTGGCAAATGCTGGATTACTCAGTAACAAGCTAATTCCGAGAGTGAGCCCACCGTTGCCGGAATGGCATAAAGATGATCCTGATGTCAACGCCAGTTTGTGTCGTCCCATGATCCTTCTCGGCACGGCAATTGGCTCATTTGGACTTCTCGCTATAATCTGTGCTCTTGCCAGTACGAATCTGGCGCTGCTGGCTGTTCCCTTTGGCATAAAGGGCCTGGTCTTCTTCTGCATGCTCTTCTTGGGAGGTGCGCTATTCCTGTCCGTAAAACTGCATTCCCGATTATTTGCCGAACTTTTCCTCGGTATCTGTTATCCGGTCGCATGCCTGACAGCTATGGTCAACATCGCGCATCTCAGGCGACTCAGTCTATTGGGAATTGGTGCTGTTTGCGAAGCAACTAGTGACTACCGGATAGCGGTGGCATGCTATGCCGAATTTATTCGTGGACTGAAACCATTTGAACGCGATTCATCTAACTACACGGAATATGCCAATTCTCTGGTTTACGCAGGCAGGCCTGAGGAAGCAATTAGGTGGGCATCCGCCTTGCTGAATTACTTCCGCTTTGTGACCAGTCGGCTGCGCAATAAAGAAACGCTTGCCAGATTAGCACAGAGTGCACACACTCTCGCTCTCGTTTACGAACTGACCGGCGATGATCAGCGTGCACATGATCTAAGACGAGAGACATACGAAATGATCGGCACGACACCTGTAGATTCAGAGGCACACCTGCTAGGTTTGCTTTGTCAGGGAGAAGCGCTGATTTTTGAAAGAAAGTATGATCAGGCGATCGTTGTTCTGCGTGAATTTATCCAAAATGTTTCTGCTTGCCGGTTGATTCGTCATTCATCAGGACTGATGTCCAGAGCCTATACAATACTGGCCATTGGTACCGCTCACTCAGGTGACTCTAACGGCGCTTGGAAGTATGCCAGGGCCGCAGAAGGACAATTACACCAAGATTTCGCTAGCTATGCGCGTGTCGAGGAGGCACTTATGAACGCCGAGTTGCACGAGGTGCTGGGCAACGCAGAGATGGCTCAACAAGTCCTCGAAACAACTATGAGCAAACTAAGACCTGCTCAGGCTCCGCTGTTGCTTGAGCGCCTCGTAAACAAACGCCAACATCTGATAGTGCCACCAGTGGCATGCCAAAATGCTTCGCTCGATTCAACAGTCTTCACTTCACCAATCGGTCAGGTTTCCGTTATCGAGTCTGTGGATCACCAACCGTCTATTGACGAGGGCAAAACGAAACTGCGAGTCCTGCCGCGGACTGGAAGATCTTCTTTCATGGTCAAATTGGTGTTAGGCGGTACAGTCATTACGCCATTACTGAATGGAACAAAAGTGGATTGGCATCTGGCATTGGCTGTGTTTATTTTAGTTGCGGTTGTGCTTTGCATCCTGCGCGTGAAACAATCCCAATCCGCACGTGCAAGTAGAAAAACGATCTCTGCTTCTGCTGGGCAAGCGGTGTCTGCGCAGTGTGTCCATGGAAGCGACGGCGGTGTGCAGCTTTATGATGCCANNATCGTATACAGTGACAGTACTGGTAAATTTAGAGCCATAGAAGTCTTTGGCTACTACAGCGCACTCAATTCATCTCCAATGATTTCTGGCTGATCTCACAATTGGGCGTTGGCTGGATTTGATTGGTGATTTTTGAATGGACCATTGACTGCTTTGACGTTTCTTTTCCGAACTTTTCTGTAACTAGCAGTGAATAGAACTTGAGCCATGTAGTCCGCCAGCCGCGTCTGGATTGACTGCTCTTTAATTGTCGCGAAGCTGATGTTGTCAAAATCAATCGCTTAAATGTGAGTTGTATCTTGGTGAGTTGATTGCGGGGGCGCGGTTTTCTGATCAGGGGAAACCATTGCTTCTAATCATCCACGGCCATGTGTGGTCAACGCTCAACCCGCGCTCCGCCATCATCTCTTCGAGATCATGATAGCTGACTCAGTAATTGCAATACCAACGCACACACTGCAGTATCAGCTCACCTTCGAAATGCCACCATTTGAAATCATTCATGCAAATCTGCTCCAAATAAAATGTCTTGACAGGATGGGCCTCTTCACAGTGCGCCGTAGAGGCGCCTGGAAGACCTATTTCTTAGGTTGTACTTCCCAGAGATGCGTGCGCTTGGCGGCTGGCACCATTATCGGTGCGTTGTCCGGCAAGTTGAATGCCTTCGCAAATGAACCCATGTTGCCGACTGTGCCGTTAACTCTAAACATATCCGGCGGGTGCTCGTCTCCAGCAACCTGGGCGGCCAGAGCTTCAGGTCTGTACTTCGTTGCAAACGACTGAGCAAAGGCAATGAAGAATCTTTGCTCGGGAGTGAAACCGTTTGCATCAGGCAATCTGGGAGTGTCGCCGAGGATCTTTTGCAGGGCGGCGAATGCGATATTTGCGCCACCGAGATCCGCCGCAGCCTCACCAGAAACATTGTCGCCTTTGACATGGACTCCGCCGGGAATCGTGTATCCGGAGTACTGATCGCGAATCTTCTGAATGCTCTTCATGAAGTTCTCAAAGTCTGCCGGCGTCCACCATTTTCTCAAGTTACCAACGGCATCGTATTGGCTGCCCTGATCGTCAAAACCGTGCGTAATCTCATGACCAATGGTGGCGCCGATGGAGCCGAGATTGATGGCATCATCAGCTGCTAGGTCAAAATATGGCGGTTGGAGAATTGCCGCTGGGAAAACGACTTCATTCATGCTGGGCTCATAATAAGCATTCACCGTCTGAGGATTCATGCTCCAGACCGACCTGTCGACCGGTTGACCGATTTTTGCAATATTATCTTGAACGGCAAACTGTTTGCCTCGAATGACGTTGCCTAAGTAAGACTCTTGGTCGATATGCAGCGCGGAGTAGTCTTTGAACTTATCGGTATAGCCGATCTTGACAGCCATCTTGTCAATTTTTTCCAGCGCCGCAGCGCGTGTTTCAGCAGACATATCCGCATCATGCAAGGCATCCCGCATGGCATCCTTGATCTTACCTACGAGATTGATCATTTTGGTCTTAGCTTCAGGAGAGAAATTCTGTTGCACATATTTTTCACCGATAGCTTCACCCAAATTGTCGTTTGCTGCTGCCACAACCCGATTCCATCTTGGTGCCACGGTCTCAGTGCCTCGCAGTTGCTTACCGAAGAAATCGAAGTGTGCGTTGACAAAATCAGACGAGAGATAGGGTGCGGCCGCATTCACTTGATGGAATCGCAAATATGCCTTCCAATCCTCAAGCGGAATATTTGCCAGCAAATCGTTTTGACCTTTGAAAAAGTCAGGCGTCGTCACATTTACTTCCGTCACGTGCTCAGCCTTCATGCCTTTTAAGTAATTGCTCCAGTCGAAATTCGGAGTCAATTTCTGCAGTTCTGCCACCGACATTTTGTTGTACGTGCTGATGGGATCTCTTACTGCTTCATCAGGAAGAGTGACTTTAGCGAGGTGTGATTCGACATTCATTACCTGGCCGGCTTGCGCTTTGGCTGTGTTTGCATCATCACCCAGCAGTCCAAATATTTTCTGAACGTGACTTTCCAGTCCACCACGCAATTGAACCGCGCGTGCATCGTCGCCAACGTAGAAATCGCGCGGCATGGACAAACCACCCTGGGTGGCAGTAGCGATCATCTTGCTGCTGTTGGCAGGGTCAAGGGCGCCACCGAAATTAAACATGGCATCACTGCCGGTGCCATGCATATCAGCCACTACATTAGTGAGATCGCTAAAATTCTTGATACCTTCGATCTTTGCCAGGCTAGGAGCCAATGGCTTCGCGCCGGCCGCTTCAATTTTTGCTTCGTCCATTCCAGCAGTATAGAAGTCACCCATTTTTTGAGTGTTGCTTCCGAGCTTTGCTTTGGCATCATGGGCGGCTTCTTCCAATATTCCATGCACCGATTTGTCGGAACGATCGACCATTTCATTGAAGTTTCCCCACGAGTTTTTATCCGCGGGAATCGTGGTGGCATCTTCCCATTTACCGTTTGCATATCGGTACAGATTTTCGCTTGGGTTGACGCTTCGATCCATGTGCGAAACATTGAGACCAGAAGGCTTATCCGTGACTTCGACTCTGCCTTTGAGCACATCAGACTTAGCGACTGTCGCGGCATCCCGTCCCAAAAAGGTGGCAAAAGTAGCTTTAGTCGATTGAATTCCAGAAGTGAGAGCATCGTTGATGGGGTTGACGATGCCGGCCTTATACTCAACAAAGCCAGCCATCTTAGGAGAAGCCATGATTGATTGGCCGATTCCGGCGCCCATTTTGTATCCCATAATACCAATTGGCAAATTAATCGCCAGACCGCCAAGAGAGTCACCAATCTGACTTCCTGCGGTATGAATGTCTGCCATCGTTTTGGCATTCAAGCCGATTTTATACGCCTGGTAAATAGGCACTGCGGTCTGTTCTGCGAAATAGAGGCCCAACCCGACTGCAGCCAACTTTCCTAACGGACCCGCTTCAGGCAAAACTATTTTTGCTACCGCTCCCATGCCAAATGAGATTGCAGCATTCTCGATCAGACCAGCAGGATTCTGAAGCGTGTGCACAAGACCTGCGGGAATTTCTTTGATTCCTTCCTCAGTCGTTACGACAAACTTGTCCCATTTGCTTGAAGGGGCGGACTGCTGCGCACCCCTCATCGCCATTGCCTGGACATTTTGACTTAGAGCCTGCCGATCGGCATTGTGAGGATCGTTATGCTCAATTGTCAGCGTTGAATCGCCGAATGGTGCTGGCATTATGTACTTCGCGAAACCTAAGAATCTGTGCAGCCCCCGCTGCAAGTCTTATCTTCTTGGTATTAGCCATTTAATGCAATACGTAATTACCCGCTTAAATGTCGCGCTATTGCTCACTTACACATTTCCCCGGCTCCAAAATGGCGAAAAGCAGAATTTTGTCTAGACAGGATTTGAATCGCCCGGAAACTTCGCTTATTCTTCTTTACTTTGTTCTTCCCGATCCTTTTGGATGTGGGTGGTTGTCTACATTGTTTTAGGTGCGTTCATCAGACAGCGGGCCAGAACAGCTAAAATGCGCTATTTATTTCAACAAAATCCACTTCATCATTGGAGAGTTCAAATCTCGGTGACACCGCCAAGCCGAAGTCGGCGAAATAGAGACGTTGTCCGTCTGTCAGAATATTCTTAGAGTGCACCAAGTACGGTGCCTCGCCGAGCAAATTAGCCGGCATAGCTTGCAACTATTAAACTGAAACTTGCTCAGAGTTCTTCTGGACCAAGTTATTGAGATTCGCCACTGTCGACAGCACAACATGTCTCAAAAACGAAGACCATGATGCTGGATTGCTGACTGCATCAACTCAGTGAAGTTTGCGTCCGTCTTGCTCAGATCATAACTTGGACCTGCCGAAAGATGCTCAGGTGATGTCCTGGCATGGAATAAGGATGAGTGGCAAGCAGAGCAAGATTGCTCCTTCAGGATTAGACCGATCAGCCTATCGACTGATGCACAGATAGCCACTGGCACGCAAGAATGTGGCAGGATGGTCTATTCAAATGAGCAACACTATCGTTCAAGAACTGAAAACGCAACGGGCTGCAGACGTTAAGCGCAAGACGGTAACCGTAGACGGCAATGAGGCGACTGCCTATGTCGCCTATAAAACCAACGAACTCATCGCTATCTATCCAATAACGCCGTCATCGCCGATGGCGGAATTTGCCGATGCCTGGGCAGCGCGAGGGGTAACCAATATCTGGGGAAGCATTCCTTTGATTCAGGAAATGCAATCGGAAGGCGGAGCCGCCGGAGCTGCCCATGGTGCTCTTCAAGCCGGTGCCCTGACGACCTCTTTTACAGCCAGTCAGGGTCTGCTCTTGATGATCCCGAACATGTTCAAGATCGCAGGCGAGTTGACGAGCGCCACACTGCATATCACCGCCAGAGCTGTGGCTACGCATGGATTATCTATATTTTGTGACCACGGCGATGTCATGGCGACCCGCTCCACGGGCTTCGGTATGCTCTTTGCCAATTCTGTTCAGGAAGCCCACGATTTTGCTCTGATCGCCCAGGCCAGTTCGCTCAAATCAAGGGTGCCATTTCTGCATATTTTTGACGGCTTTCGCACTTCCCACGAAGTCTCGAAGATCGAGCAGTTGAGAGACGAAGACCTGCGTGCCCTCATTGATGATGAGCTTGTGCGAGCGCATCGCAACCGGGCTCTTACACCCGACAAACCGGTGCTGAGGGGCACAGCCCAGAACCCGGATGTCTTCTTCCAATCAAGAGAGCGCGCCAATCCTTATTACGAGGCTGCACCGTCCATAGTGGCGCATTACATGGACCTGTTCGCCGCCATGACCGGCCGGCAATACAAACTATTCGACTATGTCGGAGCCACCGATGCCCAGAGAGTTGTTGTCGCCATGGGCTCTGGCGCCGAAACGCTCGAACAGGTTGTGCACTGGCTCGTTGCCAGAGGTGAGAAGGTGGGGCTGATCAAGGTGCGCCTTTTCAGACCATTTGCCAGTGAGAAATTTCTCGAGGCTGTGCCGGCAACGGTTCAATCGATTGCCGTTCTCGACCGCACAAAAGAACCGGGAGCCGCCGGTGAGCCCCTGTTGCAAGACATTATTACGGCCTTGTTCGAGAGCAAGAAACAAGTCGAAGTTATCGGCGGAAGATATGGACTGGGCTCCAAGGAATTCACACCCGGCATGTGCAAGGCCGTTTTCGATGAGCTGGCGACGCCCAATCCGAAACGGCGCTTTACAATAGGCATCAATGACGACGTCAGCAATATGAGCTTGATTTATGACGATCAGTTGGATATTGAATCAGACGATACAATACGAGCGATCTTCTGGGGGCTGGGGTCGGACGGTACAGTCGGCGCCAATAAGAATTCGATCAAAATCATCGGCGAAGAGACGGTTAATTACGCGCAGGGTTATTTTGTCTACGATTCGAAGAAATCCGGCTCGGTGACAGTCTCTCACTTGCGCTTCGGACCACGGCCGATCAATGCTCCTTATTTGATCAGCAGAGCCAATTTTGTCGCCGTACACCAGTTCAATTTTCTAGAGCGGCTGCCCGTGCTCGATGCGTCCATGCCGGGAGCTACGGTGCTGCTCAACTCTCCTTACGCACCAGATGAACTTTTCGAACATCTGCCGGTCGAGGTGATCCGGCAGGTCGTAGATAAGCAATTGAAAGTTTATGTGCTCGATGCCATGGAAGTAGCAAAAAATACCGATATGGGCGGTCGCATTAATACGATCATGCAGGTGGGCTTTTTTGCTATCTCCGGCGTTTTGCCCAGACACGAAGCGATCGAGCACATCAAATCGGCGATCAAAAAGACCTATGGTAAATTTGGCGAGCCCGTGATTCGGAAAAATTTCGCCGCTGTCGATGCAGCGCTGGATCATCTTCATCAAGTTGACATCAGCGCCTGGTCGCAGCGGCTTGAGAGTTCCTCATTCGAAAATCATCAGCACAAGAAAGGTTGCTGCTCATCAAACGGTCATGATACTGAAAGTGGTGCTAAATGTTGTGGTCAAGTTTGTACCGCCACGACGATGGAGATGATCGCCGGACGAGGAGATCTCCTTCCTGTGAGCGCTCTTCCGGTTGACGGAACGTTTCCCACCGGCACGGCTAAGCTGGAAAAACGCGATATCGCGCTGGAAATTCCAGTCTGGGACCCGGCAGTCTGCATTCAATGTGGCAAGTGCGTCATGGTTTGCCCTCATGCCGTTATTCGTTCAAAGGCGGCAGAGAAGGATTGCTTCGCAGATGCGCCGTGCGGCTTCAAAACGCAAAACGCCTCATGGCGTGAACTGAAAGACCAGTTGTTCACCATCCAGGTGTCGGCCGAAGATTGCACCGGATGCGCCTTGTGTGTAGAGATCTGCCCGGCGAAAAACAAGTCGCAGTCAGGGCTCAAGGCGATCAATATGTCGCAGCGATCGAGTATCGATCTGGAAACGGAACGCAAGAACTGGAATTATTTCCTTTCCTTGCCAGATCCACCTCATAATGCGATGGCTTTCAATACTGTCAAAAATGTGCAGTTGCTTGAGCCGTTGTTCGAATTCTCTGGAGCCTGCGCCGGTTGTGGTGAGACACCATACGTCAAAATGCTCAGCCAGCTTTTCGGTGACCGTGCCATGATCGCCAACGCCACCGGGTGCTCGAGCATTTATGGTGGCAACCTGCCCACGACCCCCTGGACTAAAAACAAGGACGGCAGAGGACCTGCCTGGGCGAACTCTCTGTTTGAAGACAATGCTGAGTTCGGGCTCGGCATGCGGCTGGCTGTCAACGTACAGAGCGACCACGCCTGCCGGCTGCTCAACGAACTGAAGGAGCAAATTGGCAGCGATCTATGCACTCAGCTCTTAGACGACTGTCAAGCAACTGAGCATCAACCGGCTCAGCAAAGAGAACGGGTCGCTCAACTGAAGGAGAGATTGGCTCAAATCGATGATATCAGAGCGAAGGATCTGCTCAATCTCGCTGATGGTCTGGTGGCAAGAAGCGTCTGGATTGTTGGCGGCGACGGTTGGGCCTATGACATCGGTTATGGTGGTCTGGATCACGTCATAGCCAGCGGTCAAGATGTGAACATCCTGGTGCTCGATACCGAGGTCTACTCCAATACGGGTGGGCAGATGTCTAAATCGACACCAAGGGGCGCGGTGGCGAAATTCGCAGCCGGCGGCAAAGGCCGTGCCAAGAAAGATCTCGGCCGGCTGGCGATGAGTTACGGCAATGTTTATGTTGCTCAAATCGCCATGGGTGCCAACGATACACAAACTCTCAAGGCTTTTATCGAAGCTGAGTCCTACCATGGACCATCGCTGATCATCGCCTACTGCCATTGCATCGCCCACGGTATCAATATGACTAAAGGGATGAATCAGCAGAAACTGGCTGTTCAATCTGGTCACTGGCCACTTTATCGTTTCGATCCGCGTCTGGCTGCCGGTGGGCACAATCCGTTTCAATTCGATGTCACGATGCCCACCTTGCCGCTCGAGGAATACTATTACTCCGAAACGCGCTATCGCATGCTCAAGCAGAGCGATCCGGCAGCTGCCGCCCGATTGCTGAAAGAGGCCAAGCTAGATGTGCAAGCCCAGTGGCAGGCACTTCAAGCCCTGGCGATAGGCAATCACGGCAACGGTGAAGGTGCAGAAAAGGTCGCGCCTACTTAAGTGTCGCAAGGAGAAATGTCTTATGCCAGATCTGACAACAACATATCTCGGACTGAAGCTAAAGAATCCGATCATCGCCTCGGCGTCACCTCTGTCTGACTCGATTGCCAGCATGCTGCGACTGGAGGAAGCCGGCGCCGCGGCGATCGTGATGTCGAGCCTTTTCGAAGAGCAGATGGCCTGGGAAGGCGATGCCCTCGAGCATTATTTGAGTTTCGGGTCTGAGAGCTACAGCGAAGCGACGTCGTATTTCCCTGAACTCTCGGATTTCAATATTGGTCCGCAGGAGCACCTTCATCTGCTCACTCAGGCCAAACAGAAACTTTCGATTCCGGTGATAGCCAGTCTCAATGGTTCGTCTCCGACCGGCTGGACTGATTGGGCTCGTCTGGCTCAGGAAGCAGGCGCCGATGCGCTGGAGTTGAACGAATATTATATTCCCACCGACCTGCAGATGACCGGCAGCGAAATCGAAGAACGCTACCTGGCAGTGCTCGAAATGGTGAGGAAAAACGTTTCGATACCCGTTGCCGTGAAGCTAAGTCCGTATTTCAGCTCAACCGCCAATATGTGCAAGAGAATGGTTGATGCAGGCGCTGATGGATTGGTGCTTTTCAATCGTTTCTACCAACCCGATATCGATCTTGAAAATTTGGAAGTGGTACCGACTCTGGTACTGAGTAGTTCTAATGAGCTGCGCTTGCCTCTGCGCTGGGTGTCCATTCTTTACGGACGAATCAAGGCGGATATGGCCATCACAGGCGGTGTGCACACAGCTTCAGACGTGCTGAAAGCGATGATGGTAGGTGCTTCAGCAACCATGATGGCTTCGGAGATTCTGCGCAACGGTTACGGCAGTATCGGCACTGTACTTACCGATACTATTGCCTGGATGGAAGAGCACGAATACAATTCGATCGAGCAAATGAAAGGAAGCATGAGCCAGATTCATGTAGCTGATCCGGCTGCATTCGAGCGAGCAAACTATATGAAGATGCTGCATTCCTGGAAGCCGAAGCCGCGCTATATCAGCAGCTAATCTCACCTCTGATGGCCGGGCAGTTTCGATGATAGCGACGACGGGGTAGGCTCATTATGGCTCGTGAGCCTTATAAGGCTGAAGTTTTAAGTCGCCTTTATAATTCTCCAAATGGCTTTCGCTGGGCTCTCCGAGCAGACTTAGAACCTCATCTTCGGACATTCGATAAGATTGAATTGCTTTAAAAAACGTTCAAACATAACAATACGAGAGATAGAGCAGTGTTCTGGTTCGGCCCAGCATTGTGAATCAAACTCACAATCGTTAGCTGGTTTTGAGTTCTCTTTGACATATTTTTCTGCCTCTCTATACCTACCAATACGAACGGTGCCTGTTTTTTTCACAGTTTCAAAAGATGTTATTGCAAAGGCGTCGATTCTTCCTGAATCCCAAAATTCAGTGATCGACAGCAGGGACATTATCAGAGCAATCGTATTTGGAATAGTTGTTGTCCCTAAAGAGATCTGCTCACCAAATTCATCTACTTTAAACTAACCCAGTTTCTACCCGTGCAATAGGTCCTGAAGTCATGGAGAGTTTTCCCGGATGTTGTCACAGAATACATTGTGCGTGCAGGCCGCTTGAAATAAACGACTTGACAAGGATCCGGGAAAGCAATAAGCTAGTGGGTGCCCTGATTAATACCGTTTCCGCGCGCTGCGGTGACAACGCCATTTCGAGGTCGCAGATATGGGTCTCGTTGGAGATCTGACTCACGTCGCAAGCGATGTGGTCAATGCTCCCTATAATTTGAACGATCGAATCGCGAAAGACTCCAAAAGAGCCTTTGACTCCGCGGGTGATGCCTTTCGCTCTGAGATACACGGGCTCGTGTCGGTAGATAAAGCAGTGCTCAAGGGGGGATCGTGGATCGAGAGGCAAGGTAAATTGCTGGGAGAAGGAGTTTTGACTGGGGCCGTCTTGAACCCCATCAATGGAATAACGCAACTCGTTAGCAAGGTTGGTGACGTGCACCTTCCGAAACTGGAGCTGTCGAATCAGGCTGAAGTAAATAACTCTTTAGCAGGTAAGATAGGCACTATCGGTGGGACAGCTGCTGATTTCGTACTCACAGCTGGAGGCGTTAGCACCGCTGTTGGAATTGAAGCAGCAAGCGCAACTGCGCTGGGCACTGCTGGAGCAATCCAAGGCGGCTTATTCACCCCAACTGCCGACGGTTCAACCGGCAGTTTTGTCACTGCCCGATTAGAAAACGCTTTCATCGGCGGAGCGTCCGGAGCTGTTATGGGCGGTGTCGCGGGCAAAGTAGAAAGTAAAATGGAAGATTTAGTAGGAACTTCATCTGCAGACAAAGTTAAAACAAAGTTTGTCTCTGGTGCTGCTGGTGGTACCGCAAGCGGAGCCGTGCGAGCCGAAAGTAAGTCCGTTTTTCAAACAGGGGAATTAGCCACTGCGAATGAACTTGCCCCACAAGTAATCGGTGGTGCCCTAACTGGTGCAGCTGGTAGAGTTAACGGCACTCTGCATGAATCTTTAACAGACTCAGTCGCAGGCAGAATGACAAATAGCTCTGTAGCAAGCGCGACTGGTGGTGCAGCGGCTCATGTTGCTGAGACACATCCGATTATCAAACAAAAGCAAGCTGACTCAACTACGATTCCTGAGCAAGCAGGGCAATGAACAAGCCTTTGGCTCCCATGTTCCAGACCAAGCGAAATTGCTGAATCAAATTAGCTTCGATGTGCATGGTGCCGCGCCAGTCGACATCGCGGTCAGCCCCGATCTGCAAAAGGTGTCAGTGCCAATCGTGACAAAGACGGAAAGGCGACGAAGAAGTTCTTGATCTACAAATTCAACGGAATTAAGTTTGTCTTTGATGAGAAAGCGAAGTAGTGGAAATTTTTCATCAGCTCAAACTTGTCACGCAGTGATAATAGTCGAATGAAAAATCGAAGCTTATGCATCCTGTTGTCACTTCTAGTGTGTTTGGGCTACACCAAGTCGGTTAGCGCGGGTACTAAACTCCAAACTGACAATCCTGCTAACAAATTCCGCGGCAAAAATTCTCGCAACGTACTTTTGATTATTGCCGACGATCAAGGTCTCGATATGGGCGCTTACGGAAACGACGCGATCAGCACTCCGAATTTGGATAAGCTGGCGAAGACGGGCACCACTTTCACTAACGGCTTTGCGACAGTCTCTTCATGCAGCCCCAGCCGAGCAGTGATTTATTCAGGGCTCTATTCGCATACCAATGGAATGTATGGGCTGGCGCACGATGTGCACAATCAGCACCTGCTGCCGTGGGTGCAGACAATTCCTGCTTTGCTGAAGCGCAATGGATATTCCACTTGCCTCGTCGGCAAGAAGCACATTCTGCCGGAGCAAAGTTTGCACTTTGACGAAGAGTTGGCGCCCGAGAAACCTGGGCCAAGAAATGTCGAATTCATGGCAGGCGAAGCTGGAAAGTTCTTGCGGTCGCACTTAAAGAAGCCGTTTTTCTTGGTCGTGGCATTCAGCGATCCGCACAGAGCAGAGGAAGGATTTGGCAGTTCCGATTCCTCTAAAACGTCTAGCTATGATCCGAGCAAAGTGATCGTGCCGAGACAATTACCTGATCTACCTGCAGTGCGAGAGGACTTATGCCATTATTACGAAGCAATTAGTCGGCTCGACAAAGGAGTTGGACTAGTCGAGGCGGCATTGCAGAAGAATGGATTGAAAGAAAAAACGCTCGTTATTTATTTAAGTGATAACGGTCGACCTTTTCCTGGCGCAAAAACAAATTTGTACGACGATGGGATCCACCTGCCACTAGTTGTGGTATCACCAAAACAACAGAACCACGGCGTTCGTAATGACGCAATGGTGAGTTGGATTGACATTGTTCCCACTATACTGCAGTGGACAAACGCTGCACAGCCGTCCTACAAACTGCCTGGGCACTCCCTTTTGCCAATACTGGATGAAGAGCATTCATCCGACTGGGATCGAATTTTCGCATCGCACTCATTCCACGAAATAAATCAGTATTTTCCAATGCGCGCGATTAGAACGCGGCAATATAAGTACATTGCAAACTTGGCGTATCAACTTCCTTATCCGGTGAGCACCGACATTCAGCAGTCGCCGACTTGGAAAGCGATTATTTCAACGCCATCTGCTCAACTTGGTCATCGCACCCTGGATGCGTTCTTTCATCGCCCGCCGGAAGAACTGTACGACGTCTTAAAAGATCCAGACGAAACTCACAACCTGGCCGGCGATCCTTCTTTCCAAAACGTTGTGGATCAGATGCGCGCTAAGCTCAAAAAGTTTCAACAAGAAACAGATGATCCGTGGTCAGCACCTTGAGCCGTTAAATGAGGACTTGAAATGCTTTTGCTGAAATTATACAGGTGGCTCGTCTTGCTGACTTGCTTGTTTTTTCTGTCGCCACAGGTACAGGCAATGCTTGATGGATACAATGCTCCGTTGTTGAGTGGCAGCTACGAGTCAATTCGAGCAAAACATCCCTTTGTATTTACCAATCAAGAGCGAATGGTGGCATTGCTGAGATTGCATACCACGGCATCAAATCAGGCGCTTAAACATTTGGAGCAAGTAGTGCAAAATCTGGTGCGCAATCCCGAGCAAGCGATCATACGTCCGTACTCTGGCAGCGATCTCAATCAATATTCCAAGGTTTTTAGCTGCGCCTGGGGTGGCAGCTGCACTGTAGCAGCATGTAATCTCGCTACATATGCGTATCTGACTAGTTTGAATCAAGGCTACGGAGACCCTCGACTTGCGTCCCAAGCCCAACAATTAGCCAAAGCGGTTCTATTGAACTGGGCTAGAACAGGTTTTCGGCAGAGTGGTGCTTTTCGCTCGAAACTCGATGACTTTACGGAGAGTGGCGTCGCGAATAAGACGACAATATCGCTAGATGTGGGGCTACTGGTCGGCGGTGGCATGATGAAGTGGGTTCATGCACAGGATCTACTTATGGCTCTGAACACGTTTAACCCTCAAGAACAGAAAGACCTGGGCGAGTTTCTTCGTGACATGAACGGACTCTTGAATCGTGCCTCTAATTTCTGGTCTCAGCACGCTTACGGAGAGAATGGTGTTTTCTGCAACCACAAAAGCAAACATCTTGATGCTCTTCTTTCAATCGCTCAGTTGAGACATGACGGAAGAAGTGTCGAAAGCCTGGCGTATGATAAGGACGGTCATATGCTGGTTCCGTGGACATTACAAGTACAAGAAAACATTTATGGCTATGGAGACAGACCAAGACAAAAGGAAAGAGACTTGCCTCGCGAGCTATATTCTGAGATCTCAACGGTTGCGCCAGGAGAAATTGTAGACAGAATTCGGGCCAAGACATATCAAACATTTGGCTATACGCTTGGATCATTGACAGATCTCCTCATCAGCGCAGAGTTGCTTGAAAATGATGGTTTCGACTCCTTTAATTTCACAGGCAATCGCAAGCAATCACTCTTGCAGGCACTGCGTTACTACGGGTATTACTTCAGTCAATTCACAACGGACAGCAAGAGCTACGTTACCGCTACGCGCGACCACTATCCTAGCTACAGACAATACGTTGGCAAACAGGTTAGCTATGATAAAGGAACAACAGTGACTCTAGCAGACGACACGTTGATACCGTTCGTAGTGGCATATAGACATTATCCAAAAGATCCAATCATTAGGCAAGCTCTAAGTCGAGCTGCCAGCTTTAATCGTAACTGCGTGCCTTTTTCAGGCATCGACAGCTTTCATATAGACCGCCTCGTAGATATTAGTGAATTCGAAGAGTCGGCCGATACTGCAAAAAATGTCAGGACATTGAAACCATCGCGATAATAAATTTCAAGATTCTCGAATATTCCCGATCATCTGAACCGGCTGGTTTCACTAGTTTTCGCATTTCAGTTCTTTGACTGTCGGCTTTTTCTGCATGGAAAGAAGAATCACCAATGCAAGAATCAGTGCAACTCACATTTATGCACGTCTGGCGAATGATCCGGTGCGGGCTGCGATGGAGCAGGCTCAGGCGAATATCAAATTGGCCCACTTGCCGGCGCGAGCGACCATCTTGTGCACCGCATTCAGTGACAGTGATCAGCATCGGTTGGGACCAGGAAGCCAGTTAAGTACCAAGTCGATGGGGTAATGGAGTGTCGCCGAAACGAAGCTGGCGGCAAGTGCGTCAACTACCGGCATATTATTTTTCACTTGCTTCGGAAGCCAGGTGCATTCCGCAATTACCAGTATCGAGAAGAACTATTTCCGAGATTCAATCAGTTAGATCATCTTGGATTATCGTGAATTATTTGGATCATTTGGATCATTTGACTAAGAATTGGAGGAAGTTGATGTCCGGTCTCCTACAATTTGATTCTGTTCAAAAGACAAACATTTATCCGATCGGCAGGAGAGCGTAAAGATGAACAAAATCAATCACAATCCAAAGGGACTCCATACAGTGACCCCGTCACTTACAGTGCACGATGCGAAAGGCGCCGTCGAATTCTACAAGAAAGCATTCGGCGCAACCGAAGGCGAAATCTGCCTTGGTCCAGATGGTAAGCAAGTAATGCACGCCGAAATCAAAATTGGCGATTCCGTCATCATGCTCAATGATGAATTTCCGCAGATGGGCTGCGTAGGACCCAAGACACTCGGCAACACATCGGTCACTTTGAACCTTCATGTAGAAGATGTTGATCAATTGTTTAATCAGGCTGTCAAAGCTGGTGCCACGGTCACCTTGCCGGTTGCTGATCAATTCTGGGGCGATAGATACGGTCAAATCTCCGATCCCTACGGCCACAAATGGGGAATCTCCACTCACATCAAGGATCTCACAGAAGAAGAGATGAAACAGGGAATGGAAGACTGGCAGAAGAAGCAGCTGGCTCATGCCAAGTAAATAGAGATTGATTGAACACTCCTTAGAGTATTTAGATCTGTTTTGGCTTTCGAGGGTGGTGCTAAATGCATCGCCCTCGCGGTTTTATGTGCGGCTTTCGCGAAACAATGAGTTGTGTTTAGAGCCGCCTATGATGCGCTTCTTGCTCACGACGACGAGCGCGCCGACAGCAACGCTTCTTGTGAACAGAACATGCCTTGTCATGGACTCTTCAGAAAAAGAGGTCTTTGAAAAACTTTGCCATTTCTTTCACTTCGTCGGCTATCTTATCGGTTTCCTCATCACCTATGGTGCCTCGCAAAATGGTGCCGGCGGCGAGCACTGTTTCCGCGCCTATGGCGACGGCGCCCCATTGCCATGTTGTAGGATCGCCAGGATCGATGCCTACCATGGCAGTTTGACTCACCAGAGATGCAAGTTCGCGCGTGGACATTTTCAATTCGTTGTTGCGGTCCAATCTCAAGTAGAAGCTCTGAGTGCCGCCAGATATAGGGTTGCTTGTAACTCCAAATACTATCCAGCTTCCGTTTTGATCAAATGCGGGACGCATCGTTTGCTCGTGCAGATCAAGCCCAATCCATCTGCCGGGGGCAGTGCGAACAACAATCCGCCTGACACGGTTTTTGGGAGGGCTGAGCCTAATGGCTTCAATTCGAGAAGGTATGGAACGCCTCAAGTCCAATCCTATTGCGCTAAGTTCTGAGGGTGCATTGAAAGCCACACTCATATCGACACCTTTGAGATTGGTAATGTCTAATTCAGCTGTTGTCTTTTTCATCTCTAGATTAACAGTTTGAGCGAATTTCAGAGCTACGCCGCCCAGATCACACGAGGAAACGGTCTGGCGTTCAATCTGAATACTCTCGACGTTCCTGCAAATGCGTACACCATTTTGAAAAATCGCTCGAGTGAGCGGGTCATGCACCTCTATACGTGCACATCGCTCGAAGAGAGATAGAAGGTCTTTCTCCTGATATTGCAGTGCTCTCTTTAGGTTGATGGCACTATCCAAATAGCGCCTGTATTCGTTCTGAACAACTGGCAAATTGGTTGAAAATGTTGTCGTTTTCAGAAAGAATCCAACAAAAATATTTTTACCCAGGTTAGTAATTGCCTGCAATCTAGATGAAGCAGTTTGTGCAACAGTTCCGCATTCGGCGAGCGTTGGTTTGACTGCGCAAATGTTCCCTTCTGCTTTCAGCGCTAGCTGCGGCACAGCAATCAGTTTGCCCCCGACACTGAAGGTGATACCAGTCATGTTTACAAATATTGCCTCATCCGGTGGATTTGGAACTAGCCTGAATGTAACGGTGGTGCCAAAATTCACTTTTTGCACGTATCCATTTGAAAGACCTGGTGGTAAATCTATCGAAGTTTCTTCAGAGCGGGTTAGGGTCGAACCTGCTGTTCCAGTGACGACTTTGGTCACTGTGCGCAATACGCGGAACAAGTCTGCCGACACTTTGGCTCTTTGTTCTGCGGTAAGACCAGGTGAATGCGAGAAGGCGTCGACAAAGTATCTTTCCAAGTCCAACCCAGAGAACTCTTTTACTACCTTTGGAAGATCATCTGTGAGTAGATCAACTCCATCTGGTCTTACAGCCAATTCGAAATAATCAGGGAGATTCGCATAGGTAAGCAGCAAACGATCAATTTCATCGACTCTAGTTTTCTCGCCGAGAAGTAACTGAATACGACGAGCAACCGACAGTGCATCGTCACTTCTCGGCATTCTTTGCGCGATGGCGTGCTGCAGACGAAGGCACTCTTTGAGATCAGCAGAACGCTGAGCATCAAGCGAAACATCTTTACCTGATATTTCGAAGTGACTAACCGCGCGTTTAAGAACATCTTCCGCCTGACTCAGGTCGGAAGCGTCATAACAGGACTGAGCAACCTTGACTAGGAGTTTTCCCGCGCCGATTTTCTGAACAGCTCGCACTTCGCAGGCGTTGGCGGCAGCCTCTCTCATGGCACGCGCTTCATTGCTTTTTCCGCCTGACTGATATACCTCGCCAAGGTCAATCAGTGCTTCGATGTGAATATCGCTTGCCGCCTGCTTTCTTGCAGCCAGCTTGACTCGCCACTTGAGCAATGTTTCGGCCGCCAGTTGCTCACCGGCATCAATGTAAGCTTCAGCCTTTTTGACCAGGAAGCTCTCATCGGTAGTAGCATTAAGAGCAGCTTGCAATAATGTTTTGCTGCGTTCGTCAAGGGAGGTTTTCTTCCCTGACAGTATTGCGTCCATGACCGTGACTCTGAGCTCATGAGGCAAGAGCGGGATTGTTTCTTCATCAATACTTTCAATTAGCTGGACACCTGCATCTGCACTACCTTCTGCATACGATAGTGCCAGATTAACTAGAGTCTCCAATCGGGATTCGCTTAGGGCATTTGCGCTCATTTATCTCACCGGCTGGTGATTTGTTTATACCCAAAAGCTCCTGGAGGGCGCCAGTGCTGGAGAGAGGGTAGGAGTCCCCGCCCGTAGTATTATCCGTTGTGTATCACCCGGCAACCTGATGGCTACACCAAAAATTGCCTCAAAATCGACCAAATTTGACCTCATTTCACCAAAAAAGTAGCCAAAACGTGGCGTTACAATACAAAGAAAGCTTGATATGGCCCTCCGCTAAAGGCGGTTCCCGTATGGAAAACTCATGAGGTTCAGCTCTCGAGCCCTCCGATCAATAAGCAACGGCTTGACTGCGCTGTCAGTCCTGACTGCAGCTACATTTATGTTGGAACAAAGTCATCCAGGCTCAACAGCAACTGCCAACGCCGCTTCACCCTCATCACAATCAGCCGCACAAGAAAATCTGAGCCGGTGCTTGAATGCACTGAAGGTGGCGGAAGAGAAAAAGATTGAGGAGCCAAAGTCGTATGTTCTCGCTCTCGCGTATACAGCAGATGCGGCAACGCAATGCGACAGAGAATTACCTAAACACACTGGTCCTTTTTACAGCGAAGATGGAGATAGATATTTTAAGCTGGCGGTGGATCTCTACGCTAAAAACAAGTGGGATAAACAAAACAGCGACGAAATAGCAAACATGCTTTACGAACAGCTTGGTGAGAGGTCGTGGAAAGTCGTCGAGTCCGTTTTCGAAGAATTGTTCGAAGCCTCAGAGCGTCATGTAGAGGGTAAATTTGAAAGGCATGATCTTTCAATCTACTTTGGTCTCTCTCAACGCGAGCAAAAAATGCCTTTGCAGGTCCAGCAAAAGCTTTTGGAAAGAGCAATTGAGATACGCCGGATCGCGCGAAAAAACGAAAGTTGGCGGCTTGCGCCGCTGTACGACGATTTAGCATGGTGCCTCCGAGATGCCGGCGATATCAAAGGATATGATCTGTCCATGAACGCACATGGTGGCAGCGGTGGGTTCATGCACGTTATTCCGCCAGAGGGCGACGGTTCATCAATACTTAGCTTTGGCTCCATTTCGGGTTCGGGTATCGGTTATTTCGGAACGATCTATTGTAATAACTCAACACTCACTCAACGGCAAAACGGTAGAGCAAAAATACTGCCAATTGAACATGTCTTCCAGATCCAAGAGGGAATTGATCCTCCTCCTGACGCCAGGACTGTGGTGCCGGTGATTGAAGCCAACGTAAAAATGTTAGAGCGTGGTGACTATATTTTGACCGATCTGTGTGACTTAACAGTTCGCCCGCAGACCTCATCCACACCGATCCGGGTTTTTCTGCAAGATTCACCAGACAAAAAAGAATTTGTTCTATCGCTACACGGACCGCCTGTTTCATTTAGGCAGTTTCAAGTCTGGTATAAGGGAAGCAAGACGATCAAGTTGAGATCGGCTGGAGGATTAATCTATGCACCGAATGCAAGGGTAGAACTTCCGTTCGGAACTGGATTCATGGGTGCTATTGTTGCAAGAGAATTCAAAAGTGCCAATGCGTCCTCCGTCTGGCTCGATCGGGGTGTGTTGAATAAAAATTTGACGAGATAATAGATGTCAGCGATGCCAGAGGATTTTTCAGTTATCAAGGCAACGAATTGGCGGTATTCCGGTGATCACGGACACCTCAATCAGCCCACACTTGTGTGCCAAATGGTACGAAGAATATGAGAATAAGAATTGAGCTGGCGATTCTCATGCGCGTCACTCGATTGACCAGGCTTGGTATTCACCAATCACCAAAACACCATCACACAATCCACTGTCATTGCCAGAGACAGATTTTTGAAAAGCTCGTTAGTTGGATTGATATAGGATGATTTTTAGTTATCAAAACTAATTGAACTTTTTACTCGAATTATTCGTCTTTTGAGATTAGATGCACTGCCGGGGTCGAACTGAAGGACACCTTGCGGGTTGTCATGTTTTGTATTACAATAAAGGACGGCGATAAAACGTGACACTATCGTTTGAAGATGCGAACCTAAGAAAACATGGAGTTTCCTGCGATGAAATAAAAGAGGTTTTTGGATCAGATTTATCTTTTGCCGAAAACCTTGATCCTAGCGACTATGGCAATGACAGAGCCATGATAATTGGTTGGACTTTCGCAGGTCGGATTCTCGAAATTGGAATTGAATACTTTGAGACTGAAGGAAGAGAACACGTCTTCCACGCAATGGATGCGGGCAAGCACTACAAAACGGTATTCTTGAAGAGGTGCGGCATATGAAAACAAGGGCAGGGAAACTTACAGCTCAAGAGCGTTTAGGCAAGCTCAGGACTCAGGCGAAAAAAGAAATAGCTGTCGCCGGCACCATTCAATTTAGAGTTGACGAAGAAACTATGCTGCTATTGATGCATGCTGCCGATCAGAAGAAGATGCCGCTTGGTACGTTGGTGCGTATGTGGACAGTGGAACGCCTTGCGTCTGAAGGTTTCAAGAAATAGAGTTGCGAGCCCTTCGGGTGCCTTCGGCAGCGCTTCAAGCAAATCAGAAAGGAGCAGCTCCGATTTTGCTGCGTGCGCTAATAGGTACTTGCGCACCGAGGAGTTCGCGTTTGGATTCTAAGCTCACGGCCGATTGATTGTAGGCTGCGTGGGCCTAAGCAGTTGTTCGTCAAGTTTTAGGCCAAGCTTGTAGTCAATTTAAATTGAGCAGCACACGCAGTCTATGGCGCATGTACTCTGTAGTTCGATAGACATTGATTGACATACGCCCAACAGCGTGGATAGGCTTTCTTTTGTGCCGCATATTTTTCCTTTTCGTCGACAAGGCCTGCCGCTGTATGGGAGCTTTCTGATTGGTGACACTAGCCGAGGCAAGATGCACTCTTATGTCAGAATTTATTAGTAATCCTGGTCACATGTAACTCGATAAGTCGTTGACGCGGTCTTCTCGACTGCGCCGTCTTATCTATCATTCGCTTCCAGGTAGGATGAGAATGCCAGAGAGTTGTAAAAAAAACGTCAACGCGAAGTTAATGCTAATCTGCCCGGACAAATCATAGGAAACTTCTTACTTTATAAAATACATTTGGTCAGGCAACTTCTCGCAATCTGCGGAATGAAGCCCGTACAGGTCAGATTCCTGATCACCAATATTGCAGATGATGGTGTATCCTCTAGTCTCTATCAGTCTCCGATAGTCGGTTTTGAAGTCTTCTGTTCGACCCTTAAAATTTATGGGTTTTAGAAATACTTCATCGAATGGAATATTCTCATTCTTTAAATTGAGTTCGGTGGCACCACGCTGTGTAACCGAACGTCCTGTAATTAGAAACACGGCAATCTTATTTACCTTCGCCCATCGAACAAAATCTGCGACTGGTTTGATGGATGGAGCTTTCGCTGCATCTATCCATCTGTCCCAAGAAGCATCATCCCAATTCCAACCATCCAGCTTTGTCTCATCTAGTTGGTGGGCTCGATATTCTTCCCGGTTATCTAAAAGTGTTTCGTCAATGTCAACTGCAATAGCTAGATTTGCTTCGCCAATATGCGGCTCACAAGCCTTTTTCGCCGCATCGACAGCTGATTCGACTTGCTTTTGATTGTCTGGTGAAGATGCAAAATCAAGGCCTTTCTTCAGGTTAAACCCAGGGTCATTGGGAATCGTAATTTCATTAGAAGGTCGCGCCCAGGCAGCCGAAAGTGTAGATAACGAAATCGCTATCAACAAGACGAAGCTCTTAAAAACCATAGTAACGTCCTCTAAATCGGGACATTAATTGTATCAGGATGTTCGTTCCAAAGGCGGGTTGTTCAATTGTGCTATAGGGTCGTATATGCCCCATGCTCATGCGAGCGTCAAACAGCTTGAGAGGGCTTTGGTATCTCCTGAATATCCTCAGTCGCTGCGCTCCTTCCGGTAATCCTCGGAATTTTTCTACTGGAAGCTCAACGCCAAATCTAACCGCAAGTATTCGGCATAAAGGGCACCGCAGATAGTGGCGAATTTTTCTCAATTTCTATATTGCAGCCAGTAACAGTGGGTTCAATTTGCCAATCGCCGCATGACAGAAGTTCGTCCAATAGATAATCGCCTCGCTATTTCTGATTAAGACTTGTTCCAACATAGACATTCTTCGGCTGAACTCTGCGTTGGCAAACTGCGATACCCAACAACATTATCACTTATGTGCCTTCAGACCCAATGCGTGAACGCACTCTATCAGCGAACGCCTCATCATCAGTTTCGTGCAAAGCTTGCCGCTGAAAGTTTGTATCGCGAACAGCTAAATCAGCTGCTTGATCAGGGTCTTGATCTTTCAACTCCTGAAACAACTCCGGTGTAGCATTGAGCGCCATCATTTGCTTAACTTGATCGGTGTCAACATTCATTCCCTTCAGCGCTTCAGTGCTGCCAGATGCGGTGCTCGCTTGCTCTTGCTCACTAGTAATTTTAGAACCAGACACGAGTGTCAAAGATGGCAGTCCATCGTTTGAACTTTCCGCACATGACTTTGAAAAAGTAGCTTTACCAGATAAACCGCTCAAAGCACTATCTGCTTGTTGTTGAAAACATTCACTTGTAGCAGTTCGAGCTGTTCGAGCCTCAGGTTCTTCAGCTTGAAACATTGAACGCTTCTGATTTTTACGATTTGGTGTTGGTGGATACATTTTCTGCCCTCCAAAATTCAAGAAGCGTTCCGCAAACGCCCTGTTCAATTTCACACATTGCTGGAATCATAGTCTCACGGCAAAGTTACCAAATCATTACAGTCTTTTGTCAACAAGTTAACCCGAATGTTTCGATTGAGTGTACCTATCGGTGGGTGAATAGTCGCTTTGACGGACGATCTCGTCAACGACGCGCGCGAGCGGTGCGGTGGCGTCGATGATAATACCGTTTTTCGGAATGTCTTCTTTCGTTTGATGCAATCGCGCAATGAGTTCTCGTTCCGTTTGTTTTCCGCCCCACTCATCTTCCGGTCGCTCATCAAGCCGCCGGTTCAATGTGTCAAGGTCGACCTCAAGGACAAAAACGCCGTCAAATAAATCTATGAACTTTGAAAAATTCCTAGAACCACCGCAGAAAAATGTTACTACCTCATCCTGGTTGGTGACTAAGGCTTTTACTTTATCTACATGCCAAATGTGGTGCTCGTGCGTGAGGCCATCCGTCGGTTTACCAGTTTCCGGATCGCCTTGATAAGCCAATTCCCTGTCACCATTAATGGCATGGTAGCCGCGCCGCTGCAATTCATTGCAGACTGAAGTTTTGCCGGTGCCGGAAACGCCTTCAATCAGATAATTTCTCATGCCCATGGCTAGATGATACAACCAACTAGATGACACCAACAATATTAGCGCTGTATTTTTCAGATGGCTAGTAACCAATCGTCTCTTATTGCTCAGAGCACGCTTGGAAGCTAGATATCCAGGAGACATTGAGGCACAATGGCATGATGTATGGGCCGACATGTTTGCTCATGTATCAGGCAGCTCAAATACGGAATACTCACAACAATTGAGAAAAGCATTCCCAGGTTATTTTGAGAAAGTAAGAGAACGAGTATAGGAGTTTGAACAATGTACGATGACGACGAAAATGACGCTTGGCTAAAGGAGACGCGAGAAAAAGCAGCTAAGTTTTTGGGAGAGAGACAGTTCTCGCAAGAAGAACTCGACTCCATCAAACGCAAACACGCAGAGAATTCAACCGTGCTAAAGAAATATCCAGACAGCAACGGCTCAGAATTTGCACTCCTCAATGACAAACAAGAAATCGTTATAGAACATAACAGCAACGTGGATAATCAGCATTCACACGGCATACGCAGGTACGCACCTGATGACAAGGAATACGCCCACATGTGGAAGCGCCATCAATTCGACAATCCACAGGGGACCATGCATGTGATCATGAAGAAGCTGAATGAGAAATCAAAAGAGTGGTTTGAACTAGGCGACGAGTGGATTTGACAATCCTACGACATAACAGCCGGATTGTTAGCTGGCGTGGTGTGAATTTACGAGCACATGAAACCGTGGAAAGTGAAGTAGAAATGTTTGACGAAAACGAGCCAGATACGAAGATAGTCGAGATCGTGCGGATGGAAGAGGATGGTAGCCTCGCCTTATCACATGTTTGCCTGACCAAAGGCATGAGTCCTGGTATGAAAATGTGGCATTCCAAACCTGGCAGCCCTGATTTCATAGATTACCAACAGCGTCATGGAGTGACGAAGCCTAAGCAAGACAAGCAATCACCTATAACCACGGCTCTGACGAACAGTGCTCCGAAGGATAAGAGTTTTCAGCATCGGTCGGAACACAAGCGTAAATAAGTACTGATTCGACGCTCAACGTATCAAATTTGGAAACATCTTGGACCTGAATTGGCAGATATCGATTAGTTGGTTCGGGAAACTGACAACGCCGCGATACTACCGATGGTACCAGTACTTGATGTTTCAGCCTGCCCACTGTCATCACTACAAAAAACAATGAATATGTGCCTGCACATGGTCACTTTAATTAACAGTGTTCTACAAGTCGAACAACTTCGCGCAGGCACAATTCAGTTGCCAGAATCCAACGCTCACAAGCAGCAGTCGATATCGAGGGAAACGGTTTAGGTCTAACGGCAACACCTTGGTTATAAGCAACACCTTCGTTATAATAGAATTCCTCGAGTGAAGCAGGGAGATAA
>PLZS01000187.1 GCA_003153555.1 Candidatus Melainabacteria bacterium | reverse complement strand
TGGAGAGGGGATGTTTCGTCGTGTCCCCGGATGGGCGGTTGAAGACCGTCCCTGACCTGGTTCGAAAATCCATTACTGGTACAAGCGAATCCATCTCGTGCCAACGTGTCGCACGGATCGTCGGAAAAGAGTTTGCCCGCATCGCGGATCGAGTGACGCTGTACACAACCTTCGGAATACGTCCATGAAAATAAAGTCGATTCACATCTACAGTCACGACGGCCAGCGCAGGGATCTTCAGTTCAAGGTTGACGGTCTCAACGTAATAACAGGTCGATCATCGACCGGTAAGTCGGCACTTTCGGAGATCATTGAGTACTGCATNNCGTGCCAGAGGGTGTCATCCGTGATAAGGTGGCGTGGTTCGCAGTGATCTATCAATTTCCGCAAGAGCAGGTGCTGATCGCGAAACCAACACCGAAGGCGGGAGGGACAAGTTGCAGCACCGCTATGCAACGCAGAGGGGCACAGTTAGCTGCGCCGAATTTTGAACAACTCGCAGTCAACACGGATGACGATGCGGTTGTCACCCTCCTGTCGCGGCTGCTGGGAATCCCTGAGAACAGGACTGATGTCGCCATTGAACACAGCCGATACAGCTACGACGCAAACGTCAAGCACACGTATCACTATCTTTTCCAGAAGCAGGGCNNAATAAGGAACAGCTTCTTTATCGACAAAATGAAGACTTCCAACCGCAAGCAATTCGTGACACGCTCCCGATCCTCCTAGGCGTTTCTTCCAGCAACCGTTACGAACTGGAAGCCAAGCTACGTGTAGCGCAGCGTGAACTGAAACTCAACGCGAAGCTTATTGAACAAGCTCGAGATGCCATCGATACGTCCCAACAGAAAGGCATAAGTCTCTTTTCAGAAGCTAAGGCGGTCGGAATCATTGATCCTGCAAACCAGCAGGCCGGAGCGGATGGCGTGATAGACGCCCNNACTTCAGTCTCCGAAGATGACGGTCACAGAATTTCTCGACTAGAAGAAGAGCTTGCTCAGATGCGCAAAGACCGGAGGGAAATGCAATCGAGAATCGATGCCGCGCGCCAGTTCTCGAAGAAGGCTGGTGGTTTCGAAAGCGAGGCGGCCGAGCAGAAAGATAGGTTGACTTCGATCAAGGCCTTTCCTAGGAACCAGCAGACGGGGGAATGGCAATGGCCCTTCTGTGAAGAGAACTTGGCCTTGGAATCTCCTATTGCCACGGTACTGCTCAAGGAATTGGCGACACTGGAGGAGGAAATGAGCATTGTTGCCGGCCAGCGTCCCAAGTTGGAGGCGTATCTGGCTGAACAGCAGGGAAAGGTCCAAGAGCTTGTCGACGCGATTAAGAACAAGGAAGTAGAGCTGTCCGCAGCTATCGCTACAAACGAAGTGATCGCGCAAATGGGCACGCGAAACAACGCCGCAGCGCGCGTGGTCGGCCGCATTAGTTTGTTTCTGGAGAACATGATCCCCAATGAGGAACTGGCCTCCCGTGAAGCGGAACATCGTAGCCTCAAGTTCAAGGTCGAGGAACTGGAAAAAAAGATAGGAGCTGACGACAGCAATGAGAGGCTGATATCTATCATGAACATCATTTCATCGCAGGTTTCTCAGTACATCCGCACATTTGATGCTGAGTTTAGTGAATTTCCTGCGCGATTGGACCTTAAACATCTCACTATCGTTTTTGACCGCCCGGATCGTCAAGTACCCATGAGTCGGACCGGAGGTGGGGCAAATCATCTGGCCTATCACCTTTCAGCCTTATTGGCGTTGCATCTTTTTGCTGCGAAAAATAATCGCCCGATTCCACAGTTCCTGCTGATCGACCAGCCAACTCAGGTCTACTTCCCATCAGAAAAGATTTATAAGGATGCAGATGGTTCAGTTCAAAAAACGGAAGCGGACGCGGATGTGGTAGCGGTTCGCCGATTGTTTGAGTTGTTGTTGAAATTTACCCAAGAGGACGTCCCCGGCTTTCAGCTCATAGTGACCGAACATGCGAACCTGCGGGACCAGTGGTTCCAGAATGCACTCGTTGAGGAACCTTGGGTCAAGNNTTGCACAATAATTTTACGCACTATCCCAGTGTTCAAGGGAGTGAGAATGGTGGAATGACATTGAGTGCATGCACTCAACAGGAAATCGATTCAATGCTGGAAAATATATACATGGGCAGTTACATGCAGCCTTTGGGTACGGAAAACTCTAAAATATATAAGCACGAACTTCTCAAGTACAAGCATAACTGATAAGGTAAAACTGCGTCACACACGGTCAGCACAACATCAAAGTTAAAGGACTCCGATGGACACTAATTCATTCAATGAATTCGATAATGCATGCATGAAGGGGGATATTTCCCTAGCTAAAAACATGCTCAGAGAATCCAGACCAACCCAGTGGCAGTTAAATACTGCGCTAAGGCACGCTGCCGCTTATAGCGCCCCAACAGATGAAATACGAGAAGAACTCATTGATTTCCTGATCAAGTATGGTGCGGTCATTGATTGGAACGACCGTGGACTAGAAACTATTACCAATGCTGTTTCCACCGGAAATAATTATGTGCTAAAGCAAGTTCTAAATGCCTGTGATGGGAATGAAGAGCGGCTTGATTGTGCCGTCAGAAGCGTCTCTGTCAAGGGTAAAGAATGGGCTGTTGACCTGATTCTTAAACGGAAGAATCACTCTGAAGACTATTTAACCGCATGTAGAGCCATTCATCAGGAATTGGCAAGAATCGCAGAGCGAACAAGATTGATGGCCGAAACTCGTTGCGCAGATCCATCGAATCCTGATTGGATTAAAGAAATGGGGCAGCAAGACGAACTTCTGGAATGCCTTACGAAACTAGACAGCGAAGCTTTGACATAGCAACGTCGCACGCTAATATTCAAGATACACATAACTCGGAAGACTAGAGAAGGAAGCGATTTTCAATATGGTCAAGCACCCAATCCAAATTTGGCGGGGGGAGAAAGTGTTCTGTGATAACTTCAATAATTGCAAAGAGAGTGAAAGATGAACAACTCGCAAATCTCTAACATTGCGCTCGATCGGACTGCCGAAAAGCGTAGCAGCCGCTCAGTTTCACGTTAGTGCCATTATGCTCACCAAGCTCACTACTGCTTTCAGCTGGTTACTGTCACGAATCTTTTACCCCATTGTTCTTCTCTGGGTCGGCTTTAATTGGCAGTTCTTACGCGATATACGGCAAAACAAGGTGGTCGCGTCAATGGGGTTCTGGCTTGTTTTCGTACCGCTCGCCGCAAAGGCCATGCACGAGGTTTCCGATGTCTTGGTAATTGAGCTCGGCGGGCAAGTCATCAAGCTGAATATGACGCTCCCATTTTCCTGGCAGTCTCTATTTTTTGCTGCGCTCTCGTTTTCAGCGGGAAACTTGCTTGTTTCCATTCTTGGCCCACGCATTGTTCTTGATCATAAGGACTTCGGCAGCTTTGATAGTTCCGGCAAGACAGAAGCACATTTGCGCGAATACGATGAGAGATTTAATGCGCTTGATGAACAAGAACGCAAAAGGCTGCTGCATTTGGCAGGCGTCAAGATTTCGGAACGCCCAGAAATCGATTTGCGTAATAAGTTCTGGAAAGCATATGCCATCCAAAATGTGTCCGCTCATCTTCTGCGCTGGATTTGTTCAGCCTTCTATGCCGTTGGTTTCGTACTGCTTTGCGAGATCCTCTACAAACAGGTCTTGTGGGTTACTTCATCAATTTCGCTCAGCGCATACCTGCATCAGTTGGTCTTTTGGCCAGTCTTAGAATGGTTGGCGAAATGGCTCTAACAATACGTTCAAGCCCGCCAATTTGCTAGTCTGCTTAGGGTCGAAGAGGAAGTTCGGCCAGCTCCGCTTTTGTGTAGCCTGTTGATTTGGCGGCCGGAGTTCCGCTATCTGGATGGCAATGCAGAGGAGTCATAGGCAGCTCCCTGCAACTGATCATCATGGGGATCTCTGCCACCTCCCGGTAGTCAGACGAAGCGGACGGTGGCGGTTTCGTAAATAGGTTGTGGATTCAGCGGCAACCATTGAACCCCCAATAGTTCCTGTCAGCGAATCAATCATAAATGCGCATTAACGTCTCATTAGACTGGTGGCTTCGTTGCTCTACCTTTGTAACTATCTGCCAGTCTATTGTGAGAAAATAGCACCAATGAAATACGCCTATGAAGACTTAAGCGATGGACAGTTTGAGAGCCTGATTGTGTTCTTGTGCCAGCGCTTGTTCGGAATCTCCGTACTTGGTAGCGCGAACGAATAACGACATCAATGGCGCTAACAAAATACAGCATGTCTTTTACTACGGGCGGCCTGCTCTGCAATGCGTCAGAGAAGGTTGCGCATCTATATCTGGAACTGGGGGATTGGGCTCGAGTGCGTGATCGCGCTTTAGAAGCGGGACTTATGCAAACGCGCATGCAAAGCTCGGCCAAGCGTATATATCGTGAAATTTCCGCACGCCTGCAAACTTTGACCGATGAAGAAATCGAGATGTTTGTGCATGGGGGCGACCAGCAACGTATCCACCTCCTTTGGCTGGCTGTTTGCTGCAGGTATTCATTCATCCGGGACTTTTCAGTAGAAATACTTCGTGAACGTTTCCTGACGCTACGTCATGAAATCGCCAATGAAGACTTTGACGCTTTTTTTAATGCTAAAGCTGAATGGCATCATGAGCTGGATACGATCACACCTGGCACACGAATCAAGTTGCGCCAGAATCTGTTCCGCATGTTGCACGAAGCTGAATACATTGGCTCTTCCAACCGAATACAGCCCGTTGTGCTTGCACCGCAGATTGCCACTTTGATTTCGCGCAGAGGCTCCGACGCGCTCTACATATACCCCACCCTCGATTCTGAACCTAACCGGAGGACGCGATAATGGCCGACTTGGTGCAGAGATCTTTCCAGGAAAGATTCCAGCATCTGCTTGCTGTCATTAGCAGTGCCCGGTTTCTCAAAATGCAGAGTTTGAATAATGAAATTCCGTTCTATATCTGCCCATACTTGGCAACGGAGGCCGTTGAAATGGAACGCCTCCAGCAGCAACTAAGTAATAAGCTTGGCCAGCAAGGTGTTCGTGTTCTGAATATCAATCTTTATGACCTGTCGATTGCTCACCTTCAACGTGAAGGCGATTGGGATTGGTATTTGAGCAACGAGACTAGCATGCCAAAGAGCAAGTTATTGGACGACCTTCAGTCTATGCTGGATGTCGAGTCCGTTGTCATTCCTGCTATTGCCGCAGAAATGGCTAAAGAAGCATTTGACGTGATGTTTATTTCTGGCGTCGGTGAAGTTTTTCCGTTTATACGCTCGCACAACGTACTCAATAATCTTCAAAAAGCGGCCAAGCTTAAACCCACCGTCATGTTCTTCCCCGGTGAATACAAACATTCTCTTGAGAACGGCGCGACGCTTGAGTTGTTTGGCCGCTTAATCGATGACAAGTATTACCGTGCATTTAATATTCTTGAAACTGCAATTTAAGACGAGAGAAATCTGATGAATCTGATAGCGATTTTCAAAAAGCCCGTAGATCGTTCGATTGAGGGAGTGATCAAAGCTGATGACGAAGCAGGTCTTCGCATTGAACTTGAGGAATATGTTCTTACCAATGAGGTTGAGAAGCGTATCGAAGACTTCCTCTATGCATACAACGTTTATGAAAATGCTAATGGTGTCTGGATATCTGGATTTTTTGGATCAGGTAAATCCCACTTGCTCAAGATGCTGGCATTGCTTCTCGAAAATCGAGCCATCGATGGCACGCCCGCTTTGGATTTGTTTATTGCAAAATGCGATGACAACGAGGTGCTGCGTGCAGAATTGAAACGAGCGGCATCCATTCCATCAAGAAGCATTCTGTTCAACATCGATCAAAAAGCGGATGTCATCAGCAAGACTCAGATTGATGCCCTGCTGGCCGTGTTCGTTAAAGTATTCGATGAATCTTGTGGCTACTACGGTAAGCAGCCCTATATCGCACAATTCGAACGCGAACTTGATCGTGAAGGGTTGCTCGAGNNAATGACTGGGAGTGGGGGAGAGCGCGCCCGACGCGGATAGAGAGCTTTGTCGATCAGGCCTATGCCAAAGTAACAGGGCAATCAGTTGTCGGTGTGCTCGATAAATTTCGAGCCGACTATCGTTTGTCGATTGATGAATTTGCCAATCAGGTCAAGACCTATATCGATAGGCAAACGCCCGGTTTCCGGCTTAATTTCTTCGTGGATGAAGTGGGGCAATACATCGCTGGCAACACCAAGCTCATGACCAACCTGCAAACGATCGCGGAAAGTCTTGCCACAAAGTGCAAGGGACAGGCGTGGGTCATTGTCACAGCACAGGAAGAAATGTCCAGCATCATTGGGGAAATGAACACCAAAGAGAGCAACGACTTCTCGAAGATTCAGGCGCGTTTTGCAAACCGCATGAAACTCACCAGTGCTGATGTGGCTGAGGTTATTCAGAAACGACTCTTGCTCAAAGATGACACTGGCATCGGGTTGTTGTCCGATGTTTATCACCAGCAGTCGAATAATTTCAAGACCCTGTTTGATTTTGCCGATGGCTCGCAATCCTATAAAAACTTTAAGGATCGCGACCACTTTATTCATTGCTATCCGTTTATCCCTTATCAGTTTTCTCTGTTTCAGACATCAATCCAAAGCCTGTCGATGCACAACGGATTTGAGGGAAAGCACAGTTCTGTTGGCGAGCGTTCTATGCTCGGTGTATTTCAGCAGGTCGCGATTCACATTGGTGGACACAAGGTAGGTCAACTCGCCACTTTTGATCTGATGTTCGAAGGAATTCGCACCGCACTCAAATCACATATTCAAAGAGCCATCATTCAGGCGGAGAATAATCTTGAAAGCCCGTTTGCCATTAGGGTGCTCAAGGCGCTTTTCCTAGTGAAGTATGTAAAGGAATTTAAGCCAACGCTGCGCAATATGTGCGTTCTGATGCTGGAAAGCTTTGATCAAGATATGCTGCTGCTTCGCAAGCGCGTTGAAGAAGCCTTGAATTTACTGGAACAGCAAACATACATCCAGCGCAATGGCGAGTTATACGAATACCTCACCGACGAAGAAAAAGACGTTGAACAGGAAATCAAAAACACCGAGGTCGAGACGACCGAAGTGGCTGCCGAGCTCGATAAAATCATCTTTGACCATATCATCAAGAATCGGAAAATCCGCTTTGAGGACAACGGCCAGGACTATCCTTACTCGCGCAAACTGGATGACCGCTTACAAGGTCGTGAATACGAGCTTGCTATTCATGTTGTCAGCCCATTCCATGAGAATGCGGCAAGTGAAACAACGCTACGCATGCAAAGCATGGGGCGTGACGAGCTGCTGGTGGTGATGCCGCAAGAAGTCCGGCTCATACATGATCTCTTGATGTACAAGCGTACCGAGAAATTCATCCGGCAAAATGTTTCAGTCACGCAGCAAGAGAACGTCAAACGCATCCTGACAGATAAGGGTTTCCAGAATCAGGAACGGCATCGCGAGCTTCAAACGTTGGTGCAATCCCTTCTGGGCAAATCCAAGCTCATCATCTCGGGTGGGGATGTCGAGGTTAGCTCAGAGGATGCGCAAACTAGAATAACCAAAGGTTTCCATGACCTGATCCAGCGTGCCTACCCCAATCTGCGGATGTTGCGCGGATTCACCTATACCGAAAATGAAATCGGAAAATTTCTCAAGCATTCTCAAGAAGGCTTATTTGGCAACGATGGCACATCACTCGCCGAGTCCGAGCAGGAAATGCTTTCATTTGTGCAAAGCAATAATCGCGGAGGAGTAAGAACCACACTAAAAGTGCTGATCGAAAAATTTGAACGCAAGCCCTATGGCTGGTACTTTGCCGCCGTACTTTGCACCTTGGCACACCTGTGCGCCAGAGGGAAAATAGAAGTTCGTATTGATGGCAATGTGCTGGAAGAGGACGCGTTGGAACGGGCGCTGCGTAATACTGCTGCTCACGGCAACGTTGTGCTGGAGCCGCAGGTTGATTTCACTGCATCACAGGTCCGAGCCCTCAAAGAGTTTTATGCCGACTTCTTTGACAACCCAGCCGGGTCAGGAGAGGCTAAGGCTCTTGGGAAGGAGTCAGAGGCAGCAATCAAGCAGCTGATCATTGATCTCAACAAACTGGTCGTTCAAGCTGCGCAGTACCCGTTTCTGACTGCACTCAAGCCCGTGATCGAAACGCTCAAGGAAATTGCGGCCNNACCGAATTGACCCGACAGGAAGATTTACTGTTTGAACTGAAGGAAAAGGCTATAGACCCGATCCGCAAGTTCATGGCTGGGCCGCAGAAAGAAATTTTTAACGACACACGTAAATTTGTTCAAAGCCAGGAACCCAATTTTACTTATATCGAGGGTGATGAAGCGGGTCAGATAACCGGTGTACTCACCGATCCTGATTGCTATAAGGGCAATCGGATGCAACTGCTTAAGACGCAGGTAGATTCTCTACAGAACAAGATCAACGCACAAATCGCTGCCGAAATTACCACTTCCAAAACTGCCGTCGTTGCACTGGAACAACGCCTGCGCAACATGGCTGAGTTTGGGGTTTTGAGCGCTGAGCAACAAAATCAAATAACCCAGCCGTTTGCCGCATTTGCCTCCAATATCACCCAGCAGAAACTGATAGCGGTCATTCGTGATATGCAACGTCGCTTTGAAGAGGACGACTATTCGCGTTTACTGTCGCGGCTGGATAGTCTGTCGCGCCCAGCACCCACACCACCAGCGGCACCGACTCTTGGCCCAACCGGTAATGCATCAAGTCAACAGCCCGTCGCACCTATACCGGCAACATCCAAGATTGACTACGTCAGCAGTCGCAATATCCCGGTTGAATTCGACAAGGCTTGGCTGGCAGACGAAAACGATGTGGAAAAATACCTCGAATCGATGCGTAAGGCTCTGCTCAAGGCGATTCGCGATGGCAAACGAGTGCAGATTTGAGGCAAAATGCATAGATAAAATCTCATTCTGAAAATGCAAAACCAGCTCAGTACAAACTCGCAGCCGGTATTTTTGCATGCAAGCGGCATCGAAAATGAGTTGTGGCACATGTATGTGCCCATTTAACAAGGACAACTGTAATGATTGAAAAACTGGAACTCACCAATTTCACCAAGTTCGCGAATCTGACCGGTGAGCGTGCGTTAACGCTCTCACCGAAAATCAACATTATCATCGGTGAAAACGGTACAGGTAAAACCCATTTACTGAAGACTTGCTACGCCGTGGCCTCTGCCATGCGAACCCGTGATGCACGGGCAGGACAGACTGATGATGTAGCCAATGCCATTACGCAAAAGCTGCTTAATGTCTTTATGCCGCATGAAGGTAAACTCGGTAAACTGCGCCTACACGGTGCTGGTACAGATAAAGCGGAAGTGAAACTACACTTTGCTCACGACCAAAGCATCGATTTCAGCTTTAACTACAACTCAACCAAAGTTGTAGTGGATAAAAACCGTCGCTTTGATGAATACACAGAATCCCCTGTGTATGTGCCGACCAAAGAAGTGCTTTCATTCATGAAAGGCTTCTCCAGCCTTTATGAAACCTACGGCCTCTCATTCGACCAAACCTATCAAGACATTTGTCTGCGTCTTGATTTGCCTGAGATCCGACCAGAAACCATGCATGAGAAATCCAACTGGGCAGTGAGTGAGATTGAGCGCATTTGCGAAGGTAAGTTTGTGTTTTATGGTGGCGGCAATGTCACATTCAAAGCAGGTGAAGCAGAATATTCCGCCAATGTGATCGCCGAAGGATTTCGTAAGATTGGGATGCTCTCACGCCTACTTTTAACTGGCAGCATTCAACCAGGTGTAAGCGGGCCATTATTTTGGGATGAACCCGAAACCAACATGAACCCTAAGCTGATGAAGCTTCTTGTGCAAATCATGCTTGAGCTTTCGCGGAACGGACAACAGATCGTACTGGCTACACATGACTATGTGCTGCTGAAATGGTTTGATCTTCTGAAAGATAAGGGGCTAGGAGATCATGTTCGTTTCCACTCGCTGTACAAAGATGAAACAAGTAGAGATGTCATCGTTAAATCTACCGATGACTATCTGGCCATTGCTCCAAATCCAATCGGCGACACTTTCAATGACTTGATAAAGGCTCATGCCCGTGCCCAATTAAAAGGGTCTGGAAAATGAAGCTAGAGGAAGACGGCCTTGAAATTGATTTCACTAATGCAATTCATGCTTTGAAATTTGATCAACAAAACCCACAGCATCAAGATTTCCACGATATTCAAAATATGCCACGCGTCGATTTTGTGGTCGAACTAGACAACGAAATTTATTTTATTGAAGTAAAAGATCCCGGTCGCCCAAACCCAGCCGACACTGGGCTAGGAAGTTTTTTAGTAAAGCTAGCAAACGGGAAACTCGAAGACTCGCTGATTAACAAATACTGGTATTCGTTCATTTTTCGTTGGGCGGAAGATAAACTGCAAAAGTCCGTTCACTACGTTTGCTTGATAACACTTGAGTCACCTCTCATTCCGCAAATTACTGAAGGCTTGGAACGGAAACTGACGTTGCTTTCTAACTCTTCGAGTCGTTGGGTTCGAACACCCTTAGCAAGCTGCCAAGTACACAATCTCGAAACTTGGGCTGATATTTTCCCTGATTGGCCGGTTACTCGCCTTGTACCTGCCATTCCAGCGGCCACCCTCGCAGGAGCGCCTTTGTAATGGAAACCACCAAACTCCGCCGCTTTGCCCAATACGCTCGTCGGACCCTGATGGAGCAGGTCTCAACCAAACTGGGTTTTGTGTTGGCTGACGACAGTGCAGCACGCCGGGAAAATCCTACGGCAGTGGCCGACTTGCAAAAACAGATTAGCGAGTCCAGCCAGGAACAGGTTATTGAGAAAATTGCTTACACCTGGTTCAACCGTTTTTGCGCCTTGCGTTTCATGGATATGAATGGCTACACGCGCATCCGTGTTGTGTCTCCAGCCGATGAAGGTCAGTTTCAGCCTGAGATTTTGGCAGAAGCCAAAGCCGGTCATATCGATGCCGACATGGTGGCTGACTCTGTGCGTCAGGGTATCAGTGCTTTGTTGTCGGGTAGTGTCACTAGCAGCGATCCGCAGCAGGAAGCTTATCGGCTGCTTGTCGTGGCGGCCTGTAACGATTTTCACCGCGCGATGCCTTATCTGTTTGAACGCATTGCCGACTACACCGAGTTGCTGATGCCAGACGATTTGCTGTCCGGCAACAGCATTCTTGCCTATACCCGCGAGGCTATGACGCCAGATGCCTGTCAGGACGTGGAAGTAATCGGTTGGCTCTACCAGTTCTACATCTCTGAAAAGAAGGATGAGGTGTTTGAAGGGCTGAAGAAAAACAAAAAAATCACCCCTGAAAATATTCCCGCTGCCACTCAGTTGTTTACGCCGCACTGGATTGTGCGTTATCTGGTCGAGAATTCGTTAGGCCGACTTTGGATGCTCAACCATCCCAAATCGCGCTTGGTCGAGAAGATGGAGTATTACATTGCGCCGCAGGAAGCAGAGACAGGTTTTCTGCACATTGCCAAACCCAAGGACATCAAGCTGTGCGACCCGGCCTGCGGCTCCGGCCACATGCTCACTTACGCTTTCGATTTGCTCTACGCCATTTATGAGGAAGAAGGCACCGACCCAGCCGAAATTCCTTCGATGATTCTCGCGCACAACTTGTTCGGCATTGAGATCGACGAACGCGCCGCCGAACTGGCCGCCTTCGCGCTGACCATGAAAGCGCTGCAATACGACAAGCGTTTTTTCCGCCGCCGCTCATCCGTTCGTGGTGAGCTCGTCGAACCACACATCTGCGTCTTGCGCCCCGTAAAAATCGAGCCGCACGATCTGGATGCCTACGTCGCCGTGGTCGGACGCGACCTGTTCACCGCCAACCTGCGCACCCTGCTGACCCAGTTCGAGGAAGCCGACAACTTCGGTTCGCTGATTCGTCCGGTGGCGATGGATTACGCCGAGCTACGCCGTGTGCTGGCCGAGAAAGGCATCGGCAGCCAGTTGTTGCTGGAGCATGTTCATAAGGACGTGCTGCTGGTGCTGGAGCAGGCGGAATACCTGAGCCAGCGCTATCAGGTGGTTGTGGCGAATCCGCCGTATATGGGCAGTAAGGGGATGAACGGGCGGTTAGGTGCTTGGGTCAAGGATAACTACCCGGACAGTAAATCTGACCTGTTTGCCATGTTCATCGAGCGGAATCTCGATCTCGTCGTTAAGCAGGGTGCGGTTGGCATGATCACCATGCAGAGCTGGATGTTCCTATCTTCCTACGAAAAATTGCGCGCCAATCTACTGAACAACAAAACGATAATTTCGATGGCTCATCTTGGCGCGCGAGCTTTTGACAGCATTGGCGGTGAGGTGGTGTCTACCACTGCGTTTGTGCTGGGGAATCAGCATCAAGCAGAATATAAAGGTGCTTATGTGCGCTTGGTTGACGGTAATTCTGAGGCTGAAAAAGATGCAATGCTCAGGAGAGTTATTCGATGAGCATTACTCTCGAAGACCTGGGGATGGCCTACCGCAAAGCGAAGGTAGATATCTACTACTCGACGCACGCGACTCTGATGGCAATCGCCGAGTACGAAAGTAATCTGGCAAATAACTTGCAGGCTTTGCTGGGTAAACTGAATGGAGAGGATGAAAACTGGATCACTGAAGACGCCTTTTTGGGTGGATGGACTTACACCCCAAAATCTATTCCTCCCCTAAAAAAGAATGGGTTGATTTTTTCTTCTCCATCGGACGAGTGGCGCTACCATTGTGAAGCTGAAGCTTCCGAAAAACCAACGGCTGAGTTTCGTTTGATGGCCCAGAATAGTTTGGATTTTCATGTTATGTCCACGCTATGGATGATGCGTGTTGGCCATCTATACGATGCAAAACTCACTCCTTGTGCCTATGGCAATCGACTGCGTCGAAACCAAGAGGGAGATATCAACCTACTGTCACTAGGCTCATTTTCGCCCTACCTGAAACCGTTTCGCACATGGCGTGATAACGGGATTATCGCCATGAGTACCGCGCTGGCTGCGGATAAACAGGTTATTGCCCTTACCGCCGATGTCAGCTCTTTTTACCACGAGTTGAACTCGAGCTTCATGCTGGATGACAGTTTTAATTCACTATTCAAAATTGAACTGTTGCCAGTTGAGAAAAAGCTTCACCGTTTATTTATCACTGCCCTACAAGCTTGGGCACAAAAAACACCACTCAAAAAAGGGCTTCCAGTAGGTTTGCCAGCTTCTGCGGTAGTAGCCAATCTAGCATTGATCGAATTAGATCGCTTTGTAGAACAGCAGGTGGCACCGCTGTATTACGGTCGTTATGTGGACGACATTTTTCTAGTGATGGAAAACGGTGCCAAGTTCCGTACCCCCCCTGAGCTTTGGCAATGGTTGTTTGATCGTGCGGGTGGCAAGCTTGGTTGGGTAGATGACCTCGCTAAAAAAGAAATTAAGTTTCACCCCAACTATCTGAGCGATAGTCAGATACGCTTTTCCAACGACAAGAATAAAGTGTTCTTGTTAGTGGGAGAAACAGGAAAAACATTGGTGGACGCCATCGCACACCAGATTCATGAACGGGCAAGCGAGTGGCGTGCTTTGCCTAACTTGCCGCACTCAGCCAAACATGTGGCGACGGATCTGGTGGCTGCCACGCAAAGCGATGGCGAAGCTGCGGATAATCTGCGCAAGACTGACGCGCTCACCATGCGTCGAGCTGGATTTGCGATCAAGCTGCGCGACTTTGAAGCCTATGAGCGGGATTTGCATCCTGATGCATGGAAAGATCATCGCCATGCATTTTTCCGCGCTTTCGAACAGCATGTTTTGGTGCTGCCACACTTTTTCGAGCTGGCCATTTACACGCCTCGCGTGATTCGGCTGGCTACGGCATGTGAGGATTTCGAGCATCTGCGCAAGATCATTCAGTGTTTAGATCGTATCTGCGCAACCGTTGCGGAACACTGCACTATCCGCATCAAATCCTGCCCCGACGACGATGCGCCAGATTCGACCCTGATAATACAACACTGGCGAAAGAATCTTTTCAACTCGGTACACGAGAGCATTATCGCGGCTTTTCCGCCGCGCTTGTCCAAAGCAGGAAAAGCTGCATGGCAAGCGCATCTTCCTAATTCCGGCCTTGAGATTGGCACGCTCTCAATAAATGACATTCAGACGGGACAGGCGTGGCTGTTTTCTCATGATCTGGCACACATGCCGTTTCGTTTTATTGGGTTACCCAAAGAAATGATCGCCCAGCGCGGCATTCCAAACAGGAAAAAAGTGGGCACCTTGGATGATGCTCAGCAACTGCTATCATCATCGGTCATTGACGGCATCACGACGCTCGCAGGTTGGATAAAATTCAAGAAGGGTTTGCCCCGTGGCCTGCTGTTTGCAACACGTCCTTTTGGCCTTGCTGAACTCTATGTGGTAGCCAAAGATCCCTTTGCCGATACGTCTTACCTACCAATGCAATCAGTAGTGTTAGCGATACGCGGTTTCAACCTCAACGAGAAAATACCACGGTTTAATAAGGGGGTCTTACAGATTCCCGATGGGGATTTTCAGCCAAGTCAGGCCATTGCAGTGTCAAGCTGGCAAACAAAGTACAACACTTGGGTGGCAGCGGTGACGAGATCAAACGATCCCGACCTTGGTCGCTATGCCCGGCTGGCGCGTCTGGTGAATAGTGTTATTTCGCAGCCCAAAGGGGCTCGCTATTTTATCCTGCCTGAACTGGCTATGCCCGCACACTGGTTTATGCGTATTGCGCAAAAACTGCAAGGCCGTGGAATCTCGCTGATCACTGGCATTGAGTACCTACACGCAGGCAAGGGGCGAGTGCGCAATCAGGTGTGGGCGGCGTTAACACATGATGGCTTGGGTTTCCCTTCCATGATGATCTACCGTCAGGACAAACAGCGGCCTGCGCTGCATGAGGAGCAAGAGTTACATCGTCTTGCTGGTTTGGTAATGAAACCAGACCCGGATAAAGTATGGAAAGCGCCGCCAGTGATCCAGCATGGAGAGTTTCGTTTTGCTCTACTGGTATGTAGCGAGCTAACCAATATCAGCTATCGGGCGGCTTTGCGCGGCGCGGTGGATGCCTTGTTTGTACCGGAATGGAATTCGGACACCGAAACCTTCAATGCTCTGGTGGAATCGGCTGCTCTGGACATTCATGCCTATATCATCCAGTGCAATGACCGAAAATACGGTGATAGCCGCATCCGGGCACCTTACAAAGACAGTTGGCTACGTGATGTGCTGCGCGTCAAGGGGGGTATTAATGACTATTGCGTGACAGGTGAAATTGACATCCAGTCACTGCGTCAATTTCAGTCCAGCTTCCGTTCGCCCAACGGGCCATTCAAGCCGGTGCCGGATGGTTTTGAGATGAAGTACGACAGAAAAATGCTGCCTTCCGGAGAGTGAAATGAGTGATATGAAAATTGGCCTCAATGGCTCTGATCAAATGCCGGAGGCAAGTGCGTTGCTAAACCGTAAAACTACTAAAGGCGCGGAAAAGTATTTCTTTCATGCTTCTGCCGCTGATTTTAAGAAAATCCCAGGAAGTCCGATTGCGTATTGGATTAGTCAAAAGCTCAACGAATCCTTTGATAACGGTATGTTATTAAGGGAAATCGCAATCCCGCGTCAGGGTCTTGCTACAATGGACAACGCGAGATTTACCCGCCAATGGCATGAGGTTTCGATAAGAAAAACAAGTATTCTTTCGCCCCCTGCTTCATCAAAGTGGGTTCCCTATAACAAGGGCGGAGACTATAGAAAGTGGTTTGGAAACTTAGGTGTCGTTGTCAACTGGGACAGCAATGGTCGTGAAATTAAGGAGCTAGCAATTTGCAGGTATGGAAGCGCTTCAAAAAGAGTTGTAAATGAAGATTCCTACTTTCTAAGGAGTATTACTTGGTCAAAGATAGGAAGTGGCTTTCCTTCATTCAGGCTCCAACCGGAGGGAAGTATTTTCGATGTTGCAGGAATGTCCTTGTTTCCAAAAGAGCAAGATGTGGCGTTGCTTGGGGCTCTTTTAAATACCAAGATTGCGATCAATATTCTTGCTGCGTTATCTCCCACTCTAAACTTTGAGGCAGGCCAAATTGGTGCGGTTCCTGTTATTAAACCTGCACATTGGAATGATGAACTTTTTCGAAAAGCAGTCTCATTCGAAAAAACTGATTGGAACTCATTTGAAACAGCATGGGACTTTGAGGTTCTTGGTCTGCTTTCTACTGTCGATCACAGCGGATCTATACGATCCAGCTATTCCAAATTGCGCGCTAATTGGAGTTTGTTCACAGAAACTTTGCAGCATGTCGAAGAAGAAAACAACCGCATCTTTATCGATGCCTACGGCCTGCAAGATGAACTGACACCGGATGTGCCACTGAAAGAAATAACGCTGACCTGTAACCCGCATTACCGTTACGGTGGCAACAAAAACGAGCAAGAGCTTGAAGACCTGCTGCGCGCCGACACCATGCGCGAGTTCATCTCCTACGCCGTCGGCTGTATGTTTGGCCGCTATAGCCTCGACCAACCGGGCCTGATTCTCGCCAATCAGGGTGAAACGCTGGACGATTATTTGCGCCAGGTGCCACAACCGCGTTTCATGCCCGANNGCGACTGGTTCACCGACGACATCACTGGCCGCTTCCGCGAGTTCTTGCGCGAGACTTTTGGCGACGAGCACTACGAGGAAAATCTGCGCTTCATCGAAACCGCGCTGGGCAAGAAAGACAAGCCGCTGCCGATCCGCGAATACTTCCTCAAGGAGTTCTACAACGACCACGTCAAGCGCTACAAGAAGCGCCCGATCTACTGGCTGTTCAGCAGTCCAAAAGGAAGCTTCAACGCGCTGATCTACCTGCACCGTTACCGCCCGGATACGGCCAGCATTGTGCTGCAATACCTGCGCGATTTCCGCAGCAAACTGGTAAGCGAGCGCGACCATCAGGAACAAATGAGCATCAGTCCATCGGCCAGTCAGGGCGAGAAAACCAAGGCGCTGAAAAAGATTGAAGAATTAAAAAAGACCTTGGTCGAACTGGACGATTATGAACGCGATACGTTATACCCCTTGGCCACCCAGAAAGAGGTGCTTGATCTGGATGACGGCGTAAAGGTGAACTACGNNGTCGGGATTCATCCCGACGGGGTTCCGAATTAAAAGCAAAGCGTCAGAATGAATTCCGACCTACAAGAGCGGCTCTACAGATAAAGTCGATGAGCCCCCTCAATTTGGCAACAGGTTGTTGCCAAATTGCCCGACACGCCTTAGGTCGGTGTGGATAGCGAATTGGTGTCATTGCTTGTCCAAATTTCTTGGGGGCACAATGATGCAAAGTTTAAGTGGTCGAATTTGACCACTATGTACGTTGGTAAGCGACAGATTGCCAATTGAACACGAGGAAAATTGATGAGTGACGCGAACACAAAGCAAGCAACACTGAATTTCGGGCAACTGGTCGGCGCAATTCGCCACGTGCATGAAGAGCTGGCAGCGCAGGCCAGCCGTGCTGTGAACGTTAGTTTGACACTGCGCAACTGGCTGGTTGGTGCCTATATTCGTGACTACGAACAACAGGGTTCTGACCGTGCTCAGTATGGTGAGGCATTGCTTGAGCGCTTGAGTGAGGCGTTGGCGGTGACGAAAACGGTGAGCTATCACCCTAGGGAGCTGCGTCGTTGTCGCGCGTTCTATATTGCCTATCCAGAGATTCGGGGGACACTGTCCCCCGATTCGGGTTGGGTGTCGAATTCGATTGCCGCGTCTTTACCCTCGCTAGACATTTCCACTCCGTTTGAAATTCGGGGGACGCTGTCCCCCGAATTAGAGATTGCGCCACAACGCTTGGTGCAATCACTTTCCTTTAGTCATTTCGCCGAACTAATCACAGTTGAGCAACCACTCAAACGGCGCTTTTATGAGATCGAATGTATGCATGGCAATTGGAATGTGCGCGAGTTACGGCGTCAAATTAACAGCCTGTATTACGAACGTAGCGGCCTTTCGACTGATAAAAATAAGTTGGCTATGCATGTGAACAACAAGGCAGAAAAATCTGTGACTGCGCTAAGTGTGCGTGATCCTTATGTCTTCGAGTTTCTGGGGCTCAAGCCTCAAGAGGTGATGTACGAATCCGATGTTGAAGAAGCTATTCTGAAAAATCTTCAGGCGTTTCTTCTGGAGCTGGGGCACGGCTTTTGTTTTGAAGCCCAACAAAAACGTATTCTGATCGGTGACGAACACTATTTTATTGACTTGGTTTTTTACCATCGCATTCTGAAATGCCATGTGCTGGTGGAGTTGAAACTGGCGGAGTTTATTCTTGATGCATTGTCCAATGCGCTATCAAAGGGAGACAGAATAGAAATTCGCGGCTTCGGAAGCTTTGCTCTCAATTACAGGCCGCCGCGCACGGGGCGCAATCCGAAGACGGGCAGCAAGGTGTCCGTGCCAGCCAAGTATGTGCCGCACTTCAAGGCTGGCAAGGAGCTTAGGGAGCGGGTAGCTAAAAGCAAGTAACGCATGGGAACAGGGCAAATCGTTATTGGACTAATCTGCATGCTTGGTTATTTCTTTCTCATGTTCGTTTGCTGGAAAATCACCCGCGCAATCGCCGAGGGTTAATGCCGATCCGTTGGCATGATGCGAACATCCAAGTCATGCACAGTTTGAGCGGGGTGGGTTGCCGCACTTTACGAGCAACCGCTCACAGTAGAAAAGCGGACGGTCGCGAGTAGAATGTACGACTGTTGCAAACCGGCCCAAAGCAATGTTTGACTATTGGCTTAATTTCCTTAATCCCAAAATTGCGAGTCTGGGGTGGGTTGATGCCGGGCTTGATTAAACACCTGTGCTCGACCTGACTAGTAGATCGAAGTACATTCAAATCAAATAAACTGGGGGCAAGGAAACGTGCATCTACACTCATACCGAATAAAGAACTACAGGCGGCTGCGAGATGTTCACATCGAGCTTGCCTCTGATATTTCAATCTTTGTCGGGTCGAACAACAGCGGGAAGACATCGGCCACACAGGCTCTGTACGCATTTGCATCCGGCTCGAAGGACAAGTTTTCTTTGTACGATTTTAGTTCGACTTGTTGGAAAGATTTTGACACCCTCGGCAACCATCCAGAGGCCGGAGTGGAGCAGCCAGAATTGCCTTTGATAAGTTTGGATCTTTGGTTCGAGGTGGCGGCGAGCGACCTATACCTTGTGATACCGCTGTTGCCGAGCACTGCGTGGTACGGGACGCAAGTCGGTATTCGGATAGAGTTTGCGCCGCGCAATGCTGTGGAGCTTCTGGAAAAATTCCGCACCGCTCGCGCAGAAGCTCAGGCGATGGCGGCAGCTTTAGACAAGCGGGAGAATGAGAAATATGTGCCTTGGCCAAAAAGCCTGACCGACTACCTCAAGAATGAACTTCTGAATGAGTTTGAATTTAAATACTACGTCCTTGATCGGGCTCAGTTCAATGACGCTCACAAGCCTCAGATCGGATACGCCCCACTGTTGCTTGGCAAGGAGCCTGGCGGCGCAGCGATCCTGAAATCCCTCATCAAGGTCGACAACCTTGGTGCGCAACGGCATTTGGCTGACCCAGCAGTGGGTACTGGAGCGGGCGCAGGACGATCCGAAGATCTCTCCAAACGATTAAGCCGGTTCTACAAGCGCAACCTTGATCAACGGCAGGAAGACCACCTCGCACTTAGGGCGCTGTTCGACTCGGAAACGGGCCTTAATGAACATTTGGCCGACGTGTTTAAAGACACCCTCGGTCGCCTCTCAAAGCTCGGCTATCCAGGCCTCAATAACCCCCAGCTAGAGATCAAGTCAGCACTCAACCCAGCTACAATCATGAGCAGTCAGGATGCTCGCGTGCACTACGTTAGATGTTGTGCGGATTGCGCCGCTTCATTCGTTCACCTGGGATAGTCCAAATCGCATCAGTGAAATTGATCTCTGTCCATACTGCCTCGACCAGCTCTGACTTACGCAACATGGTCAATAGCAACAGCTTGACCGCAAGCCTGATCGTAGGTGCGGTAGAAACGTACTCCAGATACTGATACATCACCCCGATCTCTTCTGGCGACAGCGACCGATCCTTGGGTTGAAATCTTGCGATAGACGTTGGCCGCACCAAGTCGGCCGGATTGTCATGCTTATGCCCTTTCTCCATCGCATAGCGATATACCAACTGCAACACCTCTCTGGCATGAACCGCCGTGGCCGGCGCACCTCTGGCAACGATCTTGTCACACAAGGCACGCAGATCCTCATGGGATATTTCCCCCATCTTGAGCTTGCCAAACGGCTCCTTGAGGTCGCGTTCATAGACTGATCGCCGCATATCTCTGGTGGAATCGGCCATCTGGTGATTCTTCAACCATAGCTCCGCCCACTCACCAAAGGAATCGGCATCCTTGGACTTTTGCCTTTCTCTCGCCTTGGTTCTGGACGGCGACTTGCCGGCAACAAGCTCTTTTTTCGCCAATGAAAGCTTCTCCCTGGCTTCCTTCAGTGTCAGGCCCCCTGCACCATAGCGCCCGATCACCAGCGTCTCTTGCCGTCCGTTGATGCTGTAGTTATAGCGGAACGATACCGTTCCTGTGGTCAAGACGGTGACATATAGGCCATCACGGTCACTGACCTTGTACGCCTTGG
>PLZS01000113.1 GCA_003153555.1 Candidatus Melainabacteria bacterium | reverse complement strand
GGAGCACCGCCGGTTCCCGGATCTCCGCTCTGATTATTTTGACCGCTGTCGTCCGTTGCCATCAAATGGTCTCCCGAAGGTAATCCCCCTATAATTCTATGGCACGAGCGACCAAAGTCGTCAGTTTTGTCGGTAAACAATCTTGATCAACGTGTGCAGAGGCAGCTAGGCTGTTACAAAGAATAGCAGGGCAGCCCATTCCTTGCAGAGGAGATCAATAATGTATCTGAAACCGTCGGCTCGACTGGCAATTTACGCGCAGGGTGAATTTGGCAAGGGGCACTCCAAAACCGCCGAAGGAGTAATCAGATACGCTCGTAATCCCATCGCAGCGGTGATTGACAAGAGCGAAGCCGGCAATTCTGTTAAATCGGCAGTCGGAATCGACTGCCCTGCCCCAATCGTCGCCTCGATCGAAGACGCGTTACAACACAAGCCGGATGCTCTGCTTCTGGGAACAGCATGGACCGGCGGCCATATGCCTGAGTCATGGCGGGAAGACATCATCACTGCTCTTGAGAATGGATTGGATGTCGTCAACGGTCTCCATGACTTCCTTGCAGATGACCCCAAAATTGTCTCAGTGGCCCATGAACATAAAAAATTACTTCTAGACGTTCGGCGTCCACCCGACAACATACCTGTCGCGGCTGGCTTGGCAAGACATGTTAAAGCTTTCACTGTGTTGACAGTAGGCACCGACTGCAACGTGGGCAAGATGACAACCTCGCTTGAACTTTGGAAGGAAGCCAAAAACCGCGGTATTCGAGCTGAATTTATCGCCACTGGGCAAACAGGCATCATGATCGCAGGTGGCTCAGGCATCGCAATTGATCGAGTGATCGGGGATTTCATGGCCGGGGCGGCTGAACAAATGGTCGTTGAGGCGGCCAAAGACCATGACCTGATCCTGGTAGAAGGACAGGGATCTCTTGCGCATCCAGGATTTTCTGGTGTCACGCTTGCCCTAATGCATGGGTCGGCTCCTAAGGCGATGATCCTTTGCCACAAAGCGACAAAAAAATGGATTTGCGAACTGGAAGATTTTCCTCTACCGGAACTGACTCAATTGATCAAAATGTCAGAGGCTATAGTTGACTACGTCAGCCCGGCAAAAGTTATTGGCGTTGCGATCAACACTGTCGGCTTGACCGACGATGAGGCGAAAGCAGTAATCGAAAGAGCTCGCAAAGAAACAGGCTTACCCTGCACCGATCCAGTTAGATTCGGCGCAGCTCAGTTAGTCGATGCAATCCAAACCGCTAAGGAGAATTACAAGTGACGGCAGTTAGTCTTGGCAAGAAAATAGCTCTCTCCTTTGAACCAATGGACTTGCGGACCCTGCATCCCTTCGGAATTTCGTACGGCACGTCTGCAGATTCGCACAATTTTTTTGTCACGCTTACACATAAAGATGTCGTCGGATATGGAGAAGCCTCCCCTGTTGGATATCACGGTGAGAGTCCAGAAACCGCAGCGGCACTTCTTAAAGCGTGGATGACAGAAGACTTTCTCGGCGACGATCCATTTGCAATTGCTGAAATTACTCGAAAGATGGACAAGGCGATTGCCGGTCACACGTCGGTGAAAGCGGGTATTGAGATGGCGTTGCACGACATTTGCGGCAAAATCGCAAACCTGCCAACTTATAAGATGCTGGGTTTATCAGGCTTAAAGCAACCAATCACTGATTTCACGATTGGCATCGACAGCCTCGAGATGATCGAGAAGAAGACAAAAGAAGCAATTGATGCTGGTTACAAAGTTCTGAAGGTGAAGCAGGGAACTAATTACGACAGAGATATTATCAAAAGTGTTCGTAAGATCGCCAAAGACATACCCATAAGAGTGGACGCAAATGGAGCGTGGACACCGAAACAAGCGGTGCTCATGGCTCATTTCCTGGCCGAGCAAAACGTGCAATTTATTGAACAGCCATTGCCGAAATATTCAAGTGTGGAAGATTTTCGTTTTGTCAGAGAGCGCTCCCCCTTACCAATTTTTGCAGATGAAAGCATCTGTCGCTCCCACGACGTGGCGAGATTTGCCAATGCAATCGACGGTGTCGTTGTGAAACTAGCTAAAACTGGCGGTTTACTCGAAGCCATCAAAGTAATTCAGACCGCGCGTGCACACGGAATGCAAATCATGTTTGGTTGCATGCTTGAATCATCATTAGGGGTGACAGCAGCTGTTCACCTTTCCAGTTTGGTCGACCATCTAGATCTTGACGGCGCCTTGTTGTTATCGAACGATCCATTTACTGGTGCTGTCTATGACGATGGCATTTTGAAATTGACCGATTTGCCAGGACTTGGTGTGACTCGAAGATAGATCTGAACATTCGCAGATGATCGTGCCAATGAGCCGCGGCATGCTCCGACCTCTGCTCCTAATGATGATCGAAGCTATGATCCGTGCGAACATGATCTACTCGAAGATCAGCGCTATGATTCGCCGGATTTTCTGCGCAGATCGGATCTGCAGCTATGCCTAATTTCCTGAACATTAAAAGGTGGGTACCCCTTTCCTTTTTTACATTCCCAGATCAGGTAAAGTAATATTACATCAGGGTTCCGGGACTTCAATGAATCTAAAAACGTAGGCAAATCAATGCTTCACGGATTTCGAAAAAGCCGCGTTTTTTGCTTAACATATTAAACGGAGGCAAAAAGGAGAGGGGTACCCTAGCTTTTAATCTCAGAATTTGGAAAGACATTTTTTGCATCTTTATGCTATCTAAGATGGCCGGATTCTAAATTGGATAGCGGATCACTTCAAAGCAGCAAGCATCTGCGTACGCAAGGCTATCTGCGTGCGATGCTGTAGACGACGCCGGCGAGCACAACGAAACAACCAACCCAACTTTCTGTCGTCATCACAAAATTCTTTTCCAAAAACAAATCGACCACAAGTGCGAGAACTGGAATCACGAAAGGAAGAGTGGCTATGGTCATCAGCTTCACGTGCTTAAGCATGTAAAGATAAAGTCCGAAAGCAACGACCGAACTCATCACTGAGAGATAAACAATTCCAAGCAACGGTTGCATCGGAATAGGTGCGAATTGAGGTTCACCTCGCCAGACGCTCGTAATCCAAATCGGCACCGCGCTCACAGCAAGAAAAATGGTGGCTGACACGATCGGGTTTAGGGCCGTACTCGAGCGCTTCAAAGTTACATTAGAGCAAGCATTGAAGAAGGACGAAACAAGCATCAAGAGAGCGGCAAAGGCTTGCGTGGTTGACACCTGCAGCCGATCATGACAAACAAGTGCAACACCAATGAAACAAGCAACAAAACCCAAGACTGTCCGACTCGAAACTTTTTCGGTACGAGTCGCTATCGCCAAGAGTGCCACCATAAGTGGTGTAGTGGCAGCCAGAACTGCAGCAAGACCACCTGAGATTTGTTGTTCCGAACCATATACACAGATTTGATTGAGCCCATTTAGGATGCCGGCCACTGATATCCAAATCAGTTCATTCATAGTCGGAGTTCGGTGCTTGCGCACAAAGATCAGCCAAATTGGAATAAAAATAGCAACAGCCAATAAGAAACGAATCGCAGCGGTGTAGTACGGAGCCACCCCCGCAGTAGGAAGCACTGTTTGCCTGACTACAAAATATGTAGTGCTCCAGACTAAACAGCAGACAACGTAAGCAAACGCCACAAGCAGCCGAACTTGTTTTGCCTTGAACTGCTCTTGCTCAGTCTCCAGATCAATCTGAGCACCGTCGCTTAACAGTCCAGTGCGAGTGCCTTTGACCTCGGTTACCACTTTTTCTTCTTCTCTAATTGGCCCCACCCAAGCATAAGCAATTGCCGATCAGTTGCAAACAGTACCAGACAGTGGCGTAACTTTTATTGAGATTAATTACGCCATTGAGTGCTGCTACTTTTGCTCCATTCATCATTGCTTCGTCGAATCATGAGTGCCGGTCGACTTTTGGATTACAGCATCACAAGCAATATCGGACTAGATTTCTACGACCACGCTCAATTCTTCAGCCTTTCTTTGACGGCCCAGAGAACTTGCACTGCAAGTGGTGACCAGGGTCAAAAGAACATCGTTAACAAGCCCTAGAGCAAATAACGATAGTTATCCCCACTTAGCAAGTCGGTCTTTTATCAGGTCGATAGTATTGGGTGCATAGAGCCTGAAGACTAGTACTCTGGTTTTTCCTGCGCTCGGGATAACAACAGTTTCACTCGAGCTGTCGCAAATGACGAGGTTGGCGTGCTTCAACATATAGGTCAGTTCTTTCTGATCGGATGTCAACACTGAGCGAACTGCAACTTCTTCACCACGGGTAGCAGCAAGCAATTTTGTCGCCATATTCAACATTGTTTGTGAACCGGAAACCAGAAGTACCAGGCTGCCTTTCGGCAAGTCATTGATGGAATCCAGCTCTGGCCGGCCCGGTTCAATGTTGCATGCCACCAGTCTCGTTGGATCAGGCACCACTTGCTGAAATGAGAAAAGGTGATAGAGACTGGTCACCACCAATGAGTCATCCATCATATGGGGGTTTGCCAAAACGTCCTCGACAGTACAGGTTTCTACAGGAACCGAGAAATGTGGTTTCAATTCTTTCAGTAACAGCTCATGGAAATCGCGATTTCTATCCACAGCGAGAATACGCTTTACAGGTTGTCGCTTTGTAATTTGCTCGAAGCACTTATCCAAATCGGCTCGCGAATATCCATACTCTGAGATGCGTGCCAGAAAGTCCTTAAACAGCTCATTGAGATCGATTTTGTCGTTGCTATGCTCCGGCGCTGCTTTGCCGGCCACCCTGACACCACTCCCCTGTCTAACATCAAGCAAACCTACGTCAGCCAAGTGATTGTAGGCCGCGGTCACAGTGCTGTAGTGAATGCCCAAGCGTTGCGCGAGAGCTCGAATGCTAGGCAGTTTTTCTTTGCCTTTGAGCGTTCCTGAAGCAATCTGCAAACCAATCTGCTCAATAAGTTGGTCGCGAATTGGAACCGAACTTTCTTTGATTATTGAGATCTTCATTGAGTGATTTCCGATTAACAAGAAGGCAACTCTCTCGATGTCCATTATAAGGTAAATGAGACAGCCATAAATTACTGAAAGCAATTCAATAACGCATGACAAGCCATCCGCCACGATCGCATTTACTGTTCGCTGACTCGATATGGATTTATTGTTCGATTTATTCGTCGATGACTGGATATGGTTTATTGGTCGACTTATTGTTCGATTACTGGATGGGCCGCTGCGGTCGTCCAATAACTCTCCACATCAGGAGGCAACTTCTTCATGTTCTTGACGAACAAGACAAGTTGCCAAATTTCCTTTTCCTTCAATGTCTTGTTATAAGAAGGCATGCTAGTCAATTTCACACCGTGATCGATGTACCAATAAATCTGACCATCCTCGTCTTCGGACAAGTCATCATTGGCAAAAACCGGTGGACGCAGATATAAACCGTGGGCGGTTTTCGACGTGCTCGAATTGGCATAACCATGACAAAAAGCACAATTGTGTACATACAATGTCGCACCGGCTTTCAAATCTGCAGAAATCGGTTTGAGTGGGTTCACAGTTTTCGGCGTATTACTCTTAAGATAAGCACGCAAGGAGTTTTCAGCCGCCCAGCGCTCAAGCGGTTGAATCGGCTCGTCGGCACGCGGACTGATACTGCCGGATAATATGATGCCATATGCGGTGCCTGGGATAATCAAAACAGTCGCTAAGACACCGAGCCCGAAACCGCGCAAATCACTTTTCACGAGAGCACCCATAGCAAACCATATCATTCACACAATTCATGATTATGCCGGGCAGCTTGGCTGCACAGGCTATCCTAGGATTATGCCGGGCAGCTTGGCTGCACAGGCTATCCTAGGATTATGCCGGGCAGCTTGGCTGCAGGAGCCGAGCAGCTTGCTGCATAGGCCCTCCTCGGACAGGCTATCCTAGGATTAACACAGGTTATTTGACGATCTCACGAGCGAATGAAGACGGAGCATTCTCGAAAAACGTGATCATCGATGGAGCGAGCAATACGACCATTAAGGCCGGCATTACACAGAACCATAGTGGAAAAGCCATCAGAATCGGCAGTCTGGCTGCTTTTTCTTCAGCTTTTTGGCTCAACTTCATTCTCAGAAAATCAGCCTGACTGCGCAGTACTTTGGCGATACTCAAGCCCAGTTTGGCAGACTGATTGAGAGAAGAACCAAGCGCCTTTAGTTCATCCACACCTGTTCTTCGAAACAGTTCTTGATAGGCACGCTCCCTCTCCATACCAAGCACCACGTCTCTACCTAGAGTAAGCAATTCTTCGTTTAGCGCAATTGCCACAATAGTTTTTTCGGCTGCAATCCTTTGCAGAGTAGCATCCAAACCAAGTCCAGCATCAACGCACAGAACCATCAAGTCTAATGCCTGTGGCAGAGATTCTCGAATTTGTTGCTGACGTCTTTTGGTAGTAATCGCAAGCACTGCATCCGGCACGAAGAATGATGCCAACATAATGGCCAGAGCGATCTCCAGACGTAAAAAGGCCAGCGTGCCCAACAACAAGATTGGTACGAACACCTTAATCGCTGAGAGCAACCCAAAAGCAGTATTAGAACGCCAACCTGACCAATTCTGAAGCTGCATCAGCCATGTCACATATTTTGCCGGCAATGCAGAGATGATCGAAACAGCTGGTTCCGTAATCAAGGTTGGCAAGTAAAAGCGCCCACTGTCACCGGTTTTAGTGAGAAAGAAAAACAGCCCGCCGGCAAGAGCAGCTAGAAAGAATTCGGGGTATTCGAAAATCATTGATGCTGTCATTTCACACCTTAACCGTAGACATTTTCTTCATAATAAAGATTCCAACTACCTGCAGTACTATCGCCACAGCCAACAAGGTCTTGCCAAAACTAGTTTCCACAAGCGGCTGCAAATATCCGGGATTAATGGTCTGCATTCCGATCGCCATGAATATCGGCAACAGTCCCACAACAATTGCGGTCAATCGACTCTGCGCGGTTAGCACCGTGACCTGACGAACCAACTTAAGACGCTGACGCAGAGTGATATTGGTCTTGTCGAGCAACTCAGCCAAGCTCCCGCCAACCTCAGACTGAATTGCGATCGCTCTCCTCATCAAATCCAATTCAAATGAGCGAAATTTATCACACGTATACACAAGAGCTTCAGACAGCGGTTGTCCTAGATTCATACGCTGCAAAACTTCTGCAAACTCAGCTCCGCATGGGGCAGGCAATTCCTGACTGACGGTTTTCACAGCTTGGGGGATGCTGTGACCGCTGCGCAATACTGAAATCATCAAGTCAATCGCATCCGGCAATTGCTCAGTGAATTTTCTGCGCAACGCATCACGTTTAGAAAATATGTAGACGAAAGGCAGCAATGAGAGGGTTAAGCCTATGGCGCCGGCTATTAACGGATCAAACTGAAGAATCATGGACAAAGAAACAGGCACCAGAAAAAGAAACGCTGATGCAAGAATCAAAGTCGCGGCTGATATCTGCACACCAGACTGCACAACCAGAGTCTCGACCTTTTTCGCCAGAGAGAAACCACCAAATGAAGAGAGCAAACCGTCACCGAAAGGTCGATCGGTTTTCAATAGAGTTTTAGGCTCATTTTCAACAGCAGGGGCGGCCTCAATCCAAGACGAGAGTCGCTGTGAAAGCAACTTCTTTTGATTGCGTAATTGGAGCTGTTTGATGATAAAGAAGCCGACGACGGCAGAGAAAAGGAATACAGCCAGCACAATTTTTAATTCGTTCATTCGACTATTGCCTCATCTAGCTTTGAGGTGAAAAGGTCGCTGCTCAGATCAATTCCGGCTTCTGTGAATTTGTACTCCACTAACGGTCTGATTCCGCAAGCCTCGTGACTTCCGGCTACTTTCCCTTCTGAATCAAGCCCAGTTTGTTTGAACTCAAAGATGTCCTGCAAACTAATTACGCCTTCTTGCACACCTGTGACTTCTGTAATGCTTACGACTCGTCGTGTTCCATCAATAAGTCTCTTGATTTGAACAACCAAATCAAAGGCTGAACCGATCTGTTCTCGGATGCTGCGCTGAGAAAGTTCAACGCCGCCTAACAAGACCAGCGTCTCAAGCCTGCTCAAAGCATCACGAGCCGAGTTTGCGTGAACCGTAGTCAAAGAGCCTTCATGCCCCGTATTCATGGCTTGCAGCATATCCAGAGCTTCTGGTCCGCGCACTTCACCTACGACGATGCGATCTGGACGCATACGCAAAGCGTTTTTTACTAATTCTCTTTGACTTACAGCACCTTGTCCCTCGATATTGGCCGGACGCGACTCCAACCGAATCACATGGCGCTGCTGCAAGCGCAATTCGGCTGTGTCTTCAATGGTGACGATGCGCTCGTCGTCGGATATGTGACCAGACAAAACATTTAGAAGGGTAGTTTTTCCTGCTGACGTACCTCCCGAGACCAGGATGTTTAGCCGCGCACGCACCGCCTTTTCCAAAAACTCCGCCATGTTGGCCGACAATGTATTCTTGGAAATCAAGTCTTCCAATTGAAATGGATTCGGACGGAATCTGCGAATTGATAAGATCGGTCCGTCAATCGAAAGTGGGGCTATAATCGCGTTTACGCGAGAGCCATCAGGCAACCTAGCGTCAACAATAGGAGATGATTCATCGACACGGCGACCAACTCGCGAGACGATTCTGTTAATCACATGAAGTAGATGATTGTCATCTTTAAAATGAATATCCGTTTGTTTCAATCGTCCGTTCTGATCAATCCAAACGCTGTGTGCACCATTGACGAGGATGTCGTTTACATCAGGGTCGGACAGCAGCGGCTCTAGCGGCCCTAGTCCCAAAGTTTCGTACAAGACATCTCTGACTATATTATGCCGTTCAACAGTAGATAGAGGCAGGCGTTCTTCGTCCAACAGAATATGAACAGTACGTTCGATTGCAGCTTCAAGCGCATCATTGCCGTTTAATTGCATCAACGCATTGACGTCGAGATTTTCAATCAACCGATTATGAATTTTAGTTTTGAGTGTTTGATAGATCTGTGCAGCGTCAGGTGCACCTGATTTCTTCTCCTTCTTACCAGAAATGACTGATCCGCGAAGCGAAAGACCTGTGGTTGACTGCTCTTTAATCGTCTGAGGTTTTGGTTGCACGGGTGCTGAGACCGGGCTTTGAACGCCATCGACCTTGATACCATCCTCAGACGTATCTTGATCTTTGAAAAGTAACTCTCTCAGTTTGGACATTTAGTTCTTCCCTATAGTGCGCCCAATCGGTGTTCTTCAGGTAGTTTGCTTGAGTCGGTCATACACAGATGCCGCAACGATTCGCATCGCCTTAGAATAATTGTCTTTTGGATGCTTAACTACAATTGGCGCACCGGCAATTGCACAGGACTCACTAAGCGAATAGGCATTTGGAAGACGCAAAATTTCGTAACCGGAGAAGCTGACGAAAAGCTGCTCTTCGACGAACTTGAACTTGCCACCAAGCCTGTTCGCCACTAACAATATTTTTTCGGCAGGATAATCAAGGTCTTCAAAGGCTGCCAACCATCGCTTCGCAGCGGCAATCGACAACAAATTGGGCTCCAAAACAAGGACTATCACTGACGCCAAATCCAGCATCGTAACAAGATAGCGATCCAAGTTTTTCGGCAAATCGATAACAATGCCGTTGGAGACGTTGCCAATTGAAGGAATAACTTTCACTAATTCTGACAGGTTATTCTCGGAGGCGGCGCTGCCGTCCAGTGGAGGGCTCACGAGTCTAAAGCCAGATGTTGAGCTCAACTCACATCGGCAAGCTTCGATGATCTGATTTTCTAACGCTGCAGATCTTTTGAAAAGCTCAACAACTGAATGCTGTGGCTCGCACGCCAACATAAGAGCTGCATCTGGTTGTTGCAAGTTTGCATCAACTAAAGTTACCGCTGTGCCGCTCGATCTTTGACCGAGCGAAGCAGCCAAATTGATTGCCAGAGTAGTGCCACCTACTCCGCCTTTACTGCCGATGACCGCGATCACGGCATCCTGTAAGTCCACTCCTGAAGCTTCATTTTTCGCGTCACGCAGAAGAGGGCTGCGAATATTCATAGCGGACCTCCAACTATTGTTCTTGGAGATAGTGCAGGAGCCATTACCACTCCACGCGGTCGTACTGCAATCGAGTTGGATGGACCATCAAATGTTCTGGGTGCAAACGCTTGTTCGGCAGGAATTTGAAGCGCCGGCATTGAAACTCCTGTTACTGAAGGCACTGATGCCAGGGCGGTGCCGACCGTGGCGTTCGCCATTGGATAAGAACCACCGATATTGAACTTAAGGGCCGTCACCACACCATTGCTATCCAATATCACCGAAATCAGAGCCATTCGAGCAAAGCCAACGACCTTGTTACCAGCACCAGAAAACACAGGATTATCGCGGATGACAGGCAAAATATAGAAAGCTCCCGGTCCTACAGGCACTGATTTCACTCTGGCTGTAAGCAACTTTTGCGCTTGTTGTTGATAAATCGGATCGTTTGGATCGAATGCTGAGATCTGACTGCCACGCTCCACGACGGCCGGAGGCAAAGCATTTGCTGCATTGGGATTGGAAAAATAACTGAGATTTCCATATAGTTGAGTGAGCGCGACGTTGCCTTGGCCGCCGCCGTAATACTGAAGTCCACCTGTCTTAAAGACGTTTACGAATGCACCCTGAATATGATCAGGGGCAGCATTTCCAGGATTTTTGGAACTGACCAAATCAACTGTGTAGGTAGTCAGAGCCTGAGATGGTTGAGCAGCGATAGAAAATTGCTTGTTACTGATTGCCAGAGGGAAAGTGGCTGTGCCAATCAAACGTGAATCCGGTTGGAGCGGTGCCATGTTGTTGGACAACCCGGCGCCGATACGAGATGCAGGTTGAACAATTACTTCAGTGATGCGAAATGGATTCGCTTGTTTGACATTCGGAGGAACAGGCAATCCGGCGATCCCGTTAAAAGCGAATATGGCGGGCAGAAAAAACATTGTCAAACCATCCGTGCCGTCACGACGTGCACGTACCTGAAGGAAATAGTCTCCTGGATCATTTGGATTGTTCAAAACAGTTATGTCGCTGCTATCGAACTGAACCGGAGTTTGAGTGACACTTTTATTGGGTCCGGCTGGTGCCAAATTCCAGGCTTTACCACCTGAACCACTGGCCACCTGCAACTCTTGCAAGACATTATTTTCAAATCTACCGGACTTCAAAGTGCCATTAGTGTTAAACGCATACTGATACGAATAGAGCGCAGAGACTTGTGATGCGTATTGGATTGCTGATGCAGCGTGAACGGTGCGCATCACATCCACCGCCAGGCCAAGGAAAGCAACTGAGACAATAAGAGTGAAGACAACGAGGGGCAGGATCGCGCCTCGTTGACTTCTGAGTGCTTTTGAAGTCGTCTGACTTCGGCTCGCTTTACTTTGTGCTGAGCGGTACAGAATAAGACTCCTTATGACTTCCGGAGAAAACCTCGACGACCCATTCCAGCGGCGCAGGTATCGCAACTGATGGTGCACCAGCGTCAGGTAGAGCGAACGTCGGCATCGCTGGTGGTGCAGGAATAACTAGATTCGGTGGGGCAGCTAACTTAAAAGCATCAATTTTCTTTGGCAAAGTGGCGCTAGAGGGAAGTAGATCATCTTCAGAAACACCTGGCAGATGAGTAACCCGTCGGCTGAGCTTGCTACGCAAAGCGAGTCTTATCTTGCCGCTTTCTGCTGCTTCAGCTAACAATTCCGACTGATGCGGAGTGACGGCTAAAGTGAGCCGACTTTGGTCGTTACTTTTCAGACTCTTACTTTCGATCGCTTCTTTTGAATTCGCTAACAACACACGCACGTCCTGGCAAACAGTTTTTGTAAAACGCTTACCTTCCTTTGTCATGACAGCAAGCACATCCACACTGTCTCCACATGCAATGTTGTGATCAACCATTGATTCGTCATCTAACTTCAAACTGAAGGCTACTTCGTGCGTCTCTAAATTGGACGAAAGTGAGTTTTTTTGAGAGAAAAGTTCGTCAGTCGAAATCGGCTCACCCATCGGCACAAAATACTTTGTCAGGCGCCCAACTGCTTGCTCAGAGCTCGTTAGCATCTCTGCACTAGCGTAACGCTTCGGAAGTTCAAGATAATGAAGACTGCCGAATGTCAAACGCGAACCGGCCGGCAAGTCCATACCAGCACCGACCACGGTGACTGTGTCTTTGACGACTGTTTTGTTCATCATCATCTTAGACACGCCGACTGCAACCAAAACAAACATGAGCACCAGCATAATCATCGCCGCTGAACTCATTGATTTGCGAGGGCTCGTCCCAGAAAGCGTTCTGTCTTTAAATAATGAGGGAACGTCTTGGGTTGCGCTTGGTGGCACTGCACTTCTCCTTTAACTAATAAACAACTTCTTGCGTAGCTACTGCTTGTTCGGTGATGAGCGTGTCTAAAAACGGTACCGGTGGACCATCTGGACCCATCCAGATTTTCACCTGTCCAGCTGGAGTGCTATTTCCAGGAAACGCACTACCGATGAATACAAACGGATATCGAATCCTTACTCCCACGGTACCCGCGGGCATGGCAATCGAATTATCATCCCAAGGCAAGATAGACACTGAAGAGCCGGGCGGAAGATCACCTGAAGAGCCTTGAGGTCCGGACAACAAATGTCCAGCCGCAAGGGCCTGATAAATTGGCGAATTGGTGTTGATTGACTGCCCCGTGACGGTAAAACCTCGAACATAGTCTCGGCTTGAAGAATTGGAAAGATCAGGCATGCGACAAGCCATGCGCGCGCCTTCTTGCACAGACATGGTGACAATCTGCTTTGTATAGAAGGAACGTCCGAAATAAATAATGCCAAAAATGAATAGCATCAAAAGAGGAATGCACAAGGCGAATTCAACCATCGCTTGTCCCGATTCCGCTCTTCTTAATGCTAGCTTCTTTCTTTGAATCACGTTGTCATTAATGGTGCTGAAAATAAAGGGCGCATTGATAGGCGCCCTCCTGATTGTTGTTACTTAACCTACTGGATTATCCACGGTTTGGCGGTCGGATTGATAATACGACCGGGCTGAGGTGCGGTGGCACCACCATAATTGATCGCGTTTTGGACGTTATAAATCATGTCGCCACAAATAAATCCTAACGATCCAAGTGCCACCATGCATAGTGCGGAAACACAGCCAAGACCCAGCGCATATTCAACCATGCTCTGTCCACGCTGATTTCTTCTTCTCATTGAATACTCCTGACGCGAATGAGACGCGAATGTTCTTAAATCCAAACCTGACTAAGCAGAAGGTTTTACCTTGCGCTGAACCACATCCATACTTAGCGCTAACAAGCAGTCAGCGCCAAGTATCAGTAAGCTCAAGTTAGTTTATGTTCCAAGGAGTCGCCGTTCTCTTCACCATAGGGTTGAAGTTTCCAGACTTCTGTCCACCATAATTGATCGCTTGTTCGATGCCTTGGATCATGTCGCCAGACATGTCGCCGAGTGAGCCCAACGCAACCATACAGAGTGCTGATATGCATCCGAGACCGAGAGCATACTCGACCATGCTTTGACCGGATTGCTTACGACCTTGCTTACGATTCATTTTGATTACCTCTACAAATAAGTATTTAGATAAATGGAAAGACGTACTAATAGCCTTGTTGTGATAGTGGTAATGAGCCTCAACGAATTTGTTAGTTATTGCGACTTATTCTCAACTATCGAATGAGCTAACGTTACTATTCTCTCCTCTCAAAGTCAATTATTGAACGCTAATCTTACGTATTGTAAGCGCTTAGGCACGGCGTTTCTGACCGAGTCGCCAGTAGGGATGGCGAAAAAGCTTTTGCTAAATTACTTTGCGACCAAAGGAAGAGTAATTGTCGCATGACAACAGGGATGACACTAGTGCCAAGGCGGTTTCGAACATCGATTTTCTCGATCTTTTTACAGAGTGTTGAGCGAAATCCACGCAGCGAGAGAATAGCCCTGTCGAGCCACATCCTGTGTCTCAAGTTGACATTGCTCACGTGACGACCTATCATCCTCGTACCGGTGAGAACATTCGCAATAAGGCAATAGAGCAATTGACAGATTTGTCACCCAATCATGCAAAACCAAATGAAGCTGAAGCTCAGAAAGATGAGCCTCAGGCAGATCCAGCGGGCCGTCCCACCCGTATAGCTGATACACAAGGGGCGATCGCTTCTATTGTGAAGGGTTTGCCCAAGGGTACTCACCTCACAGCCTCCGAAGTCTTTGAGAAAGCCCGTGAGCTGGGCCTCGATGTCAGCCTATCGACCGTTTATCGAACCTTGCATCGTCTCAAGATTGTAGGTGACGTATCGACAGTCAGCGGCGACCGGGGCGTTCGCTACGAAACTGCCGAAGATGGCGAAGATCACGATCATCTAATATGTCTTGGCTGCGGACTGACTATTGAATTTGTCGACGACCTGATTAGGGGATTTGGCAAGACCGTCGCCCATCGCAAAGGTTTCGAGCATAAAAGCAGCAGGTTTGACATCCTCGGCTATTGCAATAATTGCAACGCCAATGACCAGACCCACAAGTATCAACACAGCACCGATTGTTTGTTGAGTTCGATTGAGAACAGTGAAACGAGCGTCGAGCAATTGCGCCAGGCGATCGATTTGGTTCAATCCAGAAAATCAGCGAAAGCCATAACTCTGGTTGAGGCCGCCTGCGAAAAATTGAAACAAGCGCTAGCAGAATGCGAAACTTCACTAACCTTACTTAGCTGACTTCCGACGTTAGTGCAGGTAAACAGTAGTTATTGGACCAGTTGTAGCTGAACCTCGCTCGCAGCTGGACCTACTTTGCAGACATTCTTTCTAAGGCTTTTCCAGATAGAGCGGCAAGGGTTTGTTGATTGAGTCTGCGCTTTGATGCCATCAAATCACGCTCGGATTCAACGATAATTTCTTCCAGATAACGCAGGGAAACCTTGCGCTGACTGAAAATTTCCTGGCGCTTCTTCAACATCTTCGGCATCATCTTGAGAGCATCCAGCGCGCCTTGCAACCAGGGTACGATTTGAGCGCCGCGCACTGTTACAACAGCCAGATAATAAAGCTGCCAATACAGAATCTCGGGCAGGAACTTCCACAGCAGCGGTCCTGGAATATTTTTCACTATCGTATTTAAATTGTTTTGCGAAGAAAGTCTCACAACCAGGGGGCTGTAGCCACTACCGGTAGTGCCGCAACCCAAGTGATAGACAATAGCGGTCGGAACGTAGTAGCACTTGTAACCAGCATTCTGAGCTCTTAAACCGAAATCGACATCCTCTAGGTAGGCGAAATAGTCGTCATCGAGATAACCGATTGCTTCGAACAATTCCTGCCGGTACATAGCAGCTCCGCCACAAGCACCAAGAATATAACGGGGCAGGTCAAACCGCCCGGTATCGCGCTCGCGATGCCCGATTCTGCCCGGCAGACCACCACGCCTATAGCCGTCGCCGGCTCCATCAAGCAATTTATGATCGTCGTAAGCCAGCATCTTGCAGCCGGCACTGCCTATTTCCGGATGTTCATGCATGATGCGCACTAGTTCGGAAAGCCACATCGGGTCAACAACTGTGTCATTGTTTAGAAGAGCAACAAATTCACCTTTCGATTCCCTAATACCGCGATTAACAGCAGGACTGAAACCGGTGTTATTTTCAAAAGTAAGCAAACGCACTTGAGGATAATTCTCTTGCAAGAATTCCACAGAGCCATCTTTTGAACCATTGTCGACAATAATTACTTCAACGTGCTCATATTTTTGCTTGAGCAAAGAATCCAAACATCCAGCCAAAAAGCGTTTGCCATTCCAGTTAGGAATAACAACGCTGACCAAATTTGGAATATATTTCGACACGGACTGCTTTCATGAACCGAAGTGAGAAACCCATTTTACAGTTTCCTGCCAAGTAAATCTCGACAACCTACTAATGTAACGCCGAACAACAGCTTGTATCTACGGGTCTGCTCGATGAGCCGTATATAATAGTGAGTCCCAAAAGGCACCGGCGAGTTCTATGGTTGAAGAACAAAAGCCAGCGAGAAGCTTCTATTTCCAGCAAATTATTACTGATCACATTAGAACCGATTTCGAAAAGCATGGCTGGTCCAGCGATTCGATGCATCGAGTTGGCGCGCCAACTAGATCACGAGTTTGAAGTCACGGTCTTTAGTCCTTACGGAGGCGACCATGAATTTCAGCTCACAGATTCAGATAAGTTTCACGTAATTGTTGGTGGAAGCCAACGTGAGCTTTACGAACTGGCGAATGCTGCCGATATTTTGTTTATTCAAGCCAACGTGCTGAAGCCTTATCCAGACATTGCTCAAATGAACAAATATTTGATCGTCGATTTGTACGATCCCTATTTGTTTTCGCTGTTGGTGCAGTACCAAGACGATCCGGTAACGGGATCATCAAGTTATAGATTGATGCACCAAGTCTTAGAAAAGCATATGTTGTGTGCGGACTTTTTTGTTTGCGCTTCCGAGAGACAGAGAGACTATTGGTTGGGTCGATTCTGTGCGCTCGGACGAGTGGATCCAGCCATGTACAAGTTCGATCCTTCTTTGCGAAAGTTGATCGATGTGGCAGCTTTTGGTTTATCTAACCACTTGCCAGAAAAAAGTGGCCACGGCATGCGCGATAACATCGCTGGCATTTCTAAAAATGACTTTGTGCTTTTGTGGGGAGGTGGAGTCTGGGATTGGTTCGATCCTCTCACCGTAATCAAAGCTGTCACGCAACTAACTAAGAAACGCGATGACATCAAACTGTTTTTCATGGGCATAAAATCACCAAATCCCAAAGTGCCACTAATGGAAATGGCGGTCAAAGCCCAGGCACTGGCAACAGAATTGGGCGTCTTGAACAAAAACGTTTTCTTTTCGGATCAGTGGATTCCTTACGAGCAGCGAGTCAATTATTTACTCGAAGCTGATGTGGCAGTTTCTGCACATTACGATTTAATCGAAACACGATTTTCATTCCGCACACGCATCCTCGATTACCTCTGGGCAGGTCTGCCAATCCTAACCACTGGGGGCGATCAACTTGCAGAACTAATCGATGCACGACACGCCGGAACCTCGATTAATTACGAAGACGTTGACGGCTGGGTTGCAGCAATTGAGAAAATGGCTAATGATCAAGTTTATAGAAAGTCATGCGCTGTCAATTCGTCTGAACTGGCCAAAGAGTTTTATTGGTCCAAATCTGCGCAGCCTTTGAAAAGATACTGTCGAGCGCCTTACCACACACCGGCATTTGAAAAGGTGACTATGCCGTCATTAATTGAACGAGCACATGCTGTTTATTCTCGCGGGGGTAAAGACCTAGTCTTGAAACGCTCAAAAGAGCTTTTAAAAGATCTACTGAGATAGGCAAGTAGCTTGCTGCAGGAGCCGAGCAGCTTGCTCCTCGGATAGGCGCTCCTCGGATAGACCCCAGTAGTGTGCAGCAGCCGAGCAGCTTTGCTGCATAGGCGCTCCTCGGATAGACTATCCTAGGATAAATGATGACAAAGCCAAGCAATAACAATAATCACCTGCTTGTTGCAGAATCAGCAGTGCCGCCACACCTGGCCGGCAGTCCCTGGTTGATGTTTGAGCAACAGACAGCTCTACTCATATATGACGACCTGAGTCGCACCTTGCGCAGGCTTTCCAAGAAGCCAAGCGCCGATAGAGTTCATGAAGCGCGGGTCGTACTAAGAAGATGGGACTGCATTTGGCATGTCTTAGAAGAGGACGGCTGGCTGTCCAAACAGTATTGGCGACAAGTAGGCAAAGAGTTCAGAGAAATACGTCATATGCTTGGCACGCTCAGGGATTGTGATGTGAATATCGAGGTTGCAGAGTCATTAAGCGCGCCGCAAGAAATTATTGAAAATTGGTTGATTGAACGTAAGCAAATTGCGCGCAAAACAAAGAAACGACTCAAAAACCTGAATGTAGAGAAGCTTCTCAAAAGAATGAGCGAGTTTTTGCTCAAGCGTCCAGAAAAGTTGCGTCATGATTTCGAATCAAATGGAGCCAGTGGCACTGACTCTGCCTACACGCATCTTGAGCCTTTCATTAAAGCGCAAGAACAGATTGCCCACGACCTCGCCAGCACGGCAAAAAAACCTGAAGAGCTACATGCATTGAGACTTGGACTCAAGACCTGGCGATACCTGTTAGCGGAATTCTACGGACTAACGAACCTACAATTGGTTAGGGCTCAGCAAATTCTAGGGAAATTAAATGACCTGCATCGCGTAGCAGTTTTGCTAGAAGCTACCAAAAGCCCGCTTGCCAACGAATCTCTTAGCAAGTCCAACCAACAACGCGAAAAACTGTTAGATGACTTCACACAATTTCGAGAAAGTCTTCCATATGGGCTTAGACCAAGCATTTCGTCACTTGGTGATACGTTAAAAACTAACTGAAATTATAACTAATCCATAAACAGCCTGAAATATTAGTGTTGGCGCCATAAAATGGAGAGATGAGTGCAACGTCGGCAAGCTGCGAAGCGTGCCAGGGAAGAAACAGATGACTATTAGAAAGAAGCTAACCATTCTCGGGTCCGGATCGGCGGGCTTGACTGCTGCTATCTATGCGGCTCGAGCCAATTTGGAGCCACTAGTCATCCAAGGCATGCAAGCCGGTGGGCAGCTGACGATCACCACAGAAGTCGAGAATTTCCCTGGTTTCCCCGATGGCATCCAAGGCCCGGAACTGATGGAAGAGATGCACAAGCAAGCTGAAAGGTTCGGCACGCAATTCATCTACGACAACGCAGAATCGGTTGATTTAACCAAGCGACCATTCACGGTTCGCACGAGTGCCGAAGAAATCATCACGGATACTTTGCTTATTTGCACTGGCGCTTCGGCAAAACTGCTGGGATTGGAATCGGAAAGTAAGCTTATGGGGCATGGCGTCTCAGCTTGTGCAACTTGCGATGGATTCTTCTTTCGCGACAAAGAAGTCTTTGTTGTCGGCGGGGGCGATACAGCACTCGAGGAAGCGCACTTCCTGACGAGATTCGCCAGCAGCGTCACCTTGATTCACCGACGCGAGCAATTCAGAGCATCGGCAATCATGGTTGATCGTGTTAAACGCAACCCAAAAATCAAATTCATTCTCGATTCCGCATTAGTCGATGTGCACGATATGACAAAAGGCGAAGTGACAGGAATCACGATCAAAAATCTGAAAACGAATCAAACCCAAGATCTGCCTGCCGACGGCGTCTTTATCGCAATCGGACACAAACCGAATACAGACCTGTTTAGAGGCGGGCCGCTTGAATTATCCGAGGCCGGATACATCATTACAGACGGCGTAAAAACCAAAATCAAAGGCGTATTTGCAGCCGGAGACGTACAAGACGAACTCTACCGCCAAGCCGTAACAGCGGCTGGCACCGGTTGCATGGCTGCTCTCGAAGCCCAATGGTTGCTCGAAACCGAAGAGGCAGAGCATGAAAAAAAAACATCAATAGCTGAACCCAAGGGTCAGCCTGTCGGCAGCACGTAAACTGACGACGGACTCCACGAAATGGAGATTCTCTGTTTCAATGAGAGTCAAATCGCTGCGTGAAGAGGAGCGAGGGAATTCTACCCGCCCCGAGAACAAAGATGCACTGGCGAATTAAGCGACTGACAAGATCGGCACATGGAGCCATCATTTGAACATAGAAGTTAAAGTCAGTTCGAGTAATCAGATTAAGGATTTGGCGCTCAATCATGCCTGCGCAACGCATCCGCTTTTTTCTTATCTCCAACATAATACCCTTAACGTTTGTCAGGTAGCTGCAATGCTGCGCAACTATGATGCGCACGCAGCAGTTTTGAGACGGTTGTTGCTTAAAGCAGCGACGCTCATGCCTGAAGCAGCCGTCGGTTACGTCCTGGAAAACGTGCGCAACGAATATGGTAATGGCGACTACAGCAAGGCGCATCAGTGGCAATTGACGAATCTTGCTAGCCTCGCTGGCGTCGGTGATGATCAGTTTAACAACACGAAAATCGAAGCGGGTACTAAGAAATTCATCCAACAGGCGACCAAGTATTATGATCCGAGACCAGCCTCATCAGCAGGTTTTATGCGTGCTGCTGTCTCTGCAGGAGCGATTACCGCAACAGAAATTCTTGCTCTTGAAGAATTTAAAGCTTTGCAAGTCGCATTTCGCCCGTTCAACCTGGAGCACCATATATGGTTCGATCACATAAATGTCGAAGCAGAGCATACTAACGAATCGATTCAGTTGGCGGAATACTTTATTGAAAAGCACAACGCCAGAAAAGCAGTTGAGCACGGGTTGTACGGCGTGTTAGAAGCGAACATGTCGCTATACGATGGCTTGCTTAACGCTCTCACGAAGAATTCCACGTAGATCATTACTTTCTAGTTGGGAAGAAGCATGCGCGAGATCTCAAACAACGAGATCGGATAATTCGACTTACCTGCAGTCGCTAATTCTGCAGCAATCTTTCCAATCAGAATTGCGAATTTAAATCCATGTCCTGAACAAGGCGAGGAGACGATGATGTTGGGATGGTCAGGCAATTTGTCAATCACAAAATGCAGATCAGGCGTATTGGTGTACAAACAAGTTTGAGCCTCAACTATTTCACCGAGATCGTGATCAAAACGTTCGCGCACGTAAGCCTCGACTTCACGGGCGCCGTCTTGCTCAACCTCAAAAGTACGATCTGTCAAATTGAGATATGGTCCACGCTGATGGGCAGCTACTTTCACGGCATTCATTTCAAGCAGCGGGAAGCCATACATACCAATGATGGCACTTGCACCGCGACCGTATTCTAAAAACACTGGCATTTTGCCGGGCTTAAACATATCGGGATTATGGGCAGCAAAGAAAATGTACTGCTCTTTACGCACCTGTAACGGCAATTTCAATCCGAGATGCTCCAAGAGTGAGTTAGCCCAGGCACCTGCGCTGATCACAAGAGTACTGGCAAGAAATTCCTCATCTTCAGTAGCGATTTCTACAGTGCCATTTTTTTCCTTGATGCCAACTACGCGGCTGTTCTCTTTCAGCGTCGCTCCGTGCCGACAAGCCAATGTCGCCATAGACTTCACGCATTCCACCGCATTCAATACCGCTGAGTCGTCTTGATAAACTCCCATCATTGAATCTTGAATACGGAATTGAGGAAATCGAGAGCGAATTTGAGCTGAACTGAGCACTTCGTAGCCAACATTTTCCGCGCGCATGGCCTTCATGCAGTCTTCAAAAACTGGGCTACCTGGCTGACCGAGATCCAAACCGCCAGTTGGAGTAAACAGCTTCTGCTTTGCTTCTGCCTCAAGTTCGAGCCACAGAGGCTTTGAGGCGCGAGCGAGAGACACGTAGACCGTGTCTTCATAGGACAATCTAAAGATTCGGCTTTTGCCGTGCGAGCTGCCGTTGACGTGGCCGAGTTCGAATTGTTCAAGCAAAAGGACGCTCTTGCCGCTGCGTGCCAAGTGATACGCAGTAGCGCTTCCCATGGCACCAGCACCGATTACGCAACAGTCGTACTTGTCAGTCATCTTAAGCGATCATATCCGGGAGTGAAACTGAGTTAAGGCTCTCTTTTTGGGTAAGCCTTATTCTAGCGCCATAAGCAAACAGTACACCAGGTGCGAGATGCACGTTGCTATGGTTTTGCGTCAGTTTTCACCTTACGGTGGGTTAGAGCTGTACGCTTTTCAATTAGTTAAAGGACTGCTCGAACGCGGCATGCGCGTCACCGTAGTTTGCGAAAAAGATGACACCAACTGGAAACACGAACGCCTGAACGTTGTCAATTTCGCGCCCCCGCCCACAGGCTCGACCAAAGCCGACAAGATCCGGCATTACTATCAAGCCGCTAGTGCCGCCGTGACAGAATCCGGGACATACGACCTGGTGCATACGCAGCACTTTCCGATTAGCAACGCGGATGTGGTCACTTTTCATAACCACACAGTTTATCGACTCTCCGAAGTCGGACAGACATGGGAACGTATTCTTAATGGTATCAAGGTAGGTACCTCTCAAGCATATAAGTTGCGCGAAGAACACGACAAAGAATTGTGCCACCAGGCACGGTGCTTAATCTTTCCTTCGAAAGTCTGCCTCAATGATTTTAAACAACACTACGGCCTTAACGACAAACATTTGGCAGTCGCTCATCCAGGGGCTAGCTTCTCCGAAGTCACCCGTTCAACTGGAGCAGAGGCAACCGATGACACATTCCACTTCCTCTTTGTTGGCAAGGGATATCGCAAGAAAGGATTGGATGTTCTTCACGACGCAAGCCGTCGGCTGCTTAGCCGCAAAAAAAACTTCAAACTGCACATAGCCGGTTTGCGTCTAAAGCCATATGACAAATTGAGACTGGCGCTGATGGGTCTTTCCAATCATGTTGAATATCTCGGTTTTCAAAAAGATATGGACGCAGTGTATAGAAAGGCTTCCAGTATTATTCTGCCATCACGCATTGAGCCGTTTGGAATGGCTCCCATAGAGGGTATGCTGAGAGGTCTTGTGCCAATTGTCAGTCGTGTTTGTGGTGTCACCGAAGTCTTGACTGATGAGTCGGACGCGCTGATTCTCGAGGACCACCTAAAAGTGCAAGAGCTGGCCGCCTTGATGGAAAAATTGATGGACAATCCGGAATTGACTAAGCGCTTATCGGATGCGGCTCTTAAAACTTCAAAGAAATTGACGTGGGATCAGACTGTCGAGTCCACTATCGCAGCCTATAATGCCACGTTAACGACACCATCGTTAACAAGCAACTGAGCAGCAACATGCTGAATAAAGGAGATATTTCTTGAAACCCAATCGTACAGGCAGCCAGGCTAAGCCGAACAGACTGGTGAATGAGACGAGCACATATCTCCTACAGCATGCCTATAATCCAGTCGATTGGTTTGCCTGGGGACCTGAAGCTCTGACAAAAGCCAGGCAAGAAGACAAACCGATCTTGCTTTCGATCGGCTACGCCGCTTGTCACTGGTGCCACGTCATGGAGCACGAATCATTTGAGGATGAGGCAACAGCCAAGATGATGAATGAAAATTTCGTCAACATCAAAGTCGATCGTGAAGAGCGTACCGACCTTGATGAAATCTATATGAAAGCAGTGCAAATGATGACCGGTCACGGTGGCTGGCCAATGACCGTTTTTTTAACACCTGAGCTAAAACCTTTCTTTGGAGGAACATATTTTCCACCTCAAGATCGGCATGGACTACCAGGTTTCAAGAAATTGTTGATGGGTTTGACGGAGGCGTGGAACACACAACGTGAGGATATTCTGAAAAGTTCAGAAGAACTGACAGGTCATATGCGATTGATGGACGAGATTGCCAAACCTGAGATCGAACCTGAGCTGAATTTCAACCATATTGAACTCGGCACTGACAAATTGCTCAAAATTTTCGATCATCTCTGGGGCGGTTTTGGGAACGCACCAAAGTTTCCACACACCTTCAGTCTCTCGCTCGCCATGCGCTATGCTGCACCAAACGGCAAAGGCAGATCGACTCGCAAGGAAGAGTGTCTCGAAGTAGTGCACACGAGCCTCGACAAAATGGCGTATGGTGGCATTCATGATCAAATAGGCGGAGGATTTGCTCGTTATTCAGTGGATCGGATGTGGTTAGTTCCACACTTCGAGAAAATGCTTTATGACAATGCACTTCTCTGTAAAACTTATTTGGACGGTTATCTGCTCACAGGTCGAACTTATTGGGCCGATGTCGCCCGCGGTATTTTGGACTTCGTGTTGCGGGAGCTGACGACTGAAGATGGAGGGTTCTACTCCAGTCTAGATGCGGATAGTGAAGGAGAGGAAGGCAAATTCTACGTTTGGGATCAAGATGAAGTAAAAGATGTTCTTGGGACAGATGCAGAATGGTTCAATGAAGTGTTTGGAGTGTCGACACATGGCAATTTTGAACACGGCAAAAGTGTCTTGCACCTTGCCAAATCGCCGGAAGAATTGGCGCAAAAATACAACATGAATGAGACAGAGTTCTTCGACAAAGTACGAACGTCTTCTAAAAAACTTTATGACGCCAGAGAAAAGCGTATTCGTCCAGGTCGAGACGAGAAAGTCTTAACGAGCTGGGACAGCCTGATGATCACAGCATTTATCGAAGGTTATCGTGTTCTCAAAGAGCCAAAATATTTAGATGCCGCTCTGCGTGCAACCAACTTTATTTTTGACAATTTAATGACGGATGGACGACTGCTGCGCACTTGGGGACAAGGCAAGGCTAAGCTCAATGGTTATCTCGACGACTACTCTTACTTCATTCAGACGTTGCTCGATCTGGCAGAAGTGGATACAAATCCAAAATGGCTAAAAGAAGCCGAGCGTTTGGCCGGCATTATGCTAGAACAATTTTGGGACACCAAGGATGGTGGCTTGTTTTACACTAGCGTTGACCATGAGGAATTGGTGACAAGACCGAAAAGCCACTACGACGGTGCAATTCCGTCCGGTTCGTCGGTAGCGGTTTTCGCTCTGCTTCGTTTAGCCAAATTGACTGGCAATAAAAAATACGAGCAGCGCGGGCTAGAACTTCTAAAATTGTATATTCCATTCATGGCCAGAGTGCCCGATCAATTTTCCAACTTCTTGTGCGCGATAGATTTCTACATGGCTAAAGAAACCGAGATTGCATGCCTGTTCCCAAGTAAAGCAGATACAAAGGATGAACCACTCCTCTTCCATGTGTATTCGCACTATCTACCAAACAAAGTCGTTCTTTGCAGTGATGAGGGGAGCATTAACCCAAGCCCGCTGCTTGAGGGTCGTTTGACTATAGAGAGCAAACCAACGGCTTACATCTGCTCAAACTACACATGCGATGCCCCTGTGACCGAACTGACCCAATTGGATGACCGACTCAAGGCACTTGCTTCGGCGCCTGCTTAACACCTGGTTTAGCGCTGGCTGGGGTTGGTCTGCTGTCTGCGCTTGGTTGAGTGGGATTAGGCGTGCTCTCCGGCGCATCAGGAATGACATCCGGTGTGAGATTCGGTTCTAGTTGTTGGACTTTGTTTGGCGCTAGCTCCGCTTTGATTTTCGATGATTGTACTGACTGAACTTTATTCTGCACTCCATCTGGTTTAATATTCGATGTCTGGGTTGATTTGTTTTCGTTTGGCACTACATCTGGTGTCGTCTGAGTGACGGCTGGTTTCTGCCGCAGGTACAACTGGACTCGTTTTTCGAGTCCAGGATCCATTGCTAAAGCTTGCTTACGCAACTTCTCAGCTTCTTCCAAATTTCCGGCTAGTTTCTCATAACCATATGCCAACCAGATGAAGTTCGGATTTTTCGGATCAGCTTTTCGCATCAGATTAAGACGATCATGCGCTTCTTGGAGTTTACCAAGTTCAAGGCAGGCACGAACATAAAGCTCGTTTGCCAATGGCGAGTGTGACACTTTCACAGCCCGTTCTGAGGCAATAAAAGCGTGTTGAAGAACTTGAGGGACCCCTGAGTCAAGCGCTGATTGTGCAATTGGCTCGAGAAAATCCGGATTAGTTGGCTCGAGCTTTAGCCCATCTTCTAATGTCTTTAACGCCACCAGTGGTTGATGCTGTTCCATTTGCGATCTGCCGACGATCAGATATAAGAAAGGATCAGCAGTGATGTACTGTTTAGCAATGGCGGCTTCTTTGTAAGCAGCGGTCATCTTACCTGTCTTCAAGTATGATTTCGCAAGCTGGCTGTGATAGTAAGCGAGTTCATCATCACTCATCTTCAGCTTCGCAGCCAACTGAATCGCCGTTTCAAATTCGGGCGTGGCATTAATGTAATCCTTGAGTTTGTAATGATAATAACCTTTTATCAGGTGGGCAACAAAATCGTCCCGATCGAGCTTCAAAGACGCATCCATCTCAGCCTTTGCTTCCACAATCTTGTTTGCATCCAAGTAATCACTCGCTAAGTAGGAGTGCGCTCTGGCGTTTTTGGAATCGCGTTTAATTTCTGCTCGCCACAGACGTTGATTGTTGGACCATTCTGTTTCGCGCCAGATGCTCAACGATACCAGCGCCAGTAATAGAACTCCAAATCCGATAACGGTTTTGCGAAAGTCTTTCGCCGCCACATATGCAATTCCTACCGCTGTAGCCAGACATAAACCTGAAAGAGAAAGATAAAAGCGAGAATCGGCGGCAATTTCGCCTTGCACCAGCACCGACCAGGGCAGCAGATTCAACAAAAACAAGACCACGCCAACTTGAATTAACGGCTGCTTTTGAATAAAACCAAGCACACCGATAGCGATTACGCTAAGCGCACCGGCGATAGTGGCAGGATCAGACCAGGTGGAAGTAGCGATGTATGGTGGGTAGACGCTTAATCCAAAGGGAACAAGAGCGCAGCGGAGATAATACATAAGAATCATTTTGAGCTGAGTTGCCCAATATACTTGAGGCGCGAGTGTCAGTAAGCCATAACTGCTATCAATCTGTGTTGGCACGCCGAGCGTGAACAGACAGGACAATGCAATTCCTGCTGCCAAAAGAATGACCATTTCATAACATCGCTCCGCCAACCATTCTTTCATAGGCACATCCCCTGGCCTAAGGATAAAAGTCAGTGCCAATGCAGTAAATGGCAATGTAAAACACTGCATATTTGAGGATATTCCGATTGCGGTAAACAGAAAGAAAAGAGCGTAACCTGCAAACGCCCGTTCTAGCTTTTCTTCATAGAAACCATAAAGAAAAAAATTGAGCGCTAAGAAATAGTTAGCCGCACCGAGAACTCCTGCTCTTCCTGAGACATAAGCAATGGAGCCTGTAGTTAGAGGATGGCAGGCTAAAAGTGCCGTCGCAGCTGCAGCTAGGTAGTATGGATCGATTTTTGTTTTGCCCTCGATGTTCAAACGCCAGCAAATTCTAAAAGTAAAAAAGTAAAAGTAGAGGCAGCTTAAAACATGCAGGCAGATGTTTACTGCATGCGACCAACCTGGAGCGAAGCCAATGCTACCTATATCCCAAGCGTATGTAGCCTTCAACCATTGCTGTGAAAATGGAGAACTTAGTCCGGTGACAAATAACCTAAGCCAGAAGTTGCTTTTATCTCTGACGCTATTTATCGCTGAATAGTTGAGCGGATCGTTAAATACATATTGCTCAGTCATGGCATATGCGTAGGTTATTAAAATCAAAACGAGCAGGCAGAAGCAACTGGCAAACAAGGTGCTGACCTTTGGCTTACCCACTGCAGTGGTGCCAGTAGCCAAAGCTGGCTGCTGAACGAAACCGACCTTCTTTGCCTTAGTCATTCTTTTATTCTGCTCCATCTAGCAGCTAGGCATGTGATCGACGCTTGCCGAGATTTGTCCCAAGAGACGGCTAAAAAGTCTTGCTGATGAGAAGCCGTTATCGTAGAACTGGGCTTTCTCTTTAGGTAGTTGAGTTAACGATGCCATTTCTTTGTCCATGAGAAAGTACGCTTCATACAGGTCAGCAATTTTGATTTCTTTGTCACCTCGGGAGAGTGCATGTGCCTTTGCGTAAGTCACTCCGGACAGGAAGTTGGCTGCGATATTGTTGTAACCTGCAATCATTGAAAGTCCGCTCATTGCTGGACCGCAGAAAGTTTTGCTGAATATTTTGAGATACAGATATCGGCGTACAAAAGCATCAATTTCTGGCGAGAAGGCAGAGATTTTGTAATTGCGAGCTTTATCTAAGCTTATTGTGCCCAAATCAAGAATCTGCATTTTGCCCTGCAGCACCGTCCGTAGTGCAGCCTTTAAAACATTTGGCTGTGTCAATGGGCTCTTACTTGAGGCAGCCCACTCAGCGGCGTATTGCTTGCGCAGCGCGGGCCACTCGTGAAGGCGGAAGGCAAGAAGATTGAAGACAAGGTTTTCAAATAACCCTGGGGTTTCCTGAAACCAACGATCTATCGACGGAGTGTATTGCTCAATCGTGTTCAAATTTTCGCCTGCACCTTTTTTGCGCAGTGCTTCAGCGAGGACATCACTGACAGCTAAAAAGACGTGAAACACATTCGGAAATTCATCCGATTGAACTGCACGAAGCATTCTAGATTCAATCAACAAATACTCGTCCCAAGTCAGGGCCACACCGGAAACAATATTGACGTCGTATCGAACGGCTGACAAATCTTTTGCCGTGAGCGAATCGACGATTGAAGCAATTTGTTGAGAAGCGCGTCCTTGAGACCTTTCTTGTTGCACGGCGATGTGCCATGTCGCTTCCAATTGTTGACGCTGTTCACTTAGTAAGTTACCAATGTTTCGCACTGCCGCCATGCTGTTCATCACTACGCCAACAAAGATTCCGGACGGCGTGGGCACATATGTATATGGAAACAATTTGCACATTCCAGGCTTGGCGGCTTCACCAAATGCGGAGTGAATTGTACAAAGATCGTTAATTAGAAACGAGCAAGCGCCGTCGTCATTTACCTTTGTATGGTGCGGATAGAGCGACAAACCTGCCGCATATTCTTTTTCCCTGTGGGTAAAAAGTTCTTTGCCGGCGAGCTCAGGGTTGATCGAGCCCCAATCGACATTTTTAATGCGTTGGTAGTCATCTTCAGTGAGACCGACTGCGTCTCCAGCGCAACATCGACCACAGCCCTGGCAGTTGTAGCGGATGCCTTCGGGGATAAGCAAAGGCAACTCGCCTGATGCGTTGTTGCCAGAAGACGTGATCGCGATGTTGGTATTTTCGGTCATTTTAAAAACTCGGTTTGCCTAGGTCAATCCATTCTTTTAACGAAGGTGGTCCAGCCAACGCAGAGGAAGTTTTTCGATCTTGACTGAAATATCCTGCCAGAAGCTCATTGTAGCGAACCAGATCGTTTTCGGCGTACTTGATCGACTTGGAGGTTTTGGGCACTTTTGCAGGTAAGGATTGAGAATGAGGCATTTCCGGACTGGACTGAATCAACGTTGGAGAGGATGCCATCATCGGAGCATTTGTGGTCGTTGGAGGGAAAGCTGGAACGGTTGCTGTGGATGAAAATGGTGCCTTCGCTGTAGGCGAACCTGTTAGCGAGAGGGTTGGGGAAGAATAGTCCGCCGTCAATTTAGCTGGAGATGTATTCGAAGAGAGTGCTGTCGTTGAAGCGACGGACTTCGATGCAGGTGTAGATTTATTCGAAGAGAGTACTGTCTTCAAAGCGACTGGAGTGCTCAGAGAGGGTTCCGTGCATACAGTCGGCGTTTTCAAAGAGGTAGAGTGAGCGGCAGTTTTCAAATGGGCTTTGGCAACTGCCACAGATGCGCGAGTCCGGTTTTGTTGCTTAGTAAGCAGCTCAAAATACTCATGCTTCTTTAGTGAAACGAGGATGGATTTAGAAAACTGCGGAGAGATCTTATCCAGATCGCCAATCGCGTTGTTGTAGTCCAAATTGTTTGCTCGTTGCTCTGCACGAGCCAGGTAAATATTATTCAGAAGTGAGCGCTGTTCCTCGTCAAGCTTGTGGCTGATGGCAAGCCGCTCTAGAACCATCGCCGCTTCGTCAAAATGATTTTCTTTGTAGGAATTCAAGGCCTGCTCTGTCGCATATTTGACTGAAAACTCACTATAGGACTTTTCGAATCTAACCAGACAGATCGGCACGAATACGAAAACAGCAACAACAAAAATGATCAGAGGCAGTGCCACCACAGGTTTTGACAAACGCGGGTGCAGCCTTTTCATATCCGGCAAAGCAGAAGATTTTGAAGAGCCGCTCAGTGCTGTGCCGCACTCCTGGCAGAAACTGTCATCCGCTGATGTCTCTGCATGACATTGGGGACATTGGGGCAAACCAGTTTTCAACAAGCTAGATATTTGAGCAGTCAATGCCAGCTATTAATCCTCTGTGATCCACGCCCTAGGCGATTTAGCGTGCATTAACACCGCTGTCAGTTTAGCACTTTGCAAAGAAAATTAAGGACGGCTGCGGCGTCTTAAGAAATGCCTCACTCACGGGTGGTAAGATTTACTTTGCTCAACTACGGTCGTAAACCTGATGAATAGTGAAATCGAAGCAGCCGAGAAGGCAGAGTTTATCCAATCTGTTAAGGCCCTTCTAATCCCATTGTCGCTGTTTCTTGCCTGTGTGATTATGGCGGCAGGAACCTTTCTTATATACAATCACGAGCCATTAGGATGGGCCTTCGCGGCATTGAGTACAGTGATTATCATTGCAGCCATCGTTGCCTTCATTCGCTTTCAAAACAAGCACCGTGCCCGCGGCATTCTCAAACATGGTACTGAAGCAGAGGTGGTCAGCGAAGAAGTCATACAACCGGATCTAGACGCAGCAGCAGAACCAGATGCTGAAGTGGTTGCAGAGCGGGAATTGATTGAGCCTTCAAATGTCGTTGAGTTCAAAGCCGGTAAACAGCGACTCAATCATTGAGCATCAAAAATTTGAGGGCCACGAGCCGAGTTACTTGTTTTGGGAAGAATTAGTCCACATACGCTTTAGCTTTAAAGCGGCATATTCGTTTTGAGGCTGAATTTTTATCGCCTCTTCAAGAGTGGACATGGCGCTGCTTCTGTCGCCTGCAAGCATTTGACTGATGGCCAAATTGTTGTAGGCAGCAATCAATGATGGATTGAGTTGTATTGCCTCTTTCAAATAGCGTGCCGCTTCTTCGTTTTTTCCTGACGCAGTCAAAGCAACGCCCAAATCGTTAAGCAATTCAGCTCGAGCAGGATTTTTCAAATCGCACTCCAGTTCAGCTTTCTTATACATGCTCACGGCCTGTTCTAAATCGCCAGATAACGCCGTTTTACGCGCCTGGGCGTGAACGCTACTTGCTGCGGCTTGAGGGCGCCTGTGAACGTGCAACGGCAGCACCGAATCAGCCGTGCGCAGAATGAATTCGGCCATCATGCTTCTCGCTCCAAAGGCGCTGACGATTGCCAAGGCCAATGAAATCGACCCTAGCACGCAAACCTTCCACGATATTGGATTGCTGTCTTCGCAGATGGCCTTATCGCGCATCCACTGTTGAACTGTCGGATTCTCTTGAACCGATTGACTAGATGTAGACACACGGTCGTCGCTCTGAGACGAGCGCAAGCTATTTATTCTGGCTTTTGGGGGGGATTGCCTCATAAAGCACAGGTCCAGCAACAGCCGGACCCGCCAAATCTTTCTAGCGTTTCGAGAATTGAAAACGTTTACGAGCGCGCTTGCGTCCATATTTTTTACGTTCTTTGACACGAGCATCTCTGGTCAAAAGACCATCGGTGCGCAATACAGGTCGGTTTTGTGGAGCGGCTTCAGCTAAGGCTCTGGCGATGCCGTGACGAATTGCGCCAACTTGACCGGAGATGCCACCACCCATTACTGAGACTAGAACATCAAATCGTCCCATCGCATCTGCCGCCTGGAATGGCAGAAAAATTTGCTTGTTCAAGCCATGTCTACCACCGACGTAATCGTCCATCGTGCGGTTGTTGATCGACACTTGACCGGTACCTGGTATGAGACGAACCCGAGCGGTTGCTGTCTTTCTTCTGCCGGTGCCGTAGTACTGAATAACGCTGGTCATCTAAAACTTCTTCCTCTTGGAATTGGTGCTTATCTATCTAGCCGACTAACTCGTAAACTTTTGGTTGTTGAGCTTGGTGAGGATGCTCAGATCCAGCATAGACGTTCAACTTAGTGAACTGGTGATCTCCAAGTCTAGTATGCGGGAGCATACCCTTGATCGCCTTTTCCAGAATTGCCACTGGACGTCTTTGACGCAGAGCCTGAAGGCTCTCCTGTCTATGACCACCAGGAAAACCTGAGTGGCGGTGATAGATTTTTTGAGTTTCTTTTTTGCCGGACACTTTAATCTTCTCGGCGTTGATCACAATGACGAAATCGCCACAATCAACGTGAGGAGTGAATTCAGGCTTAGTCTTGCCTCTGAGCAAATTGGCAACTTCGGTAGCTAAGCGACCGAGCGTCTTACCATCGGCATCAATCAAATGCCACTGCCTGGTTATTTCCTCGGCTTTCGGACAAAAAGTATTCACGAGCGCTCTCCTGGACAACTCAACTACGAGTTCGATTCAAATAATGCGTAAGCTTCTGGATATTCTACAGAGTTCAACGACAAACCCCAAGGGGGCGCAGTTGGACCGGCGAGATTACGATCGCCAGCGACGAGAGCCTCTGATAAACTCTCAGGCGCTCTTTTGCCGAGCCCTATCTCTATCAGCGTCCCGACAACTATGCGCACCATATTGTACACGAAGTGATTTGCGGCAATCCAGAACTCAAGCTGCCCTTCACCTAAATTCAATAATTCGGCGCGCGACACATGGCAAATTGTCGAAGTCTTGTCGGCATTGGTGGAGCGAAAAGCCTTGAAGTCGTGCGACCCAAGAAGTGCAGTAGAAGCGGCTTTCATCAGATCTTGATCAAGAGAACGGAAAACAAAGTGGTGAGTATCTTTTAACAAAGCTGAACGCTGTGGTCTGTTCAAGATTCGATACACATATTCTCGTTTTCTGGCTGAGAATCTGGCATGGAAGGTGTCGGAAACGATTTGAGCGCGACTGATACTCACGTCACTTGGCAAAATTCCATTCAAGGCCCAGCAAAAACGCCAGAGATCAAGCTCATCTTGCTCCACATCAAAGTGAATTACTTGCCCGGCAGCGTGCACACCACGGTCGGTGCGCCCGCTAAAACTGGCTTTAATAGGGCTTCTCAAATAAAGGCTGAGGGCGCGTTCAAGCTCTGCTTGCACCGTGCGCACGCCCACTTGATATTGAGAGCCGCTAAACGACTTGCCTGTGTATTGAACTAGAGCTGCCACGCGAAGCATTTTCAAATCCGTCACTGCCACTTCAACTGTACATTTGCTCTCAAACTAAATGAATCACCAAGCTGGAGAATTGCCAATTTTTCAGACTTTGAGGGTGGGGGTATACCTTGCTCCCATTTTTTCCTCTTTTGTGTTAAGCAAAAAACACGTTTTTGCAAAGTGAGCGAAGGCTGAACCTGTAACCGTTTTAAAAATCAAAAAGTCCCGAAACGCTGATGTAATATATCTTCATTAAGAGTGGGACCATAAAACGGAAGAGGGGGCACCCCGGTTTTAATGTTGAAGCTAACGCATATAAAAGAGCAACTGCAATGATGCGGTTGCTCTTTATAGATAGATAGACAAAGTCAGAAAAAAGACTACTTAGACGAGCTGGATGATGGCCATCGGCGTATTGTCACCGCGGCGAGGACCAGCTTTCAAAATGCGGGTGTAGCCGCCTTTACGATCCATATAACGTGGTGCCACTTCTTCAAACACTCTTGTCACAACTTCGCGATCAAAAACATAAGCACCAACTTGCCTGCGAAGATGCACAGCACGAGCTACTTGCTTCGCAGCTTCAGCGTCACCGCCCTTAGCCTTTTCGTAGAGAGCATGGTGATCTTTGAGGAAACCGTTCTTCCCTTTAGTGATCAGTTTTTCAACTTTCGGTTGCACAGCTTTTGCTTTAGCAAGCGTCGTTGTGATCTCGTCATATCGCAACAATTCAGTTGCCAGGGAGCGCAAAACCGCTTTACGCTGATCTGCAGGCCGTCCTAATTTGTTGCCGGGTACTCTGTGACGCATGATTCTTGGTCCTTAATGCCGTGTCGTTATTTGTCCTTCGGGGTGTCTGCCAAAGTCAGTCCAAATTGGCGCAGACGCTCAATTACTTCATCAGCGGACTTCTTGCCGAAGTTCTTGATGTTCATCAAATCGTCGTAGGTCAATTTGAGCAGCTCACCAAGCGAGTTGATATTGGCTCGCTTTAGGCAGTTGTAAGCACGAACTGAAAGCTCGAGCTCTTCAATGGAAATTGATGAATGCTTGCCATCAGTCTGCGCAGGCGCAGTCGCAGCTGGCACCATTGGCTTGCCTGAAAGTTCGGCAATCGGCAACAAGTGCTCGATTACTTGGCGGGCAGCTTGACTTATTGCTTCGGTGGCATCGATTGATCCGTTAGACCAGATTTCGATTGTCAGTTTGTCGAAGTCAGTGGATTCGCCGACGCGAGTAGGCTCAACGTTGTAGCTTACTTTGCGTACAGGCATGAATACTGCGTCGATTGGCAATACATCGATAGCTTGTTTGTAATGGCTATGGGAATCGGCAGGTACGTAACCGCGACCGCGCTCCACTGTGACTTCCGCTCTGATCCGTCCACCTTCAGCCAGCGTGCAAATTTGCCAATCTGGATTGATGATGGTGGCATCGGCGGGGCACATCAGATCGCGACCTGTGACCGGACCCGGACGCTCTACGTCCAGGTGGATGTACTGAGGATCGTTGCTGAAAGTCTTGACGACCAAACCTTTGAGGTTGAGCATGATGTCGATGACATCTTCTACAACACCAGGAATGGTGGTGAATTCATGTGTGATGCCATCAATGCGTACTGCAGAAACGGCTGAACCATCTAGAGATGACAACAACACTCTTCTCAAGGCATTGCCCAGAGTGGTGCCGTATCCGCGTTCTAGCGGCTCAATGACGAACTTGCCATAGATTGAGCCATCTGTTCCAGTTTTGTTCTCAAGACACTTGATCTTTAGAGGTTCCATATTTACTCCATCTGTCGATCGGATAAAAGATTGCTCTCGGTTAATGCTTCTAGCGTTATCGTGAATAGTATTCAACAATGAGCGCCTCTCTGATTGTTTGGTCGAGATCTTCACGTGCTGGAAGATTGATTATCGACGCGGTGAAATTCTCTAAGTTAGCTGTCATCCAATTTGGTGCCACTGGTGAGGGGAAAGTTTCGATCAATTGCTTGACCAGTTTCTTGCTGCCATCAGCAATTGAAACTACTTGTCCCAATCTCAGTTCGTAAGAACTGACATTGACACGCTTGCCATCTACAGTGACGTGACCATGCAAGATCAACTGTCTTGCTTGGGCTCGCGATGGCACCATGCCTGACCGATAAAGAATGTTATCCAATCGTGATTCAAGCAATTGAAGCAATCGAAGACCAGTTGGCACTTTCTTCTGCTTGGTGGCTTGCACAAAGTAAGCGGAGAATTGACGCTCCAAGACGCCGTAGAAACGACGAACCTTTTGTTTTTCTCTCAGTTGCAACGCGTACTCGGATTGCTTCTTGCGATCCTGACCATGTTGTCCTGGGCCATAACGACGACGTTCGATGGCACACTTTGTTGTGTAGCATCGAGAGCCCTTCAAGAAAAGCTTAACGCCTTCATTGCGGCATAGTTTGCAAACTGAATCCGTATACCTAGCCAACGCTGTATCTCCTACTGGAACTTAGACTCGACGGCGCTTGGGCGGCCGACAACCGTTGTGGGGAATTGGGGTGACATCTTTGATCAGGGTGATTTCCAGTCCGGAAGCTTGCAAAGCGCGAATTGCAGTTTCGCGGCCAGCTCCAGGGCCTTTAACTAAAACCTCTACTTGACGCATGCCTTGGTCCATTGAGCGACGTGCAACTGCCTCTGCAGCTTGTTGCGCGGCAAATGGAGTACCCTTCTTGGCGCCCTTAAAGCCGACCGTTCCAGCTGAAGCCCAGGCAATTACCTGGCCTTGAGGATCGGTGGAGGCGATAATCGTGTTGTTGAAAGTGCTTTGAATGTGCACAACTCCTTGCAACACATAGCGTCTTTCTTTCTTTTTGGTCCTAGCCTTGGGAGACTTAGCCATAGCTTTCCGTTGGTCCTTTTTTACTATTGCGCTCTAAAAGCGCCCCTTTCCATTTTTGACGCATCAAGCGTCTTCATCGAACGGCGCCGGAAGCGCCCTTAAGATTATGCCGAGCAGCTTGCTGCATAGGCTATCCTCGGATTATTTCGCTGGTGCAATCTTCTTGCCGGCCACTGTCAGACGTTTACGACCGCGACGAGTGCGAGCGTTCGTTTTGGTGCGTTGACCACGAGTTGGTAAACCACGACGGTGACGTTGGCCGCGGAAGCAGTTGATTTCGATCAAACGCTTGACGTTTAGACCTTCAACTCGGCGAAGATCGCCTTCGATTTGCAAACCGGTCTTCTCGATTTCTTCTCTGAGTTTGGTGACCTCATCTTCAGTAAGGTCTTGAACGCGCCGTTCTTGCGGAACTCCAAGCTTGTTACAAATCTTCGATGCAGTCGTTCGACCAACGCCATAGATGTAAGTAAGCGCAATTTCAGTGCGCTTGTTTCTAGGCAGATCCACTCCAGCTATACGGGCCATTTATCCTCCAAACTCCTTTCAGCAATCACAATTGCTAAATTTCCGCGGTTATCCCTGACGTTGCTTGTGCTTAGGGTTTTCGCAGATTATGGCCACTCGTCCTTTACGACGAATCACCTTGCACTTATCACATATTTTTTTGACGGACGCTCTAACCTTCATGTTTAGCTCGCTACGCGAGATTATCGCGCTGTAATGTTGCTGACCCAAATCTTGTTTACTGCCGCTCTGTGCCTTTGTTTCAAGGCTCAAATGGCAGTGACAGACAAACAACCTAGATTGTACATCAATCTTTGATTCTGTAAGTTATTCTTCCGCGTGTTAAATCGTACGG
>PLZS01000093.1 GCA_003153555.1 Candidatus Melainabacteria bacterium | reverse complement strand
CTAGGTCTTCGAAATTGCACCAGCCGTTTCACGAAAAAAAACGAAGAGGTCAGAAGCGGGTAGAAACCCGCTCCTGACCCGACTGGGTCACCACGGGGTTGCCCCCGTAGTGCCCCACTTCGCCGCCGATCACCTAACTTCCATCGAAGACGAACGCGCTACGCGCGCTCGGCCACGATGTCAGCCAGGTGAGACAGTCCCTCGTTATAGAGGGCGATGTCCATACCGGCACCGAGCGTCAGAAGCTTGATGTTGAACTCGGCCACATCCAGCAGGCTGTAAGCCTTACCGAACATCTCCGCATCCAAACCCGCTTCCAGCGCCATCGCCAGCCCGATGATGTCGAACCCCATGTCGCTGAGCTCGTCCGAAGACGGCATCAGAGACGGGTAGTCCGACTCGTAACGAGCCAGAATGCGGTCTTCCGCAGAGGAAAACCGACGATTCTCAACGACCGAGTCTGCCCACATCTCGAGGACATCGCTGCGGTCAACCACTACCGTTGCACGTGACATTGTCATAACAGTCTCCTTGTTAGCCCTGGAGGGCTGCTTTGACTAAGACAAAGACCTCCTGTTTGGTCATGTCTCCAGTCGGATGAACAGAAGCCAGGACATTTCTGACCTGGTAGTAATTACAGAGCGGTTGAGTCTCCTCTCTGTACGTGCGAAGCCGTGCCGAAATCACTTCCGGTACGTCATCGTCTCGCTGGGCAGTTGGGGCGTGACAAACGTCACAAATGCCAGCCTCTACGGAACGCTCATACTTCAGGTTGTATGTTCGTCCGCAAGATTTGTTGGTGCAGGTTCGGCGATTCGACAAGCGATCAATCAAGTCGTCGTCGTTAACATCAAGCAGCACTGTCCATTCAACCGAAACACCCCACTTTGCGAGTAACAGTTCGAACTGTTCCGCTTGAGCAATCGTGCGTGGAAATCCATCTTCGATAGCGCCAAACCAATAGCGCGGACGGATTAGTTCACGGCGGACGATTGCCAGGGTGAGTGAGTCGGGAACGAGTGATCCATCTGCGAGATGTGCCTTAACCTGCCTCCCAAATTTTGTGTTTGCAGCCTTCTCACGTCGAAAGACGTCACCGGTGCTCATGGCTTTGATGCGCAATGCAGGGGCTAACTGTGTTGCGAGAGTTCCTTTGCCAGAGCCGGGAGGACCGAGAAGGATGATGTAACGAGGCTTGCGAAATTGCCAGAACAGAGTCCTGACCAAATAGAAGCCTGCCTCGTTGAAACATGTTCCGAAGAACGCGAAAATTGTTCTGCAGGCTCCGAAGAGCGGCTGTGTAATTGGCATACGCCCTCCCACATTCCAAGACACGAAGTCGTCCTGGGTATCAATACGCGCAAACAGCCTCGGTGGGATTCACGAGAGTGAAGCGTGCGCGGGTAAAAAATGAATGAATGAATAAAGGTTTTAGATGAGGCTCTTGGTTTATTGGAGGAGAAAGAAGAACTAGAACCTAATCTCATCTCTTGGCTATACACAAGATCTTTAAGGCTTTATAAAGGCTGCTTGGATTTCTTCGAGGCCAGCCGATGAAAACAGCGAGCAGTCGGCGTAGCCGTCACAGAGATGGACTTGGCGGACTTAGCAAAGTCGAGATTGCGCAGCTTCCGTGAGGTAGTAGGACTTTCCAAGCAAATCGTCAGCATTAGCGCACCTGCACGAGGAACGGATTTAGGCAAAAAATTTTAACCGTCATCGGTAGAAATTTTGAAGGCAAGGAGTGGAAACAAAACCGGCAGCAAGTTTTTCAATGCTGCCGGTTCGGCTTTATCCGACCAGATTGTAAGACCGGGCGACAATCGATTTGACATCGCTGTTTTTCGGCAATGTGCCGAACACCAAACCACCACGATGAAGAATTCGCGATGCAATGAACGCATTTGCTACGAAGTCGGGCGCTTCCAGAACAAGAAGTGAAGCCTGCAAGGCGATCGCTAAACGTTCGGCCAAAACACGAGCGGATTGTTCACGTGCTGCAACCACTGCTGTTTTGTTGCTGGTAGCACTCTTCTTGAGCGACGACACCTGACTTTTGACTGATTTGATGTACCGGTCCAGTGCTTTGTTGTGACCGTTTGCACGTTCAACTTCTTCGATGAAAGTGTCGAGAGCTTCCGGTTCTTTGCTGATCGCGCGCAGCACATCCAGGCAAATCACATTGCCTGAACCTTCCCAAATCCCCAGCAGCGGACTTTCTCGGAAGAGCCGAGGCATCGGTCCCTCTTCGACATAACCATTGCCTCCAAAGCATTCAAGCGCCTCTGCGACTTGCATCGGGGCCCGTTTGCAAATCCAATACTTGGCAATAGCGCTGCCAATGCGCTTGAATTGCGCTTCCTTAGGGTCGTTGGAGCGATCGTAGGCAGCAGCCACTCGCATCGTCATCCGAATTGCAGCTTCGGATTCAAGGGCGAGATCCGCTAAAACATTGAGCATCAGCGGTTGCTCAATCAGACGTTTTCCAAACGCCGCACGAGAATTGCAATGGTGCATCGCCTGAAGCGAAGCTTGCCGCATCAGAGCAGCAGCGCCAATCATGCAATCCAAGCGAGTGTGACTGACCATCTCGATGATCGTTGGAACACCTCGCCCCTCTTCTCCGACCAGCCAACCAAGCGCGTCGACAAACTCAAGTTCGCTGCTGGCATTGGAGCGGTTACCGAGCTTGTCCTTCAATCGTTGGATGAACAGTGCATTCTTTGAACCATCCGGCTTCCAGCGTGGCACCAGAAAACACGAAATACCGACAGCGGTCTTGGCCAAAACAAGAAACGCGTCGGACATCGGAGCGGAGCAAAACCACTTGTGACCGATGATTTTGTACTCTTTCCCTGGTCCTGGCGCGCCAATCGCTTCAGCACGAGTTGTATTGGCACGCACATCCGATCCGCCCTGCTTCTCGGTCATGCCCATGCCAACGGTGATTGAGTTCTTGAACGCAGCCGGGGCGAAACTAGAATCGTAGGCATTGGAGTTGATCAGAGGCTCCCACCGGGCGGCAAGCTCCGGCTGCCGACGCAGCGAAGGAACGACCGAATAAGTCATCGAGATTGGACAACAGTGCCCTGCCTCGTTTTGGAAAGACATGTACATCAGCGCTGCTCGTGCAACATGCGCACCGCTCTGTGGATTGCTCCAGGGCAGATTGTGCATGCCGAACTGCATAGAGACGCGCATAAGCTCATGATAGGCGGGATGAAATTCGACCTCATCGATGCGCTGTCCAAAGCGATCGTGAGTATGCAAGCGAGGTTCGTTCAAATTGGCTTGGATAGCCAGTTCATTAGCGCGGGCGCTGCCCGTAAACTGGCCAAATTCACTCAACTTCTGTTTGAACCAAGACGCACCATGTCGACCGATCAACTCGGACAACACTGCATCTGACTCAAACATGTTATAGCCAACTAAGGGTAAAGCCTGGTTGAAAACAGCATGTGTTTCCATCGGGTTGACCTTTCGATAAGGAGTCGAACACAGCGAAACTGGCCCTCAGCGCACAAGAGATGCTTACTTCGAGAGAGCGGGTATTGGCTGGGTTGGATTGGATTAAGGGCTAGATGCTTAGAAACAAGAATGGGCCCTGACTCTAACAATTCACTACAGCCAAGACAACAAATTTAGCCGTTTTGGACCACACGATACAAAAGTCAGCAAAAGCTCACCAGTGGCGTCGCTAGCGCGAGAAAACACTACCCGATCAAGTTGGCAATCGGGACATCACCTTCATAAATTCCCCGGTGATTGCCAAGCGCCACATAGTACCAAAGCGTCCTGGCACCGTATGTGGTGCAGTATAAATACTTGAGGACCAAATTATCGCGTTACTTGGGTTATTTGGCTTGAAATGAATCGATCTGACGGCCAACTCCAAGTTTAGGCAACCGACCTTCTAACCAGCGGATCAAAATATCTTTGGAGGTGTTGACGAGAACTGAATGTTCGTTTTCCCCACCTAAGTCGGGATGAACAGAACCGGCAATAACCCGCCGTTTCCAAGCTTTGAAAACGTCTTCAGTGGAAAATTCTTCTTCTGTTGGCATAGCTAAAACTTGGCATGCTTTGCGAATATCAGGCGGCAGAACTACTCGATTCATCTGGAGCAGCTGATCATTCGTAATCTTTTTGCGCAAGAAGCGGCTTTGCAAATTCCTACACGGAACGGGCTCCTCAGGCAGGATATCTGGTTTCATAAGAAGGAGTCGAACTTCGACCTCTCGCGCTTCTGCTTCGCGACTATGGTTTCGGTAAAACGCGGTCAAAATACTCAAAACGCGTTTTGCGTGGTCACTGTTTTCGCCAAACGCAAGTTCTGCTTGACGCAGCGCTTGCTTGTATCTCAACTCCGCCTGGATCAATTCGCCAGAGTGAGATAGCGCGTCGGCAGCTACGAGCAACGCTTTGAGTGCGTCTGCTTGGACATCGCGAGGTCCAAAACGAACTTGCTCGAACTCTTTATGACGGTTGTGCGGGGACTCCATATTCACCATTGCAGCAGAACACTAGTTGGTTTGACTGCGCTTGAATAGCTCAAGGCAAGCGCGTACAAATTTTGCTCCTAATAGTTTACAAATGAAATACAGGAAAACCCAACATGACCTATAGGCTTGAAATTTCAAAAACCCGATAGAACTAACACCCATAGCTCTTTGCGGTTTTTTTCTGCCTATATTATTTTAAGCAGCCTGTTTACATCAAATTATTGATTTGTACCCATCAACCCTTGACAATCCGGCAATTGACCCGGTATCAAAAAAGTTCCCATCAAATTAGCGATTTTCGCGCTAAAAAGTCCCACTAAACAACGTAGAGACAGTAATAGTAAGGCTCCGATAGTTGACAGCGTAATTACCCTTTACAGGGATCTCAATTCGAAATTAAACGTGCTCGACACCATATCTGATACCACGGGATACCTAGACTACAGAATGGAGATCACTATGGTGCACCGGCAGTTTAAAATGAGCGTCAAGGTGGATGATGTTATACATAGAGAGTGCGAGAAATCGAGGTAGATCGTGGATAACAACGATTCAGCAGGCCAAAATTCTGCGTCCAAGGGATCCTCCGACGATTTATCGAAGAAAATCCTCGGTTCCATGCAGAAGAAATACGCGGGTGAAGCGACCGGCCGTTGGATCGCCAATCTAAAGGCGGAACCACCAGCCACTAAAAAAGTCTTACAAGGTGATCCGCTGCGCGTTAGCAGCATTGTTTGCCTCGATAAATTCTTCGACGATTTCCAGAGATACAACTACGAAGTCGCCAACAGACCGAGCGACGAGAAGCCCTTAAAAGTAGTGTGCAATCGACCGAGCGCGCCAGCATTGGCGACTAAGCCCCAATTGAGCGACTCATTGGTAATTTTCCAAGGCTCGCTGGTTACCGGTCAATGGGCGCTTGTGATGCAAGCGGAAGTAACCAAAATCGTCGCCTTCATTGTCCCTTACGAATATTTGAGTGCGTTTCCAGGACGCAAGGCGTTTTTCGCTACATTTATGGAAATGGATGCGGGCACCGACAAAGGACAAACGGTCTGGACCGTAGATGGACAGCTCGTACTTGATTCAATGATTTCTTACATCTCTAAGAAATTATTTGGAAGTTTGATTCGCGTTGCCACCGGCTCTGAGCTTCGCAAGGAATACTTTTCCTTAGATTCTCTCAATACTTTGCCAGATGAGACTGTTCAAGAAAAGGCGGCGTTACCAGAGCGCCTACAGCAAAGTGAGCACACATTGATTATGGCCTTCGAAGGTTTTATGAGCACCATCGATCACGAAGTGGATCGGCTTGGTGCGATCGGTTTGAAAGGTCTGCAATCGAGTGATATGGAGACGACACGCAAGAGTATGAAACGCGGAGCTGAATTGAAAGCAATGCGCGAGAAGTTATTGCTCCTGCAAGAAGAGCTCCGACACAGCATGGCTGAGTAGGCGCGGAGCCGGGTCTATTAACAGCCTGGCGCTGCGCGCCGGGAACGCTCTCGGGGTCTATACGATACGCTATGGTACAACAGTTCAAAAGGAAAAGTTGGCGAACAACATGTGTTCATCATCTTCTCCTCGGTTGACATATAATCACCACCCAATGCTGCGGACGGAAGAAGCGCACGGTTGCCCGTTTGCCAATTCCATCCGCAGCCCGCCGTTTTATTGCTTTGGGTGCGATTTGCGCAGCAACTGTCTGACTTGCACCACGTCCAAGGTGGGGTCGACAGACAGAAGACGCGCAATAGTCGCGGTTACTTCCGGAGTGCGGAAGCTTATCGGACCCTCTCCATCTACGAGCACATCTGGCTTAGCGTCCGGCTCGTATTGGTCAGGCGAATAGCTACCGCTGCGAAGTCCAGTGGCAATCACTTGCGGAAACACCGCCGGCTCAACAACCAACCGTGCGTCAATGTAATTGAGGAAACGCGACGAGTTTTCGCCACGCACCCAGCAATCGCACCGAACCGCAGATTGAGCATTGGCTGACAGAGTGAACTCGAAGCTAACGTCGCCGTCACCGTCGATATCAAACATCAGCTGCTGACGCTGATTCCACATGTTCCCATCCAAACCGGATCCTTCGAAGCGACCAACCACTTCGCCGTTCAAGCGAGCAGTCAGCCACCACTCCTGGTGCGGAGATGCCGCCCAGAAGTTGTAAGTCGTCGACTCCGATTGCTTCGCCTCGACCCACTTGGTCGCGCCTGGCTGAGTGAACCAAGAAGCATGCACCGAGCGCCCGTCGCCGGGACCCGAGGCCGCCACCAGAACATGACCAGTCTTACCGGCACCGGTCACCTGAGCGACCTGATGCGATTCCCAACCGGTCCCGTCAGCAGCATGCATGATGCCGCCAAATGAACAGTTAGCAACCGAAGCCAGTCCAAGCTGCTTGCACAGCTCGACAGCCCAGATATAAGCTTCCGTCCAGCCTTCCGAGACGAGCTCGCCGTTATGCCAACGTGTGCGGATGATTCTGCCATCCTCACCGATTACTCGGATGAGAATCACAGGAATCTCGGGTGCCAGGCTGCGCAGCTTTTCCAGAACAACGGACCCGTGGTTAAGCGGGTCATGAGTGAACGATTGCAGGTCGTCCATGCTGACATACGGAGCACCTGTAACGGTGACACCATTAGCCAGATCACGTACGGCAATCACTTTGGCATCGCGCAGCGACTCTTGGGAGAAGCCGCTGTCGATGACGATGAAACAACTGTTTTCGATAGCGTTATCCATAATTCCCCCTTCTGTCGCTTTGCGACGTTTAGGGCCTACTGGTCGCCTTGGCGTCCAGCAAGCCGGTGAACAGATGAGCAGTGCCGATTTTGAATCCGCAACAGCTACTCGTGATCGAGATGCTCGACAACGATCTCGGCTGTGATGCCGAGTTCGACGGTGAGTTTCGCAAGCATCTCCGCGCACTTGAAGGCGAAGAAGCGAGACCGATGCTTACCGCCGGTGCAACCGAAGGCAAATATCAAAGTCTCGTGGTAGTTGCTGTGACTGAAGCCACGCAGACGGCGCCGCAGGTTATTGCGCATGTCAGACAGGAAATCGACGACGTCGGGCTGAGCGAGGATGAACTCCTGCACAGGGGCGTCGGCGCCTGTCATGGCATGCAATTCGGGCTCGTAAAACGGGTTGCGCACCCATCTCACGTCCTCTACGAGATGCGCAAACGGGGGTGGTCCGTACTTGTAGCCGAACGAAATCACCCGAATGCTGTTGATGTTGTTGTTTTCTGTCATGACAATTCCTTCCTCACGCAGAGCTACCAGGCGCGAACGTCTGGCTACTCTGCTATGAATGAGATACCGCCTGTGGTGCACTGGAGTGCCACACATGCGATTACTTGTTTTTGCCTTTTGCCTTGACACAACCGGGATTTAGAAGCGGTTGAAGACCAGGAAAGAGCAGAGCAAGAACTGTCAGCATGATGCGGAAAAACCAAGCAACGATGCCGACGATTGTGTTGATCATGAGCACGAGAATAGCTTTCGCTATCGGTACTCCGTCTAGTCCGGCCACTGCAAACAAAACGACAATGAAGAAGCCGATCAGCAGTAGTGGCGAAACAATGTTCTGCAGGAAGAAGAGAAATAAGTTGGGCATGGCTAAAACCTCAGACGGTAAAAGACCGCCTTCAAGCCACCCAAGAAAGCACGACGATAAACTTCTCCAAGTGGATAGATCCACAAGAAGAAGTTGGAGAGTAGTTAGTTAGAGAGCTTTGTCTGTGTTTGTTTGCTTTCTATGAGATGAAGTGAAGATGTAATTCCACTCTAGCCGTTCAGATCCTAGATTAAGAAGAGGGTTCAGCATCTGCAGGGTCATGAGCATGGTGAAACTCCCCTTTAAGTCAATACTTACTACTAGCGGAGCTGTGAGACTAAGTTAATCTAGCCTGCGAACGCTGCGCTATGCCGCCTGTCCGGTTCATAAGTCGACCCAGGAGGCTGCCCGGTCAGCGTTTTTTAAGAGGCGTCCTGGGTGATCAGCCGCGCCTCAGGACCACATGATCTGCAAATGAAAAGAGTCAGAGTGATCTGTTCTGATACTGAGCAACGGGCAAACAGTCAGCCATTTGGCGCTCATCGCCCGAGTGATGGACTGGACGGCACACCGAAGGGACGCGAACAGCAGCTGATACTGCTTCAGGGGGGCGAAGGAAAAACCGCAGACTTCAATCGAAACGCGAGCATATCCGTTGCGCCATTCTGTCTTGTTAGGGTGGCGGCAGAAGAGTTAGCGGCTCTGGTCACCTGACCAAATTTCCACTGTTCGACAAAGCAGAAAAAGGAGAAGCCACCACCGCAATTGGTGGCTTCTCAAGTAACATTGCCGAAAAAAGGTGTTTGACACACCTTTTTTGATTATTGAAGCTGCATGCCTTCGATGTTCCGGTCGCAAACTTCGCCGACTCGGGATGTTTCCGAGTAAGAAAAGCTGTAGATACTAGATGCGCTTGTCACCATGCACCACCATCGCCAGTTCCAGCAGCAACCGCTTCATTTTCAAAATTTCGGCTCCGAGCTGCGTTAACATTACCTGTCTTGTATTTAGCGTGGCTATTGAGAGCGCTTTCTTCTGAGCGACCGAGGCCGTAAGAACATCCAGCTGTTTTTTCGATTTTCTGTCAGTGAAGTTTGGAATATTGGCATCGCTAATCCATCGATCTACAAGCTGCACTTTCCTGGGTTTCTTATCTAATGGCGGAACGGCGTTGAGAAATTCCCAGATAGAGCGCGGATATTTCGTGTCCGGGTTGCAAGGGTAGTCGAATAACTCTGCCAACATGTTGGGATCAACTTCTGACGTGGTCCTCTTCCCGTCGACCGCTTTCAGCGCGTACATCGAGGCTATTGATGGAACAACTCCAGCCAATATTGAGATTGTGCCAGAAGGGATTGACAGCCGCGGATACCTATATGTTGGAATGTCATAAGCCTCACCTATTGCCCACAAAGCACCGTTTGCGATGAAGCTTCCAGCATTTGCATAAAGCACTCTCTTGTCACGCGAGCTGATGTAATTGCCTAGAATCTCCTGATAAACATTCTGTTCAGCGGTTATTTCGGCTAGGGTAAAGTCAACTTCTAGATCGCACTTATAGATAATTTGGTTCGCCTCGGAGATTGCATCATTGAGTTCTTGCCGTGCTGTGAGACTCTCCAGCGTCACGGTTCCTCGATTGCGTCGTATATCTTCCCTCATGGTTTGAATCCGTTGCAGCATAGCTGTTAAATTGAGGATCTGGGCAAGCTGAAGTGTGTTCGGAGAAACGGTGTCGAGGTCTATGTTGACCCCTGTTCTCAGGATCTGTGTCGGAATCTTGACGCTGTTCGCTGCTGCTTCTCCAGATGTAGCAGCGGCGATTTGCCTTGGATACGACACGACAGAGGCAGGCGCAGCGTTGTTGCCTGCCACGCGGGAAGAAGGTGTATTCGACTGTGCGATGAGCTGTGGTCCCTCCGAATCGGCCAGTTCCTGTTCGCTTGCCGCAGCCCAGGCGGAAGCGTCGGTCCAGTACACACTCAAAAGTAAGAGTGAAACGCTCAGTTGCCACCAACTCCTCGAGATTCTTTGAGGAGTTGAGCTGCTCTGAGCATTCTGACCAAGTTGATGAAGCATTGAAATTCCAAGCGTCCGATGGCTAACTGACATCTAGAAAGTATCGAGGATATGCAGTTTGTTGAAAGCTAACTGAACAAAAGGTTATCTAACCTGATCAAGTCATGTGCTTGCTCAGCTCTCGAAAAGACAAGTAATACGTCAGCTAACACTGTAGTCAAGAATTTCGTTTAGTGACGTCAAAGAACTCTCAAGGCGTTCTTGGTACGGTATCTGAGCTGGTATGATGATTTTAGCGAGAGTATCTCGCGATCATATTTTTCAATAGGAGCCGCAGCCCATGTGCTCTTTCTCACTTCAGACATTATTGAGCGTTTCACTTTTAATTGGATTGTCAGTGCCCGCAGAGGCTGTTCCAGCCCCAGTTCTCACCGACAACATGTATTCTGGGACCTCCACGATCAAGAAAACCCGACGACCACAAAAACAGGCCGACCAGCAAAAGCAGACCAACGTCAAAAAGAAAAAACAAAAACGTGTTGTGAAAAAAGCTGCCACAATAACGACATCGAATGCGCACACAGTGCCAAGCCTTGCTTGGCGGGAACTTTCTATCGACTGAACGGCAGACGCGCTCCTTAATGAACTATCTGGCGGTTTCAGTGAGTGTAGACAGTTCTTTGGCTAGCCCAGAGGAAGCAATTAACGCAGTCGCCGATTTTAAAAGTATTGTGGATGCAACCAGAACGGTAATGTCTGGAACCTATAAGAAGTTCGCGGAAAAAGTCATTGTGCGTGCATAAAGCAGGCTCTGAGTTTCGATCAAGAATGTCAGGCGCCAGGCGCCTGCACTCGATATGCCAGCTTCAAAGGTGCTTGTTTTAGCTGAAAAAAACTCGCTCGTGAAGGTCCTTTCAAACTCAAAAAGAAAAGAGTAGTTAGGATGTAGCGAAGTTTTGCAGTTAGGGCATCAATATGACAAAGAAAGTTGGTCTGGTTGTAGGTTCGTCGGGTATCTCGGGGTTGAATGTGGCCAACCTCTTGGCTCAACAAAAGGATTGGACGGTCTGCGGTTTGGCCCGGAAACCTGTTGAACTTGATGGCGTGCACTCGATCGCTGCAGATCTTCTCGACAAATCTGCATTGGCAAGCGCAATAAAAAATCTTGGCGTCACTCACGTGTTTTATGCAACATGGCTTAGGCAAGAAAATGAAACCCAGAACTGCGAAGTAAACGGGCGGATGTTGACCAATCTTCTCGACGCTCTAGAAGATTCTCCATTAGAACATGTTTGCCTGGTCACAGGCGGCAAGAACTATTTTGGATCCTTTGAAGAATCGGGTAACTATGAGGTCATCACTCCATATCGCGAAGAGCAGCCGCGTAAGCCAGGTTTGAACTTCTACTATGTTCAAGAAGACATTCTTTTCGAACGCGCAAAAAACAATTTCAAGTGGAGTGTTCATCGTCCTCAAACAATTATTGGTTATGCTCTGGGTAACGCGATGAACATGGGTGTAACGCTTGCCGTCTATGCGACCATTTGCAAAGAAACAAATCGTCCTTTTGTTTTTCCAGGCTCTCCGTGTCAGCACAACGGAGTAGCAGACATAACAGACGCGCGCATGCTGGCGAAACAATTACTCTGGGCTGTAACCACTCCTGCCGCGCGAAATCAAGCTTTTAATATCACGAATGGCGATCTGTTTCGCTGGAATTGGATGTGGCAGCAAATCGCCAATTTTTTCGAAATTGAAGTTGCACCTTATCCAGGGCATGCAACACCGCTAGAAGAACAAATGCGTGATGCCGCTCCCGTTTGGGATTCAATTGTGGCAAAGCATGGATTGCAGCCTCGCAACGTGCACGAGCTTGCTCCCTGGTGGCATACCGATTCCGATCTTAGTCGCTCCTTTGAGACATTTTCCGACATGTCCAAAAGCAGAGATTTCGGCTTTCTTGAATACAGGAAATCGACGACGTCATTTTCAGATTTATTCGCTCAGCTTCGCGCCGAAAAGGTCATTCCCTAGTCAGGGACGTTTTTGATCCGTCACTTTCGGTCTTAGATATTTGACTAGCGGTCTATAAGAATCAGGCAATGACACGTCATCGAACGTAACGTGATGCTCGCTCTTTCCATCTTTCAACCTGAAATCGTAATAGAAAACGTCCGCAGCGCCTGCGGTCAGGTGCTTTTCATCCTTGACCGAGGCAAGACCGCTTTGATCTATCAACTTCTCAAGTTGTTGGCGTTCGTCTCCACTCAAGTCAGAAAGCTGCTTCTCATACTTTTTGTTAGTAGCTATGAAGCCTCCTGTTTGCGTGAAAGTAAATGTCTTGGAATTTGGGTCAGGCTTAGAATCCATTGGTTTTTTTGGCTCCGATTTACTTTCTGGCTTGGTCTTCTCGTCTTTGGCACAGGCTTCGGTTTGTAGTATAAGACCAGACAAAACCAATACCGAACTGAAGCCAAGGAAGACAAGAGCAGAAGCCAAGATTCTCACAGTGTTTCTCCAGTTGATAATAATCAGTATCCACTATTGGCAAGCCGAGATCCTGCAACACTGGGCGTTAAGGATTAAATCGCAAACCGGCGCGGCACCTTCCTAAACACTTTCCCGAAAAATCTGTGCAGCTCTGAGCCCACTTACTGTTATAAATGACGTGGTAACTCGCATTTTCGGGCCCGGCGTTAGCATGAATTACTCTGAAGCTGTGCAATTTATCCAATCCTTTCCGGACACGGAAAGGGATACTCATGGCTCGCGAGGGCTGACCATGAGCTTGGACACGATGCGCGGTTTACTGAAGCGCCTTGGGAGTCCGCAGCTCGGCCGCCACACCATCCACGTCACAGGCTCCAAGGGAAAAGGCAGCACATGCATAATGCTTGCCTCCATTTTGAAACAAGCGGGCATCAGAACGGCTTCGTTCACCAGCCCACATCTTCACTCGTACACTGAACGGATCGCAATCGACTTGGAACCCATTTCAACTGACGAATTTGTACGCGCCTTGACCGAAATCAAACCTGCGATTGAGGAAGAGGTGCAAGCTAACAGCGGTTGGCTCTCGACATTTGGGATTTTAACCGCTCTATTCTTTCACATAACCAAAAACGCACAACCTGCAATTGACTGGCAAATTGTGGAGGTGGGAATGGGTGGAAGATATGACGCCACCAATGTCTTCGAAACCAAAGATCTGGTGGTCGTAACGCCAATCAGCTTAGAGCATGTTGAAGTGTTGGGAAGCAGTCAAACAGAAATCGCCGCAAACAAGGGTGCCATCATTACGCCAGGCTGCACGGCTATTCTAGCGCCGCAGAAGGATGCCTCCGTGCGCAGTGTGATCGGGCGACAATGTCACATGGTCGGGGCAGATATTGTGGATGTCGGCAGCCGTCCATTCAAGTTAAAAATGCTCTCTCATGAAATGTCAGGGCAGGCATTCTCGCTGGAAAGTCCGCTTGGTAATCTCGACTTGAAGGTGTCATTGCTCGGTACCCATCAAGTAACGAACGCCGCTACAGCAGCAATTGCCGCCAAAGTGCTCGCTAAAAATGGCGCCAACATAACCGATGAAAACATCAAGGACGGTTTAGCGAACGCCAGAATCCATGGCAGATTTGAAATCATTCCAGGCGCGACGCGCAATGGATTGCCTAATGCTCCAACGGTCATTCTTGACGGCGCCCATAATCATGAATCGGCTGCAGCCCTAGCTACCACGCTCAAAACTTTGTTCAAATCAAACAAGTGCATCTTTGTTCTTGGTGTAAATAACGACAAAAACATTAACGCTATTTGGCGCGAACTCCACCCGATGAGTAAAACCGTGATCTCGACGCGTTCGCAAAGCCTGCGCGCTATGGATCCTAATGCAATTGCCGATGCAGTAAGCTTTCAATCTGTTCCGCTTTCGGCTTCAACAGAATCAGTGCCCGAGGCTATCGAACTTGCCTTCAAATCTGCTGAAGCAGATGACATCGTCTGCATTACCGGCTCACTGTATGTGGTGGCAGAAGCAAGAGATTATCTTCTCGCACAAACACACAAGCAATAAAATTTAGTACTTTTGCATCCGTTCCCAGACATCCTTATCATCAAGTTCGTGAGCGGATTGCTTCCTGTTCACGTAAGGGGTCGGAGGCGATCCCTTATGAACTTTCCCCTGTGCATGCGGCTTTCGGGCTGCCTTGGGAGCGGCATTGGACCTGGGAGCGCCGGCATCCCTGCCGGCATCGAATCCGGAAGCGAAACCTTTCGCCGCAACGGGTTTATTACCAATATTTAGCGTCGCATTAACCGGTTGACTGACGCCTGCGTCGATTTTTGCCGGTAGTGGTACCGCCACCACCGGTGATACCATCGAAGGACCGACTCTATTTTGAACCGCAGGCATCGTCGGCGCAACCGCCTGTACAGGCTGAACTGTAGGCTTTGCCGGTGCCACTGCGGTTTGCCCAGGTGGCACCGCCGGCTTTGTCGGTGCCACTGTAGCCCGCACAGGCTGCACCGCCGGTGCCACCACTGGAGGAGCGGGCGGGCTTGACTGATTGTTAATCAAGCTAACCGCTAAAACAGCACCAGCAGCTATAAGTCCGCCTATGATCGCCGCAAACAACGTGTTGAAATTTGCAGAATCAGCCTTATTAGCAGATGATTTTCCTGAACTGCTTGATATAGCTTTGCTTGGCATCGCTCTACCAGATGCTGGTTCGCTCGCAGTCGGCACTCCTGCCTCAGGGCGGCGCAGGCGCTTTGTCGCCGCCTCTGCAGCTACTTCCCGTTTCAATTCTCGTGTCGGCATAGCAGCTGCCTTGTCCACGACAGACTTTGCGATGGGGATGGCTCGCTCCGATCCATCATCGATCGGGAAAACTCGCTCAATCACGTCCTTTAACTCGGTCATGGATTGGTATCGCTGATCTGGATTTTTCTCCAGTGCTCGCATTACGATGCGTTCGATTTCAGCCGGTATCGCCAACGTTGGCGCAACATCTGAAAATTTTGGCGGCAGACTGGCGACTTGTTTCGAGATCGTATCTAGAAAGCTTGTGCCTCGAAAAGGAACATGTCCAGTCAGAGCCTCGTACATCACCGCTCCAAGCGAGTAGATGTCCGATCTTGCGTCCATCGTGTAGCCACTGCACTGTTCGGGACTCATGTAGAGGGGACTGCCCCACAATTCGCCAGTTTGAGTAAGTCTCTGCGCGTCTTCGCCAATCTTTGCCAAACCGAAATCGACGACCTTAACAAACTCCTGACCGCTGATATCCGTCAACATTATGTTTGCAGGTTTTAAGTCGCGATGGACGATGCCGTTTCGATGAGCATGTTCGACAGCGTTGCAAACTTGGACAAAGATATTACGTGCACGCCCCGGGCTTAATCGCTGAGCCGTCAAAAGCAAATCCTGCAAACTGTGACCCTGCAGGTAGTCCATAACGAAGTAGGGTTGTCCCGTTTCACTGACAATGCAGTCGTACACCGTGACGATGTTGGGATGGTTGAGCCGACTCAGCGTTTTCACTTCACGATCAAACCGTTTGATCAACATAGGATCCGTAAGAAGTTGCAGCTTAAGCGTCTTAATGGCGACAATGCGATCGACTAACTCTTGTTTAGCCTTGTAGACGACACTCATGCCACCTTCGCCCAAGACTTCGAGAATCTCATAACGACCGCCGGCAAGCTTCGTACCGACCAGAGGATCTTTGATTGGCTGCGACAGTATGGCGTTGATTTCGTCTACTGTAGGCAACTTCGTCTTTACTGTTTTGTCGACAATGCCGTCTTCGTTTGCCACTGAATCTTTCTCGGCAGTTGGATGAAACGCAAGCTTCCGACCTAATATGTTCCCGTGCACAGTTAGAGATTAACTGGATAAATTCACCATCCTAACATCCAAAAGGATCCATGGAGCCGGACAGGCGACTTAGTGATTTTGGCGGCTTAAAAGAAGAGTTTTAAGTAGTGGCGTGGGTTGTGCTAAGTGCAAACCTGCGCACCAGGGAACCTGCTAAACGGCTTGGAGCCTTCAAAACACAGTGCTAGATCGAACCCGAAGACAGCCATCCGCAGACATTTAGTGCTTGCCTGAGGAGCTAGATCTATGTAGGTTGAAGACATACTTTCTCAACCAAGCCCCCAAGAAATCCAACCAAAGACCAGAAGCTCTCACCAGCTACCTGTGCACCATTTTTCGCCAGCTTTTCGCTAGTGAGATCATGGCTAGATCCATACATCTTAGCCAACTTCAGCAAGGAAGGAGAAACCATGTCCACATCACTCAAACTCACCACCCGTGGTGTCAGGACTCTCAAGCAATTCCTTCTGGAAAAGGCGCCGACTTGCCTTCACGAACCAGAGGGGATGCTCCAGAGCTCTTTCGTCACACCCACTTACGATGTCACCGCCGGAGGCGACGACAACGCCGTTCTTTCTGACCGCTCACTGGTCGGGCACTACCTACAGATGTACGACTGGGACGCGTGCTTGTTCTCTCAAGCAGCTTTCCGCGTCGGCATCGACGGCTTGCCCTTCTTACAACATGGCACTGCTTGCTCCACTCGAAGCTCAGAAGGACGAGGATCAGCGCTTCGTCGCCTTTCCCGATGGGCGTCTTCTCGCCACCGACCTGAACAGTTACCTGTTCGCCGAATTCATGGCGTTCAGCAAGCTGGCAGACAAGTGCGGAGACAGTCGCGCTCAGCAATATCGGGACCTTGCCGGCGAATTGGCTCAAAAGGTCGAAGAGACCTTGTGGGACGAAACGCTGGGCTTGTATGTCAACGTCGACCCGCTGACAGGCGAGAAGGTGTTGATTCGAGCCTGGACGGGGCTCACACCGGCCTTGTTCGGCATCGCTGCGCCGGAGCGCACCAAGCGTGTCATCGAGAACAACATCTTGAACGAAACGCACTTCCTGCGTCCGTTCGGGGTGGCATCGATGGCTGATTCCGAGTTGCTCTCCAACCAGTCGCCGCGCGGTCTGTACGGGCGAGCAATCGTCTGCAATTGGCAGGGACCTGTCTGGATACTGCCTAACGTTTTCGTCGTTCGCAAGCTGATGGAACTGGGTCTGGTAAGTGAGGCACGAAACATCGCCAGTCGCGTTGTTCGAGTCATGCTCAAGGACATCCAGGAAAACGGCATGCTGCACGAGAACTACGACGCCAACACCGGCAAGTGCCTGTGGGCACCTCAGTTCATGAGCTGGAACATTCTCGCTCTGGAACTAGTGGCAGTCCTCGAGAAGCGCGTCAGCAAGCGCGTCGTTCGACGTTCCCTGCGCAGAGCAGCATGAGGTCCATCCGATGAGGGCAGACGGCGCGCAGCCGTTATGCCCTCATCGGACCTTTTCAATTTCTAAAATCGATTATCTAGTCATTCATATAGTAACCAAAATCCAAGCACCACATGCAGTGGCGTGCACACTGCTTCTACTTTAGCTACCGAAACCAGCAACCCAGAAATGTCGAAAAAGCTAAAAAATGAGCTGAAAATGACGAAAATTCTTTGCAAGCGGCGAGGGGAACTTTAGTCGAGATGCACAGCCGAAGCCGTGCACCTCGATAAAGCTCGCCAGCCGAATTACCTCTGACCGCGGACGCTCTCCAGCACTTCCTGAATCGGGAAGGGGAAAGGAATCAGCTGACCAAGGGTGAGGCAGAGGATTTCGCCTTGCGCGCCTTCGCCGATGACGTGCATCTCGAAGCCAAATTCGCTCAGCGATTGGCGACAGTTGCAGCACGGCCAGGGGTCGGAACCCTTCGGCGCGTAGACGGCGATGGCCAGGAACGCCTGGAACTGGGTCAAGCCGGCGGCTTCAGCGCGTTCGAGCACACCATCGGCGATGGCAGCTTGAATGGCACCTTCTTCCGCGTGCTTGGTTTGCGTGTAGCCGCAGTTCTCGACATTGCAACCGGCGTAGATCTTGCCGTCGAATGTGAGCACAGCGGCGCCGACGTTGTAGTTCGAGTAGGGACGATAAGCGCGCTTGGAAGCGAGCTTGGCCGCCTCGATCACTTGGCGATAAAGGGGCTCGTCTGCCTTCGCCACCTTGATCAGCTTGGGGGCGTGGATGACTGGTGTGCGTGTCGTTCGCGTGACGACCTTCGAATCCTGTCCTGAATGTATGGAACTCATTGTTTTTTCCTTGGTGCTGCTCATCATTGTAAGCGCTTCACTTAACAAGATGAGAGCGGGGTAAAATGCTTCTGGTTGTGACCAGACAACTCCCTGCACTGACGCATCTCTGCGTTAGTGAAAGCAAACGAAGCACTATCGACGCGGCTTTGCCAGGTCTCGCTGGACCATCAGGTCCGTGAACAGAGCCAGACGCTCTTCGGCAGCGGCGATCGTCTTGGGCGACTTGGCATAGCAGAAGCGGATGTTCTGCGTGCGCGCATCGGGACGATAGAAGCAGTAACCGGCGATGGTCGCCAGTCCGCATTCACGCAGAAGGTATTCCCACATCTTGCGGTCGTTCTCGAAACCAAATGACGACGCGTCCGTGAACAGGTAATAGGTCCCTTCGGGCTTGCGGAACTTGAAACCAGCTCGCTGCGCGACAACACAGAGTTGATCGCGCAGAGCCTGATACTTTTCCACCATGCCCTTGTAGAAATCCTCACCCATGTCCAGAGCGACGATACCTGCAACCTGCAGCGGCGCCGGCGCACAGAGCGTCAGATAGTCGTGCACGCGACGCAGAGCTTTGGTGTACTCAGGCGGAGCAACGACGTATCCCAATCGCCAACCGGTGACACCGAACGTCTTGGACAAACCACTGATCGTAATCGTCCGTTCGCGCATGCCAGGCAACGTCGCCATGCTGATGTGCTTGGCACCGTCGTAGACCATGTACTCGTAGATCTCGTCAGTAATGGCCAGAACGTCCCACTTCTTGCACAAGTCTGCCACCACCTGCAGTTCTGCAAGAGTGAAGACGCGACCGGTGGGATTGTGAGGTGTGTTGATCAGGATGGCGCGAGTGCGATGGTTGAAAGCGGCAGCGAGCTCGTCGGCATCGAAGGTGTAGGCAGGCGCATGCAGGCGAACGTAGCGCGGTGTGCCACCGGCAATGGTGATGTTGGGGTGATAGTTCTCGTAGAAGGGCTCGAAGACAATCACTTCATCACCAGGGTTGACAGTGGCCAGAAGCGCCGCGTTCAGAGCCTCGCTGGCACCGACTGTGACTGTGATTTCGGTTTCCGGATCAGCAGTGATGCCGTTGTAGTGCTTCATCTTGCGAGCGATTGCTTCGCGAAGTGCAGGCAGTCCCCAGGTGTTCGAGTACTGATTCACATCTGCGGCAATGGCTTGCTGAGCGGCTTCCTTCAGGACTTGAGGAACGGGATATTCGGGCAATCCTTGTCCGAGGTTGACGATGTTGGGAATCTGCGAAACAAGACGAGCAGCATCCCGAATGTTCGACTCGCGAATGATTGTGGCGCGATGCGAAATTGCGGTGCGGCGAATGTCTTGAGCGCGATGAAAATGCCGGCAGATTTCTGGCCAGCTAAAACAAAATCGCGAGATGAACTCGCGTGCACGACTCTTGATACCCATAGTTGATCCTTTCGGGTGTTTGAGAACCAAGCGATCTGCCTGAAAACAGCCTGCCGAGAGTATTGGCAAGTAGCGTAGGCAATCCTGGGGACTAAACGTCCGCTTGCGGTTAGAGCAAGTAAAAGAGAGTTTGGAGGAAAAGTTAGCTTGCTTTTAGAGAAACGAAACTAGAGAAGAGATGAAGGAAAGAGATGTAATCAAAAACCTAACAAACTGGCTGACGCGATTGTTGCCAGCAATCGATGTAAAACCTCTCATCATGCGCTTTACAAAAGGCACAGCCCTTGCAGCCGACAGCTACGCTATCCGCAAATCCGCTTGACATCAACGTTTGAGACCCAGGTAGTCCTCATGACAACACGCTTAACTGCTCGCACAGCTGTGGCGGGTTTAAGTGTGAGAGCTTAAACAGCCAACAAAAATTCTCTTCTTTGCAGCTTGGTGGGCTGTTTTGCTAGGCCAAAACCGGCAGGAACTCAAAGTAGCCACAATCGCTTGACAAGTGGCGCCAGGCCTTATTTCCATTGATCTAGTTAATTTGAAAAGCTCGGAGAACTTTAACTATGTTCTAAATATATCTTCTTCTCTTTCTCTTTAACCTAACTCTTACTTCCAACAAATCTTTCACTCTTTTCTGTCTGTTGAAATCTAGTCCTTGCGGGCTACAAATCAACACGCCCGAAAAGACTCTTGTAAGGCACACCCATATGCAAGTCTCACTAGAAGCTCTGGAGAGGCTGGGCGTTCGCTTTGTTCGAGAATCATCGGGCATCGCGGAATACACGCTCACGAGCAACGGCCTCAGAATTCTTTTTCTTGAACATCACCTGGCACCGGTCGTAACGACGATGATCATGTATCGCGTCGGTTCACGAAACGAAGGTGTTGGTTACACTGGTTCGACGCACTTCCTCGAACACATGATGTTCAAAAGCACGCATGATCACGACAGCGCCTTAGGCACCGGCTTCGTCGACATGCTCAAACCCACTGGTGCTGACTACAACGCCTTCACCGGCACAGACAACACCAGCTATGTCATCTGCTTACCTAAGGAAAAACTGGGTCTGGCTCTCGCTCTTGAAGCAGACCGGATGCGGAACCTGAAACTGCGAGATGACGAACGCAAATCCGAAATGACTGTCGTGCGCAACGAATTCGAAATCGGTGAAAACGATATCGATGACGTTTTGCACAAGCAGCTCATGTCCATGGCATATGCTGAACACCCATATCATCACCCGATCATCGGGTGGCGTGACGATGTTGAGTTTGTGCCCCTAGCTCGGATGCAGGAGTTTTACGACACCTTCTACTGGCCGAACAACGCAACGTTGGTAATCGCGGGTGACTTCGACGCTGAAAATGCACTAACTTTGGTGCAGTCCGCGTTCGGCAAGATCCCAAAAGCACCGCATCCATTCCCGACCGTGTACACACGCGAACCACATCAGTCTGGAGCGCGTAGCTTCGAACTGAAACGTGACGGTATGGACAGCCCCCAGCTGGTGATTGGTTTCCCCACACCAGCAGCCACTCATCCCGACCATCACGTGCTGGCGCTGATTAGCGACCTGCTCGGCGGCGAATCGCATAACTCGAGCCGCCTCTACAATGCACTGATGGAGCCGAACATCGCCATCGAGTGCAGTTCGCATGGAGCAGCCTCTCGCGACCCGGATCTGTTCATGATCAAGGTCACGGCTAACGGTTACGACAAGGTGAAACTAGTCGAGCGTACCATTCACGCGGAGCTAGAGCGCCTCAAGAAAAAGCCGGTTGGTCAACGCGAACTCGCTCGTGTTAAACGAGAGAACCGCAACTCGGCCGCCGACTACAAAAGCGATCCGATGAAGCACGCCGAGCAAATCTGCGAAGCTGAATCAATCAGCGATTGGACTTGGCTGCTCGATTACGACGACAAGTACGACGCCGTGACGAGTAAAGACGTCATGCGAGTCGCCCGCAAATATTTCAACCTCGACACCAGCACTACAGGCAGAAGCGTCGCACCTGACAAGAATCGCGTCAAGAAGCCTGCAGCTGGCACCAAAGGTGACACCAACGCGGCGAACGTACCTGGACGATTTGACCTACCAACTCGTTCCGCCATGCTCCCCACGATTTCCCCCGGGGATGAAGTCAAACCGACAAACATCGCTAGTCAGGTGGAACGATTCGTTCTGGCTAACGGGCTCAAGGTGCTCATTCTTCCCGTTCCGGGAAGCGGCATCGTTTCGGTCCGAGGCGCCATCAAAGCCGGTGAGATACTAGCTGGCAAGAACGCGGTGGTTCCTGAATTGACCGCAAAGATGCTCAAAGCCGGTTCATGGGGAGTGGGAAGGCGTGAAATCGCCAGCCGCCTCGATGCAATCGGCTGCGATCTCGACTTCGATGTCGACACGTTCGCAGTTACTTTCGATTCGACCTTCATGGCCGAGTCGGTGCACGATTATTTGAGCCTGCTCGGAACGATTGTGCAGTCGCCAAGATTTGCACCAGCTGAGCTGCGCAGATGCAAGAACGACACAGAAGCAGAACAGCGCGCCAGCATTGGCGACTCGCATGTGGCTGGGTCAATCAAGCTGATGCAAACGCTCTATCCGCGCAACCATCCCTACTACCTTCACTCGCTCGCGACTCTGCAAAAGCAGACGAAAAGCACGACCATTCACGAAGTGCGCGAGTTCTACGCCCAACACTATTCCCCTCGGGGCACGGTGTTGGCAATTGTTGGTGATGTTCAAGTCGACCTGGTCAAGGCCAGGCTTGAGGTTGTCTTCGGCAGCTGGAAAGGGGCAAAACCTGAACCAATTGTCGTGCCATCCGCTCTGCTTCCCGAACAGGCAAGACGCATAAACGTGCCCCTGTCCGGCAAGGCGAGCGTTGAAATCATCATCGGCGTACCTGTCAGTTTGAAGAAGTCCGACCCCGATTTCGCAGCAGTCGAAATCGCCAACGCGGCTCTTGGAATTGACACGCTTTCATCCCGGCTCGGTGTGGCAGTACGCACCAAGTACGGTCTGACTTACGGCATCACGTCATCGTTCGATGACGTCAGATTTGGAGAAGCCCCCTGGCTGATTCAACTTTCCGTCAACCCCGCTAATGTGGAGAAATCCCTTGCCTTGATCCAAGCTGTCGTTGATGATTTCATCAAAAACGGCGTCACGGACAGGGAGCTTGCGGATGAAGCGGGTCGGCTCTACGGACAGCACGTGGTATCACTGCGTACCACTGGCGGACTAGCCGACACCCTCTGTGCTCGCGAGATTCGTGGCGCTCAGCTGCGCAACCTCGATCGCGAGTGGAAGCGACTGCACTCGGTAACGAAACAGCAAGTCAACGACGCGATGCGCAAGTATCTGCGTTTCGACAAGGCTGTGACCATCGTCGTGGGCAGTAAGTAATCGCTAGTTGCCCGTGCGTGCTGGTATCATCACTGGTCTGGCACGCCGGGCTTACATTAGACCAAGGGGAATACATCCCCCGAAAAGGAAACTAAATTATGTCTGACAAGATCTCTTCTCTCGGTTTCACCAAGATTCAGGAGGCCAAGGGCATCGTCGAGTATCGTCTCGATCGAAATGGCCTCAAGGTCCTCCTTTCCGAAAACCACGCCAAGCCCGTGGTCACTTTCATGGCGCTGTTCCACGTCGGTTCGCGCAATGAGGCAGTCGGCTACACCGGCTCGACGCACTTCCTCGAGCACCTGATGTTCAAGGGCACGCCGAAGCACAATCCGCAGGATGAAAACGGCGTCTTCGAGATGATCAAGCCGCTCGGCAACCTGCTCAACGCGACGACCTGGTTCGACCGCACCAACTACTTCGAGTGTGTGCCGTCGCAGCATCTGCCGCTGTGCATCGAGCTCGAAGCTGACCGCATGCGCAACCTCATGCTTCGGCATGACGACCGCAACAGCGAGATGACCGTCGTGCGCAACGAGATGGAGCGCGGCGAGAACGAACCCGACCGGGTGATGATGGGCGAGATGTTCGCAGTTTCGTTCCGCGAGCACCCGTATCACCATCCCACGATCGGCTGGCGCTCCGACGTCGAAGGCGTCTCCCTCGAACGCATGAAGGAGTTCTACGACGTTTACTACTGGCCGAACAACTGCACCGTCATGGTGCGCGGCGACTTCGACACCGTCGAGGCGCTCGAGCTGATCGCCAAGCACTACGGCGACATCACGTC
>PLZS01000004.1 GCA_003153555.1 Candidatus Melainabacteria bacterium | reverse complement strand
GCATGCCAGCACCAGCGTTCTGCACTCCTTGTTGTTGTCCTGCGATAGGACCTACATTTTGCGATCCTGTTCCTTGAGCAGCATTTTGCGAGCCGCCCTGTCCTTGCACACCTAGACCTGGACCAACATTCTGCGATCCTTGTACTTGTTGTCCTTGCGTGATAGGACCTACATTTTGCGATCCCGTTCCTTGGGATCCTGGCTGTCCTTGCATACCAGCACCAGCATTCTGCACTCCTGTTCCTTGGGATCCTGACTGTCCTTGCATACCAGGACCAGCGTTCTGCGCTCCTTGTTGTTGTCCTATGATAGGACCTACATTTTGCGATCCCGTTCCTTGAGCAGCATTTTGCGAGCCGCCTTGTCCTTGCACACCTAGACTTGGACCAACATTCTGCGATCCTTGTCCTTGCGTGATAGGACCTACATTTTGCGATCCGGTTCCTTGCGCAGCATTTTGCGAGCCGCCCTGTCCTTGCGCACCTAGACTTGGACCTACATTTTGCGATCCTTGTCCTTGCGTGATAGGACCTACGTTTTGCGATCCCGTTCCTTGAGCAGCATTTTGCGAGCCGCCCTGTCCTTGCACACCTAGACCTGGACCAACATTCTGCGATCCTTGTACTTGTTGTCCTTGCGTGATAGGACCTACGTTTTGCGATCCCGTTCCTTGCGCAGCATTTTGCGAGCCGCCTTGTCCTTGCACACTTAGACCTGGACCTGCGTTCTGAGTTCCCGTCTGTCCGACCGGACCTGCGTTGTGCATTGTTGAACCGGCATTCGACGCACCTTGTCCAGCATTTTGCGCCACGCCAGAAACGACTTGCCCAGAACCTTGCAGAACCTGCCCGGAATTTTGTAGCGCTCCCTGTTGACTGGACTGTGACGCTAATTGTGCACCAGTTTGATTCGCACCAGTGTTTGCCCCCTGCGCCCCAGTCTGATTCCCAGTCACATTTCCGCTCGGTCCCGTCTGGTTCACACTACTGCCCTGTCCGGTAGCGTTTGCACCTTGTCCACCCAGAGCATTTGCGACGTTAACAGTGCCACCACCAATCTGACCAGCTGAATTTTGACCAGGAACAGCATTCGCGGTGCCTTGCGAGATCTGACCGGCAAGCTGTCCACCTTGAGAATTAACGCTTTGACCAGTTCCTGTAACAGGAACGTTGGAGGTAACCGACAACGTGGGTAGAGGTTGCCCCTGCTGTTGGTTGCCAGCTCCATGAATAGTTGCATTCGCATTGGTTGGTGCGTTCGAACTTAGAACACCGCTGTTTCCAGAACTGGCATTAGCTCCTGTTCCGGTATTGACTCCAGTATTCGTTCCGGTCAGGTTGGTTCCAGCGTTATTCGTTACAGCAGTGGTGCCAGCATTGTTCGCTCCAGCAGTCGTTCCTGCAATGTTTGTTCCGGCGCTTGTTCCAAGATTCGTGCTAGCGGTGTTTGTCACATTGCTAGTTCCAGCATTGGTTCCGGCAGCTGTTCCGGTGCTGGTTGCTGTTGGGCTTACAACATTGGTGGTATTACCAGCAGTGGCGGAAGTTTGTGAATTCCCAGGTAGAGGCGAAACATGGTTCGAGCTTGCGCTCGTATTTTGATTATTTAAAGCGGCTGACACGACCGTACCAGAGGAAGCCGCGCTGGCAAGATTTGAATTTGAACTGGCACCTGAGGTGTTGCTTCCGGCAGCATTGTTGCCACTTGCGACATTACCCGAGGCATTGTTACCACTCGTGTTGTTGCTACCTAGGTTCCCGGCAGCGTTATTAGTACTTCCGATGCTGCTGGATGCGACATTGCCAGATCCGACATTGCTGGATGCATTGTTGGCAGACGCGTTGTTGCCAGATCCGATATTGCCAGATGAGTTGTTGCCGGATGCGACATTGCCAGATGCATTGATGCCGGATACTACGTTGCCAGACGCATTGTTGCCAGCGCTAGCCAGATTGCCGCTACTAGCTAAATTAGCTCCTGTCGGGTTGCTACCAGTGCCGGTGTTGACCGTGCTAATGGAGCCAGCACCGCTACCACTGCTACTAGGCTCTTTGCCACCACTTACGGAAACGGTGGGCAGAGCAGAAGCATTATTGCCGGCTGCGGAAAGGTTAAGCGTACCGCTATTCGAATTGCCGGATGGAGAGTTAGTTATCGATGCTGCAGTGGTGTTGGTGTTGACTGTACTATTTGCACCAGCGCCCGTATTGATGGATACACTGCTAGATGGGTCCTTGCTAACAACAGGGCCATTGTTGCCAGCGCTCGAAAGATTGCTTCCAGCACCGGTGCCAAGCTGGTTCGTACCAGTCTGGCCGCCAGTTAGATTAGTACCAGTCTGATTCGTACCGGTTTGATTCAAACCAGTCTGATTCCCACCGGTTTGGTTCGTGGCGGTTTGGTTCGCGCCAGCTTGATTGACAGCACTAGATGACTGACCACCACCTGAAAGGGAGGTTACTATTCCCGCAACTGCAGTGGCTGCAAGGGTTTGATTAGTAGCAGTTTGATTTGTACCAGTGAGATTTGTAGCAGTCTGATTCGTACCAGTCTGATTTGTACCAGTCTGATTTGTAGCAGTCTGATTAGTACCTGTTAGATTAGTACCTGTGAGATTCGTACCAGTGAGATTCGTTCCAGCTTGCGTTGTTCCAGTTTGAGTCGTTGTCGGCAAATTAGTGGTCTGCTGGGTAGTGCCGTGCACACCGGTGGTGGTGCTCAGCGTGACCCCACCATTTGCACTGCCAATAGCGACGCCTGTGTTGGTAGAAAGATTGAGCGTTCCACCACTGTTGCTACCTAGCGATACGGGACCGCCTGCCGGCTGAACTGGCCCGACAGTGACTGTCCCACCGGATCCTCCGCTGACGTTGGTCACAACTACGGGAACCGTAGGTTTCACGACATCGATTGGCGAACCGTAAAAATTCGTTCCATTGTCCTTTGTAGGACCATATCCTGCCACCGTTCCCGGTAGCACCACTGGACCTGGTACTGCTACTGGAGTAGCAACTTTCTCCAGCGGACTAATGGTAACCATTCCAGTCTTGCTGTCAATTGTTACAGTGCCGGTTGTTTCCTTGATCACATTGCCTTTCGGATCGAATACCGTAAGGACATTTCCGTTAGCCTGACGCAGCAAGTAACCTTCAGAGTTTTTGATCTCGGTTCCCTTTGGTCCGACTGTCACTTCGGTTACTTTTCCGTTTACCGGCGCTAAATAGTATGTTGTTGTTTGATGATCTGCACTAACGGATATTCTTGATCCATCAGCCTTCACAATCATCTGAGCGCCATCAGGAGAAATAGTCTTAAACGCTTGCGTAGCGCTATCAGTCCAAGTTTGTTTTCCACTGGCATCAACGGTGAGAGTGCCCTTAAAAGGTGGTGCCCCTACAACCGGCACCCCTGCACCATTAACTTGAATCCAACTCTTGCCGTCCGCACTCAGAGCATAAGCAGTGTTGCCGCTAGCATCGCTGACCTTTGTCGGCTGTCCATTGGGACCTGGCGAATATTCTATGTTTGTTTTGTTGCCGACAGAATCTGTTATCGAAGTAACATGCCCAAATGCATCTTTCTCAACAGTTGGGGTGACGGTTGCCACCACATCTTTTTGTAGAGTAGCTCCGGGTGTCAGCACATCTGCTTTCGTCTGAACAACAGCAGTTGCGTCAGCACCAGTTTTTAACACAGTCGCAGTAGCATCAGCTCCGGTCTTTAACACAGTTGCTGCTGTGTCGACTGCTTTGACCGGATCAACTGTGACCGGCTTGTCCAAGGTTACAGGTGCCTTGGTTTCAACGGTCAGTGGCGGTGCCTTGGTTTCAACGGTCAGTGGGGGTGCCTTGGTTTCAACGGTCAGTGGCGGCGCTTTCGTGTCAACGGTCACCGGCGTTTTATCTAAAGTCGCACCGACAACCGGCGTAACCACCGTTTCTATTTTTACAGGAGCCACATTGACTGAACCAGAACCATCCTTAACAGGTACATTGCCTGACAGATTTCCTGTGTTAATCGTAATCGGCGCATCGTTCCTGGCAGGAGAATAATTGCTAGTCGCGTTTTCGATCGGCGTGAAATGCATAGGTTGATTGGAACTTTCGATGCCACCACTTGCCTTAAACAACTCAGGGGCATTATTGGAATAGCTGATTTTTTCAGCGATCGGAGCAGCACCAGGTCCACCTCCGCCGTAATTCATGGTGATTGGCTCGACCCGCGCTGGTGGATCGACTCGCAGAGTTTGGGCAACTAATCCAACAGTATTGGAATCAGCAATACTATGTGCAGCCGGTGGAGTAAATGGCGATGGTGGCGGAGGAGCAACGTAAACCGGCGGGCCATTGGTCACCACAGGTGGTGGCACATCCTTAGCCACAACTGGCGCTATGACAGGCTGGTTGCCGACTTGCTGAACTATTGGAGTCTGATCAGCGGCCCTGGTAACAGGATTATTCACTTGAGAAATTACGGGAGCAGTCAAGTGCGTCAGAGGAGAGTCCACTACAGTAGTCGGCTTAGGACCAAAGAGAGGTGGTGGAGGAGTTTGTTGAATTAATGGCGGTGGCTGTTGTGTAATGACGACCGGTTTGCCGCTGCCGTCTAGATAGCCGCCATTGGCAGTCTGAATGGCAGTCAGACCATTGCCTTCAGCTCTAAGCACTTGCACGGTGCCATTTGTAGAATTGGTAATCGTAGTGGTGCCGGTCTTCTCGTCGACGGTAATCCGCCCGCTGCCAGTTTGCACAACCTTTCCTTGAGCATCAGTCAACGTGAAAGTGTTAGTGCCGGCAACTTGAGAGAGTATCGAACCGTCTGCAGGGTTCTTAACTTGAATGTTGCCAGAGCCATCGACTGTTACTTGAGTCTGCTTGCCATTGACTGGTGCATGAGTATAAGTCGTGGTATCGCCTGTCGCATTTACGTCAATTCGAGATCCATTGGCATTAACGATTGCTTGGCTTCCGTCAGTTCCCAGCGTTTTGACACTATGAGTAACTGAGTCGGTCCATGTTTGGTTGCCTTGCCTGTCTATAGAGACAGTCCCTTTAAAAGGTGGTTCTCCATGCACATCGCTGGTCCAAGTCACACCGTCTTTGCCCAGCGTCCAGGTGCTTGAACCATCACTGATCTGGGATGGCTTTCCATTCGCTCCGTACTTGATCGCTATATCTCGATCTTGGGAATCTTCAACACTGGTTACTTTACCGGTGACATCGCGTTCCACGATAGCTGGGGCGAGCCCTGCACGTGAGATAACCTCTTTCTGCGTGCCGCCAGCTCTGATTGTCAGTTGGTCGCTGCCGTCCACAGAACGCCAATTCTGACTTCCGTCGGCACCGATGGTGACCGTAAAGTTTTTAGCAGGATTTGATTTGTCAGTGAAAGTACCATCAGCGCCACGCTCAAGTACGGTACTACCCGTGGTGATAGTCTTGACGCCGTTAGCGTCATACGCATAACTGGTTGTCTTGCCGACAGAGTCGGTTACTTGTTGTACCTGTCCAGCTTGGCTGGCTACAACCACCGAGCCGTCTGTTTGATGGGTGTGAATGTTGCCCGTGGCGTCTGTCATCTGCGGCAGACCATTCGGGCCAAGCTTTACGTCTTTGTAAACAGCACCATCTTTACCAGTCCACGTGCTGCCGTCGGTGGTTTTAAAAACGTTAGCACCGTCTGTAATAGTATTGAGCTTGCCACTAGCGTCGTAGCCATACGTGACTGCGTGTCCAGCTGAGTCTGTTGCACTTTTAACTACTGTCTGCTGCGATATAGGATCGATTCCCTCGACCTTCGTCGATCCGTCGATTTGACGCGTGGTAGTATCGCCGGTCTTTATGTCGACGGTGCTCTTTGCACCGAAGTTGTTTGTAAAAGTATAGGTGCCGTCTGTTTTAACGGTTATGCTGCCTTGCCATTTTTCGCCGTTGTCGTTTTGCCAATTTGTTCCGGTCGAGTCAGTAGTTTTCCAGTGCCCATCCATATTCGTAACGTCGGTCATGTGACCTTGAGCATCGTAACCAAAGGTATACTGATTGCCTTTCGCGTCGAATATCTCTGTAACTTGTCCCCCCTTATTCGTTTCGACGCTGGACGAATCAGCTTTGAGCACGAATGTAGTACCGTCCAGATACTTGGTAGTGCTGCTACCGTCTTTATCCAGGTAATGCAGACCACCATCACCGTTAACGCCAACTTGACTCAGGACACTAGTTCCATTGGTGAATGTTTTGCCACCATCAGAAGTTTTAAAGTTGCCATCCGGAGTTGTAAACGAAGATAGTTTGTTGGTGGCGTCATACGTGTAAGAGTAGGTTTTCCCTGCTCCATCAATAAGATTGGTCACCACACCCTGTGGGTTGCGTACTACGCTGCTGCCGTCAATATGCTGCACTGTGCTGTTCGCAGCTGAATCTTTGTACGACAGATCGCCCTGGGCGTCTAACTTGACTTGTGAAATGACTTTTCCATTTCCATCAGTAAAAGTTTGACCGCCATCGCCCGAGTGATATTGTCCGGTCGGCGACTGGATATCAGTGAGTTTGTCGCCCGCATAAGTGTATGTTGAAACCTGGTTGCGCGCGTCAGTGGTGCTGGTCAAATGTCCAAGTTTATCATACTGAAGCTTGGAACCATCGGCATTCTCGGCCGCCTTTGTTCCATCCAAGTTGGCAATTTGTTTGACGCCGGCAACGTCTTGATAGACGGTGGTGCCTGTCGCCTGATCTATTCCGATTGACCCGTGCCAACTGTTAGTGCCACTGGTCCAATTGGTGCCGTCAGTGGTGGTCCATGTGCCTGACTCATTCTTGGTGCTGGCGATTGTGCCGTTTGCATTGTACGTAAATTCAGCGGCATGTCCAGCCGCATCAGTCTCTTTGATAATTTGATTGTTTTTGTCGCGCTGAATCGATGACTCATCTTGGTTCACTTGCAGCTGGGTACCGTCATGCTGAGTGAGGTTTTTGATCCCTGTCGCAGCGTCGGTTTGGACTATGTTTCCATGATCGTCAACGCCGATGCTGCCCTTGTAGGTTTGGGTTGCGTCCTTGGAGTTCGTCCAATTTTGCCCATCGGTCGAGGTCCAATCGCCTTTAGCGTTGGTGAAAGTCGTGGTATTTCCGTCGTATTTGAAAGTGTACTTTTGTTGATCGGCAGTGGTGACAGTTGTGGGTCGTCCTTGACTGTCGCGAGCCACGGTAGATCCGTCAAGTTGAGTGGCAAGAGTGGTGCCATCGCCTTTGCCGATAATAACGGTTCCATCGGCCTTGCGCGTTTCGCTAGTCGGGAAGGTATCACCAGGCTTCGGTGCGCCCGAGAAAGTGTAGGTTCCGTCCGAAGTGACGTTGAATGAGCCTTTGACGGAAGTCTTGTCAGTGTCATTGGTCCAAGTGGTTCCGTCAGTGCTGTGCCACCAGCCATATTCGTTCTTTACACCGGTGCGATTGCCTTGGCTGTCATATTGGAACTCATAACTCTTGTTGTCGGCCGTAGTCATTTTGGTGACCTGACCATCCGCATTGGTTTGAACAGTGGATTTATCAGGATTGGTAACTAACTTGGAGCCGTCGAGAGAATAAGCGCTCGACTTACCGTTTTCCAAGATCGTGGCTTTGCCGGTAGCGTCAAAACTTTTGCCATCAAATTTGGTGCCGTCTTTAAACTGAACCTGGTGAGAACCATCCGGATTCCAGGTCGTGTTTATTCCGGTGCTTCTATCCTGGTAATTGAAAGAACCGTTGCTGTCATTGACGGTGATCGAACCGTTGAACTTCTGCCCTTTTTCGTTTGTCCAATTACCGTCATTGTTGCTCTGCTTCCAGGTTCCGGTTGCATTATCAACTTCGACTAAGTTGCCGTTTGAGTAGACGAATTTGCTCTCGCGACCGGCTGAGTCTTTTTCGGCAAGCACGCGTGGCGGGTTGAGATTCGTATCCCGTGTGACGTAGCTGCCGTCAGGATTTAGGGTCTGAACCAAATGCTGATTATTGGCGTCGGTGCCCTTGTCTATGAGTTGCGGAGGTCCAGCAATTACTGCCGTGCCTATGACTGGAGCATTCGCCACTTCAGGAGCGGGACCTTGAGGATATTGAATCCAACCAGCAGGAATGAAGTTGGCATCGCCAGGTTTGAGTGTAGTTGCCTGCGCTGTTAGAGAGAGAACGTCAGCTTTAGGTGCGACGACTTGTCCATCAGTGACTTGCGAGACGACGAACGGACTTGCAGGTGCCTTAACGTCTGTCACTTTGGCAGCGAATTCACCACCTGGAGGAGTCAAACCAGCACTATTCACCGACTTAGTTATAGATGAGTAGTCGATTGCGAAATTATCTTGGACTGTGCCAGCCGGTCTTAACGCTACGAGCGTTTGCTTTCGTTGCTCCGGAGTAGCGCCAGGCACGATGTCTGTGAGATTGAGAGTATCGGTCTTAGCCTTATCAGTGGTCGTGGTTTTATCAGTCGCTTTTGGCAACTTCTTGGAGGGATCGTCAGCTGGTGTAGTAATAACGTCTGCCATGAATAAACCAGAACCGCCCTGACGGTTGCTCAGTAGATTTGAGTCGGCGCTTTAGCCTTGGAAGAGGCTGGATGCTCAGGCGAAAGCCTGATAGCAGCGCATTTTGGGCCACGTAGTAAGAGGTCATTGTCTAAAGCGGGTCGACTAGCCCCAGTCAATTCCCGAAACGCTTCTGGCAGCGAGCAAATGCTACCGTGCTTCGTCGATGTCAATATACTCCTCACTGCCTGCCAATACTGTCATCTATCCAACATTTCCTGCCTATTAGACAGCAAAATGGAGGCTATAAGATTAATTCTGATCGGACTGACTAGGTCAGCGATTGAGGCTGATCAGCTGGGCAAAATATCGGTCGCGGTAATTCTTCCAATTTGCCTTCAAGTCGTTGTTCGACAATTCCAAAATCGCCTCAGTCGGCAGGTCAATTCTGACGCTTTTTCGCTCGCCTTTGGGATTGTACTCATGCCGCATCGAATTCTTCGGGAAGATCTCGTAGGCAACAACCGATTGCCAGGCATTGTCACAACTGACTTCAATCAGAACAATCGTTGAAGGTGCATCACCGTGATTCATGAATCTGGTCAGTCTTGTCTGTTCATCAAGCTGCACGATGGCTAGCTGAGTACTCTCGTCATAAAGGCGCTCTGGGATAACGACGGTGTTATCTTCTAGGTTCACAGTGACATCGCTTGGTGTCGAAGGACGCTTCTCTGGCGTAGCGCCTGGCTTGCCCACGAAACCAGCAGCTTGCATGACCATCATGCCTGCGTCGTCAGTCACCGCTGGCTTGTTCAAAACATTGAAGCTATGTGCACAGGCACCGCATATGGAAGCTCCAAGCACGCTCAAGCGACCGCACTGAGGACACGTCTTCGTTGCTCTTTCGGCTCGCAGATTCGACTTCGCCCCATGTTTCTCACGAAATGCTTGAATTTCTTCAGGCGTTGGAATTAGCAAAGTGGAACCACGAGAAAGTTTTGCCATCGGAATCCCCTTCTCATCAGTATCAGGCGCAATTTCATTGACCTCAGCTAGCAACAACCACAGGGAAACTTCCTGTAGAGACGGATGCTTCATCGCCACTGATTTGAGAGTGTCGCCCAGGCGAACCACATATCGAATGCGACCATCAGTCGGCTTTTGCTTTGACAACGGTCCAAGTAACGTTTCAATGTTAGCTCTTCGTACTTGCGATGCTGCCACCGCCGATGACATCATTTCATCGTGCACCGTATCCTCGGAAATGCCACTATTGACGGTGGCGGCATCAGGTGTAGTACCAGCCCAATTGTTACCAAAACGAGCTGCCAATTCATCTTCGGCCGTCAATTTGCCACCACCTGTAGACTGCGGTGTGGAGCCAGAATGCAGACGTTTTCGAAACTCTTTAATGTCAACGCCAGAAGGCAACCAGATCACCTGGCGAGGTCGCAGATCTACAACTTCTTTACCATTTTCGGTTTTGAGCGCGAGCTCTTTCCTGTTCAACTCATAGATTAACGGGGCTAATTTCGCATCGCGAAGTTGCTTGGTAGCAATTGATTCGAGAGTATCGTTCTCCCGCACAACATATCGCCTGCGCCGGGCGTCTTCGTCCTTCTTCCTCTCTTGCAGACGCTCTTGTTCCTTCTGTTGTTTCTCTTTGTCTTCGCGAAGTTTTCGTTCCGCAGCGAGCACTAACAATGCTTCTTCTCGACGCTTCTGATCCTCTTCCAGTCTCGCTTGTTCATCCTTGTGCTTGGCGACCAAGCTCTCTTTCTCTTCAGTTGGTTTTTTCGTACCATCCAAATTCGGCACAGTCATATCGTTTTTGCTAAACGGTGTCAGATGGTCGGACGTCTCAGGGCGATCTTCCTTTGTATCCGGGCGAACTACAAGCTCCGCTTTTACTTCAGTCTTTGCGCCGAGTTGATCAAGCTTAGTAGCTGGTTCATTCTTACCTGTCAAATCAGCAAGACGGGAAGCAATTGTAGCGGCGTATTCCTGGCGGGAAGTTTCTCCTCTGGAATCTCCGGTCAGACCTTTAGCATCCAGCAATGCCCGAATTGCTTGCTCTTGAGCTGGCGGCATCTTTGCGGTGAAGCTCAAGGGATCTAGTCCGAGAGCGCGATCTAATGGACCTTTTCCTTCCAAACCTAAGCCGCGTTCACCGCCCTTGGTGCCATCTAGCGACCGGCCGATGATATCTCCGAGGCTGAGGGCATTCTTTCCATCAAATCCAAACTGCTTGTTAACGTCGCCCACCAGCCTATTGATCTCTTGCAGCAGACGAGCGTCTTTTGTTTGCAACGTGGTCAAATCAATCAAATTCTGATTGCCGCGAATCATTTCAGTGACACGATCGATAGATGTCTTTTGTCCCAGAGTAAGATCCGTAGCCGCTGTTCCCACCACTCGTTCACTGCTTTGAGTGAGGATGGATGTGAGCTTTCCGACAGCGGCATCGTTTATTGGTCCCTTGCCATCTGGATTGAGGAATGCCTGCAGCTTGTCGACCTTATTAGGATCAAATCCTTTCAAAATATCTTGCAAACTCCGGTTTTGATGACGTGGATCGAAGTCACCAAGTTTGGTGGCTTGAATTTGTCTCAAAGCGTCAGCAAGAAATGCTTTAGTTTGTGGATCGTTGAGATCCAGCCCGGAAATCATATTCCGTTGGGCCGGAGTTAAGGCTTGAGGCTGATCGCCTGCATCTTTACCTCTGGCAAGTCCACCAGGGCTATCCTTACCGTCACCGCGTTGTCCCAGACCTTTCAGAACAGCGTCCGGGAGCTGTATAGGCTTGCCGTCGGGACCTAAAGCGATGCGGTCGGCGGGATTCTGAAGTTTTCCATCGACACCTCTACTCAATAGGATGGATGGATCAAGTTGTTGCCCTGGCGCAGGACGATCTTTTCCATCTGGTCTGAAGCTATCGCCTCCTGGAATCTGCCCCTTCGCTAATATGACACCATCAACGTTAGTGACAACCTTGAGATCGCCACCAGGGCGGTTGATTGTGATGGTACCATCCCCGGTGCCTGGCTTATTGATGTTAGCCAAATTAATCACTGCACCGGTATCAGGAACCTTGGTCGGTGCTATAATCTGTGATCCATCTGTGACAGTCTTTCCACCGCCGGGAACGGCAGCGGGAGTAGTAATAGTACGATCGTTAGTCACTGCTGGTACCGCTGGTGCGACGATCGGATTGTCAGTTGAACCGCGCACAGCTTTAACATTATCTCTCAAATCGTTCAAAACACCCGGTGCGCCAGCTCTGTCGGTATTCTTACCGACATCAACGACCTGATTTATAAAATTGGCTCTTTGATCTTTGGGAAGCGAAGCCAAGCTGGCCGCCATGTCTCGCTGGGTTTGATCATTGGCGGCCTTGAAGTTGTTATAGAAAGTTGCTGGATCGGTCACAGTCTTGGCTGGGGCTGCCAACGCCGCGGCAGGATGATCCGCAGTTGTGGTTCTATCAGCGGCGCCGCTTGTTATCGGAGCAGCGGTTGCAACTACTGATTTTTCCGGAACCACCACCGGTGCTACGATTTTGTCCGGCACTACATTTTTGTCCACCACCGTCGCCGGCGGCGGTGCTGTCTTGTCTACATGTGGCAACTTGGTGTCGGCTGGCGGGACCGTCTTGACTGCCGGTGGCACCGTCGTATCTGCTGGTGGTACCGCCTTGTCTGCAGGCGGCACTATCTTGTCTGCCGGTGGTGGTACCGTCCTGTCTGCCGGCGGCACTGTCTTGGTCGGATCAAGTGCGCCCCGATCTCCGTTTCGATTGTTTTCGTTGTCCAAATTTCTGCTTCCAAACCGACCAAAGCCGTCCGAAACCACATCTTTCGCTGTCGCTTCAATCGGCTGCTGTCCAGGCTTAGTGGGCTGCAAATTGTACTGACCATTTTCCAGTTGAACTTTGTATTTGTCACCTTCAGGGGTCTTAAAAAAGGTGCCCTCGCTATTGGAATATTGGCCGCCCTGAATAGTGCGGCCGTCAGTATCGGTATATTTGACCACCTGCCCGCGAGATATGCCCTCGCCTTGCCCTACATTCTGGCCGAATTCACTGACGCTGTAGCGTGAGTTTTGAGACCCGCCTTCCAAGCCAGCCGCCGCGCGCAAGGCTTGATCCGAGCTTTCAAACGCGCCACTACCCGAGGCATCGCCCTTTTCTTTATGCGGATCACCTACCCGACCAACGGTGCCACTGCCGGTCGCATTGCCGTCGCCGACACCATTCTGATTATCGTCCTGCGGTTTTTTGTCATCAGCAACACGAAAAAGGGAGTCTGGATCAGGCATAGTGCACTCCGGAGTGAGAGCTATCGGCGGGAAAAACTTGCTTGCGATATCCCTATACATACCCAGAACGGGCTGCATAGCTACTTAAGGCTGATTTCCACATAGTAAAGTCGGATTACCCGACATTTTCGGCATCGACTATCCATATATAAGATAGCGTTAAGAATAATAGACCTAGAACCGGAGCGTTGTCAACAAGCAGCAGCGCCTTAAACATGCCAGTTCTCGGGACATTTAATCTATTTCGTGTCCAGTCAATCAACCACCCGTGTACATACACACAACAGGCGGGCACCTTTCTTTTTCATATGGCATTTTTTGATTGCCCACGCAATTGATAAGTTCGCTTCCACACATTTCAACAGCGGATGGCAGTATGTCCTATTTGCAAAACCTCGGCGCCGACAGAAACAATCAACCGCGCCAAACCAACACCGACGCCTTCAATAAAGATCGCGAATCCACGATTGCGCATTTATTAGTGGCATCTGGTTATGCAAACGCGCCTGCAGATCAGGCTATGAGAACGGCCTACTCAGTCGGCGCAACAAAAACTGAAGTAAAACCATCTTCCATATTTCAGACACTTACGCCGTTAGACGCGAAGAGTGGAACGGCAATCAAGGCTGCTGAATCGGTTACGGTCGGTCAGTCTGCGCCTCTGATGAGATCTGTCCTGACTGCCACTTTGCTGACTTCCGAACCAATTCAGGCTCAACGAGCTGCCATCGACCCTGACTGCCACAACCTCAGTCGGACTGACGCCGTAGCAGTTGTGCGAACAAATATCGGTCAACCAATAGTGGATGTGCCTATCGTTCGCCAAATGACGTCAGAAACGGTTCCGGTGATCGCGACCGTGCCGAAAGCAGAAAGCACCATGCATGGTGCCACAACGAATCAAAGGAGTCAGACTGACTTAATATTTGCCCCCGCTCCCCGCACGGTTCAAACAGCGGCGAACTCAGGGCAGGGGGAGATCTCTCCCCCTACAGCGAAGGTGGTCGCACCTCGACTCGACGTTTTCGCAGTGCAGACTGCCGGACCTCACGTTGACGTTTCGACAGGACAAGCTTCACCATTTCGCAGTGAAGTTCCAACTACACAAGTTGCACCACTTCAGCCTGGACAAGTTGCCGCGGTTCGTAACGACATCTCGACTGGACAGGCTTCACCATTTCGCAATGAAGTTCCAACTACACAAGTTGCACCACTTCAACCTGGACAAGTTGCCGCGGTTCGTAACGACATCTCGACTGGGCAAGCTTCACCATTTCGCAATGAAGTTGCAACTGGACAAGCGGCTCCTCTTCAGCCTGGACAAGTTGTCGTGGTTCGTAACGACATTTCGGCTGGACAAGCTTCACCACTGCGCAGTGAAGTTCCAACTGGACAAGCGGCTCCTCTTCAGCCTGGACAAGTTGCCGTGGTTCGTAACGACATTTCGACTGGACAAGCTTCACCACTGCGCAACGAAATTTCAACTGGACAAGTTGCACCGCTTCAGCCTGGACAAGTTGTCGTGGCTCGTAACGATATTTCGACTGGACAAGCTTCACCACTGCGCAGTGAATTTCCAACTGGACAAGTCGCACCACTTCAAGCCGGACAAGTTGCGGTGGTTCGTAACGACATTTCGACTGGACAAGCTTCACCATTTCGCAGTGAATTTCCAACTGGACAAGTCGCACCACTGCAGCGAAACGACATATCGACTGGACAAGCTTCGCCATTTCGCAGTGAAGTTCTAACTGGACAATTCGCACCACTTCAGTCCGGACAAGTACGTAATGATGTTTTGCCTACGGTACAACCTACACCAGTTCGTATTGACCTTGCCACCGGAATGTCGGTCGCTCCTCGCACTGACGTTGCGACTGTACAAGCCGCGCCAGCTCGGAGTGACGTGACGGTTCCGAAAAATCCTGAAGTGACTTCATTGTCTACATCGACGGCAAACCCACAAGGGCATAGTCCTCTCATCAGCAGCTTTTTACAAAATTCAGAAGCGCCGGTCATTCCAGTTCTTCATAAGGTTTCACCTGATTTAGTCTACTCGGCTGCCACCGCAGGCACCGCCGTCGACACATCTCACCCAGTGGTCAATAGTGGAAGCGACCGAGCACTACCTGTGGTGCCGAACGCAACGAGACTTGACCAACAGAATAACTCACCAATAGGAGATGGCGGAACACCGCGAATTTTGCCAACCACGCAAGCAAATTGCGACAGACTTACATCGACGGGCGCAGACACGCCATCCCAGGTAACCGTAAAAACGGCTCAGGGTGGTCTAACTACCGGAGGATTACCTGAAGCGGGCACCAGAGCTACTGTGGCTCCAGTTGACGGTCCGCGTCCGACGGTAGATAACCGTGCCCTACCAGACAACACCTCTGCCACTTTGAGATCCGACACCCGGGATTCTCTTGGAAGAATGATCGCAGACTCAACTAAAACCTTAGGCACCGATAGTGGTGTTCGACCCAACACTGACCCAAGAGCCGCAGCCACTGACGGAGTTGTAAGACCTAGTCTTGATCCCGCAAGAACCGTAGGAATTGATGGAGCTGTTAGAGCTAATACCGATCCTGCAAAACCCATAGCCGCCGACGGAGTTGTAAGACCTAGCCTTGATCCGGCGAAAACCGCAGCCAACGACGGAATCATAAGGCCTAACCTTGATCCTGCGAAGACAGTAGGCCCCGATGGAAGACCTAATTCCGATTCGACAAAAGCCATACCTAACGTTGATCCTGCAAAAACCGTAGGTAACGACGGAGTTGTACGACCCAACTCTGATCC
>PLZS01000171.1 GCA_003153555.1 Candidatus Melainabacteria bacterium | reverse complement strand
ATGAACTGCATCTGCTCGTTGTGACGGTCCGGTCAAACCAAAGCTGTAGTAATGACGGCCTTTGACCCAAGTGTTAGCAAGAATGCCAGGAGGCATCTTCTGAAAAGCTGATTTCACGGCGCTTATGGCGCTATCCGAGTCATCAGCTCTTACGTAATTACGTATAGGAATTACTTCTGCCAGCCGCGTACTATTTGCTGTTCTGGCGACGATTGTTTGCCTGGTGGCAGCTACTTTCGCTACGTACGCTTTGAGTTGATGAAATTGATGCGTAGTATTAGATGTCGATTCGATATCGCGCATAAATGTAAGAAGAGCTTCTTGTGGGCTCATCTCCCATCTTTCGTCTCGTACAGTCAATGTATCTGCGTTTAGCCATGCCCAACCGGGCTGTAACGGCAGTCGCAGTCCCTGGCCCAGTGATCGCTCGCCCAGGTGAGGAAATACCTCGAGTGTGCCCTTTCCGATTTCAAAGTCGTGCAGGCTGAATAATTGAACAAGTTGATCGCGTAAATCACGAGAGCTTATTGGTGCGTCAAAGAATATATACAGGTGCCAACCACCCGACTCGGATGAGCGGTATAAGTTAGTCTCTGTGATCCCTGCTTTGTCGAGTAGTTCAGTTATTCTTCGAAGACCTTCTTTATTGTGGTACTTACTGCCGGCGTCAATATCTAAGACGGCATATTTGCTAGCCTTGCCTGCGCGGGTGCCGATGAAAACTCTCGGATAAAAGTCACCGGTGCCTTTTTCGTTTTCACTTTCTTCCGTACTCCTGTGCACGTAAAACCATTGCAGGTCGTCACTATGCTGACTGGGACAGGATAGTAAATTTGCAGAATAGATTCGGAGCAGATGACACGCCCAAGTTTGTTAGAAACTGCAGGACCCTGTTTTACACTCCATCTGTTATGAATTCGCCATATCAAATTGAGTGGGACCTGGAAGCACTCGTGCAACGTCAATCAGCTCTGATCGCGAGCACTCTGTCACCTAGAGAGCGCGGTCAAATTGATCGCCGAGAAAGCTTGATTGAACTTGTCATTATCGATGAAGCTGATCGCTTGAAGCTCACCAGCTTAGAGCAATTGCGGGACTTACTTCGAGAAAGAATCAAATCAGGGATATTCCACGCTCGTTTTAAGGGCACTAAAAGTGGCAAGGCTAAAGGACGACACCTAGCTTTGACCGAAAAGAGCGTGTACAGCGCCTCCTTATAGAAGGTAAGAGTGTTCGGGCTGTCGCCGCAGAATTTGGAATCAGCAAAACGACTGTCATGAAAGTAAAAGGGAGCCTGCTAACTAACCCCGATGAGGAAGATAATGCCTAGACAGGATGATTTTCCGTAAGCCGTAAAAGATATTTTGGCTCGACGAGTCGGGCACCTATGTTCAAACCCTGGATGCAGACAGCCAATCGCAGGTCCGGCTACGTCCGATTCAACCAGAGCCATCAATATTGGTGTGGCTGCCCACATCACCGCTGCGGCTCCAAATGGACCACGCTACAACCCTTCGCTATCATCGGAACGGCGTCAATCGGGTGTTTGATATCTCCAATGAAGGAACACAGCCGATCCGAGAATACGCTGTCAAATTTTTTCTGCCCGCGCAAGTCGCAAGACATCTTCGATATCACAATCCCAGTGACGCCGTACAAGATGAAGTGCTGCCGTTTCAAGGACCTCTTTTGTGGGATCACGTGGCTTCTTACGCCGTACAATCGCCATTGAATGGCATGTCAGTACCAATCTGGCAATGCTCTTCAATACTCTGCTTGTGGCATTTTCAAAACTGGACAAACCTGGTAACTGCTAACAAATAACGCCCTAATTTCTCTGCCATTTATTCCACAATTTACATTCGATCGCAACAACGTCCAAAATAATATGGAGATACTAGCTAACCAATCGCAGGGAACAAAAACATTTTCGCTGAGTCTGACTTAAAAACAGAGGCAGCAATCATGATCTATACAATAATCTCATTACTCGTTCTATTCTGGCTAGTTGGGCTGGTGGCACATATTGGTGGCTCCTTCATCCATACACTACTCGTTTTAGCCTTGGTGGTGTTTGTCTTCAATTTAGTTACTAGTCGAAAATCGGCCTAACTCTAGCTCAGGTACACGTTACGCACACACGCGAGGACAAGCAATGACTATAGAAAGAGAAGAGATGGCGACAATTATTCTACAGGGTATGTTGAGCAACGCAGGTTCGCAATTCAGGTCAGTAACTGATGAGGCTGCGCAGGTTCAACGCGATGAGCACGTTGCAAACGCAGTTAAATATGCAGACGCTTTAGTCGCCGAGTTGGAAAAGAACAAGTCTAAGGTTTAACCAGCCTCAGCACCATGTTGCGCACCAGCATTTACTTGCAAACAAAGCAAAGACTGCCCAGCTCAATGCTGGAAACTATCACGGGCTCTGCAATCAGATACCATTTCAAGAGAGGAATGGCCCATTTTTATGTGATTATGCGAAGTTCAAGATTATGTGAAGTAAAGTTGGGGAACGAGCTTGTGGAGTCAGTTTCATGCACGCCCTCGCTTAGCATAATCAAAGTGTTGGCATCGTAGATACTTCTTCCAGCGCATTGACTCACCTAAGTTCTGACTCTTGAAGAACCGTTGCCTCATCTAAAATGGCGCAAGTATCCTGGCAAAGGTATCAGCACCACAAAAGCAGGACACTTGATCAAGAAGCACATTCCAATTCGAACATTTGCCGATTGGAATGATGTGATTCCGGGCTTTGTGGAAGCTGATCTCGTCGCGCACTGTGGTGACAATGTTCGAGGACAGTTCCTTCATACATTGACTGTGACCGACATTGCAACTGGCTGGACGGAGTTGGGCGCGCTAATGGGCAAAAGTGAAGGCGATGTTTTGGAGGAATTGAACGAGCTAAAGGAGCTGTTGCCGTTTCCGTTGCTCGGCTTTGACAGCGACAATGGAGGCGAGTTCATTTTATTCCGTCATCGGAATAAGATGAACTCGCTACCATTATCAGTATCAAGACCCAGCAGTGGAAAAGGAATTCCTTTTTGGACATCATGAAAGGCGCGCAGTACTGAAATTTCGGATTTGCTAATTAAGGCCGAGTATTCAGTCCAGCCAGTCGCTATGTCCGTCATGGTCAATGTGTGAAGGAATTGCCCACTACCGCTGCCACCGCCATGTGCCACCAAATCAGCCTCGAAGAATCCTGGACGAACGTCATTCCAATCCGAGTACGTTCTAATTGGTATATTTTTTTTGAGTAGATACCCCGGCTTTGAACGTCATTTTTAGCCTCATGTTCGCCCCCCGCTGGAGGGGTTAGATTTTCAATGAGGCAACGGTTCGTCAATAGTTAGATTTTTAACGGAGCAATGCGCTGCCCGGCCAAAAACCGTGCGCTTAACCGGCCAGATTGCATGCGATTGGCCGGCCAAAAACGATGCGAATATGCAGCCTTTTTAGCTAACGACCGAAGCGCCCATACATAAGTAGCCGGACAAATAGCGATCAAAAAAAGCGGACAAATACCGGTTCAAAAAAGCGGACAAATAGCGATCAAGTTCACAAATCGACCACAAGCACTAGCGGCTTGCCCTCATCCGGTGCAACACCGGTTAGATCTCTAGGTAATGTGTAGCCCGTCTTTTGCGATGTGAAATTTACGAGAAGTCATGTCCCGTTCAGTTCCTCGGGATTTAGTGCACGTTAGCTCTAGGCATGGCTCTTTGTCATCATTCAATGCAAGCGAGATAATATTGTCTGATATATAGCTGATGCGCCCCATTGGAAAATCCATGTTGAAGCCAGACATAAGATCTCCAGTTTGAAGGACGAACATAGCAGTTATGCCTTTGACAGCGAAATGTTGAACCAGAGCATACAAATAACCGTGCAAGCGCTGAGGATCGCTGGCGGCCATAGACAAATCGCCGATACTATCGATGACTACCCGCCCGATGTGTTGCTCTTGAATCATTCTGAAGAGACGGACAACGACGCTATCGATCTGCACCTCAACAGGTGAAATATAGAGAAGTTTGAGTCCCGACTCGATGGTTTCTTCCTCGCGCCCGGATAAATTCTGAATGGATCTTGCTAATTGAGCGGGATTTTCCTGAAAGTTGACGTACAAACTGCGGACACCCTGGCTTATCCCTTCAATTGCGAATTGGAGAGCCAAGGTGGTCTTGCCGGTCCCTGTTGCACCGGTTAAAAGTGTCGAGCTGCCTTTCCACAAACCACCGCCAATTATTTTGTCTAATCCATCGACGCCGGACGGGGTTCGCTCCCGCAAGATGATGTAATTTTCTGGTATTTCAGGAGTGACTAAGCGCGGATAAATATCGAGTCCCTGAGATGTGATGCTAAATCCATGCGCTCCTTCCCTATAGCCACTACCTCGTAGCTTACGCACGCGCAGAAAGCGCTCATCGCGTGTACTCTGTTCACTTCGCATGAACTGAACGATGCCGTCTACAACAGCAAATTCAGGCAAAACTTTTTCATCATCGGCTGAGTAGTCGCCCAACAGAAACACGGTTGTGTTACAGGCAGATAGCAAGCCGGTAAGGTCGAAAAGCATTCGGCGCATTTCCAAGAATGGGCAGACCTTGACTGGAGGCTCATCGAAAGACGTGTTAGGAACTTGAGGCAGCGAATATTTCGTGCGACTAAGCAGTGTCAGTGGAATAAGGTCCGAAGCCTGATGAAACTGATGATGCGTAGTTATTCTAACCTGCTTTCTGGCGTTAGAAAAGTAACGCAAGAAAACAAAGGACGCAAGACGCCTGGCATTGATAGCCAGACAGTCCTAACTCCAAAAGCTCGCGCTAAATTAATTCGGCAGATGCTCGATATCAAAGCTTGGGTT
>PLZS01000178.1 GCA_003153555.1 Candidatus Melainabacteria bacterium | reverse complement strand
TATTTCGATGATACGTCAGTTACGACGAGTTTGTCTTTTAATTGCGTTATTAGTAAGCGCATAAAACTATGTTAGCATTATTGTAGTGCAAATCGTACAGTCGGTTATGTCGATTGTCAAGCGTAAATAATGTACACGGGGGTGGGCTTTGCGCGCCATCGGGCGAATATACTATACGAAATGTTAGATCGAAGCCGATAATCTTTTTTGTCTGGCTATCCTAGGTTTACATTGTACCCGCCTCCAATCGCCACCAATTGTGGTGCAGGCAATCAGTGGTTGTTATGAACATAACCGAGAGGGCACATTTCAATGTACTCACCGCGCAATGCCGTCACCAGTCCCACATGAGATTGTAAATGCCTGAATCCATCAAGATTCTAGTTGTGGAAGATCACCACGCCACTTTGGATGGATTGGAAATGGGCCTTTCTCGAGAGCCAGGCTTTCAGATTGTTGGAACGTCTTCAAACAGCGATGATGGACTGGTTTTGGCTAAAAAATTGGCGCCGGACATCATTGTCTTGGATTTGCACTTACCGGGCAGCAAAGCACCGAAATCGATGATTAAAGATTATTGTCAGCTCAAAGGAGCCAAGCTGGTAATTTTTTCAGGCGAAAATCGCGTCGCCTTTGTGCAGAGCGTCTTGTCCATGGGCGTAGCAGCTTATCTCCTGAAGTCGGAGCGGGTTAGCACTGTCGCTGCCACCATTCGAAAAGTGACTTCCGGCGAAACGGCAATAATGTCTTCTGAACTTTCAGTAGACTATAAGAAGATTACTCGCTCGGAGCACGAAGTCCTAGCCATGCTTGGGAAAGGGCTTAAATACCAGGATATTGCCGACCAAAGGTTTACTTCGGTGGCCACCGCAAGAAAACAATGTGAAACTCTATTGTTGAAACTTGATTTGGAAACCAGAGAACAGTTGATCGCCTGGGCTGTGAGAAATGGTTATGGGAGCGTAGATCTCGACTCATGAAAATTGTCGGAAAGGCATCTAATGCTGGTGATCAGACGATCGAAATGTCGAATGCGCTTTGTGATATTCTTCGTGCGATTATCGAAAATGATGCGAAGTATGCCGGGGTTGAGGTCACTGAACCGCGCAATATACCTGAACCGAAGTTTCCAGCCAAGAATGTCACGCGTTCTTCGCCGCGCCCTTCCTATTACCGCTTCCGTGCCTCAACTGCCACCCACAGCTTGTCGGTGCGAGGGGCTGATGGATTGATTGAGCTGTTTTTGCTCAAAGCAGATGACATTCCTTTATTAGCTTTTTCGGAATTTGGATCTAGATTTAAAGCTCGATTTGAATTGTCCGGCACTGCCGGTGGTTATCAATGGATGCTAGGGAAGGCGCCCGCCAACTCCGAAGAGACGGTGGCCGTGCTGCAAAGGTGTTTGAACGAATTGATCTCGATTAAGGATGACGAGGAATATCGCAGCGACAAATTAACTGCTCTTCCGACTGGTGCCAACTCGATGCAAAAGTTGATGTTGGAGAAAGAAAATCTAATTTTCAAAGTTCTCAATCAACAGGAAATTCTCAAAAATGAGTTAGCACGCAGCTTGCACGATACTGTTCTGGCTGATTTGTTGATGTTGAAACGGCACTTGCGAGGAGATCAAGAACTTTCAAAAGAGGAAATTCTCGAAACTCTCGATGAAATTGCCCAGCAGTTAAGAGACATTTGCAACGAGTGCGCACCGAGAAATCTTCACGACTGGGGACTGAAAACCAGTTTGCAAGATATGCTGCAGCGCATGGGGCAGCGCACGGCGATCGACTGCACATTGAGCTGTGATCTCGACATTCCAAACTTGCCCGATACTGTTGAACTAAATATATTCAGGCTGGTGCAGGAGTGTCTAAATAATATCGAGAAGCATGCCAAGGCGACAACTGTTTCAATCAATATTGAGCGCAGCAAAGACAAGTCGATCCGATTCACGGTCACTGATAATGGAAAAGGTTTTCTGCCCGGAAGCCGCGACAAAAGTCTCGATTCCGGAGGCATGGGAGTTTCGGGAATGCGGGAGAGAGTTGATTTGATTCGTTGTTTCTTTCCGACTGAATTTGGTTTGAGATCGGCACCAGGTCAGGGCACCACAGTGCATTTAGAAATCACGCTGCCTGCTTTGGATTAAAGCTGCGCTCAACGATTCAACTTGCTAGAGCTTCAACGGCAATTTTCTTTTCAGAGCCTGATCAACTTCGACTGTCGTAGCCACCCCGTTGTCTTGCAACTTTTGCAGAATTTCTTTTTGTCTTTGCAATGCGCGTCCTCGACCGGACGGTGCCCCTAATTCAGACGGCGCTTGAACTAAACCGGCAAGAAAAGCTGATTCGCCCCAGTCGAGATCTTTGGCATGCGTTCCGAAATATCGGCGCGCCGCAGTTTCAACGCCATAAGCACCGTTGCCGAAATAGACCTCATTAAGGTAGGCTTCCAGGATTTGTTGCTTTGAATATCTGTTTTCAAGATCCCAAGCCAGCACCATCTGTTGAAGTTTTCTCGCCGCCGTTTTCTCACGCCAGTCCAGAAACACATTTTTAGCCAGCTGCTGACTGATTGTAGAACCACCTTCAATCGGTTTGCCTGCTCTCAAATTCGCACCGATAGCTCGAATGCCACCTAGCAAATCGATGCCATGATGCATGTAAAAGCGTCTATCTTCCTCGATCAAAAGAGCATTTTGCATTTTGCCAGAGACCATTGTCAGCGGCACCCGAATTTGACCTGACGAAGAATCCATCGTTAAAACGTTTTGGTTCGCATGAGGAAGCACCGCGTCTGGAACTTTGAGCACGCTTTTGAGGACTGGGAAACTAAGAAAGTAGATCCCGGCGCAAGCGACGAGGGGTAGAATCCAGCCGATTCGAGGACCTTTGGGTTTTATCTTTTTCATCAGTTCACGCGATGCCGACACTCTTCCAATCAGAGTCGCAAAACTCCTGCTTTTGGCGCTTCTCACCCTTTATTAAACGGGCTGAGAGATTCTCTTCACCGTAATAGCAAAAATTCTGCGCCCATTTATCCTTTCGGCCCTATACTAATGTTAAAGGGATTAAATATTTGGGGATTTGTGGACTTACTCGGTGCGATTCTGAAACGCGGCGCTACTCCAGGTAAAGCCGGTTAACCCGCACTTAAAGAAACTGCCTGTCATGGGTCGTATGTACGCGCCAATGTGGGTAAATTGAATTAAGAACTGAATTGACGGCTGTTGGTGGCCGCCTGGATTTCAAAACAGTCCATAAAGTGAGTTCAAAAACCCATTGTTTTGATGGGTTGAGCGATAAGGAAACGGTATGGGGTCCGAAGATTACGCGACAGGCAATCCTAGTGGCGAGGACGGAAGTTCACTGGCCGCTCGTCGAGCTCGTTTGAGAGGAACGCTTGCTAAGCAAGCGGCGCCGCCTGACCCTTACAAGCCCGATCCATATCTTCTCGCCCCTGCACCTTCTGATGCAGATGTCGCACCACCAATGCCGGCGGCACCAGCTAACGAACCGACTACGATGACCAGTGAACCGACGAGCACTGAAACAACTGCCTCAGATGGTCAGCCACCAGGGTCGGATAGCGAGCCAGTTGCGCCGTCCAATGAGCCAGCTGCGCCATCCAATCAGCCAGCTGCGCCATTTTTCGAGGCCATCGCCCCGGTTAATGAAACTCCCGCTTTTGCCGACGAAATTGCCGCCTCGGATTTCGAAATTGCTGCACTAGCCAGCGAATTCAATTCGCCAGCTGAGGAACAAGCTGCACCTACGAGTGGAGCAGCTCCATCGAATGGGGGCGCAGGAAATGGAAATGGCAGCACTAATACCCTATCCTCTGCTTCATTCTTTGCTGCGATGAATCCCGAACCAGTTGCTCGCCCAGAGGAAACGTTTTTTTCTCAACCTGAGGTAGAACCAGTGGCAGAATCGGAATCCGAGACAATTGCAGCAGAGCCTTCTACAGCCCGCGTCGACAGACGCAGGCATATGAGTGCACCTGCGACGATGCCTCCGGGTCTGCTGCAGAACCTTTCCAATTCGATTGCAGAACCAACCGGTGTTGACGGACCAGATCCGACGCTTTCAAGCGCCGATTCGATTGTAGATTTGAGTTACATGATGCCCACTGCTCCTGCCGACCCGATGCAATCAATTGCCCCTATGCCACCAAATCCAGTGGCTGAAGACGACGTGCCTTTATCTATGAGTGGCGGCTATGTTTATGGAATTCAACAAGATCCAAACATGGGACAAGCACCAACTCAATTGCAAACCCAGGCAATTGAAATAATGAACAACATCGATCAAGCGATGGGTGCTTGCGCAATGAACCTTTCGGAGTTGCAAAAGATTGCCACTGAGCAAACTGATGCTCTGAAAGGTGTCGCTCAGACCTTGCAGAATCAAAGTTTCTTTGAGATCGGACTTAATTTGAATAGTTTGATGGAATCTCTGTCTGCTGCTTTAGAACCGATGAAGGCTGTTGGTGAATTGGTGCCTGCGATCGACCAATTGGTTGCCGTCATGGAGTCACGTGAGGCAAGTTCGGGCGGTTCGGAAGAGCCACCGAAGCTCAGTCGCGAACAACTAATTACCAGTCTTGCCGATCAGTTATCCGCTGGCATTATCGATCCATGGACGTTTAAATGTGCCTACATGGCCGTGTTCCCTGCTGATCATCCTGCTGATTTACTGCATCGCCTTGTTGATTTGCTTGGTACGCAAAGATTGTCTGGTGATTTGTTTAGAGCTGCCTATGATGCGGTGCAAGCACCAGATCCGCCACAACGTGCAGCGCAACAACATTCAGAAGATGGCGAGCCGCGCACAATCGTTAAGATGGTGCAGGACGAAACAATAGTTGCGCAATTAGACGAATTGAAGCGGACGAACGATGAGTTCTCAAAACGAAATGAAGAAATTCAGCGTAAGTTGGAACAGAAAGATCAAGAATTCAACCAGGTCTTAGCCGCAAAAGAACAAGAGCTGCAAGAGGCTCAGGAGCTGCTCAATTCGCGTTGGGAAGAGTTTAACACCCGTTACGATGAATTGACTGAAACGCTGCATAAGCGCGACGAAGTTTTGCAAGAACGCGAAGCCGAGTTAGCACGAAAAGAATCTGAAAACAATCAACTGCGCACGCAGATGGAAGAACTTCGCGATCAAACAAAAGATATGGTGACGGATCTTCAGAGGCAGCTCAGCGCAAAACCAAAGGAAGAGGCTCACAAACAGCCAGGATTTTTTGATGTCGCCCCTGGTGCCCAACAAAATCCCCAGCAACAAGCACAGCCACAGCAGCAGGGGCAACTGTTTGATGCCGGACCAGCGCGGCCGTTGTTCGGGCAAACCGAACAACAACAACAGCCGACTAATCCACTGGATCAGCTAAACCCACAAGTACAGCAAAGTCAGCCGCAGCAAAATCTCAATCAACCACAACAGCAGCAACAGCAGCCGCTGCAGCAACCAATGCAACAGCAACAACCAGCTCAACAACAGCAAGGCAATCAAGCGGTGCCTAGACCAGCTGCTCCGACAACACCATTTGTATCAGGTGCAGGAAGTTACGGAAGTGGCGTCAGAGCTCAAGTTTTTGAAGTGATTGTCAGACAAGCCCTGGCCGGGGCACCATGGCGTGAGATTTGTGCTGGACCAATGCAAGTCAACAACATCTCGCCTGAAGAAGTTGAAGCTGAGGTCAAAAGAAGACAAGCTCTGCTCAAAAAGTAACGGGAGCGCTTTCGCGCCCCTAGTTATTGAATCAACCAGTGAGGCCGGCCATGCCGCACCTCCTGAAATCGATTGCTTACTTGACTGCTGCTGGTTTTGACGAGTCCGCTTTATTTTTAGGGTGCGTTTGATCAATCGAATTCCATTCTTGGTTAATCTTTTCCAGATTACCCATGAATTGAAGAATGATCATGTTTGGCAAGTTGCTGAACATTTCAGTCAGGGTGTAAAACATAACACCGAGAATACTCAGTGTGCAGATGATTGAGACGCTGCGCGAAAATCTTGATTGTTCGTCAATCTTCTTCGCCAGTGTAGCCAATGTAATTTCAGTTCCGCTTCCGTCTGTCATATAAGCCTCACAATCCTCACGTAATCTGTCTCAAGTCGCCAAAAAGTTTCCACCGTAGCTGGAATTATATCCCCTTGATTTGTGTACCCTAAAGATATTTGCACTTCATTTCTAGTTTCAGGCTGGCAAACTTTGCAAAGAATTGAGCAAATGCCTCTCGTCCTGCTGTTGTACCGTTCTAAAGTCGATCACAACCTTGCCGTCTTGAATCATCGCAATGACTGGAATCGGTGCCTTGCGTAATAAAGAGAGGAGCTTGTCAGGCGACAAATTCTTTTTCCCGGTGCCATCGTTTGTGATGGTGATACCAAAACTTTCTATTGTATGACCAGGTAATGTTCCGCCACCAAAGGCGGAGCGCGTCGGTACCGATGCAATCTTCCAACAGTCTGCCAAGTTGGTCGTCTCAATAAATCGATCAACTCTCGTCTTCACTTCTGCAGCGGGCGTTATTGCCATCTGCATGACCGGAATGTGTTGCTCTGGAGTGAGGCGCAGGTACTGGCATAAGACTTGTTCTAAAAGAGCAATTGACAATTTGTCAGCCCTTAAGGCTCTATACATAGGATTGTCGCGCAGTGTTTTGATGTATCTCGACTTGCCGCAGATGATGCCTGATTGCGAGCCACCCATGAGCTTATCTGCAGAGAACATGACGAGGTCGACACCGTGCGCTAATACTTCTGCGACTGTGGGCTCATACTTCATGCCCAATTTGGAATAGTCGAGAAGCGCGCCGCTACCAAGGTCTTCAACAATCGGGATCTTGTGCTTCGCACCAAGAGCGACAAGGTCAGATGTGTTCGCTTCTTCAGTGAAGCCCGAGATTTCGAAATTCGAACGATGACATTTAAGCAGAATGCCAGTCTTGTCGTTAATGGCTCGCTCATAGTCGGCGATTCTGGTTCGATTCGTGGTGCCTACTTCTTTCAAAGAAGCACCAGCCGACTCGATTACATCTGGTAATCGAAAACTGCCACCGATCTCTATCAACTCGCCTCTTGATACAATTACTTCCTTTTCGTGGGCAAGTGCTGTGACTGTCAGCATCACTGCAGCTGCATTATTGTTGACGAGAATCGCCGCCTCGCATTTCGTCAAAACGCTAAGAAGCTCTTCGATAGCCAGTACTCGCTCGCCGCGCTTGCCGCTTTCCAAATCTACTTCCAGATTTGAGTAACCCTGGAGAATTTCAACAGCTTTATTAACAGCCGCGTCAGGAAGTGGAGCGCGCCCTAAATTCGTGCTCAAAATGATGCCGGTGCCGTTTATCACTTTTGTCAAATTCCCAGCGATTAGGCTCGTTAACCTGCTGTGAATTTCTTTGGCGATATCGTCTATTTGATCAGGAACGTCATTTTGATTTTTTTCCGACCGATAATCTGCCAGTACGCGCCTCGTCATTTCCGCGACAATCTCCCGCCTAAATTCCTCTTGCAACGACAAAAGAATCGGATGCCGGAGCATCTTATCAACCTGCGGAAGCCGCTTTGCGTCAGGCGGTGGCTGCAATTTGTCCATCAGTTTTTGACCCGAGAAGTTGTTAAAAGCTTAGGTTAGGTCTTGTCAGAAGTCCAGGCAGCACCGACAATTAGAATATGTAGTATGGTTTGTGTCGCTGAAAGTTCGATTCATTCGAAAAGGGGCCGGGGCAAGTGGGCAAGACTCTAAGAACAAAGATGCTCTATCAGGATAAAGATTGGCTTACTCAAAAGTATGTCAAAGAAAAATTGAGCACGGTTGAAATAGCCAAGGCTTATCGAGAAGAGCAAGACAAATGGTGTGACCCCAATACCATCTCTCGTTGGCTAAAGAAGCACAACATCGTTATGCGCACCCTTGCCGAGGCCCAGCAGAACCGACATTCCGTTCCGACCACGACTAAAAAGGTGCGCAGCTCGAATTAGGTTAGCCCGGCAGCCCTGCCCAACCGGCAGATAGCGCGCCGCCACCCATCATGATGCAGACAGTCAGGTAAAGTAGAACATCGCGACCACCCGCCAGATAAAAGGCGCAATACGCGAAACAAGCAAATGACGGGCGCCAGAAGGAAGCATTCTGGTCGCGTACTGCGTGGGCCCCGAAGCAAACTGCCAGGACCAGCGGCATACCGAAAAAGAATACGTCGTACATCATATGGCGAATTACACTATAAGATTGGATGTTGTGCTGAATCAAGCGCTCGGAAGCTTTCGCCTTCGGGTGTCGAGACTATCCTAGGATAACCACCGATGGAATGGACGTCCATGGTGCTTTGCCCACAAGTTAATGGAGCGATTATGCCTGAGGACCAACGCGGACCGAGAGGTCAAAAAGGACAGAGTGACCAGCGTGGATCTCGTGGACCGCGGGGGCAGAGCGACCAGCGCGGATCTCGTGGCCCGCTGGGGCAGAGCGACCAGCGCGGATCGCGTGATCCGCGGGGGCAGAGCGACCAGCGTGGAGCGCGTGATCCGAGAGGACAAAACGATCCTGGACAGAATGGTCATTCCGAGTCGACAAATAGTGACCGTGGCGAACAAGAAGATGGCACTGAGCTGATCTTTGGCAAGAATTCGGTGCTTGCTTTTCTGGAAGACAATGAACTTGACGACGAAGAAGAAGGCGCTGATAGCCCGCCTCGCGGGCAAATAAAGAAACCAGAGATCAGCAAGATTTATATGTCGGCCCTTGATCATCCTGACCGCAAAGTCGACCGAATAAAACAGTTAGCCAAGTCCCAACGCATACCCGTCGTTATTTGCGATCGTCGTAAGCTTGACTATCTAGTGGGACCAAATCAAGTGCACCAGGGCATTGCTGCTCAAATAAGTGCAGCCGAATTTTGGGAGCTGAGCGAATTTCTCGATCGCTTGAGGCTATCATCGCCAGACTCTCTCAATGGAAGCGTGATTGCAATTGTCGACGGCATAGAGGATCCACACAATCTGGGCGCAATCATAAGAGTGGCTGAGTCAGCGGGATTGAAGGGGCTTCTCTTGCCCGCTCGGCGGTCCGCAGGGCTAACTGGAATTGTCGCTAAAACAAGTGCAGGCGCGCTGGCGTCTTTGCCTATCGTTAGAATCCACAATCTGGTGCTTGCAATTAAAGAGTTGAAGGAAGCGGGTTTTTGGATCGCCGGTTTGGACTCGAATCATGGCGATCTATATACAAAGGTTGATCTTGTTAGACCGCTGGCACTTGTCATTGGCAGTGAAGGCACAGGCATGGGTCGCCTGGTCAAAGAAAACTGCGACATGCTCTTGAAGATTCCCATGCTCGGCAAGACGGAATCGTTGAATGCATCCGTAGCTGCAGGCATTGTCTTTTATGAGGTGGTCAGGCAGTTGCAAGGTGCTGGATATTTGAAGCCCTGACAGAAAACCGATGCCACTCTCATGCCGGTTCCTTTCTTTTGACCTCAACTGAACAATGAGAGATGGTTGCGCAGAGCGTCGGTCGGCTGCGATAACGCCATAACGAGAAGCTCGTTTCTGTATGCTTGATCTTCAATCAGCAGGTCGGCAATAAATGCTTGGAACTCACTGCGTCGCAAAGTCAGAATCAAACAAGTGCTTTCTGTCGCCAATTTGATCATTCCCTCTGCATCAAGTTCAGCCCAAGGCTCTGTCATTCCGCGAGATGGAGGATCTGGCATCATCTCATCCAGTTGGGTCATAACTTGCAAGAGCCAGTCACTAAGCCAGCTAAACGGCTTAACATCCGATTGTTCAAGCACGGCTAGATAGCTCGAAATGCAGACGAGAAGTTTCGTGCAGCGCATTACGTCAGGCATTGGTATCGCACCAATTTCCTGAGCCTCGGCCAGAATGGTCTCTACATGCGACATGCACTGCGCACCAATCATATGGAGAAAGAAATATGCCCGCTTGGACTCTTCATCTTGCGAATGCGGTTTCCAGTCGTCGAGGATGCGCAGCATGTTGCGATTCTAGTGGCGCGGCGGTCCTCTGCAGGCATGGCAACATAAATCTTATTGATATGAAAAGGAAAAAAATGGCGTACGAAGCGGCGCATGCGCGCTCGAAGCAAGCTAAAATGATGTCGCACAAGTGCGCATGAAATGTGTGCAGCACCGCTTGGCTAGTCGCGATCTCTGGCGCCATTGACACGGCTTAAATAATGCTAGTAGAATTGCCGATCGCGCTCGGCAGGCGCTATTGCCGGTGTAGCTCAATGGTAGAGCAACGGTTTTGTAAACCGTCGGTTGCGGGTTCGAATCCCATCACCGGCTTGTATGGGCAGATGTCCGAGTGGCTAAAGGAGATGGGCTGTAAACTCATTGGCGAAAGCCTACACTGGTTCGAATCCAGTTCTGCCCAAACTGTTTCCCTTGCCTGGGAATCCTTGATTTCTAAAGGCAACCTTAGGAGGTGCGACTAAGTCGGCTCTTTTGAGCCATAATAAGTGGGTCACGCGTGCCCATGTAGCTTAGCGGTAGAGCACCCCCTTGGTAAGGGGGAGGTCACGAGTTCGATTCTCGTCATGGGCTCCATTTTACCAAGCGCGTTTTAAAGACACTTTGGTCCTTGTACTTATAGTTAGAGCACAGCATTTATTGTTGAAGGAGTTGAGAGGATGGCCCGCCAGAAGTTCGAAAGAAATAAACCAAACGTGAACATTGGCACGATCGGGCACGTTGACCACGGCAAAACAACGCTGACAGCAGCGATCACTACGTTTCTGTCAAAGAGCGGGCAAGCCAAGGCCAAGAAATACGACGAAATCGATGCCGCCCCAGAAGAAAAAGCACGTGGTATCACAATCAATACCGCGCACGTCGAGTATGAAACAAAAAATCGCCATTACAGTCACGTAGACTGCCCAGGACACGCCGACTATATCAAAAACATGATTACCGGCGCTGCCCAAATGGATGGCGCAATTCTCGTCATCTCAGCCAACGATGGTCCTATGCCACAGACACGTGAGCACATCTTGCTTGCACGTCAGGTTGGTGTTCCACACATCGTTGTCTATTTGAACAAGTGCGACCTCGTCGACGATCCTGAGTTGCTCGATCTAGTTGAACTTGAAGCTCGCGAATTGTTGACCAAGTATCAGTTCCCTGGCGACGATGTACCTTTCATCCGCGGCAGCGCTGTCAAGGCATTAGCCGGTGACCCTGCGGAAGAAGCTAAGCTGACCGAATTGATGGAAGCGGTTGATACATTCATCCCAACCCCAGTTCGTGACATCGACAAACCGTTCCTGCTCGCAGTTGAAGACGTTTTCAGTATCACCGGTCGCGGTACCGTTGCTACAGGACGAATTGAACGCGGACAAGTAAAGGTCGGCGAAGAAGTCGAAATCGTAGGCTTGCAAGATACACGTAAGACGACCGTAACCGGCGTTGAAATGTATCAGAAGACATTGGATTCCGGTATGGCTGGCGACAACGTAGGTGTGTTGCTCAGAGGTATCGATAAGACGATGATTGAACGCGGTCAAGTAATCGCCAAGCCAAATTCAATCAAGCCACACACAAAATTCAATGCTGAAGTTTATATCCTCAGCAAAGAAGAAGGTGGACGTCACACTCCATTCTTCCCTGGCTACAGACCTCAGTTCTACATCAGAACTACTGACGTAACAGGCAGCATCAAATTACCGGAAGGTGTTGAAATGGTTATGCCTGGCGATAACGTAGCGATGGAAGTTGAATTGATTCAGCCTGTTGCCGTTGAAGAAGGAATGAGATTCGCTATTCGCGAAGGCGGCAGAACCGTCGGAGCAGGCGTGGTCGCAACGATCATCGCCTAATTCGAATCATCGAAGAATTGAGAGGACCGCGTTGAAAGACGCGGTCTTTTTTTTGGGAGATTTCCTCTCTCAAGTCAAGTAATGTCCTAACCTGGGAGCGCCGCCACTAAATACGGTGCGCATCAGCGGCCGTGTGTACTGCAATGCGTCCGTCTGCTCGGTAGGGCGCGTTTTGGCTTGCCGGGTCTATTTCACGTCAACGTCTTGTAAGAGATCACCAATTCAGAATCAGCTAAGCCAAAAAGAGAAGGGCGGATTATCCAGCATTCTCTTTAATCGCCTTTGGTCGCCTTGATTGTAAGTTATGTAAAGTTGAACTGCACCACTTTCGGTACCAATCTCAAATCCCGGTCGCTTGGTTGAAAAGAGAATGTGGCTAATCAACTGAATGAAATTTCTCGGCAACGTCAACGAAGCGACGCCGTTTCCACGCCCCAGTCCAAGCAAATTGAAATCTCGAACGACAAATGCGCATTGATATTGCGCCTTTCTTGGAATTATTTAAGAAACAAATCCTTATTCTGAAATAAATTTTGAGGCGAGCACTATTTGATGTATGTACAATGTGTTGTTCGTCCGCTGGAAACGGTCAGTCTGTGGCGGCTTCATTTATAAGAGCCAGTTAATTCGGCTCGATAGATGCAGTCCAGTGCTGAAAAGCCGCAGTCTNNGAGGCGTTTCATGCGTTGCAGCATGGTTCAACTGGAAATGGAGATACGCGCCGATGGCTCGCGCCAAACAACATAAGAATGATAATGCCGCTGGATCTGCCAAGGTTCAGCGAATCAGAATTCGCTTGAAGTCTTACGATCACAGATTGCTAGACAAATCGTCGGATCAAATCGTTGAGACTGCAAAACGTACTGGTGCAACGGTCAGTGGTCCCGTGCCGCTCCCCACCAGAAAGCGTATTTATTGCGTCCTGCGCTCGCCTCACGTTGACAAAAAATCACGTGAGCACTTCGAAATCCGCATCCATAAGAGATTGATTGACATCAACGATCCCACCCCTACGACAGCCGATGCGCTCATGCGTCTCGACCTGCCTGCCGGTGTCGATATCGAAGTTAAGCTCTAAAGATTGCGTACACACAAGGAAATTTCGTCATGACACTAGGCGTGATAGGCAGAAAAGTTGGAATGACCCAAGTCTTCGATTCAGAAGGATTGGCAGTTCCTGTGACTGTTGTGAAGCTAGGCGACAACATCGTCACTCAAAAACTTACGAAAGAGAAAAACGGTTATTCGGCAATTCAAGTTGGCGGATTCGTTGTTCAAGAAAGAAAGCTGAATAAGCCTGAGCTTGGCGGTTTCAAGAAGAATAGCGTTGCACCGGTGAAGCCCTTGCAGGAATATCGCCTCGACGACAATTCAGCTTATACAGTCGGTGAAGGACTGGCAATTGACGAAATCCTCAAAGAAGGAATGCTCGTCGATGTGCGCGGCAAGACGATTGGTAAAGGTTTCCAGGGAACTATCAAACGTTACAACCACCACCGCGGACCGATGAGTCACGGCTCTAAGTTTCATCGCTCGATGGGATCTATCGGCGCAGGAACCACTCCTGGACGTGTTTTTCGCGGATTACACATGCCTGGTCAAATGGGTAATAAGAACCACTGCATTCGTCACTTGAAAGTGGTGCGTGTCGATCTCGAAAAGAAAGTTCTGTTGATCAGAGGCGCTACGCCAGGTTGCGACGGCGCTCTGCTGACCATCAAACCATCAAAGACTAAGTGGAACTGACCCTAACGGGAATCAACTAAGAGAAACGAACAATGACATCTGCTCAAGTTATAGATTTGAAAGGCAATAAGGTCCGCGAAGTCGGGCTAGATGACGACGTTTTCGGCGTCAAGCCAAACGTTGGTTTGCTTCACTCAGCGCTAGTGCGTCAACTTGCTAATGCTCGATCGGGCTCAGCCAATACCAAGACACGTGCCGAAGTACGCGGCGGTGGCAGAAAGCCATGGCGTCAAAAAGGCACTGGCAGAGCCAGAGCTGGCTCAATTCGCTCGCCATTGTGGGAAGGCGGTGGTGTCACTTTCGGACCTAAGCCTAGAGATTTTTCTCAATCGATGCCTAAGAAGCAGCGGGTACTGGCTTTGAAAACCGCTTTGGCAGCCCGTAAAGACAATCTTGTAATTGTTCAAGATTTCGCTTCCATCACCGATGGAAAGACCAAACAGGTGGCGCTTGCTTTGAAAGAGCTCAAACTTTACGGTCAAAAAATTCTTCTTGTTCTGGATTATGTAAATGACCAGGACAGCCGCGTACAGCTCGCTGCACGCAACATTGACGGACTGAAAGTAATTCATGTCAGCAATCTGAACGTGAAAGACCTGCTGGAATCGGAAGTTGTACTAACCACCGAAAGTGCAATTCAAACGATCAACAATCGTTTCAAACCAACTGATAAAGACAGCACGCCGGCGACTGAAAAGAAAGCCAAAAAGGCTCCAGCTGAAGTGAAAGCCAAGGTCCCCGCTAAAAAAGAAGCGAAGCCAGCGGCGAAAAAGGCCGAAGCACCTGCTAAAAAGCCGGCTGCCAAACCAAAGAAAGACTAAAGCAATTCTCACCAGAGTAGAAACGACCAGGTAAAACCGATGCCGATGAACAGCCGTCAATCACAAATTATCCTCAGACCTTTGATCAATGAAAAGTCCGCTCTATTGGCAGAGCAAGGGCAATACACTTTCGAAGTGTTGAAAGATGCCAATAAAATCGAGATCGCCCAAGCGCTCGAGCAGCTGTTGAGCGAAGTCTATAACCAAAAGACAACCGTTCTTAGTGTTAATACTCTGCCGATCAGAGGGCGCATCCGGCGCTCGAAGAGACACGGAAGAAAGCCTAAAGACAGCAAAAAAGCAATCGTCACCATCAAGGGCGATCCGCTCACTATATTTAGCGCCTAAGCTAAGACAACACTTTAGGCAAGCCGCACCAAAAGGACTAAGAGACAAATGCCTCCCCGGAAAGTCAATCCAACATCAGCAGGGCGCCGTAACATGACGGTGCACGATTTCTCGGACATTACGACAAGTAAGCCAGAGAAATCACTTCTGCTTCCAATCAAGAGCACGGGTGGTCGCAACAACCAGGGCAAACTGACCGTGCGCCACAAAGGCGGCGGACACAAGCGCGCCTATCGAATCATCGATTTCAAGCGGAATAAGCATGGTATTCCTGCTGTCGTTAAAACGGTTGAGTACGATCCAAACCGCAATGCTCGTATCTGCTTACTTCAATATGCAGACGGCGAAAAGAGATACATTTTGGCTCCCTTGGGCGTCAAAGTTGGCGAAGCGATTATGTCTGGTCCGGCTGCTGAAGTTAAGGTCGGCAACGCCTTGCCACTACGTTCGATACCACTAGGTACTATGGTTCACAACGTAGAAATGACACCAGGAAAGGGCGGACAAATGGGTCGCGCTGCTGGTATTCAAATTCAAGTTCTAGCTAAAGAAGGCAAAATGTGCACATTGCGTTTGCCATCAAGCGAAATGCGCATGGTCAGCCTTGATTGCATGGCGACTATTGGTCAGCTAAGCAATCCGGATGCCAAAAATATTCGTATCGGTAAAGCCGGCAGAAGTCGTTGGATGGGCATCAAGCCTGCCAACCGCGGCGTTACCATGAACGCAATCGACCATCCACACGGTGGTGGCGAAGGTAAGTCACCGATCGGTGGCAAGCCACAAACTCCGTGGGGCAAGCCGGCGATGGGTTACAAGACTCGTCGTGGTAAGCACAATATCTCGGATAAATTCATCGTCAAGCGCCGCGTCAAGTAAGTAATTGGATTAGGAGGACATAGTTCGTGTCTAGATCGCTAAAAAAAGGGCCTTTCGTTCACTCCTCGCTCGCTAAGAGAATCGAGGATATGAATCGCAAGGGCGATAAACGGGTGATCAAGTCCTGGTCTAGAGCATCGATGATCATCCCGGACATGATTGGCCACACGATTGCGATCTATAACGGACGCAAGCATGTTCCTGTCTATGTCACAGAACAAATGATCGGTCACAGACTGGGCGAATTTGCGCCGACGAGATTCTTCAAGGGTCACGCCGGTGGCGACAAGACCGCCAAGAGGGGGTAATTATGCAAAGTAAAGCACAAGCTAAATGGATCAGAATGTCACCCCGAAAGGTGCGCCGCGTCGTTAATGAAATCCGCGGCAAGTCATGTGGTGAAGCAGTCACCATTCTTCGTTTCATGCCATTTGCGGCAGCACACGAAGTCGAAAAAGTTTTGAGATCGGCAATGTTCAATTTGATCAACGGTGAGAAATCCTCAATTACCGAAGACGAAGCAAACGACTTGATAGTTGTTGAAGCTTACGCAGATCAAGGACCAACGCTGAAGAGAATCCAACCACGAGCACGTGGTCGCGCTTATCCAATCTTGAAAAAATCTAGTCACATTACTGTCGTTTTGTCAGACGTTTAAAGCAAAGGAGCTATTTCAAAGTGGGTCAGAAAGTAAATCCTAACGGCTTCCGTCTCGGCATTCATAGAGGATGGCGTTCCAACTGGTTCGTAAACAAGAAAGACGTGCCGGCGCTTATGGAAGAAGACTATCGCATTCGTCGTTTCTTGAAAAAAGAATTGTCGAATGCTGGCGTTTCCAAAGTAGACATTTCGCGGAAAGCCGACCAAATTCAATTAGATATCTTTACTGCCCGTCCCGGCGTTGTCGTCGGCAAAGGCGGACAAGGGATCGAGACGCTGAGCGCTCGCTTAAAAGAGTTGCTGCATAGAACCGGCGTCGATATCAGAATCAATATTCTCGAAATCAACCGCGTCGATCTCGAATCGCAACTGGTGGCAGAATCGATCGGGCAACAACTTGAAAAGCGTGTCGCTTTCAGACGCGCCATGAAGCAAGCAATGCAACGCTGCATGAGAGCTGGCGCCGTTGGCGTTAAGGTGATGGTGGCAGGCAGACTGGGCGGGGCTGAAATTGCCAGAACCGAATGGTCCAAAGAAGGTCGGATTCCTCTACAAACATTGAGAGCTGATGTTGATTACGGCTTGGCTGAGGCCCACACGATGATGGGATTAATCGGCATCAAAGTCTGGATCTTCAGAGGCGAATTGGAGCCAGGTCAGTGGTCACCTCCAAATATCAAAACTCAATCAGAACGTAATCAACAAGGTGGCGATCAGCAACGCGGTGACAATCGCGGCGGTGGTCCCGGCAACAAAAATACTGGTCGTAGATCCAGGAAGGCAGGTTAAGACATCATGCTTTTGCCCAAACGTACAAAATTTCGTAAGCAGCATCGCGGCCGCATGACGGGCTGTGAAACACGCGGCGTTGAAGTGCAATTCGGCGAGTATGGCTTGCAAGTTCTCGAGCCCGCCTGGATCACTTCGAGACAAATTGAAGCTGCTCGTAAAGCCATGACCCGTAGCGTCAGACGTGGCGGTCAACTTTGGATCAGAATTTTTCCAGATAAACCGTGCACGAAGAAACCAGCTGAAACCCGTATGGGATCTGGAAAAGGCAACCCGGAATATTGGGTGGCAGTTGTTAAGCCAGGACGAATCATGTTCGAAATGGCCGGAGTCGCTCAGAAAGATGCGCATCAGGCATTGACGTTGGCAGCCCAAAAATTGCCAATCAAATGTCGAATCGTTGAGCGGCAATTAGGAGGCTAACGATGAAAGTCCGTGAATTTAGAGAATTGAGTCACGAAGAGATCAGATCTCGCATCGATGACACGCGTAAGCAGATCGTTGAAATGCGTTTTGCCCTGGCGGTAAGAAAGTTGGAAAGTCCAGCTAAGTTGCGTGGAGCTCGCAAGAGATTGGCTCAACTGCTAACCATTCAAACTGAGAAGGTTCAGAGCGACGGTCAACCAGAAAAAGTTTCCGCCGCCAAGAGTCAACCCGAAAAGGCAAAAGCCGAAAAGCCAAAAGCCGAAAAGGCGAAAGTGTAGTCAGTATCTGACGTGCTTCACAGAAGAAGGATCGAGAAATGCCCAGGAAGGAATTAGTCGGAAAAGTAGTTTCCAATAAAATGGACAAGACGGTTGTTGTAGCCGTTCATAACAGCTCTCCTCACACCAAGTACGAAAAACAGGTGCCCAAGACAGCAAAGTTCAAAGCACATGATGCTGAGAACAAATGCAAAATCGGCGACAGTGTACGCATTCAAGAATGCCGTCCACTTTCGCGAGAGAAGCGTTGGCTCGTGGTGCAGGTAGGCGATGCCGCCGGTATCTTGAAGAAAGAGGAGTCAAAGGCATGATCCAGGTACAAACACGATTAACATGCGCCGACAACACTGGCGCACGCGAATTGATGTGCATCCGCGTTTTGGGCGGATCAAATCGCAGATACGCCTCCGTCGGTGATCTCATCGTCGCAGCCGTTAAAGACGCGCTGCCAAATATGCCCGTCAAAAAGTCTGAAGTTGTTCGCGCTGTAGTAGTGCGCGTGCGCAACCACGTCAAACGCCCAGATGGCTCAACCATCCGCTTTGACGACAACGCCGCCGTCATCGTTCAGAAAGACGGCAATCCGAAAGGCACTCGCGTCTTCGGACCAATTGCTCGTGAATTGCGCGACAAGAATTTCACCAAGATCATCTCGTTGGCGCCGGAGGTCCTCTAAAAATGGCTCAAGCAGCAAAAAACCTCATACGCATTACGAAGCGTCCCGTTAAGACGAAAGTCAAAATGGGCGGAACCACCCTGATCTCAGAGGCGTTGATCAAAACTGGGTCCACCAATTTGGTGCCCAAAGTTCACGTCAAAAAGGGAGATCTGGTCATGGTCATCTCCGGCTCGAAAGAGATGGGGAAAGGCCGTACCGGCAAGGTGCTCAACGTGTTTCCGAAAACCGGAAAAGTGATCGTTGAAGGTATCAACGTCGTCACTCGTGCCACCAAATCGCGCAGCCCAATGGGCAAGAGCGGATTGATCAAGAAAGAAGCGCCGATCTTTGCCTGCAAAGTGATGCTCTACAGCACTGATCAAAAGAAGCCAGTACGAGCTGAGTTCAGAAAGAAATTGGGATTGGACTAAGGTAATCAAAGTAGTGGACGACAAAGACCGTCCCTAACAGGAAGAGTAAGACAATGATCAAGATTAAAGAACGCTACCAACAAGAAGTGGTTCCGCAACTGAAAAAACAGTTCGGCTACACCAATGACCTGCAAGTGCCACGCCTTGAAAAAGTGGTGATCAATATGGGTCTTGGCGAAGCGGCGACTAACGGAAAAGCGATTGAAAGCGGCGTCAAAGATCTCGTCACCGTGACCGGTCAAAAACCGATCGTCAATAAAGCGCGTAAATCAATTGCCACTTTTAAGTTGCGCAAAGGCATGCCGGTCGGAGTCAGCGTTACGCTGCGCGGCAAACGCATGTACGATTTCCTCGCCAAGTTGATTCACATTGCTCTGCCTCGTATTAGAGACTTCCGTGGATTGTCTTCCAAAGCCTTCGATGGACGCGGAAATTATTCACTGGGTGTGAAAGAGCAATTGATTTTCCCGGAGATCAATTATGAGCAAGTAGATGCCGTTCGCGGAATGGACATCGCTATCGTCACCACAGCGCGCACTGACCAGGAAGGTCATGCATTGC
>PLZS01000132.1 GCA_003153555.1 Candidatus Melainabacteria bacterium | reverse complement strand
TGCGGCGCCATGCGCTGCTGGGGCGGCGCGAAAGATCTCTGCATCTGTTGCGGCGCCATACGCTGCTGGGGCGGCGGGAACGCTCTCTGCATTTGTTGCGGCGCCATGCGCTGCTGGGGCGGCGCGGAAGCTCTTTGCATTTGTGGCGGCGCCGCACCACCGCCACCGCCTCCCTGACCGTGTTCACCACCAGCGTTTGCAAAAGGGGGGCTGATCAATAAAAGAGATGCCGTCAGAAGCAATCCAAGCGCGGTTAATTTATAGCTCATGGCACCTCTATTCGCCGGATCTTCAATCCAGACACTGGTAATTTGTCGTTGTGACGGACTACGGGTCAACATGGTTCCCCTGAAGCGTTGCGTCCTGAAAAATTCTAACTATTTCCTTAGTTGCTATAGGGATTGCTAGACCTGGATCTATTGTCGAAATATGAACAAGAAGAAACTGTAATGAATCCGCTAAGAACACTATTTTTGACTTTATCCAAGATGCCACCAGCTGTAATGCTACTTATTATCATCGGTCTAGTAGTAGTGTTAGAGACGATGTTGATCACATCCAGAGTTAACGATAAAGTTAACGATTGTTATCGCCAGAACACACGAGTAGAAGCTGATTGTTCTAGCAGCTGTTGCGGGCACTCTGCTCAAACGATCCATTCCTGCCAATGCGCGAATTCGAAAGATTGACCTTGAGAGATTTTGAGGATCTGTCAGATTTTTGTGGTCAGCTTATGTTTAGCTTCCTTGTCGCCTTGATCGGCTGCCATTTGAAAAAAGTGTTTCGCTTGCTTTACGTCTTTGGACACGCCAGTCCCTGTTTCGTATCTCAAGCCAAGATTGTATTGGGCGTTTACAGAGCCATTCTCTGCAGCTCTCTTTAGCCAAGATACAGCTTGCTTTTCGTCTTTGGGCACGCCGTCGCCGCGATGATACATCAGAGCCAGATCGTACTGAGCAGGTAAGCAGTCAGCATTTGCAGCCTTGGTTATCCAGATCGCCGCCTTCTGTGCGTCTTTTGGCACAGTTACACCCTCAAGGTACATGTCGCCATAATTGAATTCCGCAGAGACATATCCTTTGTTTGCCAACTTTTCCAATATTTGGAACGCTTTGGATTTATCGGGTTCAGATTTGCCAGCAAGATCAAGCAAGCTCCTGCTGTACTGTGCATCCTCTTGTCCCTGATCGGCGGCTAGACCAAGATATTTCTCAGCCAGCTTGGAATCTTGCTTCGTACCATCGCCGTACAAATACAAAAGACCTAGGTTATATTGCGCATCGGCCTCGCCGTCATCTGCTGCCTTCTTAAACAGCTGGAAAGCCCTGTTGACATCTCGTTTGACGCCTTTGCCTTGTGCATACAATAAACCTAAGTTGTATGTCGAATGCTTGCCACCTTGATCAGAAGCTTTCTGAAACAGTTCCGCGGCTTTTGTGGGATCTGCAGGAACGCCCTCACCTTCCAAATACATCAGAGCGAGGTGATATTGAGCACCCTTCGATCCTTTTTCAACCATTGGCTTCAGCTCTTTTAGGGCCGTCGCATAATCCTTTTTGTCAATCTCTGTTTTGATCTTGTCAATCTCTTTTCTGTCGGCGTCAGACATTGTGGTCTGTGCAAGCATTGGAAGTGCACAGCAGATGATAGTGCTCAAAGCCACTGTGCTCGCCAAAAGTGTTTTATTATCCATGATTTGCCCCATGTCAAAAATGCAGTTATAAAGGTTGCGTTGTTCGCTGACATACAAAAAACGGTGATTTCGCCTACTCGTAATATCTATGGCCGTGATGGGAAGCTAGCAGTCCGACGAGGGCTCCGACGCCAGCTCCGACACCCGCACCAATGGCGACGTTACGGACCGTGTGGGACCGGTGATATCTCGGAACGTAACCATACGCATCGTAAGGTGCGTAGCCACGGTAGTTGTAGTCGTTGTAGTAGGGCTGGTGGTAGGGATTGCCGTACAGATTGCCGTACGGATTGCCGTACGGATTGCCGTAAACATTGCCGTAAGCATAGCCATGGTGATGACCATGGGGATTGACATAGTATTGCGCCGATGCAGGAGTAATCGTCGCTAAGGACGTAACCAGCGCTAATAGAATTCCAGTGACCTTGTTATTGCTCATTAAGGCATGTCCTCATTGTATTGAACAGCCTCGCGCCGATAAGTCCAACTGTTTTTCGCAACGAGTGGACGCGTGAGACTTCTGGTCCAAATGGTGACTCAGGGTGAACAAGAAAGTTCCCATATTTCCTTGCGGTTCTCTTAGCTGCACTCATTAAGGTTGGACTCGGCGACATTTTTCTCACCGCCTTGCCCTTCTTTCAATAAAAAACGAAGATGAAGATTGCTACTGTTCGATTCACTTTCAGTCGCTCCAAGAATAAATCTCATCGCACCGAAATGAAATAGCATCAAATCTGGGTTTTCAGGAAGAAATCATAAGTTCGAGGGAGATTATTTCCATTTCCCTGATTACCAATGATTAAATATTTGCCGTCCGCAAAAGCTTACGGAACAAGGCTTTGCGGCAGCCAGAAATGGCGAAAAAACTGAAATTCAACTAAAATGGAATTGTTGAGTCTTATCAAAAAACAAATATTTTGAGGTACACGCATGAAGCTCAAACCTTCAACGGGTGTCACGTTTCGTGTGCATGACGTGGAAGCCGTACGCACACCACTCGAAACGTGCAAAACTCGCGACAGTATTCGCCAGATTCTAAAGAACGTGGATCTGCGCCCACAATCGCCTGTGTTGTCTTGCTCCGGATACAACTCGGATGTTGTAGCGAACATGTCATATCACGCCCTGATTGGCGCCATACACATCGCATTTGCGGAACATCGCCCTTTGGTGCTCACACCTGACGCGATATGGGTAGCGATATTGCATGGTTTGGCACAGCACGTTCATAACCACAGCGAAGAGCTACGTCCTGTGCTTGTTTCGCACTTGGGCCGTAAGGACATGGTTATTGAATTGAATATCGATCCAGACTCGCCCGAGAGTGCGTGGGACCTGGTGATTAGCGAATTCTCCGCACGTTTGTCCGAAGAAGTCGGCGATAAAAGCGCTGCGCTCGCGAGTGATTTCTCAACTACCGGTGCTGTTGAGCGGCTTGTTTCACAGGTGTGCTTGCTGGATGTTTTTGAACCATTTTTCGAATACGTTTTGTATTCTGGCTGCGGTATACCCGAAATTACTCTGACAGGAAACCGCGATGATTGGTTGAAGCTTCGAGGAAAGATCGAACTGCTTAAGCCATTTCAATTAGACTGGTGGCTACCGCATCTTCGAGGCATAGCGAACCAGTTTTGTCGAGCATTTGACGGCGATGTCGACCGCGAATTTTGGCAAGACATTTATAAGCAACGCACCGCATATGGTGTAGACTGCGTCAATGGCTGGATTGTAAAACTCATACCGTATTTGCAAAACGGAGTGACAGGCAACTGGGATGTTGTGAATCCGATCGTTAACTCCTGTAGCGGTGAAAGCGTTGCCGAGGGTGAAATGACGCAGTACAGCGACGGAGTACGTACTGACGAACTGCCTTCAGGTATGTCGTTGGTACCTTTTCGGTGTTTCGATAAGCAGGGGATTGAGCGTTCAATGCAAATGATTGGTGGCTTCCTCGGTGTTGAACAAGATGCCACTACACTCGCCGTGCAACCAAAGCTTGGCTGGGCTGTTCGACGCATGCAGCCCTTTGAATGGAATCTTCTTGATGTTGATTGTTTGCAGAAAACGCCACCGTTGCCTCGGCAGCAATTTACTGAGTTTATAACGACACTGCAAGAAGCCAACAGGTACAACGTCGAATTGCCTGGTGACTTTATCGGTTTTTACAAACGCTGCGATGGGGTCGAATTCTGTGATGATGCGGGACACAGTTGGAAAATTCGATCGATCAATCAACTAGCAATTGTTGATTCATCCATAAGCAATAAATGGGAAAGCACAAAGGAAGAATGGGACAAATCACAACTTAAATGGGTAAACATTGAGGACGACTCTGAAAGTATTTGGGTAACTAGCGAGAAGTACATCCGTTTCTTCGAAGGTCGGGATGGGTCTTTCGCCGCAATGCGCCTGCGCCGACGCAAACTCGCAATCTACGATGTACGCCTAGTTCAAGCCGACGGAACATGTTCGGTCATATTCACCAGCTTCTTAAATTTCGTGGCATTTATGGTGGAAAGTGGTTTAAAGCACAGTGAATGACGACTCGAGGATCAGCGGCTTGCGGCACGCTGAACTTGAATGGAGTTATTCTTTCACAGAGAAATGATGCTGTCGCGAGACAAGAAATCTTGCCTGACTAAGGACAAGATCCTTTGCCGGCAGGGCTTCTGACGGATTGGGCACGGTGGTTGAAACATACCACCGTGCCCGATTACATGATGCAGTGAAGTTGGACAACAAATGTTTGGCTTACTAGCTTAAATAATAAAGCACCCCTCCACCAGAACAGAAATGATTTGTTCTGCAGCGTCTTCCAATTATTTAGCAGCCTTTTTGTCCTTATACTTCTTCCAGTACACGGCAAGACCGATGATTGCCACAGGCATCGCCAACACACATGTTAAAACCATTGGATTGTTGAAAGGTTCCGGCATAATTTTTCTCCTTTAGTAACTATCTAACCGCGGCATACACTTGTCACTATCTAACTGTCAAGGAGCATCGATTCCACATGCTCAACCTTGGGTAGGTAGTCTGAACTTTTAAGAAGAGTTTATCAGTAAACACGGAAGTAATCGGTGAAATGCTCCTATAGGCGCCACATACCTGTATTTCAAATACAATCCAGATTGGAGGTCCTACCCTACCTGGCCAAACCCTACAGCGCGGCAGCAAGACATCTCCTGGTTCGAAACGCTATCCAGGACGATGCATCCGCAATAGATGACTAGATTCATCACTAACAACAAAACCTGTGCCATGGATATCTCAGCAATTGGACGAGGTAAGCACCATTTACGAAGTCGACTAAGATGCACAAAAAGTAGACTGAATAGTGGTATCAAGTGGTTTGAAGACCTTGGCTCCGAGAAAGAAATTATCGCTAAGTGTAATAGCTGGCATGTGGCAAGGCAATCCAATCTCCTGCAATTGAAAGAATAGAATCACCTTCAAGACAGACTGGGTGCTTGACAACAATCCTGGCGCGTATATAATCTACTAGCCCTTAATAAAAACAACCGCCTAGCTTTGGTTCGGCTTGCCTATCGAAGACTGCTGCTTTAGAAGTCTTTTCCGTCAATAAAGCATGCCTTGCTTCAGAACTATTTGCAATGCGAAACAACTCCCTCCTAGGAGTCACTTACCATGTCTGCTCATACTGCTCACACTGATTTTTCGGCTACTGAAAAGAACATCGTTCAAGATTTCAAGACTAATCCGAATGATTTGCAGCCGATCTTCAAAGAGCTGCAGCAGCTGCAGAGTAGTGAATCTGCTACTCAATTTAAAACAGATCTGGATAAGTTAAATAAGGATCTTCAGGACCAGGGTCTGCTGCCCAAACTTGACATAATTTCTGCGGATCCGACAGCGTTGGACGGATTCAAACTAGGTCCGCTCCCTACTCCTCCGGCGGATGGTTCTACACCGCCAGGCTCATCTTCTGATTCCCAGTCGTCTCCGTCGTCTGAGCAACCTTGGATCAATCCTAATGGAGACAGCTCCGGCGGTGGTGGCGGAGG
>PLZS01000087.1 GCA_003153555.1 Candidatus Melainabacteria bacterium | reverse complement strand
GAGCGCCGGCATCCTTGCCGGCATTTAACCTGCCACTCCACCCATCAATGTGAAAGCGCTGCTATAGCGCCAGTCACTAGAGGCTGCACACAATCCAGCCTTAACAGGATTATTTTCAATATATGCTATCGCGGTCGCAAAGTGATTCTCATCACGAATAAAACGGTCAAAATATTCTCGTTGCCAAAACGATCCAGATCTGCCGAGAATGGCGTTAGACTTACTTGCGGTGAATGATTTCCAAGAGTTTCTTCAATCCGCTTTCGACGCTCGCATTCTGCTTGAGACGGACTCAATGCAGCGAGCTCTTCTTCCCGATCTTTCAAGCATGTATTCGGGAAAGAATCTATGCAAGCGAAAAGTGACCATCTGCGGAATTGACCCTCCCTCAAAATGAGGAACGTAGCCACGTTCATACCAGCCACTCTGACGCTGGTTTTCTGATAACCGTAAATTACTCATAGCAACCTCCGAAATTTTGGAAAGTTTGTCCATATGAATGAGAACGGATCAATCCACTAAAAAGTTCAAAGTTGTTGGCGCGTTCAGACTCCATCTCGGTGCCGGCAAGGATGCCGGCGCTCCCAGGCTAGATGCCGACGCTCCCAGGGTTGAAAGTTGTTGCCGAATGTTCATGTACTTTTCAGTGCCGGCAAGGATGCCGGCGCTCCCAGGTATAATTGGCAGCCGGATTCTCTTGGTGAACAGATGGGCAGAGTTGTAGTTGGCATGATAGGGCTAGGCACGGTAGGCACAGGTGTTGTGCGCCTCCTTGAGCAGCAGCGTCACTTGACGTTAAAGAAAGTGGCAGTTAAAGAACTGCAAAAAGAGCGAGCGGTTCGTCCGACATGTCCGGTAACGACGGACGTTTCCGAGGTCATTGACGACCCTGAAATCGAAATCCTGATTGAAGTAATGGGCGGTGAGCAGCCTGCGCTCGATTACATCAAGAGAGCAATAGACAAGAGAAAGCATATCGTTACAGCAAACAAAGAAGTGCTGGCCAAACATGGTCCTGAATTGTTCCAGTTGGCTAAACAAAAAGGTGTGGCAATCTTTTTCGAAGCGTCCGTAGCTGGCGGCGTGCCTTTGATTTCCACAATCAGCAAAGGTCTTGAAGCCAACAAGTTTTCTTGCGTCACTGGGATCTTAAACGGCACAACGAATTTCATTCTTTCAAAAATGGAAGAAGACAAGGAGAGTTACGCAGCAGCTCTAGAGAAAGCTCAGTCTCTTGGTTTCGCGGAATCCGATCCAACAAATGATGTTGACGGATACGACGTCGCTTACAAGCTTTCAATTTTGTCCGCTCTGTCGTATCAACGATTCGCAAAGCCTGGCGAAATTTATAGAGAAGGCATCCGCAATATCTCAGCTCTAGACATGGCTCAGGCGCAAGAATTCGGCTATCGAATCAAGCTGGTTGGCAGCACTCGCCGAGCTGAAGCCGGAAAAATCGATGTCCGCGTCCATCCCATGTTGGTGCCACTCAACCACCCACTAGCGTCAGTCTCTGGGTCGAACAACGGCATTCTAGTTTCCGGCGATGCTGTTGGTGAAATCGTAATGGTCGGTCCGGGCGCGGGACAGATGCCTACAGCATCGGCAATCGTGGGTGATACGATCAACCTGGCAAGCGCCTTGCAACTGCCTGATTTTGCATCATACTTCCAGCCAGAAATTGAACCGGAGTGGGCAACCACGGCGGACCCAGGGGACTGGAGCTGCCCTTATTATTTGCGATTTGCAGTGCATGATACTCCCGGTGTAATTGGTCGCATAGGCACCATATTCGGTGCTCACCAAATCAGCATTCAAAGCATCTTCCAACGAGGAGTTGAGGAATCAGGAGCGCGCATCGTCATCTTCACGCACGAAGTAAAGAATTCTCAAATGGAGAGCGCGCTCGCCGAGCTCAAGCAATGCGATTTCTTGCGCGAGCTTGAAAGTCAAATTCGAATTTTCCAATCGGCAGGTCGCAATGGCTAAACCGATTCCCCTAATTGAAAGATATCGCGAGTTTCTTCCGATAACAGACGCGACGCCAATCATATCGCTCGGTGAAGGTGGTACGCCTTTAGTCAAGGCATCTAATCTTCCTAGAGTCTTAGGCGTTCCCGAATTGCAAATCCATTTCAAGCTGGAAGGACTCAACCCCACTGGCAGCTTCAAAGATAGGGGCATGACACTCGCCATGTCCAAAGCCTTGGAGGCAAAAGCTTCAGCAGTCATTTGCGCCTCCACAGGTAACACTAGCGCTTCTGCAGCTGCGTTTGCGACCAAAGCAGGCTTGCCCTGCTATGTCTTGCTGCCGGCTGGACACGTTGCTCTCGGCAAGCTGGCTCAGGCAATTTTATATGGTGCGAAAGTTGTGCCTATCGACGGCAACTTCGACCAGGCACTGGATTTGGTGCGCGAACTGGCAGAGCATTGCCAAATCACGATTGTCAATTCAATCAATCCGTTTCGTTTGGAAGGGCAGAAAACAGCCGCTTTAGAAGTAATTGAGCAGCTCGAAAAAGCACCAGATTTCCTTTTCATTCCAGTTGGTAATGCCGGCAATATAAGCGCGTATTGGCGGGGATTCAAGCTTGGCAAATCTTCCGGTCGATCAGATTCTCTTCCGCGAATGTGCGGTTTTGAAGCGTCTGGCTCAGCGGCCATTGTGCGTGGCAAAGTTATTGAAAAACCAGAAACGATTGCTACTGCGATCCGGATCGGAAATCCGGCCAGCTGGCAAGAGGCAGAACGAGCAGCATCTGAATCCAATGGCTTAATTGACGAGGTTACAGATGAGGAGATTCTCGCCGCATATCAGTTGATTGCCCGCACCGAGGGAATTTTTTGCGAGCCATCAAGCGCCGCAGGTGTCGCTGGACTAATTAAGCACCTAAAAAAAGGCACCGTATCTAGTGACGCAACCGTAGTTTGTGTTCTAACAGGTAATGGATTGAAAGACCCTGACACCCCACTCAAAGTCAGCAAGCCAGACCTGACACCGGTTGCGGCGAATTTGAAAAGTTTGAGGGAGGCGATCGGATTGTGATCGCAATTTCTTCTAATGTTGAATCCAAAATGACTGAATCAATTGAGAAACAAATAACGGTAAGTGTGCCTGCCAGCACAGCAAATCTCGGGCCTGGTTTTGATACGCTGGGATTGGCTCTGAGTCTCTATTCGCGCATCAAGTTCATGCTGTTGAAATCAAACGATAGCGGTGTGCCACTCATTTCCTTCGGAAATGACAACAGCCGAGCCCTTTCAGCTGACAGCAGCAATCTCGCTTATCGCATTTTGAAAGAGTTGTGGACCGATAGCACGGAAACACTTTCACGCGTCAGACTAGAAATTACAACGGACATTCCCCTCGGCAGAGGATTGGGAAGCAGTTCAACAGCCATCCTAGCCGCCGCCTGTGCGACTCATGCCTTGAACAACAGAGCGACCGACAAATCAAATCTGTTGATCGAATCTTGTCGCTATGAAGGTCACGCAGACAATTTATCCGCATCTCTTTTCGGCGGCATGACCGTGTCGAGTACTCATGCCCGTTCCGGCAAAGTAGTTTTTCAAAAACTGGATTGGCCGCATGAATGGAAAACGACAGTAATCGTGCCAACTTATGAATTATCAACGACGAAAGCGCGCGCAGTGATGCCGAAGAGCATTCCCATGGCCGATGCAGTAGCCAACGTTCAAAATACTGCCATGCTGGTCGCCGCGATTGCGTGCAACGATGAGCGCCTGGCCAGAGAAGCGATGATCGATACTCTGCATGAACCTTATCGGCTTTCACTCGTTCCCGAGCTTGGCTCTATTCGCAGACATCTCAGAAACGAGCCAATCATCGGCAGTGTTTTAAGTGGAGCTGGATCTTCAGTGATGCTGATCTACCATCGACGTTACGAGCGGGATATCGCGGAGTCCCTTAAGTCGTGGCAATCAGCGCAATCTAACCAACCAGCGATCCTTAACTTGGAGGTAGACCATGACGGACTCAAAACCTTCATCTAATCACTCCATCAAGATCATCGCTGGGTCCGACAAGATCATGCGTCGCGTTAGCAAATTGATCAGCGTGGTCAAATTTGGTGGCTCATCGGTGAAGAACATTGGGCGCATTCAGCACGTCGCTGAAATTGTCAAAACCAGAATGGAAGACGGACCCGTTCTCGTCGTCGTTTCGGCCATGGGTGATACCACAGACTACCTTATCAAACTTGCCCATCAAGCATCAAGCAAACCAGACCAGCGAGAGCTCGATCATTTGCTAGCCACTGGCGAGCAAATTTCCATCACACTTCTGGCGATGGTTTTACGCAACATGAACATCAAGGCCAGCTCCTACACAGCCAGTCAGGTAGGAATTTTCACAGAGAACGTGCACAACAAAGCGCGCATTGTCGATATCAGGAAACAAACGCTGCTGGACTCTTTTCGCGATAATGAAGTGATCGTAGTTGCAGGCTTTCAAGGCGTCACCACCGGCGGTGATGTGACAACACTTGGACGAGGAGGTTCTGACACCACGGCAGTGGCGTTGGCTGCAGCGCTTGGGCTGATTGAGTGCGACATCTACACGGATGTCGACGGCATATACACGGCAGATCCGCGGGTGATACCAGAAGCAAAACTACTAGAACGCATTTCTTACGACGAAGTCGTCGAAATGGCTCGCTTGGGCGCGCAGGTCATTCACCCTCGAGCCGTTGAGCTAGCGCGGCAATACGAAATCAAGCTGAGAATTAGAAATACATTTAAACCCGAACACACCGGCACTGTAATAGATGGAGGAGAGGACATGGAGGTTTATCGCACAGTAAGCGGTGTGGCGGTGGATAAGGATCAATCCAGTGTTTGTATCATGGATGTGCCGGATGTGCCTGGAATAGCCGGCGAAATCATGCAAGCGTTGGCGGACAAGAACATAGTTATCGATATGATTATGCAAGCGCTGTATCCCACAGCTGGTCTCAACAATATGACCTTCACAGTAAATTCCTCCGACCTTGATGAAACAATCGATGCGTTAGAAAAGATGACAGGAAGGCTCGGAGCAAAAGGAGTCATCTTTGATTCCGACATCGCCAAAGTCAGCCTGATCGGATCCGGAATGGCTGGACAACCAGCTGTTGCAGCCAAGCTATTTACGGTGCTTGGAAAAAACAAAATCAATATCAAAATGATTTCGGGCAGCGAGAAAAAGCTCACTTGCGTTGTTGCTGCTAGTCAAGCCGACGCCGCGGCAAGAGTGATTCACGAAGCGTTCGGACTTGGAGACCGAGAAGGTACTTAACAGAGGTGTTCTACCGGCGGAATGGAATACGTACCTATAGTTGTGGTCAACATCTTAGTGTTGATATGGGTCGTGTGGCTATTCAAACAGGTCCTTACTAAGGCACCGCTTGTTATAACGGCAGAACAACAGGATATATCCGGTTCTTGGGACGCTAACGCAGGAACAAGTAACTTTCGTATGTTGATCTATCACCAAGCAAACTATTTTGGTTTGATCATGGATGGAGTGGATAGTTGGCCGGTCAAGTTCACCTACACCGCACCGATAATACGCTTCGAGACTAGATTTGACGGCAGAGAATACGATTTCGAACGTTCTCGCTGTGAGTAGCTCCGACACCCAGGACCCGAATTCAAGCGACAATACAATCAACTTCGATCCAACCACGGACCCTGTGAGCCTTCCAGCGTTCACAAATAGTCTTGCATCCGTTAAAAAGTGTCCCAACTGCAACGCACCATGGGATGATTCTTTTAGCTTTTGCTTGAAATGCAGTCACTCGGTTTAAACTTTGCCTGCGTTTATCTATTTCAAAAGAATTGGAAAAGAACAAGCTCACAATATGAAGAATCTTGATCTCATTAGCAGAACTACCACAAGAGAGCATCGAAGGCTCCAAGATTTCACAAAATCAGTACAACATTTGAGAAGAGAGTCATGAAAATTAGTCCATATGCAGGAAAGCCCGCTGAAGAATCGATGCTGGTGAACGTGCCTAAACTAGTCACCGCTTACTACACCGATCAGCCAGATCCTTCAGTGCGAGAACAGCGTGTCACATTCGGTACCTCTGGACATCGCGGTTCCGCCTTCAACAGGGCTTTCAACGAAAATCACATCCTCGCCATCAGCCAAGCTATTTGCCTTTACCGTTCGTTGAACAAGATCGATGGACCTCTATTTCTCGGAATCGACACACACGCACTGTCCGTGCCCGCTTCTGCCAGTGCGCTCGAAGTGCTGGCGGCAAATGGAGTGGATGTGATGATCGCGCAGGGAGATGAATACACGCCAACTCCTGTTGTGTCACATGCGATTCTCACCTATAACAAAGATCGCACCACGGGGCTTGCCGACGGTATAGTGATCACGCCATCACACAATCCACCGCACGACGGCGGTTTCAAATACGATCCACCGAACGGCGGCCCGGCGGAATCTTCCATTACCGGATGGATTGAGGGAAAAGCGAACGAGCTTCTCGAAAACAAGCTTGTCGATGTAAAACGAATTCCTTATGAACGAGCTTTGCGCGCTTCTACAACACATCGGCACGATTATTGCACTGCGTACATAAACGATCTCGCGAATGTGATCGACATGGACGTGATTCGAGAGTCAAAAATAAGTATGGGAGTCGATCCTCTCGGCGGTGCCGGTGTTTTATATTGGGGACGAATTGCCGAGCTTTACGGGCTAGATCTTACCGTTGTGAATCAATCCGTGGATCCAACTTTTCGATTTATGACTATTGATTGGGATGGTCAGATTCGTATGGATCCATCCTCTGTGTACGCAATGGAAAGGCTGATCGCACTCAAAGATAGCTACGAGATTTCTTTTGCCTGCGATACCGATCATGATCGGCACGGTATCGTCACCAAGAGTGCAGGACTGCTGCCACCCAACCACTATCTTACAGTTGCCATCTTCTATCTCTTTCAGAACCGCCCGCAGTGGCGCGACGGAGCCAGTGTCGGCAAGACCGTGGTGAGTAGTCAAATGATCGATCGAGTCACTGCAAAGATCGGTCGAAAGCTATACGAAGTGCCTGTTGGTTTTAAGTGGTTCGTTGATGGATTGCTCGATGGATCGCTTGGTTTTGGCGGAGAAGAAAGCGCGGGGGCTTCCTTTCTGCGTCGGAACGGCACGCCTTGGACGACGGACAAAGACGGCATAGTGCCTGCTTTACTTGCAGCTGAGATCACGGCGCGGATGAAGCGAGATCCCGGCGTAATTTATCGCGAACTTACAGACGAATTGGGCGAGCCGGTTTACGACCGCGTTGAAGCGCCGGCCAATACAGACCAAAAGGAAATGTTGGCAAAACTCTCGCCACAACAGGTTCAGTCCACAGACTTAGCCGGAGAAAAAATCGAAAGCATCCTCACGCGTGCACCGGGTAACGACGCCGCTATAGGCGGATTGAAGGTAGTTACGAAAAGCGGATGGTTCGCGGCACGGCCGTCAGGAACTGAAAGCATCTACAAAATCTATGGTGAAAGTTTCCGCGGCGCTGATCACTTGCGACAAATATTGGAGGAGGCGCAGGCAATGGTCGACTCTACATTGGCTGCGACACCCAGCGGAAGCAAAAAATAATCATGAGCACGTGATTTGCACAAGTCCATCACTACCCGTGGTGCTACTGGACAGGCTCGCTCAACATGTATCGCCAAACTGGCAGGCAAACAGGCAGGTCGGCATTCAATACTGAGCCATGGTAAAGGTTCGGGTTTGAACCATTGATTGGAACGTCGGTAAACAAAACATGTGCATGGTTATAATTTACAGTGTTATCAACCATGGCTACGCCCAGCTTCGTCAGACCAATCTGCTGCAGAATCTCTACCTCCCTGGCGTATGGACCTTTTGGATCCTTTACATGATTGAAAGCGAAATATCTGTCCAGAGGCGTTCGTGTATCTGAGTCAAATCCTTTTGCCGGACGATTGAAATAAAAGCTGTAATCTTTTGGAGAACCGAATGTGATTACTCGAGCCACTTTGTGAAATTTAGAAATCACATAGGCATGTCCGCCGCCTTGAGAGTGTCCGCTTACAGCTATCTTTTGCCAATCTATCTTTTTGTCCTTGTCCAGATACTGCTCCCAACCAGAATTTGGCTGCTTCGCAGTCAAATAGATGAGTAATTTTGTCAGTCGGTTCTCGATGGAGTCAGCCTGGCTAATGCGCATGTCCCCATAATTGCCACCCTGAATTAGTGCCAATCTAAAGGTCATATGAGCATCCGGATTATCACTCTTGGAACACGCAACTTGCGCCGCAACATCATCGGGATACATCAATGAAATGACATGATATCCAAGCGCCGCTGCTGTCTCGGCGAGAGGGAATCGTTCGCGTGGCTTTCCAAATGTGCCTGGCAAAAATACTAATAGCTGCTTGCGTTGAGAAGTCGTTGGTACCCAACTCATATGCGGATCATTAAACGAAGCGATCCGAGCATCTGTCTCGCTCGGGGTGGTAGCGGTGGGGCTGCTTCCAGGCGCTTGAGCTCCTGCCGGCGTTAACAGCAGCAAGAGCAAAACCACAGCCAATAACAAGCTTTTAAGACAATACATGATATTCCTCATACCTTAGGTTAACCATTATATGCAAGGCAACCGAGGAATTATCCAAGACTGTTATGCGATCGATCGGCATAAAAGTGGTACAACAGCATGATTGCAGAATTGTCGAATGGAGGCATAGATGAAATCACTTAAGGAAGTTCTTCCAGATCCAAAGAAGGTTGTCGATTTGGAACCAGAGGTGCTTGGAAAGCACGTTCTACATGTCTTGCATAGTGGTAACGGAACGGAAATCAAACGTTCCGAGATCGCCAAGAACATGGCATCTAACTATCACAAGGACTTTCACCATGAAGTTGCACATGCCGTCGAAGAAGCTCTTGGCTGGCTTGCTCAGCAATGTTTGATGGGAGCGAGCCCCTATGATCAAGACCTGATTTTTCTCACACGCCGTGGCAAAAAAGTGGCAGGCGACTATAAAGAAGAGCACCCCGTAGATATAGAATAACTGCACAGCACCGAATGCAGTATCAGTTAGGATAAGTGAGCTCCACACTCGTCTTCAGTGGGTCTATGCCAAGAGATGCTTTAATTGCCGCGCACAATTCGGAGACATAGGGATAAATTCAATTTTTCGGCAGCTTCGCGCATTTCGTAAGCGCCTTTGCGACCGAGAGTCGACGCCGGAAAGATAATCTTGGAGCCTTTCTTCACAACTCTTGGCGATTGAACACGCCAATCCAACAGGTGTGCTTTTTCGCCAAACAAATCAGCAATCTCGGAGTGTGGCGTAATTATTTGACGAGCCCACAAGAATGGTAACAAACCTTGCGTTACGACTAAATGAGTAATGTCGTAATCCAAACTGGAAGCGTAGGCGTGAGCCAGCTGTTTCTGGTGCTTCAGTAATGACCGCTGTCGGGAGGCACCTTGCTGCGTTAGCGATCTTGATTCATACGATCGCAATGCCGTAAACAAACGCTGTTCTTTAGTCTGGGCAAATCCACTGGTTGTCCAGGCATAGTTCGCCCGGCGAAATTTATTTCCATCTATAGGCAAGCACAAACTATCCTGTTCATGCTTGTTATTGCAGATGTACGCATCAAACTCCGGCCAGAACTCGTCCACCAGATATGCTGTTCGATCTGATGCCGGCACCGATTGAGCGACTTTCGCTGACCGAAAGCAATCGGCGACTCCGCAACTCATACAACTATTTGGCACCAGGTTTCCGGCAGGCAGAATCGAAAGCAACTGTTGCGCGGGGGCATTCGCGGACTTATTTTCGGTGCCGGCAAAGATGCCGGCGCTCCCAGGATGTGCAAAAGCAAAATCTCTTAACACGGAGTTAACATAGATAATTGAACTTTTTCGCTTCAGGTTACGTAAGTAAGATCATAACCCCAGAATTACGCTCACCGTAGATTTTGGACCTGGCAATCAAAAAGTACTCCACACGAGCTGTCCAGCCGACGACAGATAGCTCTATCCCTATGCGAGCGTATTTTTCCAATGTTATGGTTATCCGCACTACTAAGAAAATCATGGGCAACGAACCAATGCCTGACGGTCCTTATAGTATTCAGTGTCATTTGCTTTCTCATTTCCGTTTTCGGTTTAGCTGTAGATACACGCCTCATCAATGGTGAGCATGGTTGGGTCAAGCCGATAAAATTCAGCATATCCTTGTCGATGTACGGTTTGACGCTGCTATGGTTTTCCCAATTTCTCAGCAAACATAGAACAGCCTTTCGAAGGGTATGTGTTGGAGCACTTGCTGGAACCGTGGTCGAACTATCTGCGATCATTTTGCAGGTTATCCGCGGCACATCCAGCCATTTCAACACCATAACACCGTTTGATCATGCGGTATTTTGGGTCACGGCGTTCGCAATCCTCCCGATTGCGTTCGGTACACTAGCGCTATTTTTTATGCTCTTGCGCGAAGAGAATCTGCCACCAGTTTTAGGAGCGGCACTCAAGTGGGGAGTGATCCTCACAGTGCTTGGATGCATACCAGGCGTGCTGATGCTTCTTCCAGCTGCCGTGCAAGACTTTATCACTCATTCCAAGCAATTCACCGGGCATTCTGTTGGTATTTCGCAGGGCGGACCGGGCTTGCCATTTTTGGGTTGGAGTACGGTAGCAGGTGATTTGCGCGTTGCGCACTTCCTTGGCATCCATGCGCTGCAGGTAATGCCAATTGTTGGCTATTTAGTCATGAAGATCTTTTCGAGACTTTCAACGATCAGACAGGAACTTCTGGTCGGCAATGTAGGCGTTGCATATTGCTGCGGGATTGTTCTGTTAACAAACCAAGCTCTGGCCGCTGAGCCTCTCACGGCACCGAGCCACCACACTCTGGTCTACGCACTACTGATTGTTCTTTTCAGCCTGACGTCATTAGCCTCCATTCTGCTTGCGCCACCGCTAGCAGTACCATCCGAATGGCAAGAAGTGGAAAGCGCATAGAAACGCATGGAAGCGCATGGAAGCGCATGGAAGCGCATGGAAGCGCATGGAAGCGCATGGAAGCGCATGGAAGCGCATGGAAGCGCATACTTAGGATAGTGGCGATTCGCGGTTAACTGTCCATTCGCAATCTTTGCCGATCATTCAGGACCTTCCAGCTGCACGCGCTCGGCACCGCAGTAAATATTGAAACGACCGTCGCGAACAAAACCTAACAAGGTCATGCCAGACTCTTCCGCTAGCTGCACGGCCAGACTGCTGGGGGCGCCCACGGCAGCTACGATCGGTGTACCGGCGTGGGCTGCTTTTTGAATTAACTCAAAACTGGCCCGACCACTCACTAAAATAATGCGATTTGAGAGAGGCAGTAATTTTCCCCGCCCGCTGGCCCCGATCACTTTGTCCAGTGCATTGTGCCGACCGACATCCTCTCTTAGAAGCAGAAGCTTGCCGCTCGTATCGAAGAGACCTGAAGCGTGAATGCCACCTGTTGAAGCAAATGATTTTTGAGCAGCGCGTAAGGTTGCTGGCAGCCCGTGTATAACGTCCACGCCGACCAGTGGTTGCCCAGGTGCCAGCTTGTAGTTACGTCGCACTTGCACGGCTTCTATCGAGCGCTTACCGCAAACACCACAACTGGAGGCGACAAAGGAATGGCGTTCAAATACAGACGGGGGCACCTGAACACCGCTACACAGCTTGATTTCAATGACGTTGCAGCCATCGCCATCGACTCTTTCAATTTCATCAATATTAGAAATTATTCCTTCGGTAAAGAGAAACCCCGCCGCCAGATCGAGATCTTCTCCTGGTGTGCGCATCGTAATCGCTACCGGCCGCGTCATCTGACTACCGCCGACATCTGCTGTCAGACGAATTTCCAACGGCTCTTCCACTGAAAGCATGTCACTAAAATCTGTGGACGTATGACCGGTGACTTTTTTCGTTTCAACCTTCAGTGCTTCAGACAATGGATTTGCGGCTTTCATTTTGCTGTTGCTTTGATTTCCACGAGCAGCTGTTTCATCATTGGCTGATCGCTTTGCGAGCTATAGTCGCCAATTGGGATCAATACATTCAACTCCGGCATATAGCCCGATGCATTGCCTTTTGGCACGTTGTATTTGACGGCACGGAAGCCTTGTAAAAAGCGAGTCGAGCCGTCTTTGCCGAAACTAGTGATATCGATAAAATCAAATTCCTTCAAGCCTCGCTCGTCCATATCCGCTTCATTCATCAACACCAAATTGCGCAGATTTTTGATGCCTCTGTAGCGATCATTGTCCGAGTAAATGGTTGTATTGAACTGATCGTGCGAGCGCATTGTGCCCAGAACCAGCTTGCCGGCCGGCGGCACAGTATTGACCAGAGGCGCAGAAGAAAAATTGGCTTTGCCGGTGGGAGTGTTAAATTTCAATTGGCGGGCGTCCTGCTGCAGGCGGAAGCCCAGTGGCTGCCTGACTCGATTGTTGAAGTCCTCGAATCCGGCAATTGCCTCTCCCATCTTGTCGCGTAGCTTGTCGTAATCGCCGACATATTCTTCCCAAGGTGTGCGGGAATTGGGCATGGTGGCGCGGGCGATACCGGACAGGATAGCCAGCTCTGAGAGCAAGTGCGGCGAAGCAGGCTTGTTCATGCCTTTAGAAAGATGGACTTCGCTCATCGAGTCTTCAACTGTGATCGATTGATAACCACCTTTTTGCAGGTCCTGCTCTGTCCTGCCCAGGCAGGGCAATATAAGCGCTTGCTTACCGACTACGAGGTGGCTGCGGTTCAGTTTGGTAGCCACATGCGCCGTCAGTTTACAGCGGCGAAGTGCTTCAAATGTGTACTCTCGATCGGGCGTGGCCATGGCAAAATTGCCGCCCATGCCAAAGAAAAAATCAACCGCTCCGCTATGCATAGCTTCGATCGTTTGGACGGTATCAAGACCTTTTTCGCGCGGCGAGACGATGCCGCATGCGGCATCCATGCGAGCCAGCCAGGCTGGATCTGGGGCGTTGGCGATGCCACAAGTGCGGTTGCCCTGCACATTGCTGTGGCCGCGAATCGGACAGGGACCGGCGCCGACCTTGCCGATGTTGCCGCGCATCAAAATGACGTTGACAAACTCTCTAATCGTATCAACGGCAAACTCCTGCTGACTGACGCCCAAGCACCAGCTAATGATGGACGTTTCGGCCTCTCTATAAATTTCGGCGGCGGCCCGTATTTTGTCTTCAGTAAGAGCCGATTGATGTTCGATTTCCGGCCATGAGGTCTCTTCCACTACCACTTTGTATTCTTCAAAACCGGCAGTGTGCGCCTGGATAAAAGCCATATCGATCGCTGTCGGATCTGACTTGAACTTTTCAAATAAATGCTTAGCAATTCCACGCATCAAGGCCATGTCGCCACCAATGCGCAGCTGTAAATTGAGAGTGCTGGTGGGCGTCGCTTTAAACGTCACCATGTCCATAATGTCGTGCGGGGCGATCGCCGTAGTGGCGGCAACTTCGATCAACGGATTAACGTGCACGATTTTCAGTCCATGCTCTTTGACACCATCGGCCAGAGCCGATAACATTCGCGGAGCATTGGTTGCCGCATTGACACCAATGACAAAGATGGCTTTGGATTTTTGCCAGTCAACGATATCGACCGTGCCTTTGCCTGTGCCCAGCGAGGCTTTCATGGCGCGGCCACTGGCCTCGTGGCACATGTTTGAGCAGTCGGGCAAATTATTGGTGCCAAATTCGCGGGCAAAAAGTTGATAAAGGAATGTGCCCTCATTCGATAGCCGACCAGAGGTATAAAAAGAAGCGCGGTTTGGGCTGTCCATGCCGCGCAGATGATCGGCTATGGTGGCGAATGCGGTATCCCAGGTGATTGGCTCATATTTGTCGATAGCAGGGTTGTAGGCCATGGGGTTGGTCAATCGGCCTTCGTTTTCCAAAGCAAAGTCGCTCCAGCTCATCAGCTCTGTCACTGTGTGGGCAGCAAAGAAATCTGGATCGGTGCGTTTGTGGGTCATCTCCCAGGTGACATGCTTGATGCCGTTTTCGCAGATATCCATTTTCAGGCCTTTGCGATCGTCCGGCCAGGCGCATCCCGGACAGTCGAAACCGGACTTTTCGTGGTTCATTTTGAAGATTGCTTTGGCGCCGTCGATAATGGCATTTTGTTTGAGCAATACTTCCCCCACACTCAATGCCGCACCCCAGGCTGCAGCCGAGTGATGATGATCTTTGTGGGAAAAGTTCTTACTACCGTCGCTGGGCCCGATCGTAAACTTTGGATCTTTATCGTCCGTTTGGGACATCGCTGACTCCTGGAAATCGATGTGGTCGTTATTATATACCGCCAAAAAACTTGGCGAGATCAGGCGATTTAACAGGCGTTGGTGAAATCAGCGAGTGGCCTATTCGGGATTGTCTAACAGCGCTGGTCCGTGGGTTTTAAACTTGTCCCACAAAGTTGCAGGAGAACCATCCCATTCTTCCCAACCGTTATCAATTTGACCCTCGATGGAAACCGCCTCATGTAGGGGAATCTGGTCGTAGACAAGCCCCAGAGTTTCAACAGGACTTTTCGGATCAGTGCTGTCTAAGTTCAACTTATAAATATTCAGTCCACCTGACTTCAAATGGGCACGCGTATTCATGAACTTCCACTGCAGCCGTTGATAGTCAAAATCATCATGGAACTTTTTTTGGTTATAACTGGCCAAAGAAATTCCATCGGCGGTTCGATATTTCTTAGACCCGAAGCGAATTTCGGTCACTTTGCCGCGTCTGAAAAATATGTGCATCGGTGCGTTATTGTCTTTATATTCGACCCAGCTGCCAGCCTGTTCACGCTCCGGTTTGCCCAAAGCTTCTCTAACAGCGTCCATTGTCATTCCCAGTGATACCTGACCTACTGCTTTACCAGGCACTATTAACAAGTCAGTGGACGTGGTAGTGGTCGCGAAAGCGAACAAGCATTGGGCAAAGGCAATCACAAGACAGACAAGTGCAATTTCCGAAAATTTCAGAATTTTCATTTCAGGGTACCCAATACTTTACTCATTTTTCAGCTCCAGCTCAGTCACTTTTGTATCCCGCAAATCTTTAAATTTAGCCGAGTGTACATCAGTGTGCGTTAACTCAGTCGCGGCTCGCGCCTTTTGTTCAAATTCTTTGAGAGCCAAATCTCCCAGCAACTCGGGATGAAAAACTTTGATAGCGAATACCTTGCCTAATCCCTTGTGTTTTGCTTTGTAGACATCGCCGACTGCGCCGCGTCCGATCACATCCAGCAGTTCGTAGTCGCCGAAATCTTGCTCAACTGCGGGGGATGCTGGCGGCATGTCGGACTCAGCTGTTACTAAAATTTGCCGTTGTGTGGCGTCGGAAACAGACGAAGAGTTTTCTTCGCCAACATTTAGTCGCGCCGTTACTTTCGGCATAGTCCGTTTAAAAAGTCCGAATTTCATCTCGTTATCCGAGTCAGAACCTCTCGTCTATTTACCCAGCCACAAGGGCAGAGACTCAGTATTATAGCTTGTTGCTCGCTGTAATCGGTTCCTGACAAGAAGTGGTTGAGGTGTGGCACCAAATTTGGTGCCTAATATTTCAAGAATTGCGGCACCAGGGCGAGGCATGTCTGGATTCGCGGCATATGATTTACTTACTCGCCCACTCAGCACTACACAAGATCTACACAAATGGATTTGAATATTTTGATCGCCGATGCGCATGCAAGATGCAGTTCGAGCTGTATAATATTGACAAGTTCAATTTTCGTCAGGCGAACGAAAATGTATTCCAGCAAACAGTTTCGCGCAAACCGAACTAGCGCCGGATGCGTACTCGCCGAGATGATTGAATGTGCTCCCTATGACTATCGGTCAGGGCGTTGGACGCCCTTTTGTAGTGTTTAAATCAAAATGACAAACAACCAACTTACCGTTCCTGAAACATCAGACGATCAGATTGCGCTTGTGCAGCAAATTCTGGATGACCCTCGTGAGCTAGCGCCAAGCGTGCAGGTCAGGTTCGCCAAGCGCGTTGGGCGCCCAGGTTCGAGCCGTGTGATGCTGATGGATGCACAGACTTCTGGACCGATTGCTGAGGAAGATGAGGAGTCGGTTTCGAATTTAGCACTACGTCTTGCGGACGGCACTAATGTGCAACTGTCGCTTAGCTTTTTCAACGACAACCAGCCGGCTTTGGCTGGAACTGGAGTTGGAGGCGGCGGTCGGAGACCCACTTTTGCTCCATTCAATACATATGTGTATGAGCCGCGGAGTTACACGATTCATAAGAGCGAATCAAAATTGCCGTTAATAATGATGACGACTGCGATTGTTTTAGCGGCAAGCTGTTATGGATTGATCACCGGACCATTCAGCAACTACCTGCAGACCAAAGCAGCCAAGCCCGTGACTGCAGCCTCAATTCCCAAAGCAGCTCCAACCAAAATCCCGACAGTTCACGCTGCACCAAAAATTGCGCCTGAGCCTATTCCTGCCGCACCGCCGATGAATCTCGAAGTTCCAAATCCGTTCAAATCTAGCTCAAAAAAAATGTCGTCAGCGACCCGGACGTCGCGCACCCACTCGCAATCGCAATCTTCAAGAACAGGGCACACGTCTCGAAACGAAATGTTCGTTCCGCCACCTCCGCCAATGTCATTCGCGTCTGCGCCACGGGCGAATGGATTCGTGCCACCGCCACCTCCAACACCTTATACATTTCCAGCTGGAATTCCCACTGCATATGATCCATTGCAATCCCTGGCACCCGCTGTGGCACGAAGCGGGCGAGTGTACACCCAACCGAAAAAAACAGAATCCCTCATGCCTAATATCAATGCTTCTACCAACGCAGAAAGCAGAATTTCAGCGGCGCAATCTGCTCCGAAGTCAGAAAGCTCATACGAGAAACCGGTAAGCGTTCAGCAGCTGGGCGGATCCAACGGAGCAAGCGGGCAGCAATTGTTGGAACAGACTCCCACCAGTGCGCCGGATCCTAGTAAATAGATTCTAACTAGATAGCTCTAAATATTCGCCTTCGCTAAATGTTGCACTTTGGCTCGCGCGTTTGCGTTGTGTGCGCAATATCGGGGGAAGAATGTTTCTCACTCTCGGCTGCAAAATCGTCTCTTCTGCTTCAATTTCCCCGAACCACTTCCGCGGCATTCGATTTAAAGGCGTGTGTGCATTCGGAAGAATCATGCCACCATATCTGGTTAAGACAGCGTTGGTCTGATGGACGCAATTATTCTGCGCAACATTCCAGCCGATGTCCTTCACTGTTTCTGCAAACATGACAGCGGCAGCAGGATCAGGCTGAAGCACAGGCAATCGCTTGTAAGCGTGGTAGCGTACATGACTGCCAGATCGCATGGTCTGCAGCATGTCTTCTTCAGTGCCAAAAGCCGACCAATAGTCGTTGTTTTTTCCCGGCTCTACATCCATGTAGCGACATAGTTCGCCCGGGTCCCACATTGGGTACTCACGATTCCACAAGTGGTCAGTGGAACCAAAGAAGTACTTGTTCTGTTCTACAAAGAAACCCCAGCCTATGTGACCAAAAGTCATGGCTTGTTCGAAATTTATAAATACGTATGCAGATCCAACATGTTCCATAGTTTCCAGTATGACCACAAATCCTAAAAAAAGGGTGGTTTGCGGGCGCTCTCAGTTAGGCAAGCCTCCCTGAAAATCACCATAGATGGTAGTCTGAACCTTTTGAGTGAAGCCACACCACGTTCTGGAGGAAAAGTGAATAGCTCTTACAACACGATCGTAGTTGGACTCGGTGCTATGGGTAGCGCCACGCTCTATCAACTTGCCAAACGCGGCATCAAGACATTGGGAATTGATCTTCTGTCTCCTCCGCATACATCAGGCTCAACACATGGCGACACTCGTATAACGCGTCAAGCTATAGGAGAAGGAGATCACTACACACCACTTTCGTTGAGATCGTATGAAATATTTCGCGAACTGGAGAGCAAAACAAATTCCAAATTGCTTGAAGTAACGGGTGGGCTGATTATTTCAAGTGAATCCAAAACAGCGTCAATTAACCATGTACCGGGCTTCTTTGAAAACACTTTGGCAGCCGCGCAGAAATACGGCATTCGACATGAAATTCTAGGAGCCCGAGAAATGCGGTCAAGATTCCCACAGTTCAACGTTGATGATGATGAAATTGGCTATTACGAATTCGAGGCAGGCTTCCTGCGACCAGAAGAAGCGGTCCATTGGCAGCTGAGCTTGGCGCAAGAGCTTGGTGCAACGATACATGCTCACGAGACTGTGAAATATTTTGAGGAAACAGCCACCGGGGTCACTGTGCACACGGATAAGGGCACCTATAAAGCAGAACACCTAGTCTTGTCTGTCGGACCATGGCTACCACAAGTAATTTCTGAACTAGGGTCCGTCTTCAAAGTGTATAGACAAGTCCTCTACTGGTTCGATGTGTCTGCATCGTTCAGCGATTTCGCACCTGGAAAATTTCCAATATTTATATGGCAGGTAAAGGGCAGTGAAAATGGAATCTATGGGTTTCCTGCTGTTAATGGTGCGTCCGGAGGATTCAAGATTGCGACAGAAGATTACACCAGCACAGTGACTCCAGAATCTGTAGAACGTAATGTTAGTACGGAGGAGACCGTTGCGATGTTCGAGAGCAAGGTTGCGCCATTCTTTCCACGAGCTAATGCCAAATGTATTAAATCTGCTGTTTGCCTCTACACCGTGACCGCTGACAGCGCCTTTGTCATTGATTGGCTTCCGTCCTCGAAAAGGATTGTACTTTGCTCGCCCTGCTCTGGTCACGGGTTTAAGCACTCTGCAGCGATAGGTGAGTGCATTGCCCAACTCACTAGTACCGGCGAAACAAGTATTGATATAACCGCCTTCCGGATCGATAGGCTACTTCACAAATCACAAACCTGATGTCCCAACTGCTCGATTCCTTTGAATGTGGAGAGCCCAGAAGCTGCAATAATGCGAATTTGAATACGCAAACTGACAAATCAGGAGTGGCTGGATCGCACCTCATGGCACGGTCCACTTTGTGCTGTACCAAGGGAACGTTTTGCCACCCGTACTTGTCGGATATTTCTAGCCAGAGACTTGTATCCGCTGCGAAGAACGTCGCTGCTCAAATTACCGACACAATTACCGACAATACTCCAGATAACGAGCAGTGCCGCTTTTTTCTTTTGCACAAGGGAATCCTCACTCTAGTAATCGAACTCTCATTGAATTGAGATTGAATAAAGAGAAAGACGACCCTGTTCCTGAAAAGGTTCGTTCTTGACATTAGCATTCCCTAAGACGGTTGGATACCGATGCAGGAAGACCGCAGCCAGGCACTGTAGGACCGTCCAGGCAGACTACTTTTTGCTTGCAGACAGATTTTCTATTTCAACGGGCTCGATTTTGTCGGCTGGACTGAAACCAAAAATCGCAGCGTAAAAGTAAAACTCGGCTTCGATAGTCCTTTTAATATTCTCGGCTTTTCTGAAACCATGCTGCTCCCCTTCATAGGCAATGTAAGCGACTGGCAAACCCTTTTTTCGCAGCGCTTCAACCATCACTTCAGCCTGACTTGGTGGCACTACCTTATCTTCCAATCCTTGGAAAAAAATGACCGGCACAGCAAGCTGATCCGTAAAATGCACCGGAGATCGGGAAACATACAAATCTTTCGCTTCAGGATAAGGCCCGATTAAAGTGTCGCCATATCTTGACTCGAATTTATGCGTGTCGTCCATAAGTAGCTTCAGGTCACTAACTCCGAAGTGACTTGCGCCCGCCTTAAATGTGTTTCCGAAAGTCAACGCGCACAAGGTTGTGTAACCACCAGCGCTCCCACCCGTAATCGCCAACCTGTTGCCGTCTACTTTTCCTGTTTTGACAAGGTGAGCTGCGACGTTCTCGCAATCCTGAACATCCACCACACCCCACTGCCCGTTCAGTCGCTGACGAAACTCGCGTCCAAATCCCGAACTGCCACCATAATTGACATCGACTACCGCAAAACCTCTACTAGTCCAATATTGAATACCAAGGTTAAACGTGCTCGAAGCAGACCCTGTTGGACCGCCATGGCTCTTCACGAGCAAAGGCGGCAACTCATCTTTCGGTCCTAAGAATTCCGGATTGTTTGGGGGATAGAAAAAAGCATAAGCCGTTTCACCACCGCTGGTATCAAAGGTAATAGGCTCAGGTGCCGAAATGTATTTTGGATCGACCGTGCTGCTTGCAGAAGACTTCGCAACCGTGAAGTGCAATGATTGCAGATTCAATTCCACGATCGCCCCTGGAATGGCGGGTCCCGCCGCGTCAATCGCCACCGTTTTTCCGTTCGAAGTGAAGTAGCTAAATTCGGTGAATTCAGATTTGATCTCCGACAAAACGAATTTGCCATTCTCAGAATCCATTTTCAGTTGCGCAAGTCTCCATAATCCTTTATCGCTAAAACTGCAAATAATCAATTGATCTGACACCACGGCATAAGTCGACATGCCGAAGACCCACTGTGGAGTGCCGAAATCGTTGTTTCTCTCGGTCATGTTTACTGCATCGTCGGAATACAAATCTTTAATATACAGGTTCCACCAACCGTTTCTGTCAGAAATGAAAGTCAGCGATCCGCCTGGAAGCCACTCGGGCTGAAAAACAGATTCACCTGGTCCACCAGCGATTTTTCTCGGTTCGGATACCATACCGGTCTTGTCCAAATGTCCCATCCAAAGCTCGCAACCATCCCAAGGCATGTTGGGATGCTTCCACGACAGCCAGGCTAGCAATCTGCCATCAGGGCTGATTCTTGGACTAGAGAAAAAGTCGCAACCACATACGGTGACTTCACCAAAGCCCAATTTATTCGATGGATCAAGCGGCACCGCAACTAGTGAGTTGATTGGTTGTTCGCCGGCCACCGAATGATCTTCTTGCACGCAAAGAATAATTCGCCTTTGCCAATCAATTACATAATCAGCGTATCGGTAAGGTCCTGCTTCTGTAAGTGGAACAGGCTTTGCTCCATCTTCCATCTTATAAATTCTTTGGTCGGACAGATTGGAATAAACGACAGTTTTATTTTTTACGGTGTAGGGTCCGCCGCCATATTCGTGGGCCAGGGTGCGAACGTTAAACTCTATTGGCAGCACGTCCGCTATTTCACCTTGTTCGTTTCGTCGAACAAGAACCTGTCGCCCACCTTCCGACGGTCGACCTTCCAACCAATAAAGATCATCGTTGTCATAGAGTGTTTGCCCCAGGCGCACGCCGCTCGTAGCAACCAGTTCAGCACTAATCGGTGAACTCCAGGCTCCGTACGGGCGAAGCTGTTTTGTGTGGTTAGTCATTTGTGCACCTTTTGCGTCGATCCGGCAATCAGATTATCGAGGATCCTACCCAGCGAAGCTGACCCATAGGATAATAGGAGGCTGTTGTAACACATCTGAGATAGAAAATGACCAGACCTTTTGACCACGGTTCTGCGGAGGGCGCAGCTCATCCAGAGCTTGTCACGCTTGGCACTCCGATGCTAAGGCAGCCTACTAGTCGAGTCGAAGACTGCGCCAGTGCTGGGGAGCTTTGTGAAAAACTGGTCTACCTGCTTGCTGAGATTAACGGCGCCGGATTGGCAGCCAATCAGATCGGCGTTTCGCTGAGAGTCATGGTTTTCCAGGTAAGAAAAACGGAATTGCATCCCGACCGACCTGAAACCCCGCTCTACGTGATGATTAATCCTGACATTCTTGAAAGATCTGAAGCAACCATAGACGGCTGGGAAGGGTGCTTCAGTGTGCCTGGTTATCTTGGGCTCGTGCCTCGAGCTGCTAGCCTCGCGTGCAGATACGAGACTCCGGATGGCGTAGAGCACGTTGAAAAATTTGAAGGATACGCGGCTCGGGTGATTCAACACGAGTGCGATCATCTGGATGGCAAAGTTTATTTGGACCAGATGAAGTCAATGCTGGATTTTACAACTCAGGCAAATTTCAAACAGTTTCTCATTCCCAAAAAACCGGAGGCAGAAGAACCTGAGTTAGAAAACTGAAGTGTTTAAGCCTGCTCAAAACCAACACTACATTGCCCTATACAAGCCGTTTCGCGTGCTCAGTCAATTTAGCATGCCTGAAGATTCAGCCAAAGAGACGTTAGCAATATTTGATCTGCCAAAGAACGTTTATCCAGTCGGCAGATTAGATTACGACAGTGAGGGATTGTTGCTACTCAGCGATGACGGGCGCTTAAACTCCTTTTTGCTCGACCCATCGCATGCCCATGAGCGCACCTACTGGGCGCAAGTCGAGAATGTGCCAACGCCGGAGGACATTCGTCGACTCTGCAACGGTGTTGTGATCGAGAATAAGAAGACTTTGCCTGCCCACGTTGAAATTTTGGATGAGGAGCCAGTTCTGCCTGAAAGGAATCCACCAATCAGGTTCCGAAAAAACATTCCGACCACTTGGCTAAGCCTGACTTTAACCGAAGGGCGAAATCGCCAGGTCCGCAAGATGACGGCGGCTATAAACTGCCCAACGCTGCGATTGCTCCGCAAAGCAATTGGGCAGCTCAGCATCTTTGACCTGGAACTGGAACCCGGTCAGTGGTGTGATTTGAGCGACGAACAGCTGTCATGGGCTTTTCAGAAGGTCCACAATTTGCCCAGCCGCGCTTAAATACCGGCTAGTTTATGCTGACACAGCCTCTCCAGTGTGCGAAAATCAAACCTGCTGACATCATTTTGGCAATCAATGAAACCGAGCAGTAAAACTATCCATATTCAGTATTACGCGCTAATGCGAGAAGAGCGCGGACTTTCCAATGAAAGTTACAACACTGATGCGCAAAACGCCCAACAACTCTTCGATGAATTGAATCAGAAATTTCGTTTCAGTCTGGCTGCGGAACGGCTCAGAATCTCGATTAACGACCAGTTCGAGAGTTGGAATAGCACCATCAATGAAAACGATCGCATTGTTTTTATTCCACCAGTTGCCGGGGGATAGATGTTCAGTATTTCTGAAAGCACCATTGATGCAACCAAATTAAAGGAAAGCTTTTCCAACAATCGAGCTGGCGCATTTGTCACCTTTGAAGGCTGGGTGCGCGATCACAACGAAGGAAAAGAAGTACTGACGCTAGAGTACGAAGCTTACGAGCAGCTGTGCCGGAATGAAGCGGAAGTGATTTTCGCAGAATTAAGAAAAAAATTCGGCGTAATTGATGTCTGCTGCGTGCACAGAACAGGCAAATTGAAAATTGGCGAAATGGCAGTTTGGGTCGGAGTCTCGTCGGCTCATCGCGGAGACGCTTTCGATGCGTGTCGTTATCTTATTGACGAGATCAAATCGCGATTGCCGATATGGAAAAAAGAAACGTACGTAAACGGAACGTCTGGCTGGGTTAATTGTCAAACGAATTGCGGTCACGCTCAGTCTCACCAGGAGGCATCTCCAGCCCCGCTGCATCGATAATCTATGAACAAGCTGATTGATACTTTTGGCAGGAAACACAATTATCTCCGAATTTCGGTGACAGATCGATGCAACTTGCGCTGTGTCTATTGCATGCCGCACGACGGAATCGAGTGGAAGAAGAAAGAGCAATTGCTTTCCTACGAAGAGATTTTTCGCATCTCCCGCGTCTTCGCTCAGATGGGCGTCGACAAGATTCGGCTCACCGGCGGCGAGCCCATGGTGCGCAAGAACTTGGAAGTGTTGATCGAACAGCTAGCCCTCATTGACGGAATCAAAACTCTGGCGATGACGACTAACGCTACGCTGTTAAAACCAATCGCAAAACACTTGAGAAGTATTGGTTTGACTGCTCTCAACATCAGCCTCGATACTTTCAAACAAGATAGATTTACCGCGATCACGAGAAGAGACGATCTCGCCAACGTTATAGGCGGCATCCATGCAGCCATTGAAGCCGATTTCCAGTCTTTGAAGCTGAACATGGTGGTAATGTCTGGCGTTAACGATGATGAAATTTTGGACTTCGTCGAGTTTGTCAAAGACAAAAAGATGAACGTGCGTTTCATTGAGTACATGCCATTTAAGGACAACTCCTGGAAGCTAGACAAAGTTGTCACTTTTCAAGAAATGCGCGATCGCATCCAACAAAAATACAATCTTTATCCATTGCCAACTGAAGCGTCGGCTGTCGCAAAAGATTTCGGAATTGAAGGATATCCAGGCACCGTAAGCTTCATCAGCTCCATGTCTGACAGCTTCTGTGGCACTTGCAACCGATTGCGCTTGACCTCGGACGGGCAGATCAAGTCGTGTCTTTTCTATCCGGCTGAAACAAATTTGAGAGATGCATTGAGAAAAGGCATTACGGATCAAACATTGGAAGAAATGATTCTGTATGCTTTAACACTAAAGCCAGAGGCGCATCCGCCAGCTGAAGAAATAGCTGCCGCAGACAACAGAGCAATGATTGAAATTGGGGGTTAATTGATGCGAGACATTTCGCAAAAGACAGACAGCTTACGTACTGCAGTTGCTAAAGCTGTTTTGAGAGTAAGTCCTACTACGATCCAATTAATTCGAGATGGAAAAATACCCAAGGGTGATCCACTAAGTTGCGCTAAGGTTGCGGCGATTCAAGCAGCGAAGAACACCAGCCAGATCATTCCTTACTGCCATCCAATTCCGATTTCTTTTGTCGGAGTTGAATTCCAGCTCGATGAAGATGCAATCGAAATCGTCGCGACAGTTAAAGCAATTTACAAGACAGGCGTTGAGATGGAAGCACTGACAGCCGCATCTGTAGCTGCTCTTACCATTTACGACATGACAAAGATGCTGGATGACTTGATGCAGATCGAAACAGTACGACTGGAAAGCAAAACTGGTGGCAAATCAGATCGCCAACTGAAACACGAAGGTCCTAAACATCGTGCGGCAGTATTTGTCTTGTCTGACTCTGTTGCTGAAGGCAAAGCGGAAGACGTGTCCGGTCACTTAATTCAAAAGAGACTGGATACGGAAGGATTCGAGATCACCGAGTATAAAGTGATGCGCGATGATGAATTCGAAATCACTGCGGCAGTTAAAAGATGCGCGGATGAACTGAAAGTGGATTTGATCATCACCACAGGCGGCACAGGACTTGGTCCGCGAGACCAAACACCAGAGGCAATAACGCGTCTTTTGGATAAAGAATTACCGGGAGTGACTGAACAAATCAGATCTTACGGTCAAGCCCGCACTCCGTTCTCTATGTTGTCGCGATCGTTAGCTGGAGTACGCAACAAAACAGTCATAATAAGCTTACCCGGCTCGGCCAGCGGGGTTCAAGATTCTCTCGACGCAGTCTTTCCGGCTATCAAACACGCCTTTAAAATGATTGCTGGAGAGAGTCACGGCAAACGAGACAAAGAGACCCTCAAGCACTGAGCAATACAGAGCACTGAGCAATTCGGTAAGCACTAATAAATTCGGTAAGCACTCCGCACTATGCACCACACTAGGCAATCGGCACTTAGGGCGCAATCATCGTGATCACCTATCAAGAAGCGCTGCGAAAAATCCTCGAGCAGGTGGCACCGCTTCCCCAGACGCGATTGAAACTGGACAGTTTATTGGGTTCGTTTTTATCGCAACCAGTGATCGCGAAATTCGCTCTACCTCGATTCGATAACTCGGCAGTCGACGGATTCGGACTTCTTTGCTCGGACCTAGAAGGAGCTTCGGCGGCCAAGCCCGCACAACTTCAACTTATCGGTGAAGTGAAAGCGGGATCGCCAGACGAATTTAAGTTGTCTACTGGCACTGCGCTAAAAATCCTGACAGGCGCTCGCGTGCCATCCAGCGTCGAGGCTGTCGTCATGAAAGAATATTGCGAAGAGCATTATGGCTTTGTGCACGTTTCAAGGTCTGCATCGCCTGGTGACAATATTAGAAGAGTCGGAGCAGAATTCAAAGCGGGCGATCAGGTCTTGCCCGCTGGCGTTAGAGTTAATCCGCCGGTGATCGGACTTCTCGCAAACTTCGGATATTCATCGTTCACCGCCCACACAAAACCTCGCGTGGCCATTGTCACCACAGGTGATGAACTGATTCAGCCAGGTCATCAGTTAGCGCAGGGACAAATCTATGACTCCAATTCCTACGCCCTTCAAGCTGCACTTGCTTCTCTGGGCATTGACGAGTGGTTCATTCACCACGCACGTGACACGAAAAAATCCACAAAACAAGCGTTCAATTTTGCAATGGAGCAGGCCGACGTGATCATTTCTTCCGGAGGAGTTTCAGTCGGCGATCATGATTACGTGAAATTGACGCTTGAGGAAATGGGCGTCCAGACTGAATTTTGGCGAATCGCTGTCAAACCTGGTAAACCCGTATACTTCGGAACATTGGAACAACCCAGGCGCAAGCAAAAGAAATTGATCTTCGGATTGCCTGGAAATCCGGTATCAGTATTGGTGACCTTCAACGAATTTGTCAAACCAGCATTGATGAAACTGATGGGCAACTCAGACGACCAGCCGAAGCATCTTTCCGCCATTCTAACTAAATCACTCCGCAAGCAAGCCGGGCGTCTAGACCTCGTGCGCGGAGTCCTCAATGTGAACGAGAAGGGACAAATGATCGTCCATCCGACATTGGGACAAGAGTCACACATGTTGAGCGGACTCGCTTTGGCTGACTGTCTAATTCACTTCAACTCGGAACTGGAGCTGCTTTCAGAGGGCAGCAATGTTCCCGTTGAAATTCTGAATTGGAACGGTTAGCCCGAACAAAAGCGAACTACTTGGCAGATTGATGCAAGTGAGCAAGTCTATTGCAGACAACAGTAGTGCTAGCTCTTCGAAAGAAATTATGACCAACGCCGCGCTACCGGATCCCGACGCTTTTTTGGTCAAGATCCAGGCCAAGCTATTTGACATCTCGAAAAATGCCGGGGCCCGATATAGCCTTAGTATATCCACTGGGCTGATCAGCCTTTAGGCTGAGAGTTGTCATTGAATTCCTTGGATGGATTTCGTCGCACAAGCATTTGAGTAATATGAGCATCCACTGGATGCAGATTCGGAATAGTGCAAGCGTAAGAGTTCGTATTCTGCGGCTGTTTTTGCGCGGCAAACGCAACCAGCTCATGCCTAGTGACAGATATCACAACTACATCGGAGCACACTTACATGGATCACTTCGCTTTCGCAACCCCAGAGTCACCATTCTCGGTTAAGGATCTGATGCTGGGCGAATTGCTCTGTCAAGCTGGCATCTTGAGCGACGCTCAGATCCTTCGATCCATCACCATCGCAAAAATATTCGGTAGCACGATTGGTGCTGCAATTTGCCAGATTGGATTTCTCACCACACGAGAGCTCTTCAGAGCAAGAAGAATTCTCAATTGTTACTTAAGTAATCCCGACAACATCGACGATATCCTGTCACTTCTCAGGAATTCACTTGGATCGCAAGCACGGAGACAGGAGTGCGTGCCTGAGCTAACTGGAATGCAGCTTGCCGCAAAAGCCTCCTGATCAGAACAGGAATCTGAGAAGTCTGGCCACCGCTCAGGCTTGTGCGCAAACCATCGCCGCAGCTCATCGCTCGGGATGATGTCCTTGATCCAATCTTTGTGCGGCGAAGCCGCTACCTGGCACACAGCCTGGCATATGAACAAAACTTCCTATGTTGGAAGCAACCCTTCAATTGCCGGTATAGATATCCGGCTGCGCTCCAGAAGAATCAGCTCTCGCCCTTTGGTTTGAAATCACTAGCCTGACTCACCAAGAAGGAAAATAAAGATAAAACCAACATAAACATTGCCCAGCACAACGAGTACCAATCTCCATCAAACTTCAGGACAGCCAGCTTCGGGTTTTTCGGATCATAATGAACCAACACATCCTCACCCACGCTGTATCGCCTAGAGGTTTTACGGCTGTACATGCTGATGCGGTCAGAGTCATACTGCTTTTCGGCAACGGTATAAGAATAACGGCAAAAGTTCGAGCCATCCACTTGTCGCGATTGTGTTATTTTCCCTTGACTGTTCGGCCACGCTCTCGCCTTATCTGCAATGGCGTTATTCTGGAAAAAAATGATAAACAACATGATGGCGGCCATTATAAAGTACACGATCATAGCCTGGGGCATCCACCAATAGTCCTTCTGGGTGCCCGGTCCCAATAACGCTTTCTCTCGACACCATAAACGCCAACCGGTCTCTGTGTTGGAGTCAAGCACCACAAGCAACACTTTCTCAGTGGAAGGATCTCTGAATACGCGAGCATCTGCAACTTTCGGCAGTAGCTGGAGCGACTGCGAGCTCTTGATGATGATCAATACCTCTGTTGCCTCGCCATCATTAATTGCTGGCACGCTGACCTCATAATACGTTTGATTAGAACGCGTTATCTTAGAGATTGTGACGCGCTGAATTACCGGTTGTTGCGACGTAAACACCCAGGAAGAACGTTTCCGCCAAACCTGATCATTGAGATAACCAGACATTCCCATGAGGATAACTGGAATACCAAATATGGCTGCGACAAAGTGCGCAGAAGCTGCGTCGGGAGAGGCAATCTGTAACCCGATGAAAAGTATTATGCACCCAACCAGGACGAGAACAGAAGCTCCTTCGCCGAACAGCATGTCGGGAAACTCGGCGAGATCGGGGTGAATTTTGATGGTGCGACTATTGGACGCAGCACTTTGCTTCGATGCCGAATCGCTCTGACTGGAGGCAGCAGCAAAGTCTTGAGGTACCTGCGCAGGTTGGACCTCCATACATTCTCCCACTTGCTCGTCCGTGGTCTTTAACTTGAGCCCCTGAGACTGCGAAGGCTCCGCAAGTTCACTCGAAGGACATGGCAATTTCTTTTTTGCTTGTGCATCCTCCGCACTCATACATGCTCCTCTCTACACGGACGGCTCCTTTCATACGTTACCATCATTATCGACAGCATCGTATTTAGTGGCAAAATTGATTCTGTGTTATCTCGGTGAGTTGTGTGATATTCAAATCAGACCTAGTATCTAGATTTCGACTGATGGGACTTTGCGCATTAATTGCCGATTTTTGTGAGCTATTCTGTTTGCTGTGAACACAAGACCAGTTTTAATCATTTCGGTCTCAGGTCAAAAAATGGTTTAGGGAGCCGAGCGGGCGATTGTAAGTTGAAACATATGATTCAAGAAGTTCATTTTTTACGAATAGTCTCCGCCTGCTATCTGGGTACATTAACTTCACTGCATGCACCAATACAAGGTCCTTGCCAATGCCGTCGAAAGACTACTCTATTTTTAGTCCTTTGCGTTCTGCCGTGACAGCTCTCGTGATGACAATCTGCTGTGCCACAGCTGTGCTGGCAACTCCAGCCGAAGATGCGTACCAGCAAGGCAAAGACCTTGTGGAGAAGGAGGATTTCAAAGGGGCAATCGTGTCGCTGAACGAAGCCATCAGCCTCGACCCCAAGAATGCGGACGCTTTTAAGAACCGCGGGTTTGCATACGGCAGCCTGATGCAGCACCAAAAAGCGATTGATGATTGCACAAAAGCGATCGGCCTCGATCCCAAGTATGTGAAAGCGACAGCGGACTTGGCAATATCAGCGACAACCCCACCAGCTACTCGTCAAACGCCTTTCCCGGTGACCCTTTCAGTCCTTTACCTCCGAATCCAAACATTGCCCTGATTCCTACGGCGGGAGCGGCCTTCAGCAACTACGCAACGGTATCATCGGCAGTGCAGCCGCTTGTCGCATATGGAGGCACGAATATATCCGGAGTTCTTTATCAAGCAATTAAACAGCTGCAGACTGCTGCACAAGGCTGTAACGGGCTGAGCAGAGTTGGGGCGACAAAGGCCATTGTTCTATTCACTGACGGCTTGCCAACCGCCCCCAGCACGGGAGGCAACCCCATTCAGGATGCCAGAGCGCAGGCAGCATCAGCAAATGCATCTGCAATTCCAATTTACTGCATCGGTTTGTGCTTGGTACCGTCGCTGCAAGCCTCGCAAACAGATATTCTCACCGACACCAACGCGAACGTCAGTAGTGGCGGAATCGCGGGGATATCAGGCAACGGTGCTAAGTTCTACCAGGCGACAAATGTTTCTGAAATCGACAGTCTATTTCAAAACGTAGCACGGCGCCTAGTTCCGGTTTATGACTCCAGTGTCGAAGGCGCGAATCGCCGTAACAAGCACCTAATGATTCGTAGCCTGATTTTGTATATTATGTGTCAACACATAGTCGACACATAGGGGAAAACGATGCCAAACCAAATTGACAGATTGAATGCACTGATCGGTGGCGAATTATCAGCTGTCGAATGTTATTCGATGGTTATAGCAAAAGCAAAAACTCCAACCGTTATTGCTGCTCTCACAAGTTATAAAGCAGAACATCAGGAACGAATTGATAAGCTCAGTCAACTAGTGACCAAACTAGGTGGAGCACCAACCACGAAATCTGGAGCTTGGGGCGCGTTTGCAAAAATCGTTGAAGCCGGCGCTGTTGCACTCGGTGAGACTTCAGCAATAGGCACTCTGAAAGAGGGCGAGGACCATGGCATTGAACTCTACCGCACCGAGTTGAAACACTTAGAAGGTGAAGCGCTCGCGCTTGTGCAGAATGAACTCCTTCCTGCACAAGAAGCCATACAAAAGGCGGTCTCAGCGCTATCTGACCAGTACTAATCAGATCACATCCAGCAGCTGCAAACGTAAAGAGTGCGTGTCAACCAAGGATTTAACACCCCACCGTCTGGTACGATTGTGCCTATCGGGCATTAGAAGGCGCCTCAGTCAAAAAGTTGAGTTATGCTCAGGTGCGACGAAAAGCCAGGTGTTTGGGACAATTTGATGAAATCACAGCCTTTCAAAATAGCAATATTCGGCATTTTTGCCTCTATAGTGTTTGCACATGGCGCGGGCGCTGAGCCTACAAAATCAGTTGACTCAGCAGTTGGGAAAGAACTTAATTTGCCTGTAGTTGAGTGGAAAGACGACGCGGCAGAAACAAAAGCAATCATATTCGGCATCCATGGTGCAACCCTTTACTCTGAAACATTCAACGACGTAGCACGCCATCTGGCCTCGAACGGTTATCCTGTCTATGCTCTCGACATGCGAGGGTTTGGTCGCTGGCAGCATGAAAACGATAAGTTCGGCGGCGATTCGGCAATTCATTACACGCAAAGTAAAGTCGATATGACCGAGGTGCTCGGCATGCTGAGACGGATTTATCCGCAACAGAAGATATTTTGTATGGGCGAGAGCCTTGGTTCCAATATGGCATTGTGGCTGCTATCCAACAAACCTGAATTAGCCGATGGCGCCATTTTGTCGAGCCCGTGTATAAAGCGATCCTTCCACCCTAGTCCTAGACTGGTTGTCGACCTCTTCAAAGGCTGGTCGTCACCATATAAACCTTACGACTTGGAGCCAAACATTACTCCATACTTGTCGGAAGACGAAACAGTCACCGAGCACTACATGAAAGATCCGATGATCAACCGCAAACTCAGTGCCGCTGACCTGATTAAGAGCATGCGAACGAACTCGGAAGCACTCCAAGGTGCGGAAAAGATGCCTGAAAACATGCCCCTACTGGTGGTGGCAGGAGAGAAAGATCAGATTTATAAAGCAAAGGCAATCGAACCATTCATGAAAAAGGTTGGCTCGCAAAACCAAACCATCTTTATCTCACCTGATAAGGGGCACCTGTTGCTTGAAACGACTCACACTGACCCGAGAATCTTAAGCGAAATCGATACCTGGTTAGCAAAACAATTAGTGGATCAGACGGACAAAATCGTGGACATTCCTGCGCAAACCAAAAGCGATTAAGCTCGATGCCGGCTGGAAGCCGGCGCTCCCAGGTGAGCGTACAAACCAAAAGCGATGCCGGCTGGAAGCCGGCGCTCCTAGCGATTAGCCCGGACTCTAGACCTGTCCCACCCAATCGCCCTTCGCAACTTTTGCCCATGTCTTTCTGATTGCTTCGAATTCTTCTTTGCTTAGCGGTCCTTTTGCCAGCAGTTCGGCATTCTCACGCCATCTACCCGGCTTGGTCGTGCCAACTATTGCTACGTGAACGCCAGGTACGCTCAACGTGAAACGCAAAGCTTTCTCGACAGATTCGCTTGGATTGTCGTTGATGAAGTCATATTGAAGCTTCTGCAGCCGCTCCCAATATGGCTGGATATATGAATTTTCCGGCTTTGTTTTGCTGCGCCAGGCAGCGTTTGCGATCGGACGCTTGGCGATAACGCCCATGTTTTTTTCGACTGCCAGCGGAATCGTCAGATCAAGCCCTTGTTGATCGGCAATGTTGACCGAGGTTTGCAGTGTGTCGAAAGCCCCTGTACTGATGGCATAAACTGCGTCAGTGCCATCTCCGCTGTAACCGATGAATCTAGTCTTGCCCGCTTGCTTCGCCGCTTGTAGCGCCTCGATAACCTCGCCTTTACGCAGAATGGCTTCGTTACAGCTATGCAGTTGAATCAAATCTAAATGGTCCGTCTGCAAACGCTTCAGACTGCGGTCGATGCTCTCGGTAATGTCTTGCTTGGACCATTTTTCTTCCGTATAAGTCGCGCCGTGTCCACATTTCGTAAACAAATAGAAGTCATTCCGTCTTTTGCTCACCGCATCGCCAATCAGTTGCTCGCTATCGGCGTAGCACTCTGCCGTATCGATTACATTCAGACCCTCGTCGATAGCCGCAGCCAAGAGTTCTTTGACGGTTTCGAGCGAGGCATACTCATATCCGATTTCGCCACCTCCGAAACCAAGCGCACCCACGGTCATTCCAGTCTTTCCGAATGCTCTTTTCTCCATGACTTCCCCTCAAAAGGTTGCGAGTTCAACATTCTACTTCTTCTCAAGGATGGACGTCGCGCAATGTAAAAGAGACAATATCTTTGGTCGGCAGAAACAAGATTCATGCCGGCACGACACACAAACTTGGTTGAAATGACAATAAACATTCTTGCTGCCGGCAGTCATCCACAATACGCTGAGCTAGCGCGACAAGCCTTCAACGAACTCGACTACCAAATTATTTCAGCACCTTCGATGTCGCTGGCAATTTTTCTTGCCCAAAAGAATTTGCCCGACGTAATATTGTGCGACTTCGTCATGACCGACGGCGACGGTTGGAGTTTTATAAGCGAAATCAAAGCTGACGCTGAGCTGCGAGCGATTCCATTCCTTTTCATTGGACCAGTCGAAGACGCATCAGTCTCAGATCGGGCCTTGGCTCTTGGGGCAGACGCGGTGCTTGCATTTCCGCTTGATGCTTCGCAACTAAAGCGAGAAATTATTCCGTACATCAACATTAGACTGGCGGAAAAGGGTCTACGTCTGCCGCAAACGCCAGAATGAAAATGCGAAGTTTCCCCGAAAATTGTAGCGAAATCCATATAATTAGCGGCGTGTAAAATTTGGAAATCTGGGTCAGCTCGCCAGGTTCAGGCGCTCAGGGCTTATTGGTGGCCAGCAGTAAAGACTAGCTCGAGTAGACGATGGTGCTACATTCTAGAAAGGCGCCTCTTTAGCAGCGCAACTTTGGACGAATCAACCGACTCATAATACGCTTATGCAAACTCAGCCCGCAAAATCAAAGACCATGGGGGCTAAAAGCCAAGTCATGGTGATCGTTCAAGCCATTGCTTTGGCATCTTGTTGGGGTGTAGCCGGCGGCATATATTTTTTAATGCCCACATTGGGACTGGTCAGCGCATCAAGCAGAGACACTGTCAATGACCTTCTATTGGTCGTGCTGCTCTTGACCGTCGGTTTACCCGTGTTCGTCTGGCTCTTTGCACATGCGCTTGAACGTTCCGAAAATGAAAAGATGGCTGCCTACGATCAAGTTCAGATTCTCAACCAGCAACTGAATAAGCAAGTCGATGAGCTAGTTGAGTCACAGAGCCAAATTACGCAGGCGCTAAAAGCACGATCAGAATTTCTGGCAAAAGTCAGTCATGAATTGCGCACTCCACTAAGCGGTATCATCGGAACAAACGAATTGCTTTTGGGAATGCAGTTAAACGATGAACAGCAAGAGTTGGCAATGATTTCACTCAATTCAGCCAATTCACTGCTGGTCTTGATTAACGAGATCCTGGACTTTTCCAAAATTGATGCTCGTCAGCTGCAACTTGAAAAAATTGATTTCGATCTAAATCCACTGCTTGAAACGGCTATTCAACTAATGCGTGCCAAAGCCGACAAAAAGAAACTGATTCTCATTAGTTTTGTTTCGCCAGATGTACAAGCTCGCGTCCAAGGCGATCCAAGCCGGTTGCGCCAAATCGTCGTTAACCTGATCGACAACGCGATTAAGTTTACTGAGCAAGGAAAAATTCTCATTCAGGTTTGTCTTGATGACGATACAAAGCAAATCAGGTTTGCGATCACAGACACTGGTATTGGACTATCTCAAGAGCAGAGCGCCAAGCTATTTCAACCGTTCGTTCAAGCCGATGGTTCCACCACCAGACGCTATGGCGGTACAGGCTTGGGCTTATCCATCTGCAAAAATCTAGTCGAACTCATGGGCGGCAAAATAGGCATCCACAGTTCGCCTGGAAAAGGATCAACATTTTGGTTCACTGTTCCCTTAGAGGCAGCGACTCCCAAGGCTGTCAAAGTTGAGAAAGACCCGCAACTAATTACCTCTACCACTAAGAGAAGTGCCATTCTTCTCGTTGAAGATAATCCAGTCAACGCCAAGCTAACGATATTACAGCTGAAGCGCCTCGGTTACACGGCCAACGTTGCAGGCACCGGACGCGAAGCCGTCAATGCTGTGAAGCAAAAACAATACGCGCTCATCCTTATGGACATTCAGATGCCTGACATGGACGGCTTAGAGGCGACCGCCTTGATTCGGGAAATGGAGGTGACCTCGCGGATGCACGTGCCGATTGTCGCCACCACAGCACACGCAATGCCGGGCGATCGAGAAAAGTGCATTAACGCTGGTATGGACGACTACATGACGAAGCCACTGTCACTACCGCTTCTGGCAACCATGTGCAAACAATGGATCGCCCAAGACGAGACGAAGATCCAAACGAACGCGCACAATGGCGACGTCATTCCCTTCCAAAGGCGTCGAACTTAAGCAGTCACTTTGGCCAATTTCATCACGTTGATCATCTCGCGGCAAAAAGCGGGCAGATCTGCAGGTGTGCGCGAAGTTACCAATCCACCATCCACAACCACTTCCTCATCGACCCACTTGGCACCAGCATTGATTAAATCGTCGGCAATATTTTTGTAGCTGGTCAGCTTTTTACCGCGCACAACGTCGGCAGAAGCTAGAACCCAGCCGCCATGGCAAATTGCTGCAACGACAGCGCCTTGAGAAGCAGCCTTCTTGACGATTTCGAGTGCAGCCTTGTTGGCACGGATCTTGTCGGGCGCCCAGCCTCCAGGAACCATAACCGCATCCCATTTTTGAGTTACGAAATCCTCACAGTTCCCATCAACGTTCATGGGAATTCCGTATTTGCCTTTGTATGTTTTTTCACCCAGCCCGGCCAGCTTAACCTTGGCGCCTGCTTCTAAAAAACGATAGTAGGGATAAATAAGCTCTCGATCCTCGAAATCAGGACCAATAAAAATGAGAACGTTTTTTCCGGTGAGCTCCATGATGAACCTCCGCCAAGCCGCGTGTGTGTGTAATCGCCTAATTCTACACGGTCTTTGTGTGACGTCATCAGGAACCGTGCTTGCAAAGCGCCAGGTGCGTCCAACACGGCTGTACACTTACATAAATGGCTAATCGGACTTTAGCTTGATCCGTGATGTTATAGGCGGTTAGAATAACCGCGCTCCATCTTCGAGGAGACTATATGAGCAGGCTTGCACCAATCAACTTTAAGAAATGGATTGATGACAATCGTCATCTTTTGAAACCGCCTGTCGGCAACCAGGTGATTTGGGAAGATCGCGAATTCATTGTCATGGTCGTTGGCGGTCCCAATTCGCGCACTGACTATCATGTCAATTCAGGCGAAGAATTCTTCTATCAAATTGAAGGCGATATGGTGCTCAAGGTGATTGACGATGGAAAGTTTGTCGACGTGCCGATTCGCGCCGGCGAGATCTTTCTCTTACCCGCAGGAATGCCACACAGCCCTCAACGTCCAGCGAACACAGTTGGACTCGTGCTCGAAAAGAAAAGAAGCGCTGACGAGTTAGACACGTTTGAATGGCATTGCGATAAATGTGCGACCAAATTGTACGAGGAAAGCTTTCATTTAACGGATATCGTTAAGCAATTTCCGCCGATCTTCGAGCGCTTCTACTCAAGCGATGACCACACCACCTGCAAATCTTGCGGTACAAAGATGACGAAACCAAATGCAAAAAATTGATGTCCACACGCACATTCTTCCGCGTGATTTGCCAAACTTGAAACAACGATTTGGCTATGGTGGTTTCATCACACTTGAACATCACAAACCTTGTTGCGCTCGCATGATTCGAGATGATGGAAAATTTTTTCGCGAGATCGAAAGCAATTGCTGGGATCCACTGACTCGCTTGACTGAATCAGATAAGCATGGCGTGTCTGTGCAGGTGTTGTCCACAGTGCCCGTAATGTTTAATTACTGGACAAAAGCCGAGCACGGCATGTACTTGTCCCAATTTTTAAACGATCATATTGCAGAAGTGGTGCGCTCAAACCCGCATCGATTTGTGGGCTTAGGCACGCTTCCTATGCAGTCACCGCAACATGCGATTAAAGAATTGGAACGCTGCATGAGAGATTTGAATTTTGCCGGCATTCAAATTGGATCACACGTCAATGATTGGAATTTGAACGACGATAACTTGTTTCCTATTTTTCAAGCAGCCGAGGAGCTTGGCGCCGCGATCTTCGTGCATCCTTGGGACATGATGGGCGAGGCCAAAATGCAAAGATACTGGCTGCCATGGCTGGTTGGAATGCCTGCAGAAGTTTCGCTGGCCATCTGCTCGATGATATTCGGTGGCATTTTTGAAAGGTTACCAAAGCTGCGTGTTTGTTTTGCGCATGGCGGTGGCGCTTTCACCGGCACGATCGGACGGATCGAACATGGCTTTGAAATGCGCCCAGACCTTTGCGCAATCGACAACAAAGCAAATCCACGCTCATATCTCGGCAAATTCTACGTTGATTCACTCGTGCATGATACCCAGATGCTCAAATACCTCCTGGAAATCTACGGAGAGAACAACATTGCGCTTGGCACAGATTATCCGTTCCCCCTTGGCGAGGAAGAACCTGGTAGACTCATTGAATCTCTACCGGAAATCTCAGAAAAAACCCGTAAGCGTCTTCTATCTGGTACCGCGTTACAGTGGCTCGGCAAGACAGAAAAAGATTTCGCTTTGGACACGGAGTTAGTGACAAAGAATGTCCAACACTAAACAGACATCGTTGGTGAACTCGTCCACATTTCAGTACGAAGATTCGATCGATTTCGCAATCGCGATGGATGTCGAAGATCCACTCAGGCAATACCGGAATCAATTTTTCATACCGGCTGCCGGCGATCGCAAAGAGTGTATTTATCTAGCGGGCAATTCACTAGGCCTGCAACCCCGTAAAGCAAGAACATATATCGAGCAAGAATTGGACGACTGGGCTAATCTCGGCGTTGAAGGGCACTTTGATGCGAAGCATCCATGGCTTCCTTACCATGAGAATCTTACCGATATGTCGGCGAGGATTGTCGGTGCAAAACCATCTGAAGTTGTTGTAATGAACACTCTGACTGTCAACTTGCACTTGATGATGGTGTCATTTTATCGCCCAACAAAAGAACGCTATAAGATAGTCACCGAATCTGGTGCCTTTCCATCAGATCAATACGCGGTCGCATCGCAAGCGAAGTTTCATGGTTACAAACCAGAAGACGCTGTTGTTGAGTTGACGCCGAGAGACGGCGAATCGACTTTGCGAACCGAGGACATTCTTTCTCTAATTGACAAGGATGGTGACAAGATTGCTTTAATCGTCCTGGGCGACGTCAACTATCTAACTGGCCAGGCCTTTGAAGTCGAAAAAATTGCCCATGCTGCCCGTCTCAAGGGCTGCAACATTGGGCTGAATCTCGCTCATGGTGCAGGCAACTTGCTTCTGAAACTTCACGATTGGGATGTCGATTTTGCTGTTTGGTGCACGTATAAATATCTGAATGCGGGACCCGGTGGTTTGGCTGGGTGCTTCGTGCATGAGCGTCATGCGACCAGTTTCGACTTGCCGCGCTTCGCCGGATGGTGGGGTCACAACAAGAAAAATCGCTTTAAAATGGGTCCTGACTTTGATCCAATTCCCGGCGCTGAAGGCTGGCAGCTGAGCAATCCACCAATATTTCAGCTAGCGGCACTGCGAGCCTCTCTCGAGATTTTTGACGCTGCAACTATGCCGGCTATTCGGCAGAAAAGCGAAAAGATAACGGGATACTTGGAGTACTTGCTTCATCAATTACCGCCAGGATTCTGCAGCATTATCACGCCGCAAAATCCAGATGAACGAGGCTCCCAATTATCAATACGCCTGACTAAAGATCCACACGAAATGCTTACCGCATTGAAAAAAGAAGGCGCAATTTGCGATTTTCGCAATCCTGATATCATTCGAGCCACTCCAATTCCGCTATACGTGAAATATCAAGACGTTTTTGACTTTGCCAAAATACTGGCGCGATTTGCATCTTGAAGAGCAACAATAAATGATTTCCTTAAGAAGAAAAACAGATATAGCGGTGGTAGGGGCGGGCCTCGTGGGCTCTCTGCTCTCCATCTTTTTGGCAAGACGCAAATTTGCTGTAGATATTTTTGAAAGACGTCCGGACATGCGCACAGAGAGCGTCGCCGCAGGGCGATCGATCAACTTGGCCGTGTCAACCAGAGGTATCCACGCCCTAAAAAAAGCTGGGCTTGACGACGATGTTTTAAAACATGCAGTACCAATGCGCGGCAGAATGATTCACCCGATCGAAGGACAACTTGCGTATCAGCCTTACGGCAAAGATGATTCGGAATACATCAATTCAATTTCCCGGGCGGCGCTAAACAAAACGCTTATGACGCACGCGGAAGAAACGCGCCTCGTCGACATTCATTTCAATCAAAAATGCACCGGAATGGACATCGACAAAGGCATAATTACACTTTTCAATGAACCTGAGAATCAATATGCCGATGTTGTGGCTAATATCGTAATTGGTACCGATGGCTCAGCATCAGCGATTCGACAAGACATGTGCAAACAGAAATCGTATCAGTGCACAGAATCAGAATTAGACTATGGCTATAAAGAATTGGTAATTCTGCCAGAAAAAAACGGGGAATTCAAACTCGAAAAGCACGCGCTGCACATCTGGCCCCGCGGAACCTTCATGCTAATTGCACTGCCAAACTTTGACGGCAGTTTTACTTGCACGTTGTTTTTGCCATGGGAAGGTCCTATCAGCTTTGAAAAATTGAAAACTCCTGAAGAAGTCGGTCGTTTCTTCAAAGAGCAATTCCCAGACGCAGTACCGTTACTCGCCGATTTAGAACAGACTTTCTTTGACAATCCTACCGGCCACATGGTGACGATCAAGTGTGCGCCATGGAACGTTGAAGAGCGCGTTTTACTACTCGGCGACGCCGCACATGCGATTGTTCCATTCTTTGGACAGGGCATGAACGCGGGCTTTGAAGACCTAACGATATTAGATCAGTGTATCCAAGATCATATTGCGCAAGGTGGTGCACTTTACATCAACCGACGCTCACGAGAAAACGAGCAAGAAACGTTGAGTCGACGCATACAAGAAGGATCTAGTGGCTGGGCACGCGTTTTCGATGACTTTGTGGCAAAGAGAAAAATCGACACCGATGCAATCGCAGACATGGCTGTGGAAAATTTTATTGAGATGCGCGATAAAGTCGCGGTGCCGAAATTTCAGCTAGAAAAAGCGGTGGAGAAAATTTTGCAGAAAGAGTTTCCAGGCTCTTATTTATCACGATACTCGTTAGTCACTTTCAGCAATGTTCCTTACAGCTTTGCCATGAAAGCGGGAATAGCTAATGATGAAGTCTTGGCTGAACTTTGTGCCGACATCACTAAACCTGAAGAGGTTGATCTCAAACGAGCTCAAACGCTTCTCAAAACCAAGGTAGCCCCGTTACTTGAGCAACATAGCGAAGAGTTGTTTGTTTCTGCGAGGTAATATGGAAACGAAAGATTCGGAAACAAAAGATTCAGAAACGAAAGAATCAGAAGCGGTTGAAACAGGAACATTAGAATCAGAGCGCATTCGTTTCAGAAAGATCACTCCAGAAGATATTGATCATTTGTCCGCACTCTACGCCGACCCCGACGTTATGCGGTATTACCCGCGGACACGCACTCGCGAAGAAACGGTTGAAGCGATCAAGAACTATCAAGAAAAATATGTCAGCGAAGGCGTTTGCTTGATGGCCGCAATCCATAAGCGAGAAAACAAATTCATTGGGCGATGCGGCATTATGTTGCAAGAAATTGACGGTGAGGTCATTCCAGAAGTCGGCTACATGCTGGACAAGTTTTACTGGCGCGGTGGTCTCGGATCGGAAGCTGGTATTGCCTTTCGCGACTATGGATTTAGAGAACTGAAGTATCCAAAAATTATTTCTATCATCCATCCAAACAATCTTGCGTCACAGGGTGTTGCTAAAAACATGGGCATGACCTACGAGCGAAACGCCATTTACGATGCCGTTGACTGCCAGATCTATTCGATCACACGCGAGGCGTGGGAAGAATTGCAGCTGCAAGAAAAGAAGGAAAATGGCAATCCAGCCGAAGCAGCGGAGCCTTCCGAAGTTGCACCGAAAACGCCAGTCGACTATTAATAGAATTCTGAAGGCGCGGGCATTTTTACATCGGCCTACTTCACGATGCGAAAGGTCTTGGGAGCAGTTTCTACAAGCTAAGCCGGTGACAACCAACTCGAGTGCTCGAGTTCCCGGTAATTGATGGTCAGCTCTTCGCCTTTGGCGATGTCGCGCACTGCTATTCCAACTGCGCATCTATGCCGATTGTAATCAGGACGAACATTTGGGTCGTCGCTGTGATTCATAAAGCGTGCGTCATCAAAGGAAAGGATGTACTGATCAATGTGATGATCCAAGTACCCGTATTTCTTGAACCAATCCTGAGCAACAGTTGGCAGCGCGGCTACCTCAGCAGGCGTCTTTTCGAGGTCAAAGCCTTCTTGAAAGCGCCAGACGTCGGTTCCTGAGGCTATCGGTTCATTGGAGAATAGTCCGCTGCCGTGAATAGGACTCGGCGCCAGTGTAGTTTTAACTAAAAGCATGAATTCCTCTCTTATATAACAAACAATTTCTATCGCAAAAATTGAGAAAAGTCGATAGATGCTGCAAATAAATAAATCGGCTGAATGGATGGAGCGCCACCGAATATGGTGCACAAAATCTCTTAACGCCATTGTTAAGAACAGACTGACATCTAATCAAAGATCCACTGGGTCGCGGTATGCTAAATCCCGTTTATCAGAGATCAACGGAGCTTACTTATGAACCGTCTACCTCGTCTCGCAGTTGCCTTAACTGGATTGCTTTTGAGCGCTTCAGCCGCTGTTCAAGCCCAAGTTCCTGGTGTTCCGAGCACACAGCCTGCACCTGCCAAAAACCCGGCCCAGCCGGTGCTCAGCGGCAGTGTTAAAGTGAACATGACCACCGCCGAGAAATTGCTGTCGCAGGGCAAGTGGACAGACGCTGAAGGACTTTTCAGAGAGGCTCTGGTTGCCAATCCCACCGATGTCGCGGCGACACTTGGATTAGGCCTGGCGATGGCCAACGAATTCAAGTTGGACAACGCTGACAACCTATTCGATCGGGTCATCAATATTGATCCGAACAATGCCACAGCCTACGCTGGAAAAGCGATGGTAATGGTGAACCGGCTGCAATCTTCCTCAGGCACGATCAGAGCGGAGAAAGACTCAATCCTCAAGCAAGCCGAAGATTATGCGAAACGCGCCACCACGCTTGGACCAGCCAATGCAGATGCACACAATGCACTCGGTCAAGTTTACAAAGAACAAGGACGCAACGATGAAGCATCCAGCGAGCTGAACACCGCCACTATCCTCAACCCGGATATGTCCTACGCCTATTCTGCTTTGGGCACTGTCAAGCTTGCGCAAAACAGTGTTGTGGAAGCATCAGAAGCCTTCAAACGAGCGGTGGCGCTCAACTCAGGCAATTCGACGGCCCACTATGGTCTTGGAGCGACACTGCTCAAGCAAGGACAAACTGATGATGCGATCAAAGAATTGAATACTTCCCTCTACCAATTTCCAAACAGCTGGCCAGTCAGAATGGCACTGGGACAGGCATATCAAACGCAAGGCAACACTGTAGCGGCTCTCCAACAATTCCAATTGTCCACGTTGATCAAACCCGAGAACGCCGAGCCATACTTGCGCATGGCCGACATCCATCAAGAACGTGGTGACCTTGAATTGGCACTCGCCGACCTGCGATCCGGACTGACACAATCGCCCTACGACTTGGGTCTGCGTCAAAGAATTGCCGACATCGATCTAGGTCTTGAGCGACCAGATGATGCGATCAAAGGTTATCGCGCCATTTTATCAATGAGCGCAAACGATAATAATGCGGTCAAAGGCTTGAGCCAGGCACTGTTCCTCAAGGCACAGAAAGCAACTGTTGGAGCGATGTTGTCTTCGAACGATTACGAGACCGCCAACAAAGCTTTGAACGAAGCGATTAAGCTAAATCCTGACGATATGGAATTACGTTTAGCTAAAGCGAAACTGGTATCACTTTCTGGTGCCGCGGAATTCCAAGCTCAGTATGCGAACGTGCAACCAACTAGTGACGGAGAGAGAATCGCATTTGCCGAAGTTCTCACAACGTCAGGACAATTTAAAAAAGCTGCCGAACAATTCAACGCGGTCACGAACGATCTGAAGGATCCTAAACAGCTTTACGCTGTTGCCGACATTGCTGTGTTAACGCGCTCGCTAGACGGTGCTGAAGCTGCTTACAAGAAGTCCCTCGCACTAGGCGGCTCGCCAGAGCGCGGACAAGTTGGACTGAAGAAAGTGGCGGACCTAAAAAAATCCGCATCTGACACCGCAGCAATTGCTGCTGAACTGGCGCACAAGAGACAATGGGATGGTGCGATTGCAAAATTCCGCGAATCACTCAAAGAAAATCCAGCGCTTCCAGCTGCCAGATACGGTCTCGCCTCGGCGCTCCAAGAAGGTCCGGAAGACTCTGTGCCGACCCTCAGTGAGTCCGCCAAGCAATATCAGTATTATCTCGCCGTCGCCACCGATTTAACCGACAGAGACCGCGAGAAACTCACTGACCTGATCGGCAAACTCAACGACAAAGTCGCGAAATTGAAGCAGAAGGAAGAACGCTAAGATTGCCTCGACACAAAGTCGAGTAATGTCTTGTCTAGACATCGTCAATTCACACATATCAGATTGGCACAGATTTTCCGGCGACCGATGGCGGAATAACTTGATCTGAGGATGATGCACAGACTGAGGTTCGGATACGAACATGCTGAAAGTACCAGACCAAACTATTTTCGGTGCCGGCAAGGATGCCGGCGCTCCCAGGTTGTCACTCCCATGTCTCGAATTTTTATCGCTCAAGCTGCAAGTTCAGTCTTGCTAGCTAGCGAGTAAAAGTTTTGATCTAGCCAGGATAAATTGTCCCAATTATGGTCGATCTAGGGGTTTATCCTAGTTGCATTAAGATCGCCAAGGGGGATGATGTTATTGTCAGAGCCAGGATGAGGGAAAGTTATGCCGTCAGAATTACCAAGCAACAAAAGACCTGGTTCAATGGACGAAAAACAATTGGTGGAAACCCTCGGCAATCCTCACGCTTCCGAGTCTGAATGGATAGACGCCAGCGCAAACCTTGGCGAGTACAAACCAAAAGCGACTCACACAGAACGACAAGCACGTCGAACAAAAGTCTTGTCGGCAGTGGCGTTGATTGCAGCGGTGGGTCTTGGTGGGTTCGGTATCAATTCATTGATTAATCCAAGCCACATTGCAGCGGTCACGCCTATAACAGCGCCGGTGGCGACTCGGCCAGTTGCGGACATTGACTTCGGTCCATACATGGCAAACCTTCAAAGAAACATTAAACATAACTGGTATCCTCCAAAAGGAAACGAGTCCAAGCGGGTCGTAGTTCTCTTCCAGATTCTCAAGAACGGCAAGCTTGCAAACTTGCGTCTGGACCACTCCTCTGGAATTGCTAAAGTCGATCAAGCTGCGCTCAAAGCAATTGAGACAGCTGCTGCAAACTTTCAGGCCCTGCCGGAAGGTGCACCAGCCAATGTAGACATTCAATTCACCTTCGACTACAACGTATTCAGCGGCCGTGATTGGAGCACTGATAAGGCTGCTCCTGTTCAACAACCTGATGAACTAGGTGGTGGTGATGCCTTTTCGAGTGGAGCTGCCGCGTCCAACTAAGCGCGCCTGAAAAAGAATAGAGGGAAAGTTATGCCGTCAGAATTACCAAGCAACAAAAGACCTGGTTCGATGGACGAAAAGAAATTGCTGGAAACCCTCGGTAATCCTCACGCTTCCGAGTCTGAATGGATTAACGCCAGCGCAAACCTTGGCGAATACAAACCAAAAGCGACTCACACAGAAAGACAAGCACGTCGAACAAAAGTCCTATCTGCAGTGGCGTTGATTGCGACGGTGGGTCTTGGTGGGTTCGGTATCAATTCATTGATTAATCCAAGCCACATTGCAGCGGTCACGCCTGTAACAGCGCCGGTGGCGATTGCCCCAATCCGAGATGTAGACTTTGGTCCATACATGGCTGACCTTCAAAGAAATATTAAGCGCAGCTGGCACCCTCCAAAACGTAACGAGTCCAAGCGGGTCGTAGTCCTCTTCAAGATTCATAAGAACGGTCAACTTTCAAACTTGCGAATCGACCGCTCCTCAGGATTAGATGTAGTCGATCAAGCTGCGCTCAGAGCGATTGAGACAGCTTCTGCAAACTTTCGAGCATTTCCAGAAGGCGCTTCAAACGATGTAGACATTCAATTCACGTTCGACTACAACGTATTCAGTGGCAAAGATCACGGCCAAACTGCTAGTTATCAACCATCTGAGGCAGCGACTGAAGCTTTCTCTAGTAGTTCAGCTGACGCATCTGATGGCTTTAGTAGTTCGGCGGCTGTTGGTAGCGTATCCAATTAAGGGCTCGCAGACATAGAATAACAATCACGGCTTTGGTATGCGGAACCAGAACGAACTGCCATTGCCATCATCGCTGGCGACACCGATGCTGCCACCATGCTGTTCGACTATAGCCTTGCAAATTGCCAGTCCAAGTCCAGTGCCGCGCTTGTCTTTGGTGTCGTTTTCTAGTTGCTCGAAACGCTCGAAAATTGCTCCCTTGTATTTGTCTGGTATGCCTGGTCCCTGGTCTATGACACGAACTTCCACAGCTCCTGCAGTCTCGGTGGAGGACACTACAATCACACTTTTCTCGGGTGAAAACTTAATTGCATTTGAAATCAGGTTGATCAGAACTTGCACAAGTCGATCGCGATCGCCCATGACCTGAACTCCACAATCTTGAACCTCGATTGTGATCTGCTTTTGTGCGGCAAGCGTGCGCATTGAATCCGTCGAACGTTTTAACACATCCGAAATGCTGATTGGTACAGGCACAATCTCTAGCTTCCCTGTCTTCATTTTTTCAATATCAAGCAGGTCATTTATCAAATCGATTAATCGTGTAATGCTACGATCTGCTACTTCAAGTTTCTCTTCACCGGCTTCATTGAGATAGCCGTAAGTTCCAGTTCCTATCAATGTCAGAACACCTTGAACTGAGGTAAGTGGACTTCGCAACTCGTGAGTAACAATCGCAATCAATTCTTGCTTATGNNCGTCCAATTCCGCGATCTCATCGCTGCCAGAAACCGGCGGTTTCAGCGGCTCACCGCTTGCAAGGCGATGAGTATTTTCCATTAGCACTTTCAGTCGATCCGTCGTGCCTTTAGTGAAATACAAAGCGAGTGCAATTGCAGCCAGCACATTGAACGCTATAAAATAAGATAGCAAATTCCTGATTTGGGCTCGATTTTGAGCCTGATTATCGGCTTGAACCTTTTCGATTGTGCCGTACATATTCAGAAAACCGTCGGCCTCGAATGACAAGGTTTTGATCAAAGACTTTGCGGCTTTCAGATTATTGATCGCGTTTTCTCGCTCACCCGAGTCAACCAATGTTTTGACATCTTTTAGATCGAAAATCCCCTTCTGCGCTGTCGTGACAATCTTTTGCAAATATGCATGCGCCTCTGGTTTATCAATAGTGATACCATCAAGTGCTTTCAGCTCCTTCTTAATCTCGATGTCGTCTGCCCTATATTGGTCGACATATTCGCCACCTTGAGTGAAAGCATAAGCACCCATACGCCCGCCCATACTGAGCAGCAACTTAAGCACTCGATTAACTCGCACCTGAAGCTCCCTCGCTTCGGATTCTTGCTGCCTCTCCTTTTCGACCTGCTCAAGAAGCTGAGAAAACTTAGCCACGAAAGCCAATTCGAATATCAGAGGCACCGCCACTAGTATCAAACCGATATGAACCAGCTTGAGAGAAAATCTCTTTCGTTTAGTACGTTCGCTTGTCAGAACTCTTCCGCCATAATAGTCGCTATCGCTCAAGGGCTTTATCTGTTCGATACCACGCGCTTCAAACAGCTACACAATACACTGAGCGCTGGCTCGTGTCACAGCAGCCTACATAAAGCTACCCCCTCAGCACTATCTGTTATTCCATTCCTGGTCGGTAGTAAACGTCGAATGATTGATGCTGTGGTCTTCACAAGGTTTGGCATTCCTCACCGTCACGGCTTCGTCACGAACAGGTCATGCCAAAGTCACGGCGGCAAAAGTATAGTGGTTTCAGAGAGCCGGTTCGGTTCGCCCGCCAACAATCGTTCACCTTACTAAACGGTAGTTGCACTTTCGCAGTTGCCATCACAGCGCTTGTCACTCCGACTTCCATCGGATGGTGCCAAGCCAATGTTCTTCGCTTCCACCCCAGGAGGAAATTTACTATGGTTTACGACAGAGGTATACGAGGTGCGGAAACCAGTGTTCCGCAGGAATGCCCACTCGCTTCAGCAGCCACCGAAGCTTACAACGCCAAAGACACTGACGCTTATTGCCACATTTTTACTAACAAATCAACTCCAGATAGCACAAAAAGTGATGCGCAGCTAAATACAGAAATAAACAATCAGCCGCCAATTTATGATAAAGATGACAGCTCAGGAGGTGGAATCCGAGACCTTCAAAAAGGAATTCACAGTGATGGACGCACTCAACATGACTTAGCGAATGCGATTGGAGAAGCTCGTGAAGGCAATACCACAGATGCTATGAAGGACTTGCGCAAAGCAACTGGCGACCTTAACGACGCTGGTGGCAAAATCGATTCAGGGCTCGGCAAATTGGACGACGCGCAGAATGGTGACAGCGTCGCCAAGTCGATGATTCAAAAAGGCATGAATAACGAAGGAGATGCTTCGTCAAACATTGAAAAAGCTGAGAGCCTATTGCGCCAAGGAGACACGAACGGGGCAATTGACGCCATGGAGAAAGGCACTAAAGAAGTCGCACACGAACAAAACCTTACCAAGTCGGGAGTCGAACGTTTTAAACAAGATGATCAATTCGGTTCCAACTCCAGCACTGATTCCAGCACTGACTCCAGCCCACAGAGCCAATGCAACGCCGAATACACGCGCACCAGCAGCGATACCTATGCACAAATGCGCAATGCTGATAATGGCAATCAAAATTTTGACCCTGAACAGCAATTCCAAAACACTAATGGAGTCGGGACTCCCACTCAATCGTTCGCACCCGACAACTCTAACCAGTCTTACGGACAATTCGGTCCATTGGATCTACAGAATGGTGCCTCAAACTCAGGAAGCGGAGGGGGAGGCGGATTGCCGAATCCATTCGACATGCTCAGTGGAATGGGACTTCCAACACCACCCAACCCGTCCGATTTACTAAATAGTCTCCCGAATCCTCTAGATATGTTAAGCGGCGGTAACAGCGGCAGCGGTGGCGGTCTTCCAAATCCATTCGACATGTTTGGCGGCGGTAGCAGCGGTAGCAGCAGCGGCAGCGGTCTTCCGAATCCATTCGAGATGATTGGTGGTGGTAGCAGCGGCAGCGGCGGCGGTCTTCCAAATCCACTCACAGGATTGGAATCATTTGCAACAGATCCACTGAAGCCAGTTGAAAACTTGCTTACACCACCGGATTTGAGCAAGCCCAAAGACGTAATCAAGAAAATTCTTGATCCAATCGGTTTGTTTGGTTAAAGGTAACCACACAAAAGGGTGATCCCTATTTCGGATGCTCATCAAAGCCAGCAAAATACCGACTCTCTTGGAGCATCAGAAAGTCTATGAAAGAAGTAGAGCGGAGTCCCCCAAGGGACTCTACTCTGCGTTCATGACTTGTTCGACACGGCTCATGTGCTATTGCGATGGTGACAAGAAATATGGCGATGCGTGTGAAATTGTTGCGCTGTATCCATTAACATCTATTGCCACATCGCTGAAAGCTATTGCGGAGCCGACAGCCTATACCCGACGCCATGAAGTGTTTGAATCATCGAATTATCAGCTTCCATACTCAACTTTTTGCGCAGCCTTTTTACGCAGGCGCGCACCGTTTCTGGTGCTATGTCAGCCTCGGAGTGCCAGACGCGTTCTAAAAGTGCCTCCGCGCTAAAAACTTGATTCGGATGCCGCATAAGAAACTCCAGCAACGCAAACTCCCTTGGAGGCAAAACCACTTGCTCTCCCGCATGAACGACGTAATGCGTGTCATGATCCAATTCAAGGGCCCCGATTTTTAAGACATTACTGGTTTGCCCACTCGCTCTTCTCAACAATGCTCGTAGCCGCGCAGACAACTCGAGCATGTGAAAAGGTTTAGTGAGATAGTCGTCTGCACCATGATCCAGTCCCGCCGCCTTTTCTTGGACCTCGCCCTTGCCTGTCAACATAAGGATAGGCGTAGAACCACCGCGTCCCCGGTATTGCTGCAAAACCTCAATGCCAGAAAGCAGCGGTAGACCCCAATCCAAAATGACAAGATCATATTCAGATATAGCCAGTTGTTCCAAAGCAGTCTTGCCATCTTCAACTACATCGACGAGATGCTGCTCCATAGCAAGCCAGTCACGAACCACAGAGATGACATCCTTATCGTCTTCAACCAGCAAAATCTTTGACACGTTCCGCACGTCCTTCAGATAGCAACGACCAAAGCAACTACGAGTACAATTGCCTTGGCTTTTGTATCATACTTCCAATAAATCCACACCCATATATTCACATGAACGAAGAAGTTCTCGATCACTACAGACAATTCAGCGTCTATGGGACTCCCGGTCTATACCAGGAAATATTGCGGGGATCAATCTAACTGAGGACCGCCTGTCCAATCCTTATCCCACTTTGCAGGTTCGGGCGCCTTGAGTAATGCAGGCAGTGCGATACCAGATGCGGTGACGGAAGAAGCAGCGACAATAGCCGGGGAAGATGTCGGTAAAGCAATAGTCTCTTTATGTTCTTTCAAATATTGCCCCCAGTAGGTCGGATCTACTTCACGCCCTTTTGGCTTGTAGACCGGCTTCAACCGTGACAGTTCGCCACTCCCGACGAGCGATGCGATGATTGCAATGAATCCAAGCACCAATATAAATACTTCGGGAACAACAAATACTGCGATAAACCAGTCCATTTAACATACTCCGATTACAGAGTGGTGGCACATGCGCACCAATTACTGAGTGGACCTATGCAACCTTGGACGACGGACAACTCTACTAGGCTACGGCGCCTGGCAATTCAACACGGAAAGAAACCGATCCATCTTTCTCAACCATGATCGTAAGATCTGACGATCTTCCTCTCTTGAAATGTTTGGCTGCCGCACGCATAACATTGGCAATTTGATGCTGCGAAAGAAAAGTCGCACCGGGAGCGATTTCGTAGAGAATGGCGCCCACGGATCCAGGAAACGGATGACTGTCGACCTCGTCTGACTCGGTGGCGGTCAACTGTTGAACTGTTAAGCAGCAAGTTTGCATAGGAAATCCCTTTGCGCCGTAAAGCGCAAGAATCAAGACTTGGCAGTCCGGACGGACTGAAAACCACAGGTCTCGGGACCCCACGAAATTCGTGGGGTAATCAGGTTGGGCAAGAAGCTGATTAGGAAACCGACCTTTTCAGGTCTCCATATACATAACATCACGACCAAATGAAGTCAGTGGGGAAATTACGTAGTCGGTCAAATTTTTTTCTGAGTTCCGCGAAACTCTGCCCCGCTGATCAAGGTAAAGCCGCTATGCATGAGGGATTTGTAGCTGATTGGCGACAAAACTCATAAAACCGCGGCTAGACTACAATCGGTTGCTTTACTTTGCAGTAGCGACTGCTGCTGCTTTCATTTCAACATCGATCGTCACGTCAACGTCTTCACCAAGCGCAACTCCGCCATTGTCGAGGTTTTTATTGTAGGTAACGCCAAAGTCTTTGCGATGAATCCGGGTGGATGCCGAAGCACCCCGCTTGGCGCCCTTAGGATCTTTGAGCTCAGCAGTCGGTCCCTCGACATTCATAGTCACTTCTTTAGTGACGCCGTGAAGATTCAACTCACCGGTCACGGTTAGATGGTCTTTGTCTTTTGCGACCACTTTTTTGGACGTGAAAGTCATGGTTGGATACTTAGCCGTATCAAAGAAATCAGGGCTTTTCAGATGGTTGTCGCGCTTCTCATCGTGAGTAACGACGGAGTTCATGTCGATAGTCGCAGACACTTTAGACTCATCGGGTTTCTTCGGGTCGTAATCAATCGTTCCGCTGACTTTGCTGAACGCGCCTCTGACGTTGGACAGCATCATGTGGCGAATCGAGAAACCGGCTTGAGAGTGCTGCGGATCGATAGTATAAGTCTCAGCCAGGGTGGGAAGAGATGTGGACAAAATTGCGGCAAAACCGAGTGCTGTAGCCAGGCGAATCATAAACCCTCCAAAATAAAACATTGCTTGCTAGGATTCGATAATCATACTAGGATGTAGGTATCCAGACGCAAGAAGTAACCAATATGTAAGGTAGTACCCGTTTGGATACTGTCAGAATAACTAGATTGAATTTCCGATCTGTACGAACGGATTGAGGTAATTATGTACACGAAATTGGAATGTCCGATCATGGCGACAATCGCAATGATTTCCGACAAATGGAAAGTTCTTATTATCTGCAAGTTGACCAAGGGCACATTGCGCTTCAATGAGTTACGGCGTGAACTCAAAGGTGTGACGCAGCGTGTGCTCACACACCAGCTACGCGAATTGGAAGCAGACGGGCTAGTAACACGACGTGTGTACGCTGAAGTGCCACCACGGGTCGAATATTCGCTGACTGAACTTGGGCGGACGCTTATTCCTGTGCTGGAAAACTTGGAAGCTTGGGCTCGTGAGCACTCAGAAGAGCTTCTAGCCACTCGAGGTGCGCAAGAGTGCGCGGCTAGGCACGAAAAGAAACAAGCACTGAAGGCCGTGCCTGTGCCGGAGTTAGCTTCGGCGCAGTGAGCGGGGCCTAGCCCACTATATGGGTGGGCGGCTGTGCAATAATTGATGCCTTAAGTACGCTAAGGCAATTTGTTATCACGATCAGGAATTCGGCATCTGTCCGCCCAAATTGTTCAAATACGCTTTGACTTCTTTAGGGAATGGCAGCCAAATTGTCGTACCTGGCTTCATGGTGAACACCATGCGCCCATCTTGCATTCCTATTGGAATTGCATCCTTATTGATGTCGTAAATCAGTGGTGCGAGAGCAACGTTGTTTAGGGTCTTGATCGCGATAAGTTCGATAGTATCGCCGGCCTCAACTACGTATTGATAACGATTGTCTTCATCAGGCGCAGCAATCGCTTCTCCATCGAATGAAACTTCGTCTTCTTCGGAAATTGTCTTTTCGAAGTCCCGACCAAAATACTCGATTGCTGCCAAAGGAAACACTTCCTCTTCTTCGGCTCCAGCTTTCGCATCTCGCGCAGGGAGCGCTTTGTCCACTTTCATTTCCCAAGGTGGGGAAGCGTCAGATTTCGTCTCTCCTGCAATGGCGTCTGTCTTTGTTCTTGCTGAAAGTGCGGTCAAGTCACCGCCTTTCGCCGACACTTTATCCGAAGACGCGTCTCCAGTCACCGAGCTCGTCTTGTCCGGCTTCGCTTGAGCACTACCTTTATCTTGAGGCAATTTAATTACAAACTGTTCGTCACCTCTGCTTATCTGTCCGTCGATCGAACGGATAATTGGAATCGTAGCCTCTGGTCTAACACTGGCACTAGTTGGGGACTGAGTGCGATCGCCCTCAATCTTTTCGGTCTTGCGACCTGGAAGGAAATTATCGAAAACGTCAGATTTTGTTCCACGACTCTCCGGAGGGAAAATGCGTTCAGCAATTGCTTTAAGGTTGCCAATCATTTGGTTCAATGGCACCACTGATGGAGGCACAACGATAGCGGCATCCAATTTATCTGTGAGCGGATTTCGTGGAGTAATCGGCTTACCATCAGCACCCTTGCCATCACCTGCGGTGGCGCCGCCCGTCACGGCAGTCTTAACACCATCGCCGAGGTTCGCGCCGATTGTTCCTGGGATTTTAGCGCTGTCACCGGCTTTGACGCCACCGGACTGAGCAATTGCGTCACCGGTATTAGCACCGCCGGTCACAACGGTCTTTACGCCGTCTCCCGTTTTCGAATCAATCGGTTTATCAGCACCAGTTCTAACATCGCCGATCCGAACCGCGCCGGTAATTGCAGCTGCGATGCCATCGATTAGTTTCGAGTCGACTGGTTTAGCGTCTCCAGGCTTAACATCACCGGTTCGCACTCCTCCAGTGACCACCGTCTTGACGCCATCAAACGGAGTTTTTGGATCAATCTTACTTGCGTCACCCTTGGTCCCATCACCCTTGGTCCCATCACCCTTGATCGCATCGCCTTTGCCTGCGTCACCTCTAATCGCGTCACCCTTAACCGCATCGCCTTTGTCGGGCTGTTTGCCCACACCTTGATTTGCCGCGTCGGCTTGCACAGGCTTGCCGGTCCGGGCATCAATTTGTTGACCAATGTTTCTGATTCCGCCGACAAGGTCTGGAACAGGCAAACTTCCAGGGGGTAGAACAAATGGACCTTCGGAACGCGAACCTGGTTGCGCTGTCGATTTACCTGCGCTATCAATATTGGTCTTATCAGCGATATCCGTTCGCCCAGTATTCGACTGCTCCGGTCGACCGCCGATCAATTTCCCATCAGCGTCAACTACGCGAACCCCAGTTGGCTCTATGCGTGTCTTACCGTCACCAGAGCCCTTGCCCTCGCCGACCTTATCCGCGCCGCCCTCTGACTTCGTACCAGCAGCACCTTCGGACTTCCCACCGGCGGCACCTTCTGACTTACCGCCACTTTGTGCGTTACCGGACGTCGTACCACCATCATGGACAAGATTACTTCCGCCTTGCTGTTTTCCTTCTGCGGTACGTCCATCTTGACCCTGCTTGCCGTCTGGATTATTCGGTCTTCCATCCGGTGAAGGCTTAGCATCCGTGGCTTTCGTTGCGTTTTCTGCATCAGGTCGAATACCCTTTTGAGCAGCCATCTTGTCGTCAGCAGACGTGACACCAGCCTTAGTTTCACCCTTAGTTTCTCCAGATGGAGATTTCGGATCAACTTTAGCATCCTTACCGTCTTTTACTTCGCCCTTAACTTCCTTTCCGTCCTTAGCATCGGCTTTTTGACCAATGCCACGCAACCCGCCGAGGATATCCGGAGCGCCAGGCATGACTATCGGGATATCGCCTCTTCCACCTGCGGGCGGATTCAACTTATCTCCAAACTTCTGGTCGAGACCCGCTAATGTCTTTGCGTCTGGAACTTTTGCAGTGTTGGCATCGTTTCTTCCTGTATTCTGACGAGTAGGATCAGAATTTGATATGCCACCAGTGTCGGTGCGACCACTCGACTGCTTTGTCTCTGGGAGTTGCAATCCGGTTTCTCTTCTCGTTTGACCAAGAGCGTCATTAGTTGCTCCTGCTGCGGTTTGCTTTCCTTGCGAGTCTAACGCTCCCGTTGGAAGATTCTGGCGCCCCTGAACATCTGGCGAACTAGCCGGCAGATTCTGGCGACCCTGACTATCGAGGGAAACACCTTGAGGATTCGGACGCCCTGAAGCATCGAACGATCCTCCGGCGAGCTTGGATTGATTCTGAGTTTCAGAAGAACTCTCCGAATTCTGTCTTGCTAAATTTGAGTTATCGAACGCCCCCGCCGAATTCGTCTTGAGCGGATTCGCGGTAGTATCCAATCGATCACTAGACACCGACCGAGTGTGATTCGGAGTAACTGGTTCCCCAGAAATACTTGTTCGCGCCAGGGTTGCTTCAGTCGTAGAATTTGGTTTTGGTTGTCCCAGAAATTCTTGCTGCGTTCCTCTCTGAACAGTGCCCTTTTCGGCAGAATTGTCGCTCGTCGCGATCGGATAGCGTGACACATCATTCGGTGGCGCATCCGCTGCTGGCTTGCTTATTTTCACTTGTCCATCCGAATTAGCGCGCATCTCAAATGGACCGGTCACTAGAGTTGTTGCAGCAACGCTCTGCGGTTTCAACTGATCAGTTGGACCAGTAGTCAACCCACGTACATCCGAAGTAATCCCCGTTGCATTGTCTCCGCTGCTACGGCGTCCCGCGTACTGATCAAAACTAGATTGTTGACCAGAATTGTTTTGCGGTGCACCACTAACGCTAACTTGCTCGGATTTGACTGGATTAGTGATCGTTTGATTCGTTCCAGACAAGTCATTGGACTTCAGCGGAATGCCAGCTCTCGCATCAATCGTTGTTCCCCAACTCTGCGGCGCCTCAGCTGCCCTATTTACTGGCGCAATGCTTTGTTCAGCTGGAGGCGTTAAACGTCCAACATCTTGCATACGACTGCTGGGCGAAGTGTTTGCTGGCAAATCGGTGGTCTTCCCAGGTGACGGTAGTTGTCTTCCCACGTTTGCAAAGTCATTCGAGCCCGCCTTGGTTGCATCAATCGGTCTCTCATCTCCGAAAGCCCCCGAAACACCACCTGACTTTGGTGCGATCGTTTGCTCGGCGCTCTTAGTTGAACGCCGCAAAGAAGGCGTCGTCAACTTGTTGGTGGCGTCCAAACCAATGGGGGCGTTAGTTTCAGGGCTTAAACCCAAAATGCTCCGCGCATCTACAGACGCTCCAGATTGCGAATTATTGATAATGTTTGCTTTTTCAGGCGGTGCCGTTTGATTTAAAACGAAATCCTGGATACCCGTGTTTGGAGTACTTTCAGGGGTTTTTGGAGTCTTAGGTGTTTTGTCATTTGTCATAATCAGCCACAGTTACAGATGACCAGTTTTAGACAACGAATTTCGAAGTCCGATAGCCGTAGCGTTACCTGGATTGAGAGCTAAGGCCTTCTCGCAATCAGCTGAAGCACGTTGATAATTGTGCATAAAGTAATATGAAAGTCCTCGAACGGCGTAGGCTTCAGCCGAAGAAGGCGACATTGCGATAGCGGTATCGCAGTCCTTTAGACTGTCAGAATAACGATCAACCACTGCCAACGCACTCGCGCGCTTAACTAATAATTCATAGCTTGGGGGACCAACCGACAGAGCACTATCGAGATCCTTCACTCCCGAGGCGTAGTCTTTCAAGATCGCCTTAACGGTCCCTCGAAATTCGAAATAGATTTGAGAGTTGGGATTTAACTGAATTGCGTGACTGATGTCAGAAATCGCTTCAGTAAATTCACCAAGATCTCTGTGAAGCTGGGCACGTGCTGCAAAATACTTATCGTTATTAGGCTCCTTGGCGATCTTGGCATTGGCTAATTCAATGAGCCTTCTAGTTTCCGAAGAATCAGTTGTGGTTCTAATACTGCTAACCGTTCTAGCAAACGCACCAGCTGCCGGTTGTGTGCTTTTCACTTTAAACGCATCGTCAAATGAAGTGCCAAAACTTGCAGGCGTGCAAGCAATTGTCAAACAAGCAGCAATCAATAATTTATTCAGACGCATTAAAAGCACCAGTTAACCCTTTCATCGAAGTCTAGCATCTTGCATCCTTGTAATCCCTTCTGCGAATGTGCACCATATTTGGTATCTTATGAGTCGCTCTAAAAGACCCTATCCTTCAAAACGATTATTCCGATTCGAACCCTATCAATAACATCATATACTCGTAATTTGGCACTTTCATGGCAAAAATTAGGATACTGCTGAGTTGGGCTAAACTCTCGGAATCAAATGACCCCAGCCCTGACAGGCGCCGGTGCCGCGAGCTAACGTGTACAAAGTTGTTTGCTAATCTTTGAGTTCACCTTTTGCGAAATAAAAGGTTATTTGCAGCCCTAGCCTTATTTTTTGTCAAGGCATCGCATTTCATTTCCCCATCCTGTATCCTAGCGAATCAGGTTTTAAGCACTCGTCTGTCTTTCAGCAGAACTTCTGCGGTACAACATGGACCATCCCGCTTCGACGAACGAATATCACTTAACGTTCGCGGCACCCGAATCAATTCCGCCGACACGCGTGACTTGTACCGGCAAACAATCGCGCAGTGCCGCCGAAAAAGGAGCTGCCTTTTGGTTCTCTCTTCCCTCAGGAATTATGAAGGATGATCACGCACCCAATGTCAAATGAGCAAGTACAGCAAATCAACGACAACCTAAAAAAACGCATGACAGGCGTGGTTCACTTTGATATTCAAATACGTTTTGATCCAACGGGCGATTGCAGCATCGATAGGATTGATGACCATATCGCTGGCTTGGGACACACAAGAATTGATACGCAGTGGATTGAGTTAAAGAAACCGGACGCAGAGCGGTTGCTAACATCAATTTTGCACAAGGACATGGCTTACAAATGCGAATCCATGCCGCTTGATTTAGCGCATGCCACCACACGATTATTTCTAGAACAGTTTTCTGACACAGCGAAGTTTTTCACTAATGCGGAATGGCACCAAGACAAAGGTGGCGTCTGGTCCATACAGTCATGGCACCCTATTACCGAGGCGACATTCGATTCGGGAATCGTAGTTTGCGACAACCAACAAATTGGCATGATCTGGATCGAAGATGAAGACTAGTCAAACTCACGACCTTCCAAAGTTTGATAGTGCCTAGATTAATGCCGGCGCAGCTGAACTAATTTTCGAGTCACGATTCGGATTTATTTAGCCAATCCAGCGGAGTGGGTTCGCAAGGTCTCGATGATGTTTTTAAGGTGTTCAGTATACGTGACTGTAGCCATTGCAGTCGCGCTTCCAGGCTGTAGCTCCGCAAGGTGTTCGGTCTGCCTCTTGCGCAAAATTTCATAACGTTGAATTTCATTGTCCAACGCAATGCGTTGCCGTTCAACGTCTGTGCTCTGACTAGCCTTCACTAGTTCTTTATCCAAGTCATCATAGACCTTGTCCACAATCTCGGTGCATTCGGTGCCATCAATATAGTGATACTGAGCCTCCCAATGCGGCTCAACTGATACTTCATCTCCTACGGTTTTTAGTTCGAACTGGATTACAAACAAGTTTGGCGCCTTGCTTTGCTCCCCCAGCAATGAAAGAGAAACGACGAGGATTCCCGCATCAGAATCAGCTTTATGAACCTGCGCCCAGGAATTTCCTACCTGCGCCAGTTCAAAATAATCTTTGACAACACGAAAACAATCTCCTCGGCTCAGCTTGTACTGCTTAGCGGGTCGATACATCGCACTGCTCAGACCCAAGTGAACCAGCCAATAGAGCACCACCACAATCGCCAAACACACCAATATTATGGCTGCTGCTGCTTTCCACATTCCGGAAAACCAAAGAAACACTAGAATGACGACTATGACTAACGCGGCATTTGGATCGATTGTCATTGTGATTAAGCTTTCGAGGTGACGTCAGCAATATGGTACTTCGGTTTCGACTCGAGACTACAATATTCCGCCTAAAATCTTGGTGCAATTGGCGTCGCTGGAAGCAAAGCGAGGTTTAAGCCGGACCATGATTGGTTGGGGAACTGAGGAAAAGATGGTTGCTCGGGCTTACCTGATGCATCTTGCTTTCGGATTGGTCTGAATTTGGAGAGTGGATATGCGAGAATTCTGGCGACAGATTGTATAGAAGGACCAGATAATGAAAAGAGTTATCGTCGCTGGATTGTTAGTAGGATTTGGGACAGGCATAGCTGTGATGGCAAACGAGCCCGGTGCGGGACAGACCGATCCGCCCGTATCGAAGCCTGCCGACTGGAATAAGCTCATGCCGAACCCGATGGAGACTGCGGCCCCGACGATTTCTTTGCCCGCTAGCAAGTTCACAAAACCGCCTGTAGCTGTGGAAACTTTGAGCGATCGGGTCACGAAGAATGTGCGAGAAGCACTCGCATACGCGAAAACAGATGACTGGGACAAAGCTCTAGAAAGCATTGATAAAGCTGTCGCGTTAGACCCGAGTATAGATTTTCTGTACAGCTTTAGAGCTAAGGTGTTCAAGAATCTTGGACGGAATAACGAATCAGTAAAAGACATGATGAAGTACAAAGAGCTTCAAGCAAGAAACAACACTGATGCAATCAACAGATATCACCAGCAGCAAGTCCAACAAGGCGGTCAACCAGATTTGCGCGATAGAGTTAAGACGTTTTTAGGCAATTAGGACTGCAATTCAATGTACGCAGCACAATGTTTCTAAGCACTCGGGACGAGTGCGCCCCGTGACGTCGCAACAATTTCGCGCACTCGAAAAGGGAATTCCACTCCTCTTCATGCACCCGAAAAGTTGAGTTCCACAAAGTAGCGACAATTTCGAGCACGGGGAAACTGACTTCCGTAACGTACCAACAATTTCGAGCGCGGGAAAGTGGGCACAAGAAAGCACCAGATTTGATACCACGTCATCGCGAGGGCGAGTTCGGTTAAAGGCCAAAAAGCCTGGAATAAAGGCTGCATATCCGTTTAAGGAACCCCTCACATGCGGGTACAATCTGGAAGGGACAAACACCCGGTTCGGGAGGCGGGATGGCGGAGACTAAAGACCTCAGGCTTGGCGAGATGCTGCAAGCCCTTGGAATCGTCAGAATGGAGCAGCTTTCAGAGGCTATCCGAATGGCAGGCGAAGTCGCCCTGCCGCTTGGTCGCGCCCTTGTCTTGTATGGCTATCTAACGCAAGATGAATTGAACACAGCTCTTGAATTGCAATCTCTTGTCAAAAACAAAGGTCTACCCTTGCCAACAGCAATCGAGGCCTACAAGCTGGTCCGAACCAGGAATGTAGACCTAGGTGAAGCCTTAGTAAAGTCCGGGTTCACAGGCGCCCAAGCTTCTGTATCAGCAAGCCGTTTAGGAACGCTACTTCTTGATTCCAGTCTCATAACTCAGGAGCAGCTCGATCTCGCGCAACGAGCCAGCTATGAAACAGGACAGCCGATTGGGCGAATGCTTGTATTGATGGGCGTTCTCACTCAGGAAACCATTAATGGAGCTCTGGAGGTGCAAAAAGCCTTCAGAGAAGACCGTATTTCCTATAGCCAAGCCCTTAAAACACTCAACCCTACACCACAAAAATCTGTCGCTAACAAAGCGTTGAACACTAGCGGCGGCGACAAAGCCAGTCAGAAACAAATCCGCCTTGGCGAGCTGCTCATGCTCTCTGGAATTCTTACTGAATCGGATATTTTGAACGCGCTCGAGTACGGGATAACCAAACAACAACCGTTTGGAGCGATTCTGATCGAGCTCGGACTTCTCACACAGTCGCTTTTGGATCTATCGCTGAGCATTCAGAAGCTGGTCTGCGACGGCAGTCTTTCGCTGCATAGCGCTACCGATACGCTTTACAGCTATGCGATGACGGGTCGCACCGATTCAGACAAAGTAAGCGCAGAAAGTCCAACGTTACGCTTGGGTGAGTTGCTAAAGATGTCTGGACTAGTCAATGATAAAGACATTCAACATGCAATTGCACTTAGCGCAAAATATCCGTCGGTAATAGGCAAAATGCTGGTGCTCTCAGGAGTTATTAATGAAGCGACTTTGCTTGCGGCACTGCGCTGTCAGTTTTTGCTGCGCCATCAGATAATCTCAACAACTCAGGCTGTCGATGCACTGAAACACGCTGAAGAGCATCGCATGAGCATCGACGACTCAATTGACGATCTCGGCTTTCCTCTTAGTTTTCCGGCATCACAAAAGTAAGATCGATTTCGTGTAGTTCAGGGCGGCTTGAAAAGCCGCGCTTCATTTCGTGGTGAGGACTTTTACTGCAGTCCCAGTTTCTGTGCAGTTTCCAAATCAGCGTCAGCCTGCTCCTTTTGATGCAGCTGGGCATAAGCCTTTCCACGGATGTAATAGACTTCGGCCTTTTGCGGCTTAATCTTAAGTGCGGCCGTGCAATCAGCAACACAATCTTCCATATTGCCTAAACGCGAGTTCGAACTGGCGCGAAGCACATAAGCCTCCGAACTTTTGGGCGAAAGTTTGATCGCCTTGTCTGCATCAATTAGCGCTCTTTCGTAGTCGTGCAAGAGTTCATATCCGCGAGCTCTTGCTAAATAAATGCGTGTGGTGCCCGGTCCCAGTTCAAGCGCTTTTGTCAGATCTTTAACAGCATCGTTTGTACGCAACAGCCGAAAATATACATGCGATCTTGCCTCATACCACTGTTGCTGTTTCGGCTCTAACTTGATGGCGCGATCGTAGTCGAGAAGAGCCATACCGTGGTCGCCAAGAACATTCAGGTTCGCGCCACGCAAGGCATAATTTTTAGCAACTTTTGGAGATTGCTGGATAACTTGATCAAGCTCAGCAATTTTTGTTCTCATTTGAGAAGCGTTCTTCGGCACTACTTCATGAATGAAAACAGAGTCCGCTTTCTTGAAGGGAGTAGGCGGAGAGAGAGAAGACGAAGCATGAGCAGACTCTACATGTGCAGGCACGCTACGCGTAGGTTCAGCACGTGCTGGAAGGCAAAATAGAGCTGCAGACAACAGCAGTGCGCGCGCGATGCCTGCGTGCAAACTTCTCTTCTGTGCTGTTTGTTGTTTAGAGACACGCGATCTGCGTGCACTCCACTTTCTTTTCATCGATTGCGATCGCTTTTTAAAGGATTGAATCCGCTAACTCAACAGTGGATGGCTTCCTTAGTTTATCTCGTTCTTGCACAAGCTGGGCGGCGATGCTCAATGCAATTTCTTGAGGATGATTGCTGCCGAGCGGCAATCCCATAGGGCAATGATAGAGATCCTTGTATGATGCAGGCAATTTCGCTTCAGCTAAGTCTTTAATCAGGATCGCCGCTTTTGCTTTGCTGCCAATTACACCAATGTACGGGAATTTCTTTTCTGGATAACGCCGGAGAATATTGATCAGAATCGGTTTATCCGTCGCATGACCCATCGTTAATAGAACGACAAAGGAGTCGGGAGAAATAGTATCCACCTTGGAAGGCATATCGGAAGACATAATCTTAGAAACCTTCGAAGCGAATGGCAGCCTGTCAAGCCACTCTTGGCGAGGATCTATACAGGTTATGCGGCAATCCAACTTCAAAAGTATATTAACTAACGCGTTCGAACAATGCCCCGCACCAAATATGGTGACGCGCCAAGGATTGGTATTATGCGCCTCAAAATACATCTTCACGGAACCACCACAGGTCATGCCCAGGTCGCGATTCAACTCCCAGCTGGCAAACATACTCTTGGCGTTGTTGTCTTGCTTCAATGAACTATCATTGCTGAGCAATTTTTTGGCCTCAGACAGTGCTCGCGTCTCAACCTTCCCCCCGCCTACGGTGCCATAGTGCAGCCCCTCGCTCGTGACCAGCATCTTAGCCCCGATCTGATTAGGAACGCTGCCGATCGCATCGACGACCGTCACACTTACAAACGGTGTGTTGTCCAACAACAAGTCATTCATTTTTTCGTAGTATGTAATCAAGTTAACTCAAGGCGCCAGTGCGGCAGCCCTGTCCTTTGCTTTTGTTGATTTAGTATTTTTTTGGTAGTGAGTTAGCCGCGACAAAATTTGCTCGTTGGTGGCGGGCAAAGAAAGTCTCGGTAATTCTTCATTTGAAACGAAAGATAAGGCGTGCTTAACGGCGGTCCAGACCGAAATTCCAAGCACAAAGGGTGGTTCACCTACCGCTTTGGTGCCTCGCACATTAGCGGTGTTAGTATCATTGTCGATAATGTTCACATTCAATATTGGTGGCACATCATATATGTTTGGAATTTTGTATGTTGTCGGAGAATGCGCCAACAGAGCGCCTTTGTCGGAATACTTCAACTCCTCCATGCTTGCCCATCCGAGCCCTTGAATATAAGCACCGATGATCTGCCCACGGTTAATACCAGGATTGATCGGTCTGCCCACATCCATCAGGATGTCAGCGCGCTCAACTTTAAGTTGACCCGTAAATCTATCGATAAGCACTTCTGAAACAGCACAACCATTAGTGAAATAAAGGAATGGATTTCCTTGACCAATGCTCCAATCGAAGTCAATTCCTTTGGTTATGTAATAGCCGCGTTCTCCAAGGCTGCGACGCTCGCGGTAAGCCATGCCCACCAACTCGGGAAAGGCGATACGGTTATGCGGTCTTCTCTGATCAAAAACAAATCCATCAGCAAAAACGATGCTCTCGGAATAATTGCCAATCCCAATTTCTTTGCTCGAAAAATACGCGGCGGCACACTCTGACAATGTTTGTTTCAACTTTTGGCAGGCATTCACTGCCGCACTGCCGTTCAAGTCGGTAGCAGAGGAGGCGGCAGTTGCGGATGTGTTGTTGTTCTTTTCAGTGGACGTCGTCATAACGATGACAAATTTGGGATCAATGGAGAATTCTTCAGCAACTAACTGCTGGATGTTTGTGTTTACACCCTGCCCCATTTCGGTCGCACCGGTCGAAACCTGGACGGAGCCGTCAAGATAAATGTTGACTAACGCGTTTGCCTGATTTAAAAACTTGTTCGTAAACGATATCCCAAACTTTACGGCAGTAAGAGAAATACCCTTCAAATGAGTTTGCGATTTACTATTGAATTCCTTTACATTTTCCAAACGTGATTTGTAGTCGGAAGTTTGCACTAACTCGCGGAACAGGCGGGGCAGCGTGTTGTTCTGCAAGAGTTGACCGTACGGCGTAACATTTCGGTCCTCCAATCCATAACAATTTTTAGAACGCACTTCAAAAGCGTCAACTTTTAAATAAGCGGCGATCTCTTCGATTATATTTTCGATCAAAATCACGCCTTGAGGACCGCCAAATCCTCTAAACGCGGTATTCGGAGGATAATTAGTTTTACAAATAGATCCGTATAGCTCCACATTTGGAATGTAATAAGCATTATCGGAATGTGTCAGCGCGCGGCCCAGCACAGCGGTAGACAAATCATTCGCCGCACCTCCGTCTGTGTATAAATGTGCTTCCAGAGCCAGTATGTTGCCGTCATCATCGAAACCAACTTTATAGTCGTTCTGGAATGGATGGCGTCCTCCGGTGTATTTCATATCATCATCGATCGTGTAAATGATTCTGGCTGGACGTTTCGTCTTAAGAGCGACAAGACCAGCCATAACAGCTGGATGAGTAGCTTGCGTCTCCTTGCCACCGAATCCACCGCCCATTCGCTTAGTGATGCAGATCACTTGATTTTGCTGCAATCCAAGCACTCGTGCCGCCACTTGCTGCACCTCAGATGGTGCCTGAGTCGAAGAATGGATGACAATTTGATTGTTCTCGCCAGGATAAACAATCGCAGCTTGTGACTCAAGCGAGAAGTGATCCTGCCCACCTGTGACAAGCGTTCCCTCAATTACATGTTTCGCGCCTTTGAAAGCAGCTTTGATATCACCGCGTTTAATTGTGTAGGTTCGATCGATAAAAGCTTTCTGCGCTTTCGCTTCGTCAATCGTGAGAATTGGCTTCAGCTCTTCGATATCTAGCTTGATCGCCTCCTTCGCAAGCTTGATTGCTTTGGCGGTTTCTGCCGCGATCACAACAATCGGCTCTCCGATGAACGAAGTATGGTCTTCGCAGAGCAAAACCTCATCCTGCAAGATTGGTCCAAACTTGTTAATTCCGCCGAGATCTTTATACGTGTAGAGACCGACCACACCGGGAATCTTGGCGGCCTCTAAAAGGTCCAAAGACTTTATTCGTCCATGAGCGACAGGGCTGCCAAAGAAATCAACAAGCAGTTCATTTTTCTGGAATGGAATATCATCGATATAGACTGACTCACCGCTAACGTGGCCAACAGCTGAATCGTGAGGAATATCTTTGCCGACTATAGACATGCCAATTCCCTCTCATCAGCAGTTTCGTAAAAGAATTTGAGCAGAATGTTTTCAGCCAATTGAAATCTGAAGTCAATACTGCCTCGCACGTCAGACAAAGGCGTGATCTCGCTCTTCGCCACTTCACCGGCCGCCCTGAATGTGTCCAGAGTGAACTCTTTGCCCTTGAGAAATTCTTCTGTTTTCTTCATGCGCAAAACTACTGCGGCGATTCCACCATAAGCGAGTTTTGCATCTACAATCTTTGTATTGGTACGTTGAATTCTGATTGCCGCACCGAACGATGATATGTCTAACTGCTCTCGTTTCGAGACTTTATACAGTTTGAGCAATTCGCTCTTTTCCGGCACTGGAATGAATATCCGTGTGATCAATTCATCAGACTTGAGGGCGAGAGTTTTGTATCCGGTATACAAATTGTTCATGTTGATCCGCCGCGTTCCCGCCGTGCCAGTCACCTCGATCTCAGCCTCCATCACGAGCAAGAATGGCAGCGTGTCGCCAATTGGAGAAGCGTTAGCGATGTTTCCAGCCAGGGTACCGGCGCACCGTATTTGAGGCGAACCAAAAATCCATAACATCTTGTAAAACTCTGGAATCAGATCTTTGACATACAATTCAAGGTCACGCAGATTTACACGCGCACCGACTTCCAAAACATTCTCCCGCACGCAAATTTCAGTCAAGCCTGGCAGATTCGAAGTCGACATCAAATGGGCGGGCTCCATGCCGCGCTTGTTCGCGTTCACTGAAACATCGGTGCCGCCAGAGACAATTACGGTGCCAGCATGTTCAGCCTTGAATCTAACTGCGTCCCCGACATTTACCGGATTGAAAAATGTTCTCTCGCCGGCTGAGATTTGAATTGGGATACCGACGTGCTCTTTGAAAGTGCGCACCATTGCAGCCGGTGGATAGTGGTCGTCTGCTTTAAACAACCTCGCTTCATCGACCGCCAAACCCGCACGCATAATCGACTCATACCCAGTGCAACGACAGAGATTTCCAGTCAACTCTTCTTTGATTGTTTCTAGGTTAACCGGGCAGGTGCGGTTGTACATTCCACACATGGCGACGACGATGCCAGGTGTGCAATATCCGCATTGAGCGCCATGGCAGTCCACCATCGATTGCTGCACAGCATTTAGCTGGTCATTGAGCTTCAACCCTTCGACCGTAATTACGTGCGAACAATCCAACTGAAATATAAACTGGATGCAGGCATTGACTGATTTGTACTCAATACCATTGCCGCTAACGCGTCCTATTAGTGTTGTGCAGGCACCGCAGTCGCCCTCTGCGCACACCACTTTAGTTCCACAGACACCCTGCTCATAGCGCAAATAATCGGTGATCGGAACGAATGCTTGCTCGCCGCCAATGCGATGCTCTTCGCCGTTGATATAAAGAAGAATGTAATCTCTCATAGACGAACCGATTGATCTAATATTATTACTGACACATATGATACCGGTACGAGCGTGAATATCCAACAGATAGCGCCTTCATCCACAGTATTCAAGATGAACCTTCTAATATACTAGCCCGTTTTCTCGAGGATCCATGAACAACAAGATCGCCTGCATAAGCCTCTTTCTGGCTATATCAACGTCTATAGCGGCACAAGCTGAATGCCCCAAATGGGAGCGACTAAGCCAGACTGGACAGAAGGCAATTGAAGCCGGCGACTATAAGCGCGCCGAGTCGACATGGTTGAAAGCGGTTGCTGAAGCAGAAAATTGCGGCGAGCACGATCCATCCATACCACTGAGCTTGAAAAGGTTAGGCGAGTGTTATCAAAAGAACGCAAAGTATGTCGAAGCTGCCGACTCCTTCAAGAAAGCGTCCGAGCAATACAAAATTATTGGTAGCGAAGACCCTGAAATGCTCGCTGATCTTGCTGCTCTGGCAAAAATGTATCGCACGATTGAGCTGAGCGAAATTAATAAGCCGGTGGCCGAAGCGTTCAAGCAATCGGGTGTAAATCTGATCGCCATCTGCAAATTAGATCAGGGAAACCGAATTCAAATGAATCTGGACGATAAATTCGTCAAACAAATTGATAATCCCGATGTGGACCAAGTCAGTCTGGAAAAGTTAGTCTCATTTGATGTCCTCGAAGAAGCAGATGGCTCGCTGACCGTAAGCAATATCAAGGGATTGAGAGTGCATGCCAAAATGTGGGTGACCATTGTGCAGTCGCACATTCAACCCAAAAACCCAGACGGCGCCAGTGCGGAAGTAACTGCCACAAAAATGGGAATCACAAAAACAGTTTCCTGCAAGCTGCCATCTGATTCAATTGAGCCGATGAACACCTTGATCGCGAAGCTGAAAGATTTCAGTAACGGTGTTACCTCAACTGAAACCGCATCCAGCACCACTACGCAAAGCGAGACAAAATCAGCCGGAACAACCGACACTACTGCATCGGTCAGGCAAACGAAAAGTGATGGAACGAACAGCACTGCATCGGTTGCGCAAACGAAAAGTGATGGAACATCCATCACAAATACTGTGACCGAGCAAGCACCCCAAATCAAGAATGCGCCACTAGTCCACACTGATGAAACGCCCTCAACAAGCGCAACAACAGACAAATCCTCTGCCGTTAAGGAAAGTCCGATTGCTCCACCTGCAACTCAAAATTAGTGGCACAAAATAGTATCGAAGTAGTCCCACAAACTTTCAACAAGTTGATCATTGATCCAGTCAGGTGAGCGCCATCAAATCCAAACAGCAAGCGCGAATAATGTCAGCCATCCTGCTCATTCTGGCAGCGCCGTTTAACGCTCAGAATGCGTGCGCAGCAGGACAAGACATTAAAGACGAGTCCGGCAACATGTTCATGGAAGAGACAACGCCGGCACCACGAGCCCCCAAACCGGCAAGGATTCAAATGGACCTATCGAACCTTGGCGTGCCAGTAGATCCCAAAGGACACATCGTTCCGATCATTGATCGCAACGCTCCTGGTGGCGTTAGGCAAAACTACAGCAATCTCGAAGTCTATAGCGAACCTGCCTGGAACTTCCTGCCAGCGCCTGTCTACAACTCTTACGGACAACCGACGAACTTTTATCCGCAGGCGAATTATCCCATGTCACCGTATGGAATGCCATATGGAATGCCGTACGGAATGCCTTACAGATCTCCGTATGGCGCGTCTTTTGGAAGGCCGTATGGAGCACCATATTATCCTTACAACAACAATGTTGGCATCAACCTCGGCAAGAATTTCCACCTCAACTTCAGCTCGCCATCGCCGTATGGTTATGGTGGCTACGGTGGCTGGGGTATGCCGAACCTAAATCCAATCACCAATCCGACCCCAATGTTTGGCGGTCCGCCAATGATCGGAGGCGGGCCGATGTATGGAGGCTTCAATCCAACCGGCTATCCGATGTTCGCGCCGCCGGTTGGCGGTTTCGGTCTGAACTTATTCGCACCGTCATACACGCAATTTCAATCGACGAGCACCTATACTCCACTAGTTCCTAATTTAAACGGACCTTGAACAGTTAACTGTCACCAACCGCCGGACTTGAACGGATCGCCACCAGCGGGGTTATGACCAAACACCTGACCGCGAATGCTAGCGGGATATGAAGACCAAAGAAGATTGGACTTATTTTTCTTTACTGTTTCAAGCCAGCGCACCATGAATGTTTCCGAATTAATCACCAAAGGGGAAGCAGTCACAATCATTTGAAAGTTATTTTTGGATGTACCTAAGGTATTTACGGGCACTTTCATGCCCAGCCGCCCGTTCTTTTCAAAGAAAACCTGGAAGCCACCAGCGGGTGTAACAGCGCCCATCGCGTTGAGTTGAACAGCATATGCTGAGGCAATCCATGTTACTGGCGCTGTCAAAGCGAGTATTAAAGCAAGACTTGCTAAAGCCCAAGTACGATTAGTCATTTTGTCCTCCTAGGTTTTCGGTCGCCAAACCACACGATCGGCGAAATAGTGCATATAAAACACGAACATGGATAGAAACACAGGTAGCGTCTCGCCAGGAAATAAATCACTAATGGGGGATAGGTGTGACGTACGACTTAAAAGCAAGGGCAAGAAGAGGACAATCAAAGTCAGAGTCACAACAGGAACAACTAGTTTGCAGAATTCTCTGGCCAAATCAGTGCGCTTCAAACTTGAACCCAAACTCGTTCTTGCTTCACGCTTTCGAGTGCTCCAAGCCAGCGCCCAGTGCTGAGTAGCGTGAAAAAACAACGGCACAAACAACCAAACATATGCCATTCCAGGCAGTGGCACTGACAGTAAGATCAGTAGCACTAAATTCACCCACAAAAGGGCGGCTCCTAGTGGTGGCCACTCACGCCTTTTGAATCCCCTGAAAATGACGTGGGCAGCACAGATCAAAGCAGTGAACGAAGCGCCTGAGGCTATGGGACCCACGATTGTAGCAAGTTGTATTGAATTAGTAGAAATGCCTATAATGTTATCTGCATCGAATGTGAATGGAACAGCAATGCTGCATGCTCCTGTGGCAATGAGCAGCCAGGTTACGGCAGTGAAACTTCTTTTCTCAGCTTGGCTGAAATTGTATCCCGCTATGCGACAGTAGCTCACTCCCACGGCAACTGCCTGAGCACAAATATGCTGCATCAGCACCGCCGGAAACAAAATTACTGCAAACTGCAAGAGCACAGTAAAAACTGGAAAGGTCCACCGTAAGAAATCCTGCGCTGGGTGATAAAGCACAAGCGCGAGAAATTCCAACGCCAATGCGTACATGATCCAAAAAGGGATTCTCTCCATTGTGTATGCCTTCGCTCGCTTACGAAACGACGAATAATATCGAATAATCGACGTGAACTGATGTGATTCGCCGATGATTAGAGAGCTCGCCACAAAGAAAAAAGTGAGTAGCTGCTGAGGATATTTAGTGGGTGGATACGCTCCACCAGCACCAGTAATGAAAAAGCAGCCGATGCCGATAAGCCATGGGGCAAGACCGCAGACAAAGAGAATGTCGAACGCACGCGAGACTAGCCAGGGATTAGAACGCGCATCTTGGCTGTCGAGGCGATACACATGAGGTATCTTCGGCAGATAGGTTTTCGATTTTTTTGCCAGTCCGCGAGACGCCGTGAATTCAACACGCATGCCCTTGATCACACTTGGCGCATCACTTTGTGGGAAAGCGGATCTGTTCGAAAGAGAACTAGACAAAATGATTACTCCCGATTTGAAATCAGTGATAATTGAACGTCGCGAACGTGCGTGACAGAACGCGCAGAAGACCACTTATGCTGGCAATCTAGGTGCGGTTCAGAGCTATGTTTTTCGGTTACTAAGTGGAGACATTATCGAGATTAGCAACTCACTTCTCAATAGGGTAATCCCCAGTCCAGCAGGCAGAATCAAATTACTTTTCTCTATGAATTACAGCTGTAAATACAACTGAGAGAGATTGAGCTCACGTCGATTCATTCCTGTCCTGAAAGTTATGCGAGAATATATCGGATGAAACAAGACAAAGTAGCAACGCCAAATACCGTGGAACACTGGTCGCTCATTCTGATCGATGCGACAGAAGCGAGTTCCCAACGATATCTTCTGGGCCTTGTTGGTGCGCCAGCTGCGGGCAAGAGCACATTTGCAGCCCAGCTTGTAGATGCCGTGAATGAGCGTCTTGGTGCTCCGGTAGCGGTAGTGGTGCCAATGGATGGCTTTCACTATTCCAATCAGGAGCTGGATCGACGAGAACTGCGAGCGCTCAAAGGAATTCCGGCGACGTTTGATGCCCAGGGCTTTGTGGATTTGGTCAAAGATTTGAAAAGCAGACAAAACGAATCTGTATTTTGTCCTTTGTTCGATCGCTCGATTGAAGCGTCGATTGAGAATGGCATCGAAATAGCTCCGCATCACAAAATTATCGTCTCAGAGGGCAACTACTTATTGTTGGATGAGGAACCTTGGCGCCAATTATCAGAGCTCTTCAACGAAATCTGGTTCATCGATTCGACCATCGAAACTCTCATGCCCCGCTTGCTGGAAAGGCACAAAGCCGGTGGTCGGAACGAATCTGAAACGCGCGCAAAAATCGAGAGCACTGATCTCCCGAACGCCAAGCTGATCGAATCTTCAAAGGAACGCGCTAATCGCATCATTGATATTTAGAGCGGCTTGACTGGAAAGCAATTTCTCCTTCTGTGCACTCAATTTTTGCAAACATTAGAAAGGTGGGTACCCTTCCAGATCGGGTGATCCCATTTCACGTAAAGCTATATTACATCAGCATCTTGAGTGTTCTACGATCTTGGAATTCATTGCCGGACAATGCTTTTGAGCATCTTAAAAGTCTGCGTTTTTTGCTTAACATATTAATCGACTTTTTCCGGTCCCGGAATATGTCCCCCGAAAGCGCAAAATCTTTTTGATTCGAGAGCGCCGGACTTTGGTAGGACTGTGCACCAAATGCGATGCTTCTAAGGGTGTGCGGTTCCGGGTTCAGCTCGACACAGACACCGATTGCGAAATGGTCGGCAGCAGAATTCTTGCCGAGATTGCCAGACAGTGTTGTTCGACTCAGGGGACGCTCAGTGCCCCAATACCGATCATGCGGCGCCAGAATTGAACACCGGCGGCTTGATTCTTTTCGAACTCGTTGGCATACCCCCAGTTTTTGTGTCTTCCTATGTCAGTGTATGATACCAGTGCTCCAACAGTTCGCGAGCGTACCTCAAGGTCTGGATCGTAAAGCCCTATTTTAGCCATAGGCACAAGGAATGCCTTTAAGAACTCCTCCTTTGGATGAGAGGGATCTGGTAGATAAATCGTTCGAGCCAATGTTCTGACTACTGCTCGCCGAACGGCAACGTTTTTCGAATGAAGAAGCGGCATGAGAATTTCAATCTTCTGCTTCTGTAAGACCTCATTCTTGTCTTGCGCATTCCCAGCCGCTTCGATGGTTCTTGCCATAGCGCGAATGGCGGGGTCAATATATTGAGGGGAATCCGGTGGATCGAGTAATAGCGTTTTGACCTCATTCAGCGATTGAAAATCACCATGAGAAACTAGCACATTCGCGATCCACAGCCTGCATTGCGCTTCCAGTCGCGGCGAGCTGAGCATGGTATGCAATGATGGTATCACGCTCGAATCAGGCAATCTTTTCAGCGACCCAGCTGCTTCTGTATATGTTGCGTCAGTTCCAGAACAATCGAACTGCGACTGATTTTGGTGCCCAGGAATGAATGACCGAACAACACCGTCGCCTGTCATGACGGCTACTGCAGTTGCGCCGATTTCACCGACCTTCACGTTTGCGGATCGCTGGGGAGATTGTTTAGGAATGATCTGGCGCGCAGGCGTAGCGAGAACAGCCACTAACTCATCGACCACATTTTGCACGCCATTGCTATCTTGCCGGGGACGGGTGGTTCCGGCTGGTGCACACGTAACAGGTGTAAGACCATTAGTAAACGTCTGGCGACAGGCTTGTTCGAACAAATTATTGTTGACGTGCCTGAGAAAAAACATGCCGAAATCCCTTGGCGCCGGGAAAACAGAGTCTACCGCCACACTGCTTAGGTCATAGTGTCCTGCATTCTTCAACACGCGATCAACAGATACGCGATAATAGGTTCGCATGCGGTCGGCCATCGATGTATGCTCAATATTTGCAGGCGCGAGGCCGACGTCCGCCGTGAGATGACCAACGATAATGAGTTCCGAACCTGGTATCAACTGTTCCAGAGGATTCTCGTATTGACTCAGGTGGGCAGTGTAGTTCGGTGAAGGACGCACGTCACTCAGCTTCGGCACCACCAATGGTGATCCCGATTGATCCCTGAATTCAGTCCATCGGCGCCAGAACTCTATCGCTTGGCGATCAACTCCGTTAGAGGGCGCTCCTTGGTGGAACGGCTCATTCAAAACAGCGCTCTTCAGTCCGCATATCGCGCGCTCCCGCACATAGTCATCAGGATCATTGAGTGCGATCTGAGCGAAAGGATTGATCACAGCCGGCGTCGCAATCTGGCTTAAGATGTCAGCCACATCTTGCCTGGTGCATAGATCGCGAGAACGCAGCAACGGCTCGATTGCAGCGACAAGCTTCTCCATCGCAGGCTCGAACTTCGGTGACAGTCGTAACCGATTTTGCTTACCCTCGTTGTCCCATCCTTGCGCAAAATGAAGCCAGCTACCTCGTGGCGTTATCATTATGCCGTGTGGCATGGTGCCAATAAGGCCTGGTGCCACCGATGAATCAGGAGGATTGCTCAGGATTGCCTTCAGTTGCTCCACGCCATCGAAATCTTCGTGAAAAAGAAGACAATCAAAGGCAAGCAGGCGTTGCAATTGATTATGCGCAGGAGAACTGACAATAGAGTGTAAGTCTGAGCGCACAAGTTCGAGAGGAACTGTTTTCAGAATCTCCGCAACTTCTGCATAGAGCTCCTGTTTCTCCCAGTCTACGCCCCGTGGATCGTCTTTACGCAGACTTTTTGCCGGACTGGCCAAAAATTGACTTAACAGCTGGACAACTGTCACAAAAGGATCAGCGGACTTTGCTCCCTTGCTGTCAGATGAGGCAACCCGGAAAATTGGATGGGCTGGATCTACGAATTCGAAGGAATCGGGGCCGTGGAAATCCAGCATGAACATTCCGTTGGAGCCCTGTTCGGGGCAAACGTAGCTATTCACGATTGGTGCATCCTTGATTAACAAGGTACGACCTTCATAAGAAGCCGGACCCTTGATGACCGGCCCTACTAATAGTGAGTAATTCGTCTTGTAGGAACTCTCTGTCATGCCCATAACCGAAGTATGTCCAAGGACATCCTTCCAGTTAGTTTGTTGCACCCGCCCAATAAAAATCAGGTCCGCTTTCTTCACCAAATCTGCTAGCGTCGAATGCTCGCTGGCGGTTGCCTGCTGTGTGGTGATGCCACCAAAATTCAAACAGATAGCAATGAAGATGAGAGAGAGTACTTTCTTCAACATTGTTGTGGTTCCTTATCGATGAACTTGACTTTGAATCGCTCACTCGCAGAACGCAATGGTATCAGCACCATAATAGCGGTGCCCAACTTCAACAGAACAGAGACAATCAGTTGCTTATCAATGCTGGAGTGTTCGGGAATCTTGAAATCGATTTCGGTGCCTGCGCCACTATTGGCGCAGGCACCGACAGATAAGCAACAAGGCTACGTAGCAATGACACCTGATCTTGATGCCATCGATCCATCGCCATTGACACTCTGACCTCCCGAATTTGTTATACTGTATATTATAGTTGCAAAAGAAAAAAAACCCAAACGGGTGACCAGGGCTGTCTTTACAGAGACAAGGTCAATCAAATGGGTCGAAGAAGATGCGACAAAGGACCCGCGAACAATCATGTTCGCAGGTCCTTCAATCAGGCTAGTTCAGGCGGCAGTTCATTCGCAGTTACGCGACCGTGACCGCTGCACACAGGTAGACATCCTGAATGGCATGAAGCAGCGCAACTCCTTCCGCCATCGGCTTCTGGAAAGCCTTGCGCCCACAGATCATGCCGCTGCCGCCCGCACGTTTGTTGATCACGGCTGTGGTGACAGCTTCAGCCAGATCGTTGTCGCCAGACGGTCCGCCCGAGTTGATCAAACCGCTGCGACCCATGTGGCAAGCAGCGACTTGCAAGCGGGCCATGTCGATCGGATGCTCGGACAACAGGTCGCTGTAGACCTTGGGGTCAGTCTTGCCGAACTTGACGGCGCCGAAGCCATTCTCGTGCGTCTCGGGCAGCTTCTGCTTGATGATGTCGGCTTCGATGGTGACGCCGAGGTGGTTGGCCTGGGCCGTCAGATCAGCCGCCACGTGGTAGTCCTTGTCGCCCTGCTTGAAGCTGTTGTTACGCAGGTAGCACCAGAGTATGGTGGCCATCCCGAGCTCATGCGCGCGCTTGAAGGCTTTGGACACCTCGATGATCTGGCGCGAAGATTCCTCGGAACCGAAGTAGATCGTGGCGCCGACCGCGACTGCACCCATCTCCCAGGCTTGCTCGACGCTGCCGAACATGATTTGGTCGTACTTGGTGGGATAGGTGAGGAGCTCGTTGTGATTGAGCTTGACGATAAAGGGAATCTTGTGCGCATACTTGCGCGCTACCGAACCGAGCGCCCCGAAGGTGGAAACCACGGCGTTGCAGCCGCCGGCGATGGCGAGCTTGACGATGTTCTCAGGGTCGAAGTAGATCGGATTGGCGGCAAACGAAGCGCCGGCAGAGTGCTCGATACCCTGGTCGACCGGCAGAATGGAGAGGTAACCGGTGCCGGCCAGCCTGCCCGTGTTGAAGAGTTGCTGCAGACTGCGCACCACCTGCGGTGAGCGGTTGGAATCCAGCATCACCGTGTCCATAAAGTTGGGACCCGGAAGGTGCAAGAGCTTCCGGGGAATTGTCTTGCACTCATGCCCGAGAAGGTAGTCGGCTTTGTCGCCAAGGGCGGTTTTGATTCGTTTCAGAGAGGTCATGTAATGTCCTTATATCGTTGAAGGGCGGAGTGCTGCACCCGATAGCACAGCACTAAATCGAAACTAGAAATCGACGTCGTTGTGGCTTCAGTCCTAAGGTTGTGTCAGGCGCTGGGCGAATTGACTGGCGAGAGCGCTTCTTGCTGCGGCGAGTTCTTCGGGCAGTTTGTCGCCGAGCTTGTGGAAGAACTCAGCTTGCTGATCGAGCTCAGCCAGCCAGAGAAGCGGGTCGAGCTTCATCAGCTCGTTGAACCGATCGCGCCCGATCGAATCGAGACCGGTCCAATCGAGAGCGTCGAACTCGGGCATCCAGCCGAGCAGAGATTCGGTGGCGCCGGCGGTGCCCTCGGTTCTCTCGAAAATCCACTTCAGAACCCGCATGTTTTCGCCGTAGCCGGGCCAGATGAACTTGCCCTTCTCGTCGAGGCGGAACCAGTTGACGCAGAAGATTTCGGGAGGATAAGCAACCTCGCCGCCCATCTTGAGCCAGTGGCTGAAGTAATCGCCGATGTTGTAGCCGCAGAAAGGCAGCATCGCCATCGGATCACGCCGCACTTGTCCGACTTTGCCGGCTGCTGCTGCGGTTGTCTCCGAACCCAGCGTCGCCGCCATGTAGACACCGCGCTGCCAATCGGTCGCCTGCACGACGAGTGGCACAGTGCTTGGCCGGCGACCGCCGAACAGGAAGGCACTGATCGGCACGCCTTCGGGATTGTCCCAATTGGGATCCAGCGACGGACAGTTGACTGCAGCCACTGTAAAGCGGGAGTTGGGATGAGCCGCAGGGCGACCGCATCCAGGTGTCCAGCTTTTGCCTTGCCAGTCGGTCAGTGAGCTGGGCGGATCGCTCAGTCCCTCCCACCAGACATCGCCCTCGTCGGTCAGCGCCACGTTGGTGAAGAGGCAATCGCGCTGCAGCATGGCGATAGCGTTGGGGTTGGTCTTCACCGAAGTGCCTGGAGCGACGCCGAAGTAGCCCGCTTCGGGATTGATGGCGCGCAGACGCCCATCAGCACCTGGCTTCGCCCAAGCGATGTCATCGCCGACAGTGGTCACCGTCCAGCCCTTCATGGAGACAGGCGGCACGAGCATAGCCAGGTTGGTCTTGCCGCAAGCGCTGGGGAAAGCCGCCGCGATGTACTTCTTCACGCCTGAAGGCGATTGCAGACCGAGGATGAGCATATGCTCAGCCAGCCAGCCTTCTTCGCGCGCCATGCTCGAGGCGATGCGCAGCGCGAAGCACTTCTTGCCCAGGAGCGCATTGCCACCATAACCGGAGCCGAAAGACCAGATTTCGCGCGTTTCCGGGAAGTGACAGATGTACTTGGTGCTGTTGCACGGCCAGGCGACATCGCTCTGCCCTTCAGCAAGCGGCATGCCGACGGAATGCAGGCAGGGAATGAACTCGCCATCGCTGCCGAGCTGATCGATGACGGCTTGACCCATGCGCGTCATGATGCGCATGCTTGCCACCACATAAGGTGAATCCGTAACTTCGACGCCGATGTGGGCGATGTCGGAGCCGATTGGACCCATGCTGAACGGAATCACATACATGGTGCGACCAGCCATGCAGCCGTCGAAAAGTTTGGTCAGTGTCGCCGTGGCCTCGACGGGAGCCATCCAGTTGTTGGTCGGGCCGGCGTCTTGCTCGTTGGTCGAGCAGATGAAAGTGCGGTCTTCGACGCGGGCAACGTCGGATGCGTCAGAACGCGCCAAGAAGCTGTTCGGGCGCAGTTCGGGATTGAGACGAATGAGCGTACCGCCGTCGACCATTTCGGCACAGAGTGCATCGAATTCGGCTTGCGAACCATCGCACAGGTGCACGCGGTCGGGTTTGCAGAGCTTGGCCATGTCTGCCACCCAGAGGGCGAACCCGACGTGAGCAATGGAAGCAACAGGAGAGAGGAGTTTGTTTGCGACGAGTTTCATGGGATGTCCTTCAGGGGCTGCAGATTGAAACGGCAAAGGCTTCGCGCAGGGTATCGCGAGCTTTGGCGGCGGCGGGCGACGAGCAGTCCCCGTAAAAGAGTCGATCGGCGTCAGCGAAGAGGGACCGCCTCTTATGAGCAACTGACGGAGAGTTGTTTAGCATCTCGTATCCTTCGTAAGTTAGCCGGTATTGGGCGCAGCGAAGCGCACCGCTACAGGGAGGGAAAAAGTGTTGGTGTAGGCGTCTCCAACGATGCATTTCACCCCGTGGTGCTTCTGCGAGCACTTTAAGAGGCAATGTTTTATTAGTGAGAACGAGTAGAAAGTAGAAAAAAGCCTTGTAGTGAAGATAGAAGAGAAAGTGCTTGAAACCTATCAACAGACTCTTAGATCAACCGGCAATGTACGCTTTATGACGTTACTTAACTAACATGCAAAATACGCCATGACTGGCGCGTCTTGCCCTTCACAATTTCTGCATCGGCGGTAACTGAAAGAAAATAAGGGCAAATCGATGTCATTCAGCTGCGCCAACTTGGTGATCTTTCAGAACTAGAAAAGCTCGCACCAGCAATCAATTTCGAATTGTGAATGGCAGTAACTTTATGTTAAAGCAGTGAGTCAGAGCCAGCTGCAGTGAACTTTTCCACCATTTCGCGCATACGTGGATGGTCGCCTTCAATGGTTGTGATCCAAGGATCGAATGGTGGCACCTTTTCGTTCACTCGAAACAGAAAATAGTAGACGCTCATTTCTCCGATGAATTTGAAGCGCTTTTGGATATCGACGCTAAGCTTTTCATAGCTATCGAAAGAGCGCAGATAATTTTGAAAACCGCTATGTTTAGCTGTCATCTCAAGCATGACGCGCGCATTTTCGATCGTGCCGAGAATTTTTTTCTCGCTGCGCATGATTCCTGGATCTTGCATCAGACGGTCAATATCCTTCTGAGTGAATTTCGAAACCACAATGGGGTCGAAACTAGCAAAAGCAACTCGAAAATGCTCCCACTTATTTTGAATCATGGACCAACTAACACCGGCTTGAAACGCAGCAACAGTCACTACTTCAAGATAGTCGGCCAGTTTGGCTGGCACAATTTTGTCGGGAATTTGACGCTCTTTTGCAGCAGCCTTAAAGACAATTTTCTTGGTGGGGATAGTTTTCTTAGGTGAGACAAACTTCTTTGTCGGACTAGTTGCCTTTTTTGGCTTTTCTAACCCACTTGCTTCCTTTTTTTTCATAGGTTCTCTTTACTGCACCCCAGGCAATTTTAAACGTCCGCACTTCGTCTACGTCATTTTCATGCTCATAATATGCACTATTAAATGCCTCTTTAAAAATCTCCTGAGCGTGCGAAGGCAATGAATTGCGCACCGGATTCGGCAAATCTTCAATTGAAACGTATGGCATGTTACACCTCGGACCGACTATCAGTCGACAAAGACGAGGTAGGCACCATTTCGTTCCGCACTCACAGCAGCTCACTCATAGCGCATGTGGCGCGAGCAATCATCACCGCACAACTTACATTTCGAATCGTGAAGAAGTGTCCTATGCCCGCTTTTAACAAAAACGCTTGGAGCCCACGGATTTAGCCTTTCAGGCTTCATGAAGTTATATCCGAAAAATACACATCAAAATCAGGGACGAAAATCATATTCTACGGCACCGCTAACATTGTCGGCTCGCCACAAAGCCTCACAGAGTTGCCAATTGCACTTTTGGCAGCGAATCCCAATTTGCATATAACAAGAAGAAAGCTAAGCTCGCGCAATTTGATCAGAATTAGAACTCACTTATTAAAGTCTTGATTTATATAGGCGAAAAACTGAGCAGTGACACCAGCGGCACAACTAAGCCTCTAGCAGATCCAAAGGCACAAAAAACGGGGGGGGTTTGTACCCGCACTTTCTGATTAGATAGAGACACTCATCTCTTCTCTTCCAAAAAACAGGCCGCCTTCTCAAACCCAAACTCTAAAAGCCACTTCGGCAATTCGAGAACATCATCCGATGTTGGGAACAGGCACCGCAATTGTGGAACAGATTCGCACAAGCTGCGTCATCGCGCGCTTTCCAAACCCGCGAAGCCCTGCCCAACGCTCAACACTTGATCACAACGCGTTCTGCCAGAACAGACATGAGTCAGTTTTCAAAGTTTTTAACGAGCACTGAGAAAGTGACACCGGCAGCGGTGCACTTTCTTGGTCATATAAACCGATGCCACACCACGCGAAAGGAGTGCATCATGAAATGCCTTACCATGCAGATCGAACGTCAATTCGTTTCCAGCCTGAGCATGACGCCCGGAATCATTTACGTCAAGGACCATCGTCCTTCGCAGCCGACGGAGGGGATTTCAGTTTACGGGCAAAATCGCGTCATTCGCCTGGATGAAAGCATGATCGTCAATGTCACATCCGAGCTAGTCCGCATTGGACTCGGCAACGGCGATGTTCGGATCGAGGGACATCGAATGCTGATTCTGCGCGCTTCTGTGCAACTGGGCCGTGACGGCTACTTCGAACTGATTCCCGAACGCACAGACGACAAAGACGGGGCTCTCGTCTTCTTCGATGTCGGCAGCGGCGGTTATGGAACGGTCGAGTATTTAACCAATCGGTTCGAGTCCATCGCCACCGGCATCACCAACTTCATGCCGTTCTTCGGCTGGGAAACAAAAATACTGGCGGCAATGAAGCCCGGCAGCAACGTCCTGGCGCACCGCCACTCCAAGCGCTGGGTTCTCTTCGGTGAACGCGTGCTGAAGGAGACACTTTCCTACCACTTCGACGGCAGAAGCCTGTCGCTGCAGGCTGTTCCCCTCGAGTAAAGCGGCGATTTGACGCAGCAACTCGGTAATTTTTCAACCCGGTGGTGTGCAATCCGGCAAACCACCAATCTTTGAGAGAAAAATCAATGAACCTGACCAAACAATCTATCAGCGCACTTCGCGCCCGTGTTCAAATGGCAATCAAACGTGCCGACGAACTGACGACCGAGCTGTGCCCAGGCCCGACCAGGCTGCGCATCGCTGCGGACATCACTGCTTGCGTGGATCTAATGCTTGCGGACGCGATCGAATACCTGTGCAGCGCCGACTATGCGCTTCAGCAGGTCGATCCGCTCGTGAGCGACAATGGGTCTAACCCTGCGCAGCAACGCATTACACCGAATGCAATCGCTCTCGCCGCCCGCGCGGAGCAAAAGGTCAATCACAGCTGCGAACTGCTCACTGCCTCGCAGCAAATGATCGACGGAGATCGCAGCATTTGGGGTGTGGAAATTCGCCACGGCGCCCTCTGGGACAAATAAGTCCTCGGCTATGTAGAGAGAGAGAGAGAACGGTGGCGCAGGCTGCCGTTCCTCTTTTTTCCGGCTTCGAGACACTAGGAGATATAGTAATAGCAAGTAAGCCAGTAACAGACCACAGGACTGCCTGTAAGCAGTTTAGGCAGCCTTCAATCTCGAATGAATCAACGTGACGATTTTTCGATTGCGACGAGCGGCTTGGCGGTGCTCTTCATAGTAGCTAGTTGGCGCCAACAAACCGGTCACCTTTTTCCACAACAAATTTGCCATGTATGCCTTCCAGCATGCGGGACAATCTGCGTGCTTTACGTCTTCGTGTTCAACTTCTGCTTCTTGCCATAGGTCAAGCGATAGTTGTAGTAATTCCGCGTTCGGTGCAAGAGATGACATGAGAAATATTCCAAAGTGGTGACACTCCTAAAGAGCGCGCCACCTTCGCATTTGTTCCCATATGAGATCTAAGTAATAACAGCTAAAGGAGCAGGATGCGCGACCCATTCGTCTTCGGCGATCTGGTCGAATTCCTTCATTACTTCTTCGATAAGCCCTTGACGTAATGAGGATGTGAGGTCGGAACAATAATAAACAGCGACAGCAAAATTATCCGTAGGCATACGGTCAGAAAAATGAAACTTTGAGTGTTTTTCGATGAACTTTCTGACCGAGTCAGTTTCTTCGATCTCCACTAATTCAATATTTTCGTTTTTGGTGTGCAGAATGGCGCAAAGTCCAGGCTCGGAACGCAGCTCATCCGTCTTGTTGAATGGACCTTCAAACTCCCAGCTTCCAATTAAGACTGTCATCTCAAACCCTCCACATGCGTAGCCTACTGACGCTATGTTTACAGGATTCAATTAAGGTGGGGTTAAAGCTGAGCATTAACTTGACCAGTTGATCATTGCCGCACTTCAGAGGGATCAACGGGGACCCTGACAGATTCTCGTTTCGGAACTAACCTCAAACAGAAAGCAATTCCTTCCACAGAAACTACTGGAAACTACTGTATGCCTAAACTGTGGGCCAAACTATCCATTATTTTGCGTGCCTGATCCGCATTGCCTTCTAACATCAGTTTTTGCGCTTGAACAAATTGCTGGTTCTGTGAGGAAACGTCTTGCCCCGACTGGCGCAGTGAGCGCAGTCGCTGACGAATGGCTCGACTTCGCTCGAGAGATTCAGCAGAGAGCGGGTGAGCAGTAGTAGCTGGCACCGGATCTCCATTGGGTCGATTACCACTCAAGGTTGGTGTAGTACCACTAACGGTATTTGGCGTAGCATTGAGCAACTTGCGCCGATGTCCATATTGTTGCGTGAACAATGTATCTCGACTGCTAGAAATACTGTGACCATCCCTAACATTGTCAGCCTGCCTTATGAGTTGATCTTGCTCCTTCAACTTTTGCGTCAAATCAATAACATGTTGTTCAATTACGCTCGGCTCCGCTTCACCGATCGACGCTTCCAATGTTGTAAAGAGATTTTGAAAGGGCTTCACGTTAGTGCCCAAAGACTTCAATCGGTCAATGTGCATCAACAGCAATGTTCTTTCTATTTCGAACGGACCGGGTTTGACACCGTTAGCAAGCGTTGGATGTGTACTGTTTGAAGTTGCGTCAACTAATTCGAGAGAAGAAAGGAGTGCCGCTTGTGACAAAGATCCGTCGCCATATGCTTTGACGTCGCCAGCGGTGACCGAAACCATCTGGACAGCGGAGTCTTGTAAAGACCCAAAAATCACCTTAACACGCGTGATTTGCTCAGGGAATGCCTCAATGATGCTCTTCGCAAGGAGCACAGCATCGATTTTACAGTCCTTCGCAGTGGACTTCTGTCCATGCACTAAGGTCACCTTCGCTTCGTTGGCATCTATCGTCACATGAACAGGCACGTCAGTTCGTAAGATTTTGGACTGGCGCAAGATTTCTGTCGCTTTCGTTTCAGTAACGGCCTGTGGCTCTCCCAAAACAGCCGTTGGAGCGCTACAGACTAAACTACTGACCATGCACAACAGGGTCACTAAACGACTTCTCATTCATTAGCCTCCATTCGTTCAAGCAGTTGCTTATTCTTTTAAACGCTTGGCGGTTCGAAATGGTTCAATTTTCCAAACAGATTTAATATTGCCTTTTGCGTCGCCTTAATTCGGAATTTGCTTGCAGACAATAAATTTGCACAAACCAAGAATCCAGCATATTCACTGTCAGTGCAGTTTCCAAATCCAGACCATCGAATTATATACCGATCAGGTGTGCACAGCTAGGCGATCAGCAACTTTTTGACTCTCGGATCGCGCAGGCGCCAAATCGCAGCATCAATTAAAAAATGATGGAAGTTTATGACACAAAATATCGTTGCATAGGCAATTTTGTAATCGATTCCAAAGTCTTGCAACAACCCTGGCAATCCACCATAAATGAAGATACCGACCACAAATAAGGTGGCGAAGTATTTTAGCGTGGTTGGTCTGAGTAACAGCTTTCCAATCTCAGAAGTGCTGACATTTTCAGGCAATCCACGTTCTTTTAAGTAGTAAGAGGTAGATACGACTAGATACTGACTGCCGTGATAAAAGGCTGGAACATAAAGCCACAGACTGCTTGTGACACTCTTGGGGAGCGTAAAAATTGCTATGCCTGTAACTGTTAACAGCGCCGCCGGCAATGGGAAGACTTTTCGCTCGCGCACAAATTTTACTGCGATCATCGAGACAAACGCGAGAATAGAGATCTTAAGAATTATATCTACAACCGCAAAAAGTGACTCAGGTAGCGGTCCCCAGAATGGCAAGCTTTGACCAATAAACTTTTCAACAGACCATTCTTTAAATGTGAATTGTTTGAGAATGGCGTAAACAATTGTGGCATCAATAGCCAATTTGAAGATACGCTTTTCCCAGAGGTTCATGATGTAGTTGCGCTTATAGCAGTAAATAAGCGCAATTCCATAACTTTGAGCCATGAAGTGCTGGACAATCCAAATCAAATAGATTTTCGCAAAAATGCTTGGCAGACCAGGCGTTACTAAAGATGCAATACCGAGAATGAAACATACTGCTGCAGCCACTTTTCCGAAGGTGCTAAGAGCTTTGCGAGTCGGTTCACTTTGATGCAAACGCTCTAAAGTTGCGGCAGTATGTGTTTCACTCAGGATATGGATTCCGGCAATGGTCAACAAAATGAATGGGCTGTTGATATTCGGAAAGCTTGCTTTGAAAAACATGTTTGCGAAGAAAACGAACCATAACAGCCCGCCGCAGCAGAAGATCAGGTCAACGGCGGGGTTGAGAATCCAGCTATAGGGAGGTGTTTTCTTGGACTCCACGGCTTGCTCGACTGGAACGGCAACCGGCGCCACCACTTTCAGTGGCACCGGATTCGTCGATTTTTTAAGAACAGCCTCGCCTGCGTTCATTTCACACCTACATGCTTGAATCGTTAGGTTCTATTGGTTTGTCATTGAAACTGGGGCTGTTGGCGCGCTGGCCCTACCAACGAAACCGCCCATACCCATTGGTGCCACCTGAACAACAGGTGCTGGCGCTGCTACGGGGGCGGCGACACTAGTTTGAACGTGCAAGATACGTCCCTTAAAGTTTATCGGCTGCTTTGTCGGACGCGGCATCGCTTCTGTAATCGGTTTGACAGACTTGACAGCATAATTCACGACTGTAGGTATGTGTCTAATAACCGGAGCAGGTGTTGGCTCGGGAAGCATCATCATGCCAGACTGTGCGTTGGTTGCTACGCTCAAAGATCCACACATCGCTACAGCAACCAACATGGCGATTGAAATTTTATTTCTTTTCATGCAAAAGTCCTCTACAATGCTGCACTGCAGCACGCTTCTAAATACACTTTGTAATTGGAGTTGCGAAGCTGATTTCTAATCGGCTCGTAACGCCTTCGTCATTGTCATCGGCAGCAGCTGTTGGCCACTGTCGGAATTGTCTCAATCTGCAACTCTTCTAGGTATAGGGAAAACCCTGAGCTGTTAGTCGGGACAAAGAGGATCATTTGCACAGCCGACGCTGAACTATTTGGCATAGGGGTTGAGGCTGGAGAGGTTTGTCGGCACGCACATTGAGGAGTAGAAACCGTTCGTAACAGGAGGAGGAGGAGGAGGTATAGATTCTTCCACCGTCGCCACGTTAGTGCTAATGACAGTGATAGGACTTTGAATTTTCACAATGTAACCCTTCATGCACGGCCGCCGTTGTTCCGGCATTGTTTCATCTACAGATTTGACTGGCAATTTCGCAACAGCTGGTTTCGGAGCCAGAACCGAAGCAGGCGCAGGCTTGGCACCAACGAACATGACAGACTGCGCATTTGCGGCAGCGCTTAAACTTCCAAAAATTGCCAGAGTAACTGAGATCGCAATTGAGATTTTCTTTCTGTTCATACAAACATCCTATGTATTCTCGTCGACAGATTGTCTCAATCCGCGCGTCTTCGCGACATGGGGAAAACCCTGAGCAGTTAGTCGGTAGCAATACAATTTTATTGGATGGTAGAGATTACTTTCATTTCCCGTTTTCCAATGGGTGAAATTAGTCCAGCGAATGCCAGCGCAGATTGCAGTCGCGATACCAATAACAGCCCTCGATTGTTTGAACGAGGCAGGAATCGTCGAGTTTCATTCCGTTTGAATATTGAGCCTGAATAATTTGACCGGCTGAATTTAGATGAACAATAGTGCCATCAGGTAATGCGTTCCACAAGGTTCACTAACTATAGTTCGAATCTGGGGCGATGGAAATCCGAGCAAATGCCGCAACGTCCTCGGCACAGCCCCAAGAAAGTGTGACCCCCGCTCCACCATGACCGTAGTTGTGTATTATTCGTCTGTTATCTTCGCAGTTCTGCACTTCCAATCGCACTGTTGGTCGACACGGACGAAGACCGGCTGTACTACCTAATACTACTTGAGTTTCAACTTCCGCAACAAGCGATGGCCAAAGCTGCCTGCAGTCACTAAGAATTCTTCGCGTCTCCTCGGGATCCACTGCCAGATCGGATGTGTGTTGATATGTGCCGCCTAAAACGACATCATTCATTCTGGGCACTATCATCTTAAATTTCTCCAGATCAGAGTCGCACAAGATAATTCGTTCTTCGCTTGATGTTAACGGAATTCGTACCACCTGCCCTTTTGCTGGAACGAGTTCCTGATCAGCGAAAAGATCTTTTGACCCAAGTCCTGTGCAATTGATGATCAATTTAACGTCATCGCTGATATCGTCCATATCGGTCACTTCTCGAACCACACATTTGACACCGGCTCCCTGGCATTTGCGACTGAGGTAGGTCATATAGATCGTCATGTCAATCACGAACGTGTTGAAAGAAAACGCAGATTGATATCCTGCAATTGCATCGACTTTGCTCTCCGCGTAATTGTGCGTAACGCCAGACCAGCCTGGCGTCACAACTTCAGATCGAAAATAATGAACTAGTTGCCGAGGCAGTATTCCTGCATCATCATCTTTTTGAAGAGTCTGAAATTTGGAGTATGACTCCATTGCCCAAGCTGTAACCTTTTCAATTGGGTAAGCTTCATATGGATACCAAAATGCAGCGGCAACATCTGAAGTTGTGTGTGGCGAGAATTCCTTTGACCAGAGCTCCACGCGATCACCTTGTTCCGCAAGCACGAGTGCCGTGGTTAGTCCAATCACGCCGCCACCCAACACAAGAACATCCATTTGTTATCACCAAACAAGTAATGAGTCTAATACTTTATCATTGCCTGTTTATCATTGTTGGACTCAGATCTCTTGCAAGCGCCACTTTCCTCGATACCAGTAAAAGATCATAATTAGCCCCGCCAGCACTGTGCTGACAGCCATGCTTAGCCAAATCCACACGGCTTCGCCATGGTAGCCATGGGAAAGAGTTGCCGCTAAACCGATTCTCAGCAGTGCGAAACAAAAGACTGTGGCATACATGGGAACTTGTGTATATCCGGCGCCTTGCATGGCGCCCGACAAGATTCGCCAACAGGCGAAGAATGGCTCAGTCCAGCAAACTATCCTCAAATACTCTACACATAGCGTAGCCACACTTTGATTCGAACACATTACTGCTGCGATATGCGGTGCAAAAATGAACATTGCCAGAGCAACGATACTGGTTACTGAAGCACCAATAGCGGTGACTTGCCATCCACAAGCCTGGGCACGCTGAGGCATGTGTGCGCCTAAATTTTGACCAACGATTGTGGCAGCTGCGAGATTGAGTCCGAACATTGGCATCAGGACCAGCGTCTCTTCAAGCCGCCAACCCGCTGCCCAAGCGGCTTGATTGATTATGGGATCGGAAGTTTTTGAGAGCACTAAAAATACGCCAAGCGAACCGCCGATCACAGCCAGATCTTGCATGCACGAAGGAATTCCGATGGCAAGAAAGCGTTTGCACCAGTGAAGTGACAGTCCATCTCGAATCATCTCACGCATTTCACATATGCCGGCGAGATTCGAACGTTTCAATCGGTCAAAGTTGACAATTATGCCAAGCAGGCTACAGACAATCCAGGAAACGCCGATGCCTTGTATGCCAAGCTGTATAGGGCTGATGCACAAAACAAATTCGCCCACCATGATCAAACCAAATACAAGCATCATCGTTAACATCGGCGTAAAGGAATCACCGCTGGCACGGAAAATTGAGTTCAAAATCCATAGCACCGTATACGGCACCATCGACAAAAGAGACGTGGTTAAGTATTTAACGCCTTGTTCTTCAATCGCTCCTGATGCTCCAAGGACGTGCAGCACCGTTCGGCAGGTGAGAAGACCAAGTATAGTGGCGATCATGCTGAGAACAAGCGAGCACAACAATGCTTGCCTGCCTGCTTTCACTGCGGAATCAAAGTCACCAGCGCCGCAGAACCTGCTTATTAGGGCTGTCGTTCCAGCGGCAAGTGCAAGAGTCATCATCATAAAGAGGAACCACAATTGTCCGCCGACTCCCAGTGCGGCTTGGGCGTCAGCGCCTAGCCGGCCTGCAATCCACCCCTCAAAAAGGTTCATCAACGCGAGCGCAAGCATATTTATTGTCAGTGGCCACGCCATGTTCCAAATCGCGGACCATGTCGAACCATTCACAAGACTAACTTTTTGTAAAAGGAGAACTGCCATGCCGTAACCTCCAATGCCAAACTGTGCGGCACCTGGGAATTCACGTCCGCAAGAAAGCGCTCGCCACTCGCAAGCATCCATGATAGGATTATCAATTTGGACGTTCAATGCCAGAAAGTCCAAAATTCATGTCCAATCGTCCAAATCTTCCAAGGCTCCCTGCTAAGCAAGATGATGAGACATTCAACCCACAATCCAAAAGGGACTTACGTAATGGATCTGCTCGCCGACGTCCTGAGCACAACCCAATTTAAAGGCATGGTTTACTGCCAAACCGATTTCACTGCACCCTGGGGCGTAAGGTGGGAAGGGAGAATCGGACGCGCTGGATTCATCATGATCGCTCGCGGTGGTTGTTATCTCGAATGTGGACTCTCCGATAAACCCATTTCCATGGCAACAGGAGACTTTCTTTTGACGTCTCGCGCTCGTCCATATACATTGCGCGATACGCTAACCAGCCCAGTCACCAAATTTGATGACGTGCTGACGCAAGCCAATCTAGACGACAATTCAAGAAATAGAATAATCAACTTTGGTGGCGGTGGCACCTCGACAAAAGTTGTGATGGGTTGTTATGACTTTGATACTGGTGGCAACAATCCTTTCTTGTCCTCTTTGCCGGAATTCATTTATATCAAAGCTGAAGAATTGCAATCCGAACCATGGATGGAACCAACGTTGCGCTTTCTCTCAGCGGAACTTGCCAACCAAGGATTTGGCACATCAATTGCAGTTGACCGTCTGACTGAATTGGTATTTGTTCAAGCGGTGCGAATTTATATAAACAAACAGCAATCTGGCCTGCATGCAAGCGGCTGGCTTAATGCTGTGGGCGATACGCAAATCGGCAAGGCGTTATTTGCTATCCACTCGAATCCGCAAGAACAGTGGACAGTCGCATCGCTCGCGCAATACGTGGACATGTCCAGGTCATCGTTTGCGGTGAGATTCAAGGAACTGACCGGGAGTTCGCCGCTAGATTACGTGACGTCATGGAGAATGCACAAAGCAGAATCACTTCTGAAACAAGGCGATATTTCTCTTTTCGATGTGGCCAATCTCGTCGGCTATAAATCGGAATCTGCATTCGGCAAAGCTTTCAAACGCCAGACGGGAAGCCCGCCCGGTCACGTGAGAAAACGCGATAATCTGATCATTCCCAAGCCTACGCCAATCATTAGGTGACAAGCACAGGCATCAAGCACCATTGTGATTGTTGATTAGTCGGTTGCTCCGGCAAGACAAACGCAGTTTGATGATTGTAAAAAAGCGCGGGTTTCCCCATAGCGGAAATTATTCGTTCAGAATCGACGCGATTATACGAATTCCCTCCAGAAGTTCTTCTTCTGTCAATCCGGCATAGTTCAACAAGAATTCACTGGGTCGATGTTGACCGATGTAGTATTTTTTGGTGCTCGATAAACCAACACCCAACGCCGCGGCGCGCTGCACTATTTCATCGTCCCCACATTCAGTATTAAACCTGACAAGCACGCTAAGGCCTGCATTGTCACCCAGGATTGAAATACGATTGCCGAAAGTGAGCTTGAGATTCTCAACAAACAATTTTCTGCGCTGTTCATAAAGTCCTCGCATTTTGCGGATGTGACGATCTAAGTGGCCGGCGGTTATGAACTCTGCCAACACTTGTTGGTCAAGCAGTGGCGAGTGCCGATCTGCAAGCCATTTTGCTCTTGCAAACACATCCACTAGTGATTCGGGAACCACCAAGTATCCTAATCGCAATGCCGGGAACAGCACCTTCGAAAACGTCCCTATATAGATGACGGATCCATTCTTGTCTAAACCTGCGAGCGCAGGAATAGGGCGCCCCTTGTACCTGTATTCACTGTCATAGTCGTCTTCAACTATGTAGGTGCCAGTGCGCGCCGCCCACGCGAGCAGGTCGAGTCGACGCGGCAGTGATAGCGCGACACCGGTCGGATACTGATGCGAGGGGGTAACATACAACAATTTCGCTGACAACCCCGAGGCGCTGTCGAATCGCTTCTTCAAGTCATCAACTCGCACACCGGCGTAATCAACCTGGATAGGCACCAGATTGGCACCACTTGCCATCAACGCTTTCTGGGCGCCAAGATATCCAGGTTCCTCAATTGCAGCACAGTCATCCCTGTCGATAAGGACTCTAGTAACCAAAGCAATCGCCTGTTGCGAGCCGTTAACGATGATTATTCGTTCGGGGTTGCAATGCAGCGCCCTAGCACTGGCGAGGTATTCAGCCAGCGCCTGACGCAGGGGCAGGTGACCTTTAGAGCGCGACGGACAGTCCAGACTGGTCAAATCCCTGGTCGCTAAGTGCTTCGACAACAGCTGAGTCCACAACCGCATCGGAAACTCATCCAAAGCGGGGCGCCCGAAGGTGAATTGAATCTTCGGCTCTGCGTCTGGGAAGTCAAGCCAATTACGCGATGCAAGACTCTGCCCGTACCAAGATAGACGCATGTGTTTAGCTGGAGTTACCGGTAGCGAGGTCTCTTCAGGTTCGCCAATAGGGTCTATGGGGACATCGGAATCTACATATAGAAGGTCTTCCGGCAGGTGCCTGCTCACGTAAGTGCCGGACCCTGTCAAGGATTCGAAGTATCCTTCACTTAGAAGATACTCATAACTCATCGTCACAGTAGCCCTGGAAATGCCAAGGGCCTGGGATAAAGCCCTTGTCGAGGGCATTTTACGCCCGGCTGACAAGCGACCGGAAAGTATTGCCTGCCTTACTTCTTCATAGATCTGCCGATGCATAGGCATTTCTGCTGCTGGATCCAAATTTACAAGAAAATCCATGTAATTCACCCAAAGTGGACTGGTATCAAAACATAAAAGTGGCACTTCATCAAGTCCATTTCAGAATGTATTCTATCTACATCCTGAAAGGAGGCAGGCAATTATGCGTAACCACAAACCAAACCAACTAATCAAAACGTTCGTAGCCAGTTTGCTCGTAACGGCCACCATCGGTGCTGTCGTTGAACCAGCAGCCATGGCTGTCATTTCCGATCCGACTGCAATCAGCAGGCTGCAACAACGCAAGCGTGATCTACTCGTAAGAGAGACGGATCTGCTGCGCAGCAAAGATGATTTGCAAAGACAGATCGACGAACTAAAAAGAATAAATGACGGCAGCTCACAGCGCCAACTCAATGACCTGTGCCAGAGCTTGGATCACACCTTCTCTGATCTGCAAAAAACGCAATTCGACATTAGCGACGTTAGCCGTCGCATGATGTAGTTTTCGGAACATTGTGCTCAGGGTTTTTCCCCTGTCATTAACCTCGGACTGGTACGACAATCACACTACTTAAAACCAGTGTCGCTTGTCACCCAATCCGAGGTTGTTCTTATGTTTAGCAATGATTGCGTCATCGCCAGCTCGCAATATTCCATTTATTCTACTGACGACGTGCAACCAAGGATGGTGCTCCAAGCGGCAGACCGCAATAGATGGGGACAGCGGGCATTAGCCAAAACAGCCTTACTCAAACGCGACTTTTCGCTGGCCAAGAGATACATCGACACAATCGCGGAAAAAGCCCAAGACAGAAACGACTTACCAGCTTTCGCCAGCGCCCTGAACGAATCAGCATTCATACACATTTTGATGAATAAACTAGACGTCGCAGATGCCATCTACAAGCAAGTCTATGACATCTGGAAGTCGCTGAGAATAGAACGCAATTCGATCGGATTCAATGACTACATGTTCTTTCTTTGGGACTACGCAGTCTTTCTGCGAAACAAAGGAGACGAAGGATTAGCGCAACGATTAGAAAAGAAGCTCGAACGTTTGACGGACGGCTTACCAATGACTTATGTCAACTTCAGTCGCGCCGAACGATTGGCGGACAGAGGACAATTCGTCATCGCCGAACAGTTTTATGAAGATGCCTTTGTTGAGGCAGGAATGCGCAAAGATTTCAACATGCAGTTGCGAATCGCAGATCGCTTGGCACCCGTTTATCAGATAACAGGAAAAGCGGACGTCGCCGAAAGTCTCCTGGAACAGAAAGCGAAGATGGACAGGGCACGCTGCGTTAGTATGTTCGGACGCAAACAAGAACGCATAACAAACTGCAGCTAAGCGATCAACCTTGGAGGTACGTGATCCGATCTCTTAGCATTTTAGCGATCGTATTACACCGCAAAGGCGACGATTTCAGCAAACGCACACAATACCGGAATCGGCTCGAACACTTTCTTTGCTAGCCACATAAATGCTCCAACCAGTAACTTTTTGAACCAAGGATGTGCCCGATTCTTTTTCCGTTTACGCACTTTGTACTCCTTTGAAATATTCACTCCACCTACATGATGGCATCGCCCATATTAAGAATGGGTTAAAGAAGATGCGTTGATACCGAAATTGAAATCCTCCAATGCAAGTTTTATCAACTATGAATTCCAATTGAGATTTGCCATGCAACATCGCAATTGAATTCTGTTATGGAAACTTCAAATCAGCGACGCACTACTATTCGATCCTGAAAGAAGCTTATCGAACGCTGTAACGCACCTGATCGTTGTACGATCGAAACAAGTCGAAGCGACGCAAAGAGCGCCAGGTCGCTGCAACTGATGCGACAAAGCCGGTCCACCACAACGCTCGTTTTTCAAGCTTGCGCAACCGGGAAATACTTCCGCGACGGTTTGGACGAATTGATGGTTGGTCGTTTAAGGGATTGAGAAAAAGATAGGGGCGCCTCGATCCACTCAGGGTTCCAACAGTCGTCAAGCGCTTATGCTCAGTGTGTACGACCCGTTCGGCAAAACCTTTCAGCATCCCTCTATCTAAACCGACATTCGATCGGTTAGTCGCACGAGCTTGACCAACTCCGAGCGCGACGCCAGCTCGAGCAGATGTGATAACAGCCATTCATGCCACCCTTCTAATAAGATCGATATACAACGGATATCGATTATCACCGGCAGTAGTACCATAGACAGTTTGCAGTAATAAAGGGCAAACGTCAAATTATTCTGTAAAGAATAACTGACGTTTGCGCCGTTTATGTGAATTCGATATCAGCCAAGATCACGTCAGAAGCTGGCATGCCCGCCGAATATGCGATAGTCAAAGGTAAATTGAATATCGACCGATTCATCGGAACCTTTCGGTAGTGGCGGATATGGTGCGGCGGCTCGAATTGCACTTATTGCCGCTTGATCGTTTAGACTCAATCCAGATGACTTCGACAAGCGCACTGAACCTAGTTCACCAGATCGCGAAATAGTGAATTCAACAATGACCTGGCGCGACATTGGATCCTTTGGTGGTGTCCAATTCCTTTTTATTCTGCGTTGCAACTCTGCCATATAAGGTCCAAAGTCAGGACTTTTACCAACATCCGTCTTTCCCTTTCCGATGCCAGATTCAGTATCTTGCCCTTTCGAATCGACGCGGGGAACAGCTGGTATGCCAACGGGATGCACCATGAAACCACCGCTTGGTGGCAAAGCCGAGGCGATTTTTGTCGGTGCATTCGGCGAACCGGTTTGCGAGGAAGAAGTGCCGCGAGGATGTGCGCCATCAATCGGTGACGGATTGCCATTAAGAGCGGTGCCAGAGGTTGCGTTTACGGGCGCCGGCGGACCGCCCGAATCATTTTTCGATGATGAACTTCGCCGTCCTTCAGCAGGCAGCGGTGGTGCCAGCGTTGAACCGCCGGTATGAGTCAAGGCTTGAGGTGAAGGTCCAGTCGCCGTGCTCACAGGAGCTAACGTCGGCAACGGGCCCGGCGTAGACGTTGTAGAAGCTTTGCTTAAGGTAGGAGCAGGCGTGGTATTTGCTGTCACCGCAGGAGACACCTGCTTCGGTGCTGTGATCGGATTTGGATTGGGATTGGGATTGGGCATCGAAGTTGAGTGCTTTACGGCAGTGGGCATTGGTCGCACCGCTGGAGGTGCAGGCTCGGCAGTTTTGGTTGGTGGCTCCTTAGCAGGTGCGCGGTTTACTGCAGCTGGTGGCTTCGGTGGTGATTGCGTACGATTTGGCTGCGATGCAGGTTGAGTACGACTTGCTGTGCTTGTCGGTGGAGTAGGCTTTTGCACTTGAATATCACGATGGCGTGCTGACGAAGCTTCGTCTGAAAATCTCTTCGGTTTTACAGGTGCAACGTCCTTGACTGGGGTTTGGGTAAACTCAATTTCCATGATTTGCTGCCGTTCTGGCTTTGGCACGAGAAAGAACAGGGCAAAAATTGCACAAGAGATCATCGCCACAAAGTGAAAGAGATACGAACCGCTGGCGGCCTCAGACAGGTGCAGAGCCGAATCAGCGTAAATGGGTTTGAGTTTTTCGCCGCGCGCATAGTCATAGGCATCTCGAATTGCGAATCCCACAAAAAGCAGAATCATAGATAACAGCACAAACGAAAATGGTGTGCCAAGATGGGCACTTGATAGCGCCTGCAATATTCCATCATTAGGTCTTAGATGGTTGCCCGTCAGGAGTCCACGCAGACTCTTCGCCATCGGTTCAGCAAAAAGAACAATCGTTAGTAAACCTGCGTTCACCACGGCAACATCGATGAACAGCAGACCTTTGATGCTTTGCCCATTATAAAGCTGACCGAGACCGGGAATAACAGACAACACGGCAGCAGTAACAGGCTCTCTTCCATTGTTGTAGACCAGGCGATTTGGCGCCTGTCGAAAGTCGCGTTTAGTCATTTGGTGAACCAATGAAGGAATAGATAGGTTCAGGTTAGCCTCAATCCGAGCGCGGCAGTACAGGCTTGGTCTGGTAGCGTGTACCGTGATTTCCCTGATCTTTAGTCAGTGTATTCATGGGCGAAAACGGTAGCCAATAGGAATCCGGGGGAGAGCGAGAGCGCGGGAGAGCGGAAGATAGAATATCCGCGCCATTTCAAAAGACACCGAATGTGGTGCAGCACAATTCCAGCTGATTCGACGCAAGTAGATTCGAATCAACCAGTCAGAGCTTATCTGCCTCTCATTTTTAGGGCGATCCCTTGAGCGTCGCGGCGTTTCGTTGAATAATGGAGACAGCGCGATAGAGCTGCCGGCGCGTCACGGCTATGTCGCCGAATATCGATGGAGCACGTCATGGATCTAATCTTCGAACAACTAAGTGCAGGAGGCTGTCAAACCTACCTGGTCGGTTCGCCCAAGACTGGTGAAGCATGGTTGATTGACCCCGTGCTCTGTTCCGTCAATGAGTACCTGAAACTGCTCGAAACAAAAAACCTAAAGCTAACAAAAGTAATTGATACTCACACTCACGCTGACCACCTTTCAGCCGGTGCCAAGCTGAAAGACCTGACGGGATGCGCTTACGTCATGCATAAGCTTGGCCAACCTCGAGAAATTACTGACCGACTAACGTCCGACACTGAGTTGAAATTGAATGGCACGACGGTCAAAGTCTTGCACACGCCCGGGCACACCCGAGATTCACTCTGCTTGATATTTCCTGACCGAATCATTACAGGCGACGCCTTATTCCTGGATGACGGAGGCGCAGGTCGTGCAGACCTTCCAGGCGGCGATCCGGGCGAACACTGGGAAAGTCTGCAACGCTTAATGGAATTGCCTGACCAGTTGACGGTCTATCCAGGGCACGAGTATCGAAGCCGCCGTCCATCCACTCTGGGAGAGCAGAAAACACGCAATCCATTCCTCAAACCTCGCAGCCAAAGTGAATATGTGAAATTTGTCGAGGAACTTAAATTGGGTCCGGCCGAATGGATGAAAGAAGTGCTCAAGGCAAATTGTGCCTGCACTCGGGATGCGAACGCGGTGCAGATTCCCAAAGGCGTTTCAGCCTGCGAGGTGCAAGGAACTCTGACAAACACACAGGGAGCGTGCGAAGTTCCTTACATATCTGCCCACGAATTGAAAGAATTGTTCGACACAAACCGCCACCCCGTGCTGCTAGACGTGCGTGAACACAAAGAATTGACCGGTGAGCTGGGACACCTTCCCGGAATCAAGCACATTCCTGTCGGCAGTATCGGCGAACGAGTCTCCGAAATTGCCCACCATCAATCGGACGATATTGTCGCTATTTGCAAAATGGGCGGCAGGGCAAGAACGGCAGCCAAAATCTTGGTAGATGCTGGCTTTAAGAAGGTGAAGGTCCTGACCGGCGGAATGAATGAGTGGAACGAGCTTGGATTGCCAGTGAAGCGTCACCTGTGACCGTTGTTACGGCAGGGTTTAACTTGACATCAGGACCCCTTACATTAATAATATGAAATCTCTTTGCTCTTACTAACTCGGCAGTGTGATCTCGAATATGCGACCATCGCCAAATGTTGGGGGCGACGCCCTCAAAACACCTGATATTCCTCGTCAAGTAGGCGACGTAGCTCAGCATGTTCAATCGCAGCTGACCTCTTCAATCGACGTCAAGGCCGCGCATCAATGGGTTCAACCCAGTGGCGGCGAGATGCACTTACCAAAATTCAGTTTCGGAACAGAAGGCGCTTCGCTTCAGGCTGTGATGCCGGGTGGTGAACAACACGCCCTGGCCGCTGCCCACCAGGTTGGCAATCAGGCAATTTCTCCAATCATTCAAATGATTATGAAAATGCCTGGTCACATTGGACTAATAAGTTCATTCTTCGAAGCATTACAATCGTTCTTCGCGCCTATCCAAGACATGATCGGCGGATTGGACGCATCGCTGTTCACTGCCAACGCCGAGGCCGCCGCAAGTGTGGCGTCCGGTTCAGGCGCCGAACATTTTGGACTCGATTTGTCATTGCTTCCTGAGGATGCTCCCGTCTTTAATATGGATGACGGCGGTGGATTAAGCGAAGTCGTACCGACAGATGCTTCAGCTGCAATGGGCAACACGGATCTAAACAGCTTCAATTCCTCAGAACCACTTTCTGACACTAGCAGCGCCCTCAATACTTCCGGATACTCAGATGCCGGAGCGCACTACGAGCAAGTGCCAGCAGGGCTCGAGCGAGCATCGCAAGGTGTTCAAGATGGAATCGTCACTCCACAGTATCTTGCAATGGACAACGGTCAAGCTATCTTTAGACCGACGATGGGTGGATTCAACGCCATTCCAAATTCAGCACAAATTCAGGTGCCACCGAATGTGCCACCATCTCAACCGACAATTATTCATCCACTTACTCACCAAATCGCTCCGCACCATCCAGTTGTTAGTGCCCGAGATGTGGCTCCGGCACCAGAACACACTCTCCCACAACATGCTGCCGAACCAGCAGCTGATCGTGGCACATTGCTAGGTCATCCTCACACTCGCATAGAACATAGCGTCGATCAAGTTACCGCCGAACAACAAGCACCAGCTGATGCACAACAAGCTCAAACAGAGCAAGTCTCTGAACAGGCTCATGGTGCGGAACAAGCCAGCGAACAAACCACTTCTTATACTGTCAAACCTGGCGATAATCTCTGGGATATCGCTCAGCACCACCTAGGTGATGGACTGAAATGGCAAGAAATCTATCAACTGAACCACGAAATTATCGGTGGCGATCCGACGATGATTCACCCAGGCACTGAACTACAACTGCCTGGCGGAAATGAAATCGCTTCTAACTACACAGTGCAACCTGGTGACAATCTCTGGGATATCTCCAAGGCACATCTTGGCGGTGGACAGCACTGGGGAGATCTGTTCCATCAAAATAGCGATGTGATTGGCTCCAATCCAAGTCTGATTCATCCAGGACAACATCTATCGATGGGTGGCGATCATGCCGGTCAACTGGCCAGCGCCGATCCATCTCACGCAGCCGCTCATCATGCCACTTCGCACGTAACGCAACATGCGCAGCAAGTGGCACAAGCGCCGACTCACGCTCAACCTGCACATCACGTAGCATCATCACATCATGGTGCTGCTGACCACGCCAAAGTAGCTTCAGCAACACCGCACACCGCGCATCCAGCAGCGGCGCAGACAGAGCAAGTAGCGGCAGGTTCGCAACAAGTTCCAGAAGCATTAGCCGCTACTCCTAGCGGACAAATGGCCGGCTTGCATGCATCAGCCCCAATGGGATCACTAGAAACTTCCGCACATTCTGTCCCGGCTGCCCTGCCTGATAAGCCTTAGAGTTAAACATCTCCGGTTTAATACTGATGGATGGAATTGCTGTCAACAGTTTTGCTGCCAGCAGCATTTCAAACTATGAACTTGCAGGCATTCCCACCTGCTCCGGCAACCAACCACGCAATTTGAGAGACTCGTCAAAGGTCATCATGCCATCAAGTTCGTCTCGATATGCCACGGCAAATTGTCGAAAATCGATGTTGCCGCTATTTATAAATGCGACTCCATGGCAGATTGTTTCAAACTGTTTGGCAGTCAAATGTCCTGCGGCCCGCAGCAGCTGCGGCATCGAAAGCTCTGGTTGTTTAGATTGCTGCTCCTTAAGTGACGCCGCTTGTTCCGAGCTAATTGAGTGCCAAACTATAAGTATTTGGAGTAGTTTTTTTTCAAAATCCCCTTCGAGAGCTAATAAGTCCAAACCCATATGATCTTTGTTGGCTTGCTCTCTCTCAGCAGAGGTCCAGTCTAACGTTGCAAGGGTGTCCGTAAGCACCTTTCGCACCACTGGGTCAAGAGTATTCTCAGCCAGCTTAGCTAACTGTTGTCGCCCTTGTTCTAATAATTGATGGCTGTCTTTAACTAAAGCTCTTCCCTTATGCCACAACACAAAACAAACTTCTATCTTAGAGCCAATGGTCAATTGATTGGATGTTCGCAAAAAACCAGGGAGATCATCTGGAGCAATTGCGATTGCGAAGCCATCTTGCTCCTTAGCCACCACAGTACAAGAAAGCATCTGTCCTGCTTTAAACATGCATCTGCCTCCCCGTATCAGGTGTTAAGCATCGGTTTTCCACAACAAAAACAGAATTTCCTGAAAACTCAAGGTATTCTTACTTTAGTTTTTCCCTGAAATGTCCTTCGCTATGCACGATAAGGCGCAAACAGTCGGCGTCTTGTCAAAAGCAAAAACGCAAAATCCGGCAGCCCAGAGTGGCGATCCTTAGCGTTTATTTCAATATTTTTCGTTTATTGTTATCCGTCGGCTACGGCAAACTTTGTTCTAATTTCAGCTGAGCGCTCGCGCAAGTTTCGCCTCAGAAGAATGCCAAGCAAGAAACGTGGGCAGGAGAGACTAGATGCCGGTGGACCGATCGCAACCATTAAGTGGTGGGCTGAAGAGCGCCGATTAGGAGCAATTGTTAGGAGTACACTGCAGCCGGTTTAAGATGCGGTACAGCAACAGCAACTTCTGAAAGCTTCTCTTCGAGAACGTTTCTGATTAAGTGGAAGTCTTCATAAGCTACACAAGCAATGTTGTTTTGCTTGCAATGAGACAACAGCTTCGTCTTCGCAAATACCAGATCGGCTTCTGCAGACCAACAAAAATCACTTCGACCATCACCGATAACGACTTTCAAAGGACGACTAGATCCCATTTCAAGAATTCTGCATTTGCACAATCCTGAGCCGCAGCCCAATACTTGAGGTGCATGCGGAAAGGTGAGCTGAAGGTTTTTATTCTCGTCTTCGACAAGGTGATTAGCCCAGACGTTATCAACGTGAATGTTTTCACGTTTCAAAATGTGGCGAATAACACGGTCGATGCCGTCGCTGACAATCTTTAGTGAGACGCCATTCTTGCGGCACCATGCTGCGAATTTTGGAAAGGTTGGATCGATCTTAACTTGATCGAGAACACGCACCACACCATCCCAGCCCCCGCGAATCAAGGGAACCTGCAGAGCCATGCACTCACGTGAGCCTATTTCACCCTTAATCCAACGTTCTTCAATTGCTCGCCAGGCTGGATCAGCTAAAGCCTCCAGCAACACATCGATAGTGTCGCCCCTGGTGATCGTGCCGTCAAAATCGCAATAGACATCTATTGAAGAACTCATAATTAGCCTTTCTTACACTCAGTAATAAGTAGGTCAAGCAGGTCGTGCGCCAAATCCATTTCTGGATAAGTGATCTCGAGTGATGGTGCCAGAGTGACCACATTTTTGTAGTAGCCACCGATATCCAGTACCAGTCCCATTTTCTTTCCATTGATCTTCAAGTTACCTTCGAGTCCCCGTTGGAACATCTTGTCGGCAAGTTCGCGGTTCGGAGTATAACTGTCGCTTCCCTGGCACATTTCCATTCTGAGCGCTAAGCCCATGCCATCGACATCTCCGATTTCAGGATGCTTGCTCTGCAAATCTTTGAGCAATTTAAGAAAGTAAGCGCCCTTTTCATTCACAGTGACTTCGTAATTGCCTTCTTCGAAGATCTTCATAACTTCGAGCCCGCAAGCCGTTCCCAAGCTGTTCGATGAAAAGGTCGAGTGTGTTGAACCAGGTCCGAATTTATCAGGACTGATGTACTCTTCCTTCGCCCAAATTCCTGACAATGGGTTCAACCCGTTGGTGAGCGCCTTTCCGAAAACCATAATGTCTGGAGTGATGTTGAAGTTTTCAGCAGCCCACAACTTTCCGGTGCGGAAAAAACCCATTTGAATTTCGTCGTCAACAAGAAGAATTCCGTGCTCGCGACAAATCTTGGCAAGCTTCTCAAAGTAACCTTTGGGAGGAATGACATAGCCACCGGTGCCCTGGATTACTTCTACAAAAAAGGCGCCAAACTCGGCTTTCTTAGTCTTGGGATTCCAAGTACCCGTGTACTCGTGTTCAAACTTACGCTCAAACTGTTCCACGCAATACATCCCACAATTCTCAATTTTCTTGCCATACGGACATCTGAAGCAATAAGGGAAGGGAATGAATTCAGCGCGATCGCCAAATTCGCCATAACTTTCTCGATATCTATATGAAGAAGTAATCGAGGATGCTGCCAAGGTGCGTCCGTGATAACCGCCTTCAAAAGCGAACATGCGGCTCTTGCCGGTAGTTTTGCGCACTAACTTAAGAGCATCTTCAACAGCTTGAGCGCCGCCGACATTGAAATGAACGCGACCCTTAGCGCCAAAATCACGTTTAATCCCTTTTACTAGGATATCTGACAGATAGACTTTTTCTTTGTGGAGATACTGACATGCCAGTTGTGGCAACTTGTCAATCTGATTTTTCAGCGCATCATTCACACGTTGATTTGCGTAACCAAGATTTACTGCCGAATACCACATCTGCAGGTCGAGATATGGTGTTGCAGCGCCGTCGTACAAATAACTGCCTTCGCAAGTTTCAAAAAATTGAGGTCTCTTCGCATAATGAACTGTGTCACCGTGGGAGCAGACTTCGGCTTCCAACGCGAGTAGTTCATCCTCCTGCTTCCTGACAACCGCCTCGTCTACTGGAGTGAGGGTGGCCGCCTTAGAGGAGGAACTGTTGCTAGATTTTCCCGCCGAATCGCCCGTCATGTCTAACTGTAACCCCGCACAAGAACACTTTACTTCGGTGAGCATACGCCGGTACATTTACACCATCCTTACAGCACAAGCGATCCAGAGTTAGATGGCCCTAATCACTTAAAATTAGTCTTCGTCGAAAGGCGCAAGGAGACTGAACCTTACGCGAAACTGACAGCGCAAGACTTGATCTGAAAGTTGTTATGCAAGAAAGAAAAATCTGAACCCAATTCAACAAGCAACTTAAGTGGTGTCACATCTGGTGCAACAATAAATTTTCGATTCCGTTATTAGACCGACTCAAAGTGACTAGCCATGACGCCAAGAGAGCAGCCGCACCAAATTAGCACCGCTGCCCTCCGAATCTTTTAAGCGAAAAGTTATTTCGTTCTTTTGATGGATGCCTTAGCATGCTTGTGCTTTAGAGGTGCTGCAACCTTTGATGTAGTCTTGCTTGTAACGATCTTTGCGCCTTTTGCAGGAACCGCTGGCGAAGACTTCGCAAATGCCGGTGCTGAAATTGCAATGGCTCCAAGTACAATTAATGATACTAGTGATTTATTCATGATTGGCTCTCCATCAGTGTTTGGTATTCCCAGTAAATTTCCGAACTTGTCGGTGTGTAGTTTCATAGTAGTCTTCGCATCGTGTAGCTTTCGTGAGGCGAAACTACTTTTGTTGTAAAACCTGCGTAAACTGAAACTTACAAAACAAGGAATAAAACAATGTTGTCGAGCGCGACGACCTTCATGAAAGATACACACATTAGAGAGTAAAATTGGTAAGCGTTGACCGGCTGGAATAAGATCACAAATGACTAAAATATTAGTAGTAGAAGATGAACACGATCTCTCAATCCCAATCAGGGACTGGCTGAGCCGCGAGCAGTATCTTGTTGAGCTAGTCGATAATGGACTAGAGGCTTTAGAACGACTGAAGGTTTACAAGTTTGATGCCATCGTTCTGGACTTGATGATTCCAGGAGTGAACGGAATGGAGGTTTGTAAGCGGTTTCGCGAAGATGGAGGCGTCACTCCAATCCTTATGTTGACCGCTAAAAATAGCGTTGAAGACAAAGAATCGGGGCTTGATGCTGGCGCTGACGATTATCTAACAAAGCCATTCCATCTTAAGGAATTGTCCGCACGTATACGCGCGTTGTTGCGTCGTCACACCCAAGCAACAAGCAGAGAACTTCGAGTCGGTCAGCTCGTTCTCGATGTTGTCGCACGGACCGTAACATTGAACGGAGAAGAGATTCATTTCGTGCCCCGCGAATTTAGCTTGCTCGAATTTTTTATGCGCCATCCCAATCAGGTTTTTAGCGCTGAGGCAATTTTAGATAGAGTCTGGGCATCAGATACGCTTGCTTCCTCTGACACGATCCGAACTTACATCAAAATTCTCAGAAAAAAACTCGGCGGTGAGGGGAAGGAATCATTCATTCGCACCGTCCATGGTGTTGGCTATAAGATTGAGTCACCGTAATGTTCCCCAGCTTGCGCTGGCGTCTCACCTTTTGGTTTGTAAGCCTCACCACTCTTGTTTACGCACTGTCGACATTTTGCGCGATCGGGCTGTTTCACGCGGGACTGTCGGCGGTGATCAAAGAAGAAGTCGATGCTCTTGTGTCGGAGATAGTTCCGGCAATTGCACTAAATAGTGGCACACCAACATTGCATGAATGGGCAACGACATTTCGAAAACACCCATTCAAATCGCTGCCGACCATCCAAATATTTGGCCCTGGCGGAAACGTTGTGGAGGAACATGGACCAGCAGGTGTACCCGAGCTCTACAGGACAGAAGGCGAGGTGCATGTAAACCATCAAGCGTTTTTCGTACACTCGACACCTTTAATTTACGAGGGCAAAATTGTCGGCTACTTACAAGTTGAGCTCTCTTTGCGACATCGCGATCAGACAACCGTTCAATTCGCTATGACAATGGCTTGCGTGGCACCATTTCTTTTGTTTGCTCTTGGTGTCGCCGGATATTTGTTTTCAAGCAAAGCAGCTCAGCCACTGGAAGAGAGCTTACTTGTGTTGCGTCGCTTTATGACCGACGCCGGTCACGAATTGAGCACGCCGATCACAATCATCCAAGCCAATGCCGAAGCGATGGAAGTTGACGTTCAAACCAACGAGGCGGCAGAAAGCAGACTCGCTGTCATTTCTCGAGCGACGGAGCGCATGGGCAAGTTGGTGCAAGATCTCATGCTCTTGTCCAAAATGGAAAGTCCCCAACTGGAAACAAAAAGAGTTCCCTTGGATTTCGACAAACTGGTGCGCAATTTACTCGAAGAATTCGACGAACTTTTTAAGGCAAAGGGCGTTGAGCTCAAGAGCGCCAACTTGCAGAGCGCCCCGATTTATGGCGACCCGGAGTCACTAAAACGACTAGTGACAAACCTTTTGCAAAATGCGCTTCGATATACTGAAAGCGGCGGCTCGGTTGTAATTTCAATCGAAACCACACCACGATTTGCAAAGTTGAAAGTGGCTGATACAGGAATTGGTATTCCGCCGGAAAGCCTGCCTCTCATCTTCGACCGCTTTTACCGCGTGGACAAATCTCGTTCCAGATCCGCCGGAGGAGTCGGGCTTGGTTTATCCATCGTGAAAGCAATAGTTGATGCCCATAAAGGCAAAATGGAAGTGCACAGCAAAGTTGATTCCGGCACCGTGTTCAGCATAGTACTGCCAATACGCGGATAGCCTACGGAGTTGGTGCTGGCGCAGCAGCGGGAGCATTTTGGCGAGGACGTTTTGCCAATATGGCCTTCGCTTGAGCGTACATCAATTCAGCATCAGCATTGCGTCCCAACTTGCGCAGCAACTTAGCGTAGTCGCGCAAAGTATCAGCAATATCAGCATGATCAGGACCCAACTTCTCTTGCCGCAACTTGAGAGACTTTTCTAACAGCGGCTCGCACTCAGGGAACTTTCCTTGCTGGAAGAGAACACTGGCCAATGTATTCAAACAGCCAGCTAATCTCAATGTGTCCACGGGCTCCGAGGCTTCGATTATGGTTGCGATTCGTTTTACATAAGGTTCCGCTTCTGCAAACTTACCTTGCACACACAAGACGCCAGCCAAGTTCGTCAAATCGGCTCCTAGTGCTTCATGCTTGGAACCGAGTTGGTTCTGCTTAAGAAGTAAGATTCGCTCATATAAGCCTTGAGCTTGGGTGTAATCGCCTTGCTCGTAATAGCTTTCCGCAAGTCGAGCAAGTGCTTCACCTAGTGCGCTCTTTAGATCATTTTTGGCGCCGACCACGACACCCTTTTCACCTTCGCTAACGGCGGCACCTTCAGCTTGTAAGACTTGCGCTTCGAGCTGAGCGATAATTACTGACTGAAGAACAGCAGGATTAGGCGCTGGCTCCACTGGCGGAGCTGCCTCCTCTACAACATTAGCTTTGGATAAAGCTTCAGCCCAGAACGAAGGCGCGGCCGCAGCTTTAACCGGTGCTGGCGTGCTCACAGATTGCGGTGCCACCACCTCGATCGCCGCTTTTCCAGCCGTGCTTGACGGAAGATCAACTGCAGCTACAGGCATCGCCGGAGCTACAGCTGCAGGCATCGCCGGAGCTACAGCTGCAGGCATCGCCGGAGCGATAACTGGAGGCACCGCCAGTGGTGCAACAATTTCGGCAGCTGCTTGGAGCGGAACAGACTCTTGAGGAGTTGCGGGCTTCAACACCGGCAGTGTCAGCGGGGCAGGTTCTGGTGCCTGCGGTTTAAGTGCTTCGAGAGCAGGAGCTACAATCGGTTCAGGTTCTTTTACAACTGACGCTTCAACAACTGGCTGTTTGGCTATTTGTGTCTCGACAACTGGCGAATCAGCTACCGGCGTGTCAGATATTGGTGCCGAAGCAACTACTGGTGTATCGTGCACTTCAGCCAGTTGTGTCTCAACAACCGGAGGCTTAGCCTCTGATATTTCAACGCTTGGTGCTTCGAGATCTGATGTTTTCGCCACAGGTGTTGCGATTGGCGCTTCAACTACCAGTGGTATAGCCGATGGCGCCTCAACTACCGGCGCTTTGTATATATCTTGTGATGTTTCTGCGAGCGTTGCCTCAACTACAGGCGGTGTCACAATAGACTCGGCGACTGGCTCAGAAATCGGTACTACAACGGCTGGAACAGCGGCTGTGGAGCCAGCTGCAGACGACGAACCCGAGGTAGACATTGGTGACTCCGTTGCTGACTTACCAACCGTTGATAATATCATGGACTGGAACGGAGATTGAGATGTCGAAGCCGCAATCGGTTCTACTGAAGGAACAGTCTTTGATTCTTCAATTGGTGCTGTTTCCGCGACCGCAGCCAATGCTGGTTTAGCCTCGGGCTCAGGTTGATAAGCCGGTTTAGCTCGCGAGAAGAGGGAATCAACATCCTCATGCTCTTCGTCTGAAACAGAAATAATGGCAGGTTCTGGTGCGGCATTCACCGATTCTGTCTTTGGTTCAGCTTTTTCAGTGGCGGCACTTTCAGTTCTTGCAAAAGAATATGGCTCAATTGCATCTAAAGGATCTCGTTCTGACTTTTCTGACGGCGGAACTTCAGCAACCGCAGGCTCAGTTGTGCTGGCTATTTCCTCAGCTTTGACGCTCTCAGCGAGTTCCTCAATCAGCCTAAGCGCGATTGACTCAGCCTCGCTTCGAGGCTCAACTTTTTGAATTTCAGGCGGGATCGAGGCAATACTTTCTTCAAGTTGGCTCAATAACTCCTGTGCACTAACGAGCTTAGGCGTTTCGAACTCCACAACATGCAGCGCTTCGGCGGCTTTCTTTTCAGTATCTGCATTAAAGAGATCGTCAATTTCACTGATCTCTAACGGCAGCTCTTTGGCTTCTCGTTCCGTTCCAATTATGTCCTTCAAGACGGATGAATAAGCGTCGTTCGAATCGTCAGAAGAAGCACTCACTTCCGGTAAGGCATCGCGCCCTTCCTCTGAACCACTGATCACAACTGAATCGGGCGCAGCCATGGAAAGTGGTTCATTTTCAATCTTAGCTTTTGCAGCAGCAGCTCCTTGCAGAAGTTGCTTCATTGAATCCGTTTCATCCAAATTGTCGACTTGTCTATGTTCAGTCGCTGCCGAAACAGGCGATTCAATGACATCATCATCTCTCTCGTAGTCATCACTATTGTCAGGAACATCCGTCAGCTTTTCGTGACTGTCGAAAAGAGTCGAAGCAGCTTCAAACTCTTCCATCACAGCCCGTAAGTCGAACTGCTTCTCAAGGTAATTCTTAGATTCACGAGCTGGTTTGACTTCTTTTCCCTGCGAAGAGCGGTCATCTTCAGGCATTACAGGCGGTGCCATCGAGGCGGCCAGATCCAATTGATTCTCGGGAACTTCGACTTCATGCGTTTGTGTCACTGTGTCAGTTGTCAGATCTGCGGCCGCTGCTGCGTCAGTCGTCAGATCCGAGACTGCTACTTCGGACGAAGCAACTTCGGACAAAGATTCTTCCGGCGCTGTCGCATCAGCTACTTCTTCAACGGCGGCTGAAGCCGCGGACTCTTTGCCTGCATCCAGATCGCTTTCACGTGACAACAATTTCTCAAGTAAAGGAGCCGGCTCTAAGGGGGCGGGCGTTGGCTTAACCGCGCCCTTGCCACCACCATTGGTGCCCCTTTCGGATGAAAAGAGACCCCGCAGTTCCGATAGTGACACCAATTTATTCTCGTTGGCGGGATATTCTTGTTTTGCAACAGGCTCTGGCACCACCTCCGCAGCTTCAGTCTCATCACCACCCAAAACATTACTTAATGCGCTTCGCACCTCATCCACAGCCGGAACCGATGCTGACACTTCTTCTGTTTCCGCCGCCGAAACTTCAACTTCGTTGGACGCCTGAACCGGTTCGGATGTCTTTACTTTCTCTTCTTGGTCTATTAGAACTTTGAAAAATGCCGGCAGATTGTCGTATGACGCCGTGGAATCAGCAACAGACTCTTCCGTCAGCTCTTCTTTGGGCTCTTCCTTGTACTCTTCTGTGAATTCGGCTATGGGCTCGGGCGTTAACTTGGCTTCTGCTACTTCACTGGCAAGTTCGCTATTGAACGGTTCGTAATCATCTTTAAGTAGCATCGGACCTAGAGAGCCCTTACTTTCAAAATCTCCATGATGGCTGTGGGCCGCTTCGTCCAATTCACGCTTACGTTCCAGATCCCTGGCTGTTTCACTATTTAGCGACAGGCTTTCGAGAGGCATCGGCTCAGAAGTTCGCTCTTTGGATGCTGCAGCCTCTTCAAGGGAGGCTTTCAAATCTATTTCGTCGCTTATTTCGTCGAGCAAATTGCCCAACATACTTGGCACTTCCTCTACGTGCACCGGCTTTTCTTCGGCACTAGGCTCGGCACTACGCAGCTCTACGTGGCTAGCCGGCTCTGCTTCTGCACTAGACAATTCTTCTTCGACGACGTCAGGCTCGTGCTCTAGAATTAGAGATGCAGCATCTTTATCCTTGGCAGTCATCACCGCCAGTTCTAACACGTCATCATCAGCGGCTTCATTCAAACCATCAAGCAACGAGTCAAGCAAGCTCGGCTGTTCTTCATCTTGCGACTCAGCAACGATATCTTCAGGCTCTTCAGACTGTTCAATTTGGATTGCATCATCTCGGGCTGGTTCTTCAAAGACAAATTCTTCGGCAACAAACTCCTCTGCTACAAACTCTTCAGCAACGAAATTATCGACAGCAACCTGGTCTTCCGCTGAACTCTCATCAAACTGCTGCAGCATGTCGTCCAAAAGTGAAGCCAACATTGGTGGTGGCTCAGGTGGTGCCGACAATGGCGAAGACGTTTCTCTAGCTTCAGCGCGCGGTTCTTCTGCACCAAGTTCTAGCGCACTGGCTGCAACTACTGCATCTTCGAGCTCTGTTTCTGTTAATGGTTTCGAGACGGACGGAGCCGCAATAGCATCCAACTCCGCCTTGGACGGCATGGCAAATGCGTTGAACTCTGGCTTCCTCTCAGTTTCCACCGAGTCTACCTTAGTTCCAAACAAGCCCAGCTTAACCTGAGAAATGTCGACAGAAGTGGCACCGTGCACTTGCATTGGCAAGGTGGCGTTCCAACCGATGTGCGATAATGCCTCGGCGAAGCTGATCTTTTCCTCACGGTTAAGGCAATAGTCCAGAGTAACGATCGCATCATCTTGTGTGAGGAATCCATTCGACATCATCGTGTAACACTGCAAAACGCACTGCATGGTCAACTCGTCGATATAACCAGTCATGTGCAAGACTTTCGCAAGCAGTTGTGAATTCTTAGCCGACTTTTCGAGAGCGTTATCGATATCGTCCTGCGTTACAACACGAGCAAGCATGAGCATCTTGTCGAAGGAAACTATCTGTTTCGTCTCAGCTTCCGCAACTTGCTTGTCAATATTTTCTAGAACTTGAGAAACGTCTTGCCCAGTGCTCTTAATTTTTGCAAGCGCTTCGCCCGCATCCTGCGGCATCAGTTTGTCTTCATCGACTCTCTTCTGCAGTTCCAGGGCGGCATTCAGCAATTCTTCTGAAACATAGCCCTGTTCAACCAAGACTTGTCCGATTTGCTGGTTGTTCACCAAACCCAGCTCAAGAGCATTCATCACATCTGTTTCGTTGAGCAGTCCGGCCAGCACCATCAGTTCGCCTAGCCGAATTCCCTTCTTACGGGGCTGAAGGATAGTCATCCTCATCGTTTCTTCTGACTTTGGTTCTGCTCCCTCAGTTCCACCTGCAGCACTGAGAGCTTCCAGGGCCTCATCTCTGGTCATCATGCCGTCGCGAATCCGCACCTGGATCTCGAGCGCCATAGTCAAAATCGGGTCACTCAAAGCACCATTCAAAACCAGTATTCGACCAAGCGGCAGCCCTGTCGCCTGACTACGCTGCATCGACTTGGCAAGCTGCTCCTTTGTCACCAACCCTGATTCAGACAGAAGCTCTCCCAGCTTGTTCGATAAACCTTCGCTGCTGCCAGCGTGTTGATCGCGCACCACTTCAGCAAAAGTCATACCTGTTTTGCAAGCAATCTTCAGACAACCAGCCGCAAGATTATGGTCAATTGTTCGGTCTCTCAGCATGGACTGAGCGTCTACAGCCGCTTGCAAATCTCTCGGGCTGATGTAGCGGAAGTTGATCAGCATCTGACCAACGTGAACATTCTTGCTGCCCGCGAGCTTGACGGCCTCGTCGAGCTGCTGCTGCGAAACTAGCCCCGCTCTCACCAGCAGGTCTCCCAGGAGAAAATCAGTGGGGTAACGTGTAACACTTTGCTTTGGTTTTGGTTTTAAGAAATCGAATGGCACGGCAGTTGACTTTCCTTTCGGATGACAGAAATTAAGATCAGGTGATAATTACCTGCCCCGATGGCAGCAAAAATATCTTCTATGACAATGAGTCGTAGACGGAGCAATCACACTCGTTGGAGCGAGACCATCGCTTACATTATTATTACCCGGTAGCGCCCTCAATCACGCACATACAAGGAAAAGTTGGAGCTTGTGATGGCAACGGTTTTTTTTAATCGATTTAAGCGCTGCAGGACCGATTGGCTCAGCCTTTAAAGGGAGCGACACGTGACTCTAGAGACGTCGAATGCGTCAGATAAATCGGTTTTCCGTGGGCGTCGAAGACTTTCACAGAACTATCCGTGCGCAACTGACCATCAGCCAATTCTGTATAAGTGTTTAATTCCTCGTCCTGAAAAGAGGAAATAATTTTGTGAGTTTTTTTGTTCACGACAAGATGGGAGGCGGTAACTTCCACGATTGCTATTCTGTCGCCTCTGCTTATCAAGTCATAAGTCGAAACGCGGTGGTAGTCCATCAATGTGCCGCGATCTATCTGTCCTGTTGCTTTTCGAGGATCGAAGATTTGCCAAACGCGCCCTTGTGCGTCCGTAAAGGTGCCAAATTTATCAGTGACTTTGGCAACTGTCGTGGCTCCGGTGCGTGACCGTAAATGCGTAACAAGATTGACGCGACTAGTTTCGGTCGACTGTGTTCGCTCCCACACCCCGGCGAGCCAATTAGGCACGATAAACTTAGTCGCCGGCGCTTTACTAGCGGGTCCAAACATCGCGGCAAGGTTGAATACCTTACCAGGCATCTGGTTGACCGGCACAGGAGGCAGCTGCTCACTGTGCACGACGCCTCCGGTCAGTCGGGTCTTGCTTGGTTTCGGATCGGCTGCACCCTCTGCGCATAAACCTGGCTGCAATCGCAGCACAAAAATCATACTAGTCAAAATAAATGAAAGGCGCATCAACGTCCCAAGAAATGTATGTAGCTATTGTATCCGCCGTTTAGCGCAATTGTTTTTCGACCGCAGACGTCCACTGCGCCCCAATGGTTCGGGGATAAATCGTTCGATAGCAGTTCATCTGATCCTTCACTTGTTCTCAACTTTCAAACAAACGTCGCTTAAGCACATTCAATTTCTGCTTGGACAATTAAACGAAAAAAATATGGCACCGCATATGGTGCTACTGTCAAGACCTGTCATGACATCCATCTGGTTGGTTGTAAGCTTAAGGTCGGTGGTTATGCGCAATTTTGACGCTTCCGCCTGAGCGCACATAAAGCTTCCGATTTCTCATAGGCGAGGCTACGGATCAGACAAGAGTTTCCACGATTTAGCCAGGATCAGCTTGCCACATATAAGCCACAACTGCGACATAACACAGCCACGTTCAATTGATTATTCTCTTCACATGGCAAGTGCCTTGGCTAGACATCGAGAGAGGATTTACTAATGAATAGACCTAGTGGAGATTCTGTAGCGGACCAAGTACATCATCATCTCTCGACTGACAGCAACCTACAGGATGTGGCACAATCGCTGACAGAAGCCCATACTCACCGACCAGGCGCATGGCAGCAGGACCTTCAGAAAACAAACGCCGCTCTTCACGAGAAAGGTTTATTGCCCGGTCTGGATATCGTCGGCATGCGTGGACAAGATTTCGTAACCCGCGACGCTCAGGGTCACACTCAAGTGGTTGACGCGACGAACATTTACAGCCACCACGAAGATCGGGCTGCCGGCGAAGGTGTGGTAAACGGCAGAAACGAACATCACAATGCCGATGGCTCTGGGACGGTACAGGCTAAGCCTGGTGACAACAGACAATGGCAGTTATCGCAGGATTTGCTTAAGTCGCAAGGAATCGAGCACCCCACACCAAATCAGATGGCAAATTATCAAATCGAGCTGGAAAGATTGAATGGTAAGCCAGTTTCTCAGTTCAAGCCAGGCGAAGAGATCAAAATCCCTCCTACTACTAGAGGCGGAGATCAAACAGAATTTGTCGGCGACAGAGCCGATAAGGCAGCTCGGGCAGAAAAGGAAAATATCGATCGACAGGCAACTGAAGCAAAAGATGCACTAGAGAAATTTGCTGGTCACGGATTTAATTCTAGTAACTTGAATCAAGACGATATAACCGATGCCTTGAAGAAGACTGACTTATCGCCCGCCGATACACGAGGTCTACAATTCCTGCGTGACCATTACGAGGAATTAGCTGAAAGTGGACTTTTAAGTCGACGTGCAGTTTATGGAACTGGTATTGAACAATGGAAGACCACACAAGAAACACAAGCGGAACAGCGTCGGGTCTTAGCCTATCGCAACTAACTTGATTGGAGCGCAAGAGCCGATTACCGTTTACCCATTCGGGAGAAGATCTTCATAACAATAATAATCAATTGAATTTGAGCTATGGAAGGGCTGAACGGCAGGCACCGTATGTGGTGTAGCCGTTTCGCTGTTGGATGGCAAGTTGCCAACAAAAAAGACCTCCTGCACTGGTAACATTTTTAGCATTTAGATTACTCACACCAAGTTTTCATCCTAAGTAGATGCGGAAGAAAAAGAATGCTCGTTACATTTAAAAATCAATTTTTCTGCTCCGCAAATTCTGTGTTAGTCTTTCCTCAAAAGCAGGGGTGCCGAAATCGGCTGAGAGAACATTTGTTCAACCCTTGGAACCTGACCTGGTTAGAACCGGCGTAGGGAGCTTGAGATGAAAGTCTTACGTTGCTCTCTCAGCCAAAACGAGAGGGCATTTCGTGCAAACAGTACTTACAAAAAAATCTGATGAGCTGATCGAATCATTTCCGGCGTCCTCAAAAACGTACATTGTCAGCGCCACTTCCCCTGACGTCCGAGTACCGATGAGAAGCGTTACGCTGAACGATAAATCATTGGAAAATTTTCTTGTCTACGACACATCCGGGCCCTACACCGACAGCACGTATGTTGTGAACACACACACCGGACTGCCTGATGTTCGCGGCGAATGGATAGCACAACGATGTGATACCGAGCCTTACAGCGGCATTATCCAAGCACCCGCTTTCCTCAATTCTCTCGGGGCAGCGCAGAGCGATCGCAGCGGATTGACGCGCACTCCGCGCCAGGCCCAAGCCGCCGCCAATGTCACTCAGATGCATTACGCCAAGCTCGGAATAGTAACGAAAGAAATGGAGTTTGTCGCGATTCGCGAGAATCAGCTTCGCGATAATTTGCGTAAGGTTGAATCGAGCCAACGCAAGGAGCGATTACAAGGGCAATCGTTTGGTGCCAATATCGACGCAGAAATTACAGCCGAGTTCGTGCGACAGGAAGTGGCAGCTGGACGGGCCATCATACCTGCAAACATAAATCATCCAGAAGTGGAACCGATGATCATCGGTCGCAATTTTCTAGTCAAAATAAACGCAAATATCGGCAACTCCGCGGTCTCTTCAAACATAGACGACGAAGTGCAAAAGCTTTGTTGGGCGATCAAATGGGGCGCAGACACAGTGATGGACTTGTCGACCGGTAGAGACATCCATGTCACTCGCGATTTCGTTCTGCGCAACTCGCCGGTGCCCATCGGAACCGTGCCAATTTATCAAGCGCTGGCAAAAGTTGGCGACGTCCCAGAAGATCTCACCTGGGAAATATTTCGTGAAACGCTTATTGAGCAAGCGGAACAAGGTGTGGACTACTTCACCATTCATGCAGGCGTTCTGCTGCGCTATATTCATTTGACCAATCAGCGTCTCACAGGAATAGTTTCGAGGGGCGGATCGATCATGGCCAAGTGGTGCCTTACGCATCACACCGAGAATTTCATTTACACACACTTCGAAGAAATTTGCCAGATCGCCAAGGCTTACGACATAAGCTTCTCACTGGGTGATGGTCTGCGACCAGGGTCAATTGCAGACGCTAATGATCAAGCGCAGTTCGCCGAACTCGACACGCTTGGAGAGTTGACGAAAATTGCCTGGCAGCACGACGTGCAAGTAATGATCGAGGGACCAGGACACATTCCAATGCACTTGATCAAAGAAAACGTAGATCGACAAATGAAAGTATGCCACGAAGCTCCATTCTACACGCTGGGACCACTGACGACAGATATTGCACCCGGATACGACCACATTACCAGCGCAATCGGTGCGGCCATGATTGGTTGGTACGGAACAGCGCTTCTCTGTTATGTCACGCCCAAGGAGCACCTCGGTTTGCCCAACAAAGAAGACGTCAAGGCAGGTGTGATCGCCTACAAAATTGCTGCTCATGCCGCTGATTTAGCGAAGGGACATCCTGCCGCGCGCCGACGAGATGATGCGCTTTCTAAAGCTCGCTTCGAATTTCGCTGGCATGATCAATTCAACCTTTCGTTGGACCCGGACACGGCACGCGACTTTCACGACGAATCATTGCCCACTGAAGCAGCCAAAGATGCACATTTCTGCTCGATGTGCGGACCGAAGTTTTGCTCCATGAATCTAACTCAAGAAATACGCAATCTGCCCGGCGCGCAATCAGAGTTAGCAGATTCGAAATTATCAGGTACACAATTAGAATTAGCAATTTCGGATTCGCCAAAAGTGCAACCGCAGTCAGCGAATTCGCAATTACCCAATTCAAAATCCCCAAATAAAATAGTTAGTGAGATTGGGAGCCCGTCTTGACTGATAACCAGGTTCAGGAAATGGAGCGTGGGTTTTCAACCCGCCTGGAGCACTGCGAAATAGCAATTGTAGGTGCCGGACTTTTCGGACGAACATTAGCGCTCGCATTGCTACTTAAAGGCTTCAGCGTAACTCTGTTTGACAAAGACTCAGTCGCGGGAACTGAAAGTTGCGCATTCACGGGAGCTGGAATGCTCGCTCCCTACTGCGAGTTGGAGACAAGCGATCCCATAATTTGTGCGCTTGGTGAAGATGCTATAAGGCTATGGTCGGATATCATCAGCAACCTTGGCACCGACGTATTTTTGCAAAATAGTGGCACGATCGTTGTATCACATCCAACAGATCACTTCCTGCTTAATCAATTCCAGGCTCGAGTAGACAAAAAGCTTGTCGATCAGTCCGCTAAATTGGTGTGGTTAGATACGGCTCAGTTAGCTGATCTAGAACCGTCACTCATGCCTCGCTTCAGCAAAGCACTTTACGCGGCCGACGAAGGACAAGTTGACAATAGACAATTACTAAGCGCTCTCGCCGGCGCACTAGTTGAGCATGGGTGCGAGTGGAAAGCCGACTCGCACGTCCACCATATTCGGAAAGTGACGATTACCGAAATCGATGAATCCAGAGCATCAGACACACCTGCATTAGGACTCCAATATCCCGATTATGATGAAGACCAACAAGCCGATCGCGTCGAATATCAACACCATGCGATCCCAAAATGCAGATACGAGATTTCAGTCGGTGCTGCTAGATACGCCTTTAATTTAGTGATCGACTGTCGTGGAATGGGCGCAAAGAACCAGCTCGAAGAGCTCAGAGGCGTTCGCGGCGAGATGCTGGAAGTACACGCACCAGATGTGGTGCTTACGAGACCGGTGCGATTGCTCCATCCTCGATATCCAATATACATAGTGCCCAGACCAGGGCATAGATTTCTGATCGGCGCAACCACTATCGAATGCGAAGACTATCGACCAATCACAGTAATATCAACCCTTGAACTCCTGTCAGCTGCATATAGCGTTGATCCATCATTCGCGCAAGCATCGATCATCGAAACACGAGTGAATTGTCGTCCCGCCTTCAATAACAACCAACCTCTGATTCAGCACAGCAAGGGCTTGATTCAAGTAAATGGGTTATACCGACATGGCTTCTTAGTAACACCAAAACTCGTTTCTCTGCTCCTGGATTTCATCGAATCTAAACCCATTGACACAAGATTTACTGGCTTATTCAAAGAGGAAAAACAAGTTGCAACTGTTTGTTAACGGCGAAATGAATGATGTACCTGTTTCCACACTGGCAGAATTGATTGCCCTGCTGGGACACTCTGGCGATTCGTTCGCGGTGGCGGTGGATGGAGACCATGTGCCCAAACACAGCTGGAGCGAAAGCAAATTAGCAGAACACCAAAGCGTTGAGATCATCGCTCCCATGCAAGGAGGCTAACATGTGGAATATCGGTGGGGTGGAATTGCTAAGCCGTTTATTTCTCGGCTCTGCCCTGTATGAATCTCCGGCAATTATGTTGAAGTCATTGACTGCTTCGTGTGCGGAAGTCGTCACAGTATCTCTGCGCCGGCAGGGTCCAGACTTGAACGCCGGCAAGCGGTTTCTGGACTTAATACGTGCGCAGAATAAAAAAATTCTGCCAAACACTGCGGGATGTCACACTGCCAAAGAAGCAATAACTACTGCCAACATGGCTCGCGAAATATTTGCTACAAATTGGATCAAACTCGAAGTTATCGGCGACGATTACAATCTGCAGCCCGACCCTTTTGAACTACTAACCGCGACGAAAACACTACTTAGTCAGGGCTTTGAAGTGTTTCCCTATTGCACCTCTGACCTGGTCGTAGCACAGCGCCTCGTTGAAACAGGTTGCAAGATCCTCATGCCATGGGCAGCACCAATCGGTTCAGGCATGGGTCCAACAGACATTTACGCTCTCCAGAACTTAAGAGCCAGGCTTCCTAACACAATATTGATTGTCGACGCGGGATTGGGCAAACCGTCACACGCCGCGGAAGTTATGGAACTGGGCTATGACGGAGTGCTGCTGAATTCAGCAGTTGCTCTATCAGAGAATCCACCACTAATGGCCGAAGCATTTAAGTGCGCAGTTGTAGCGGGACGGTTTGGATTCGAAGCCGGACCGATGCTACCAAGAACGTCTGCTTCACCTAGTACTCCGATAGTCGGCACACCATTTTGGCAACAGTCGGAAGTAACTCAAGGACTTCAATGAAATCAACTGCCATCGCCTGGACAATAGCCGGCTCGGACAGTGGCGCCGGGGCGGGAATTCAGGCAGACATCAAAACAATGCAAGGATTATCCGTCTACTGCTGTTCAGCAATTACAGCTGTGACGGGGCAAAACACGCGCGGCGTTTTCGGCATAGAACCAATGTCTTCATCAATGGTGCAATTGCAATTAAAAGCTCTAAGTGATGATTTTCAACCCACCGCTATCAAGCTAGGTATGCTCTATTCGGCAGATATAATCGAAACAATTTCACAGATGCTAGGCTCGATGAAGATACCAATCATCTATGATCCCGTTATGCTTGCCACCAGTGGCGATGCCCTCATGGATGGATCTGCGTTGCAAGCGGTGCGCTCGAAAATATTGCCGGTGTCGACACTAATCACTCCGAACTGGGCTGAGGCGCATTATCTCACTGGTCGGGCGATTGCTAATCCATCAGTCCTTAATGAACAAGAACTTGATCTTTACGTTGAGAAATTAGCGTCGGATCTATTGGGATTAGGACCCAAATCCGTCCTTCTAAAAGGCGGACACTTCGGCAATAAATTCTGCCAAGATTTTTGGACCGATGGAAAATCAAGAGCCTGGTTTACCAGCCTCAGGCAACAAACGACCCGAACACACGGTTCTGGCTGCACATTGTCAGCGGCAATTGCTGCTAGTCTTGCCAAACAGTTAAATGTGTTTGAGTCGATCGTGATCGCCAAAGCATACGTGAATCAAGGTATAAATCGCGCTCCGCGAGTCGGATCGATCAACGGTCCTCTGGCTCATCTTGGTATGGAATTTGAAGAACAAGACTTACCATGGTTAACCGAAGCTGCAGAACAAGGGCGGCATCGATCGCGGTTTGAGCGGGATGAGAGGATCGGCTTTTATCCAATTGTTCCTACCAGCCAATGGGTCCACACTCTGGCTGCAGCCGGAGTCAGAACCATCCAATTGAGAATTAAAAACCCTTCCGGCGAGCAGTTGGAAAATGAGATCGCTTCAGCAATTGAACTTGCAAAAGCATATGGTTGCAATTTGTACATCAATGATTACTGGGAGTTAGCCATAAAACATCGGGCGTATGGTGTGCATCTTGGACAAGAAGATTTGCTTACTGCCAACGTTGATACCATATGGCGTGCCGGACTCAAACTTGGTATCAGCACTCACTGTTATGAAGAGGTATCGCGAACACTAGCCGTGCAACCGTCATACATCGCAATTGGTCCAATTTATCCAACCAATACAAAACAAATGGCTTTTGCACCTCAGGGCAAAACAGGATTGGCTCGCTGGAGAAAGATTCTGAACTATCCCCTGGTGGCGATTGGTGGCATCACGCTTAATCAAGCATCTGAAATTCTCGCGGCTGGAGCAGATGGAATCGCAGTCGTGCGCGACATTACTGAACACTCGGATCCGGCGGCGCGGTCGCAGCAATGGCTGCATTTATTTGCAACTTTATCGCCTTCAGCAGCGGACCAAGTCTCGCATATGGCGAAAGCAATTCCTCGCTCGACCTGCTGATTAGCTTAGTAGAACTGGTGAAGCAAGACCTTTACCTCACCTTAACCATTGTTGGCGATACTCTTCTATTGTGTGCCTCCTTCTCTGCTTCTAACGCTATCAATGAGAGACCATAAAAAAATGACAGTTGTCGTGGATGATGTTGAGTTTTTGGGACCTTTCGAGAGCATCAACGAGATAGATGAAAAACCGGGACTTTACGTCGTCTTGCGTGAATTAAACAAAGATTTTGAGGTAATAGATTTCGGCTTTGCGGAAAGTCTAAGGAGAGATCTGATAGACCAAGACGACCCAGACACTTTTATTAGTCACTACTTGGGCACAATCTTAGTTGGTGTCCATTACATTGATACGACTGAACCAAATCAATCTGTTCAACTGCTAACCAAGATCGAGAACTGGTTTGAAAACTCCGAACAGGCAGTCGCTCTCCAAACATAACTTTCAAGTTCGGATTTATTGCTAGTTGGGATTCATTGCTGCAGGACAAAACAGGTTGGCAGATGTCATTTGCACCTGCTTACTCAACTGCCTGCTTTGCGCGAGACCTTGTAAATGTGCGACAAATTGCCATCCTTGCTTGTGAAAAACGGTAGTAATTCTAACCACCCGTGACCTCCGTTCAGAGAGGTTCACTCAAAACAAAGTTTCTGAAAAGTTACTTTTTGACCACAATTGAAATTTAATATCGGTGCCCGGTCGATAAAACGGCAGAAAAAATTTTCCATCGAACGGTCAAGCTCGTTGCTCTAACTGCGGTTAGGCGCGTGGAAGCTCGGCTGGTAGACGTACACGGACAGACGCAACACCACAGGAGTTATGCACTATGCATCCAGGTATTCCAAATCAAATTGAAGGCTTCATCTCTGCCTTGGCTCACTCGGTTCACGCTGTAACCACTGACACAAAGCCTGCATCAATAGTTCAACGTGATAGTTCAACGGGTCAAAAACAATTTGGCACGGATCTGCAAGAGTGCTTTGATCCTCAAAGTCCGGATGCACTCGAATCAAGCTGGACTTTACTCTTCCCCTGTCTGCCATCGACAGCGAGTCTGATTGCCACTTTCCAGATGGCAACCCTAAATGTCGAAATTGAGAACACTGAGAATCAAGTGCGCGAGTTCGAAATCCTGGCCGCACAGATCGACAACAAACTATCTTTAGCTGAGCAAAATGAGTACCGCAGGCGATCGGCGCATGCTGAACGCAGTTTAACCTATGCGGACTTCCGCCACGCAGTCGATCACAAATTCACCGAAGAACATTCAATCTGGCAAAACAACTAAGTATCACATCAGATTTTAAATGAAGAGGTCCCAAAAATGGCATACCGTGGTCGCATCACAACACAAGACAGGTCGGAACTTCCGCCTCCTCCAGAAGGCGAAACAACGTCTGAAACTCATATGCGCGATGAAGTTTATGCGCCCCAAGATCGCAGACCGACCGGGGCAAAGCAGCTCGGACAGCAGCTAAACGAAATGATTTCTCACTTAGAGAATGCTAGCGAACTAGCACACAGAGACGGTATCGGCGCTTCCATTAACGAATATGCAGCCGCCATAGGCACCGCCGACGCTATCGACCAGCTTGCAGTGGCTAGAGAAAGACGCAATATCAAACAGATGCTTCAGGGTCCCGAGGGAGCAGATCAACAGACACGCCGAGCACTCGTTCAACAGGATGCTGACTTGCATACCTTGGAGCGTGCACGTGGATTTACGCGCACGAATTACGCCTTGCTCCTGATTCGCAACGGGGATCATTTCCACGGCACTCAACTGCTGCTGATCGCTCAACAGCTTGATCCGGAGATGAAAGACGACCCAAATTTCAAACGTCATCTGAATGCTGCAATCGATGATGCAGAACAGCTACACAACATTCGCAAGCACCAGTCTTCTGACGGTCCACAACCGGGACCTCGCAATCCGGCAGACGTTCAAGTACCGCAGTTCAACCCCCAACGTTCTCAGGATGTGCCACCACACATAACATCGCCTCAACTGCCTTCGGATGTTCGATCGCGCCCCGCAGCTCCACAGCGGTATCAGGACTTGCAAACACGTCCGCAGCAGTACCCAGATTTGCAAACACGCCCAGCGAATCCACAGCAGTATCAGCATTTGCAAACAGTCCCTGCCACTCAGCAACAGACTCGGGAAGTGCAAGAACCTACCCCACAGCCAAATGGACCGCAACCATTCGACAGACAGTATGCGCCTGCCGAAAATTCCTCAAACGGAGACGCCAATAATTCGGCTCTGAAAATTTCTCCTCTGGACGCTCAAAACCGCTCACCAATTGAGGCAGCTGGAGCCCTTTACGAACAGGTTGTTCGCGAAAAGACGATGCGCCCAGAAGTACAACAACAGTTCATGCAGGCGGTAATGAACGCCGATGCGGGTTTGTCTCCGCGGCTTGTACCCTTCTTTCAGGCGCTTCAAAAAGCACACAACGCGGTGACAGCATCGGGCGATGCAAACATGATCGCCGCAATCAATGGTCAGGACAAGGCTGCCACCACCACATTCGACCGAATGCCACCGGAACAAAAGAGTGCCGCATACCAGCTGTACAATCAGCTCGATCACTCATCATCGCCACAAGAACGCGCGCAAATCGAGCAACAACTGGTGAAAATGGATCCCTCTTTGCAGTCAATTCTGGCGCAAAGAGATAAGGCTATGGGACCAGCGTTGCTGCAAGCCCTAATGTATTTCGCACAGGTGCAAAACGGCGTACAGAAAGAACTGCAAAGCAACAAAGGGCAGGCCGAAGCAAATCAATCAGCTATCACAAGATTTACGTATGGGCTAGCTTTAGAACAAACTGGCAACAAAGAAGCAGCCAAAGAAATGGTCGCCCAGGCGCTGAAATTGAACACGAGCAAAGATCCCGCCATGAATGAATATTGGCAGCGTACAGCAACTCGTCTTGGCGTTTCTCAAGATGCAGTGCAGCAACCAGCCGAAGCGGCTCAAGCACCAGGGGCGAGACCAACACCTGGCGGCGCCGCCGATACCCTGACCAATACGCTCAAGAAATTCCAAGATGTGGTCGACAGAAAAGGTGATTTAGCGTCAGCCTATAAACAACTAACGCCAGAATTTCAATCGGCAATCGAAAAGTCCGACGCAGAGTTTCTTGCTGCGCGCGATCAACAAGCCTTACAGCAAGCCTTGAGCGGACGATTCTTAACACGCTTCTACACGGCGTCGTCCGCCAGCACAGCTGGCGATCTTCAACAAGCCGGTTTCAAACTTGCCGAGGCTTTTCAGGCAGTGCCACCTCAATTTCAAAAAACGTTTTTTGAATCTCCAGACGTTGCAGCGCTCGCGGCAAAAGTTGGTCTAACCAAAGACCACTTGCCGTTGCCGGCGGATTCTGTACTCGTGAACATGAACAAAATGATCGAGGGGTCCACCGGCTTCGATTCGCAGCACACCATATCTGGTATCAGTCCGGAGAATCAAGGGCTTCGCTTCGACCAGGTACTCGAGCGAGCGAAAGCCATGCTAGCTAAGGATGGCATGACGGAATCCACTAAAAAGCAATTTGAAGACAGCTTGAAAATCTTGGATGCCGCCTTTGGTCCACAAGACGTAAAAGATACAGAAAATATGTTGCGCTGGTTGCATAACGGCAAAAACGATCAAGGAGTTGCTTTAACTCAGAAAGATATTTTCGACCTGCACACCAAGATCAACCAAGAGTTCGTTGCTTCGACCCTGGGCGTACAGTTGCGTGCAGAATATGCAAATCTGCTCATGGAACACAAGCAATATCTCTCAGCCGAAAAAATTCATCGCGAAAGAATAGATCTTTCAGACAAATTGCCGCTCCGGCTTTATCAGGCGGAAGTGACGCAACTTGGAAACGACGTACAAAATACAGCGATACGTCGCGATATCCAACAGGATTTGATCAAGATGCTCGCGCCGATTCAAGGATCCGGAACTTCAAAAGATGACGGCTTGCTATTCATGCCTATTTCTTCCCGGAAGTATGCTGCTCTGTTTTACATGAGCGGCACGGAAGGGCGCGAGAATGGCGTAGGAATTATTCAACCAGCAAAAGCGGTCGCCATGATCAATGAGACGCGCACTGCTGAAAGGAATTTTTACGGCATCGACCTGGATAAAAAGCCAGACGCGGATCCAAGTTTAATGCGCCTGGCCAAGCAATTTGACCCCTACTTGCCAGATAACTTGAAGAAAGACAAAAAGCTCTACGACACTTATTGGACCAACCCTCTGATCGACGCTGGCATCGGTTTTGCAGCAATTACATTTGCCGGCTTCGCGGCCAGTCTTGCCACGAAGAATCCGAAATACTTTGCCATGGCTCTCACCGCTGATAAAACCGCACTTAATTGGGGTGGCAAAGTCGCTCTTGCCGGCACTACTATTGCGATGGCAACTGCAGGACGACACTATGCTCACCAAGCAGCTGTTGGTGAAAATGAATCCTGGGAACAGAGCTTAATCCACGGCGCTGCCGGAGCTGGCAGTCTCGCTATGATTATGGCCACACGAGCGCAAGTCGGCAAACTTCTTTTCCGCGGTGCCACCGAAGAAGGTGCCTTAATTCGCATGGCAGAAATGCGCGGCACGTTAGCGGCAGCTCCTGAAGCGGAAGCAGCCGTCGCAGCTGCCGGTTCCGGAAAGGTTCTCAAAGTTGCAGACGTAGCCAAATTCTACGCAGAACAGAATTACAAACTGACTCCGGCGATCGAGAATTTCATGAAAACGAATGCAGAGACCGTTCTAGTTAGCGGTGGAAAAATAGCCGATCAAGCGGCTTTTAACGCTGTTAAGCTCGGACTAAACTCGGCGCAAGCTACAGAGATGACACTATCTTTCATGACGGTGGATGCGCAGGGCGCAAAACTTTCATGGTGGGCGAAACATTCACCCACGCATATATTGGGACAAGCGGTGGATACGACTAAAGGAGCGATTGCGCCGCTGCAATTGGATCTTGCTGCTTCGAGCGCCCGCACAATGAGGATGCGGGCGGCGTTGGGCGGCTTTATCCCTAGCACAGCGGGAATCGCGACCTACGATTCAATCAATTCTTTGGACCGAAAAATTGATGAAAGAACTGGTCAGAAATACAGTTACGCTGAATCTTTGCTGAACTCGAACTATCGCTCAATCTACGACAATACCTTAACCGAAGGCTTTCTCCTCGGCTTCTTCATGCGCGACGGAGAAATAGCTCGCAACTTCTATGCCGCCAATGCCGGTGTGGCTGGCAAAACGCTAGGCGCCATACAAAAGCCATTTAGAGCCGGCGGCTGGGGCGCTGCCACTGCAGGCGATGGCGCTACCGAATTTGGTAAACGATCAGCATCTACCGCATTCAACGCTGCAGCTTGGAACTTTGAGAGACAAGGAAGAGTCTGGAGGTCTTACGAAACTGCTCAATTCGCCGCTAAAAACCTTGAGCGAGCGCAAATGCCGATCAGCGATGAACCGGCGCCTGGTATGGTTGGATTCGACACGCAGAAATTGACTCCAGCGCACGGTGATGTAGCGAAACCAGGTCATGGAGAGCTGGATTTGATGAAAGGTACGCCGGGACTCTGAGTTTTGGGGACCGTCAGCTTTGCGGTGAATTCAGCTCACCCTGTCAATGGCGAGACACGCGACAACGCAAAGCACCATAAATGCGACGGCAAGAACTGGAGTAATCAATTTCGCTTGAGACTTCAACAGCTTCTCACAACATTCTCGTCAGAGCAGCTATCCAGATTTTCTGATGGGCGCTTTTAAAACAGACACTTTTGAAGAACTGAATACAAATTCTCATGATATTGCAATTTCAGGATGGTACCAGATTCAGTGTCGTTGATACATCGCCAACGTCACAAATTCAGGGAGTGGGAGCGGTGGTTGGAGAGCTAGCATTCCTTGAGGAATCGTTAGGATTTTGAGATTGTTGCACTTGTACCAGCAAGTTGCCGCATTTCTGTCGGAGTTCCGTGCTTACATCCCAACACCATCTCGCTTAGCAATCATTCTGAGGGCCGACTTGTACTCATCTTCTGCGAGCGACCATTTTCGAATCTTCTCGAACGAGGCTCCTTTGGCTGAAAAGGCATCTATCATCTTGGTTTGTTGCTCGGCGCTCAAAAACCCCGTTGTCGACTTAGCAAGCGCGTTGGAATTGCCTGTCGCCACCACAGCATTGTCCACAAGTGTTTAATGCTCAGCACAATTGCAAAGCCCAAAATAAACCAAATCAATGTCATTTTCCAACCGGTGGCTTTTGGCGAACGTCGCCTCATGGGTTTTGTCACCGAACGTTCAGTTAACTCATGCTTTGACTTACGGCCACCGAGGTTTGATTGCTGCAGAAATGAGAAGAGCATTGGGCTTGGCAAAAACTTATACCGCGAGCAGACGGATAAAATTGAAAAGTTGAAATAGTTCGCTTTTCAAGAATTTGATACAGAGCCAATTCTCCCGTGAGAACACCAAATCTGCTGGAAATCACTTTACCGTCAGAGCAAAAGATTTGCGCGACAGGTCGAGATTGTTCATCGAACAGATAGAGAATTCCTGTTTTCGAGCATTTGTTAGAGTCTGAATAACAAGTGGCAGCTCGAGTTCTTTCAAAGAGCCCCGCAGATCGCTATCATCAGACCGCAAAGGAAACCGCAACTCTTCTTGAACCTGCTCAAGATCAGTTTCATATAGAGTCGTCATTTTATTGCCATATGTGACCAAGCAGCAATTGAAATCCATAGTGGCAATTTCTGCAAGCCTCGACTACTGCACTGACTCGAAGCAGTGGAGTTTTTGCGGATCATCAAGAATCAAATTCAGGCTAAAAATCAGGTAGATCGGCCCGATAAGGGACCAAAAGCAAAGTCCCATTTGCTAATTTATCTAGCACCTCGGGGATTTTCACCATGGCGCTGCGCACTCAATTGCTTCAAACTGACGAGATAGTACGTGCCAGGACAGAGAAGTGACGGAACAATTCGAGCAACATTCCGAACCGGCGTCAGTAAACAGCTCCAACCGACCTAATTGGCTGGAAAACGATGTTTTACATCCGCTATGGAATTCAGCGGTTGTTCGTTCGGCAAACGCTGTTCGCACCCTGGTGAACCCTGTCGCTGGATTGGTTGGGGAACACCTTAGTCCGATGGAAAATCAGCCGGTGGTCGCCGAACACGGACTTGAGGGAGGCTTACAGACCGTTAGTGCAGCTGCTGGAGGCTTGATACCCTATCTAGTGGCCGGTCGTGCCATGAACGGTCTACTGGCTAAAACCTCCGAAAAATTGGCCTTGAGCGGAAATTTGGGTCAGCTTGCTACTAGTGAGCGCTTTGCCAACATTGCTGGCGCTGCCGCTTTCGATGGACTACGCGATCCATCGTCCGGCGAAACGCGATTAGGGAACGCCCTTTCCGGTGCCTCCACGTTCTATGTTTTCGGCGTCGGAAATCAAATGGCCGGTGAACTGTCTTCGAACTTTCATAAAGCTATCGCCAGAGTCGCTACCGGTTTTGCAGCCGGCGACACGGGCAATTTGGTCTCTAATCTGGTTTCACGACATGAACTTGGCAGTGGATACTTGGATGCAGGAGTTTCAGGAGCGGTGTTAAACTCGCTCTTCCCACTGGCTCAAAGGGGCATTGGCACCGCCGTTGACACGGTCAGCATGAATACAGGCAGACCTATACCGGCTGCGCGCTTCGTAGAGAAAGCTGGACTAGCTGGGCAAGTTGATGGCATGGCCGAGGCGGTGAAAGCGGCACCATATGCCAAAGTACGATTCGGGGGCACCGCTGCCGAGAATGGCAATGTAATTGAAGTGCCGTCAGACGTCACTCCGCAAATGCAAGCGGATATTTTGAGAACCAAGTTACACAACCTGGCGATGACCCGAGGACCAGTACACCGGGGCGGTACATTTTCCAATGGTGATATCGAAGAGGCTAGACAAACAGGCAGAGTAGGCATAGAGCCATTCAATCAGAACCAATTATTTTCCAACGGCTATGACGTAAAGTTGGGAACCCGTTTTATGAAGCAACCAGCAGGTGAGGTTCTCGACTTTTCGAAGCAAACACCGAAAGAAATTCTGCGCGATTGGACCAAGCGTGGCTTAGAGCAAGAATATCCAAACGGAATAGTTCTGGCTCCCGGCGAAACGACTTTGGGATTTACTCAAGAGCGCATTAGCTTGCCGCGCATGCCGAAGCGTAATGCTGACGGCAGCATGCAGGATTGGCAAGGTCGTCCTCCGGTGCTGGCCGATATTAATCAGAAGAGCACATTGGCTCGGCTTGAAATACGCAACCATGCCGCCGCACCAGTGTTAAACAATGATGGAACAGACCATAGAGTTGTTTTTGAAATCAAAAACGATGGACCTTCTCCTGTGAAGTTAATGCCAGGAATGCCAATGGGCAGTTTGGTTTTTAGAGAACTTCACAGTCATCCTCTGCCTGAGATAAACAGCAACAAGGTGACAGGTCAAACCACTCTTACTGGCTTGCAGACGCCATCAGAATCTAACGGTGCGCCTGGAAACTTGACCACAGTAACGTCTCCCTCGCGTTTTAAGCTGACACTACTTCCCATGGATGATCTAAGCAAGTTCAACAAAGTAGATCATGCCACCGTGGCGCAACCGACACCCATAGTGCCACTAGACTACAGCAAGCTATCACCACTGGACCGCTTACGTTACGATCCAAACAGCCAAGATGCTTATCTCGAAGCCCTAAGCCATTAAAACAAACTTTGTGGCATAAACGCTTACTACTAACCTCGTTTGCGCTCTCGCTTCGCTGAGCGCTTGCTTTGAGTAGTATTCAGATCCAGATCCTGCCCACAGAGAACCAATGCATTCGACATAGACGTTCTGATTAAAAGGGAAATATTAAACCGGGCGCACCCTTCCAAAACGCATGTCGCCTTTGTTAGGAAAACGCGTTTTTTTCTAACAATTTGGCACTGCGTCAAGGGTACGGTGATTTCAGTCCTGCGAAATAGACCGGTCTACTACTAATTCAGAAAAAGAAAATGGATCGTATCGATTGTGGTGCCCGGAAAGCACACAGCATCTGCTAATACCGCCTGCGACACCACAAAGGACTCTGGATAGTCCGACGCATCGAGCAAGAACAACATGTGGCAAAGCACGTTGTTCTTGACCGACGTTTCAGAGCGCATAGAGCGACACAAACATACTCGCCCTTAGTCAAATCGTCACGCATACAGCTCCATCAAGGAGCGAATCACAGTAACTCCAAGAGGAATCGCCGCAGGCACCTCCCCAGAGCGAACGATCACAGCTGCGGGCATACCCACACCATTTGCGCCAGCGATATCGGAGCTGAGGCTATCTCCGATCATGACGCAGCGATCGGGTTCGACGTTGAATCGCGAGCACGCCTCCAAAAATATCGCGCGATCAGGCTTACGAGCACCAACCTCGAAAGAAAACACTGTGTGCTCGAAATACGACGCGAGTTTGTGCCGATTGAAGATTGCTTTGACCGGAAACGGCCACAGGTTCGACACGATCCCCATCCTGCAACCCGCCTTCTTCAAAGCGGCTAGAGCGACGCGGGTGTCTTCGTACATCTTCAGATTCGATCGCTCATTCCTGACCAACGCACGAAACAGCTCATAAGTCTCTTTTGTCGGAACCACACCGAACTGACGACAAATGCGATCCACGAATCTCTTTGGACGAGAGACGTTGATCGTCAAGCATGCCTTCATGAAGTCGGCGTTTACGCCTGGATCGGATAAATCGACACCAAGCTGCCTGGCAAAAGTGGCGATTGGGTCTTCACTCAGCGATGTGCCGAGCGTCTGCCAGAAATCGAAAAGGTAAACCTCAGGTTTGCCTTTCATCTCTTTTCCTTTCAGTCCAATGGCTAAGCAACCGACTCTTAGAGTCGACGACTCGTGGACCATCTTGAGATTCGCAGTGCGCCTATGACACGGCTCCGAAACGATTGTAGAATTTGATTCCTTGCCGCCTGCATTCGGCTCGAGCAGCAGCCCTGAGTTGGGACAGGCTCTCGCTGATTGCCGTTGTCTGTTCCAGGCAAACTTCGAACTTGGCTTCGAGTTTTTGGCTGGGATTATCTCGCCATTTCGATACTTTCGCTCTCAGCCGAAACAGCGCTGCTTCCTGCTCGATAAGCTGAGTGAGGAGCCCATCGGGGAATTGTTCGGCGTTGAACTTTCGACGTAGAGGTGTGATTAGGTCGAGCAGTACGCCAATCTGAAGCAATATTCTATTCAGACACTTCTGCCGGACTTGATACGGTTGATATGGAGTCCGCGGTGCCACTTCCAATTCTTCGAAGGTGGCGAGCAATCTCTGCGCTTCCGTCAGGTGCCTCGTTAGCGCCTCTTCCGTCTTGACCTTTTCTTCACCACGAAACTGTCCACAGATCGCCCTGCGCGCCAGCTCAATGGCCTCGATCGACAGACGAAGCTGTCGCTCAGCCTTACCTAAAACCGATTCATCACCGCTGATAATGCCGTTCACGGTACCGCACCACTTCTCATCGACCAAATGGGTGTCATGACGGGGTGCTTGGTCCAATAATTTTATTGGTGTCGTTGCCTCCCAGCATGTGCTTCGCAGGAAACTGGCCTCGAGAACAACAAACGTTAAACCTTCCCAGAGCTGAACGTGCGGATTCTCGTTGTCCTGGTCTTGTACAGGCAACACAGGAGCAGTCTTTGGGGTGGGAAACGAGGGATTAGAATGAGTGCTCACTATCGCATTCATTTCGAGCCTCCTCTTGCTTGAGTAAAGCGTTCTCGGTGAGACCGAGGGTGTACGAAGATGCCATGCAAGCACCACTGAGCAGATGGACTTGCATGGCACAAATTTAGCCGTTACTTGTTAGCGTCAACTAGCCGCAAGCAGTCCCTTCGCCATCTTGGCGGCGAGTACCTGCTGCACTTCACCTTTGCTAAAGAGCTCGCCATAACCCGCGCCGGGGCTTTCCACAGCCCAGTCGAACAGCGTTGCCAGTTGCGCGGCATTGCGGATCAGAGGCTTGTCTTTGCGCACCTCATCGAGACTTTCGATGATCTGCGCTGACATTTTGCGGTACAGCTTTTCAATGGTCCGAGCCAATGGTCCAGGAACTCTGGAGCCCTGATACTCGGCCATACCGTTAAATTTGAGCACCCTTGTCCGCGGCCAATGTGTGGCCATCAAGTTCCAGGGATCCTGGTCCCGACCGCCTTCACCGGATGAACGGAAATCCGTCCGGAGAATAACACAAGGCACATCGAGCATCTTCGCGTACATGAATTCGACCACCGTGCCGGAGTCGAGCTCCGAGCCATCGAAGTTGAAGATCGCCATATCGCAAGTCATCACCTGCTTAAGATCTTGATTGCGGATGTCGACCGAGCGATTCGTGGACTGCTCAAGATTTTGAGGGAGGACGCACTGATAGCGTCCGGCGGAGACCTTGTCGATGTAATCGGCAAGAATCGCGTTGCCGATCAAATCTTTGTGGCTCCAGAGGTCACCAGCGAAGTAGATGGAGAATGGTTTGCCGCGCTGGGTTTGAGTCTTTGTCTTGGTTGCTTTGGCGGATTTGTTTTCAGATTTGGTTTGCGTTTTCATTGGAACACCTTTTGCTTTCGCGCAGGCTTCCAGAAAACGCCAACCAAGGCTGAATGTTGCCATAAGCTACCAAGCTAGAAGAGTTGATTGGAGCTTTCATCGCAAATAGCCTTCGTTAGCGGCAGGATAACCTGTCGCTGTGGTTGCTATTTGCGCCAGATGTTGTCATCGAGCGGCCT
>PLZS01000112.1 GCA_003153555.1 Candidatus Melainabacteria bacterium | reverse complement strand
ATAGCATTCTTAAGGTGGCGTTGGAAGTTTGGATCCTGGTTCATTTCAGGATCTTTTTGTTGGGCTTCCAATAAAAGTTGCGTTCCATAATACTGATCGCCGTTGCGAATCATCAGCAAAGCGAAGTTGGCGCGGGCAAAACCAGGCGCCCGTTGGAGTGTATGAAGATCGGCGTCTTCTTGAACGAGGGCGCGACGAGTCTGAGCGTCCAAATTTTGGCTCTGAAGCATCTGTCTAACGTTATCTCTTTCACGAGCGACGGCGGTTTGATCGATGCTATCTGCAGCGCGTATAGCGGCTGTATATTCACCGGTGGCAGCTCGAACACCACGTTGTTCGAAGGTATCTTCGGCATTCTGAAGATGGCTAAGAACGCCATTCAGCTCTTGCGCGACCATTTGCTGGCTTTGCGAAACTCTGTCTCGGCCCTGACCTCCGTAGACTTCGCTTTGCATGCGATTGGCTGGACCGTTAACCGGCTGTACATCCCGTCTTCCGGCGGTTTGATCAGTCTGGTTGTTCGGATCGTCGTATCTGCTGCCCATTTATTCGTCCTCGTAGTCCGTACACGGAGCGCCAATTGTGCCTAGCTTACGTATCATTCCCTTATTTGTATGTGGGAAAACCACGTAGTAAGGTTGCCAGTAGGTGAAAAATTTATTTTTCTGAAGGCTCACCCTTTCGGCGTTCAGCAGGTCTATCCAGCTGCAAATTTTTCTGGACATCGAATTGCAAGAAATTCTCAAATTCGAGTGGGAGAAATACGAAATGGCAGGGTAGCTGCCATACTGAAGGGCATATGCCTCAGCTTTCGGTAGTCATTCCTGCTTACAACGAAGAGCGCCGTCTACCCCCGACTCTCGAGTCGGTGCACGCTTTTCTGAAGCAGAACTATGCGGACTTTGAAATTCTCATCGTCGATGATGGCAGTTTAGACAAGACCATCGACACAGTAGACTCATTTGCCAAACACCATCCAGGCATCCGCCTGATTACGTATAGCCCCAACCAGGGGAAAGGTTACGCAATCCGAACCGGCGTATTGCAAGCTAAAGGCGAACTCATTCTCATCGATGACGCCGATGGCAGCTCTCCAATCGAAGAAATTATCAGACTCGAGCAAGCAATCACTGATGGTGCCGACTTGGCCATTGGATCTCGTAATAAGCCAGATCCTAATCGAGTCGTAGTCGCTCATCTCCACAGAAAATACATTGGAAACACTTTCAACTTGATCGTTCAAACCTTATTGCTTCCAGGTATATATGACACCCAATGTGGTTTCAAGCTTTTCAAAAAATCGGTTGCCCACGACATTTTTGCGGTGTCGAAATTGAACGGTTTTGCCTTTGACGTTGAAATTTTGTATATCGCTCGCATGCGAAACTATCGACTCTCCGAAGTTGCCATCAACTGGACGAATGTAATGGGGTCAAAAGTCAACGTCATCGTCGATTCGCTAGGCATGTTTTTTCAGGTGATGGGAATAAAATTGAGAGCGTGGACTGGAGGCTACAAAGAACCTCCACCGGGCTCTCCGCCAAGTCTTCAGCTGAAGACTCGGCAACTTCCGCCTGGATCGTCAACAACACAAGATAACGAAACGGCTGAATCGTCAACAACGCAAACTTAACGACACTCAAAAGCGTCAAAACGCAAGACTATCAAAATTACTAGAACTAGAAAAATTACCAAATGACTGCAACCGCCGAAAAACAAAAGCTCCATCCGGCGCCCGATATTGGCGACATTTTGTTTCTTTTCATTATTTTCATTCCGCTCATGATGCGTCCGACATTTTTGTTCGGAGATGGATCTACGGGATGGCATTTGGTGACCGGTGAATATGTTTTGAGCACCCACCAAATTCCGCACACTGACTTGTTTTCATACAACGTCATTGATGGAAATCCTGAGAAGTTTTGGGTTGCCTATGAGTGGCTTTCGGATACGTTGATGGCACTCCTTGTTCGCATCGGCGGCTTGAATTTGCTTGCTGTGGCGGTCAGTTGCGCAATCGGATTGTTGTTTTTGATGCTCTACGATCGATGTCGAAAAGAGGGATGTCATTTCCTTGTAGTGCTGTTCATTTGCATTCTTGGAGCACTCGTATCAGCGGTTCACTGGCTGGCGAGACCTCATTTGTTCACATTTTTTGGCGTGCTGATTTTTTCAGGAGCGCTGGAAGACTATTATCGACGCACTATATCCAGTACCAAGCTTTTATTAATTCTCGGCTTGTATATGCTCGTTTGGGTCAACTGCCATCCGGCGTTCGTGATCGGATTTGTGCTCATTGCAATTTACTTATTTACATCACTATGCTCAGCTGCTTATTTCGCACCCGGTCCGAAAAGAAATAGTTATTTGGAAACTGCTCGCACGTTGGCAATTGCGCTGGGATGCACATTTGTAGCAAGCCTTGCCAACCCAAATGGATTAGTTCTCTACCAATACATCGTGAAATATCTGAAAGGAAGCTCTGTACTTGCAGCAACAGATGAATTTCTGTCTCCAATCTTTCATTTTACTCTGCACCCAACATGTCTTGAATTGCTGTTTGCAACATTCATAGTGGGTTTAGCAATTACGCAAAAACGCTTGTCTTTTCCACGACTTCTTTGCTGTTTAGCTTTTTCGCATTTGGCGTTATCGGCAGTGAGAAACATGCCTTTATTCGCGATCATTATCCTTCCTGCAATCGCACAACTATATTCAAAGGTGCGCTTAGCCGGCGAATATCGTTCACCTCGCATAATCACCATTGATGGTACAAATGAACTTGGAGCAGCGGCAGTCTTACCAGCAGTTGCATCAAAATCTGAAACGTTAGAAACAGAACCAACGCCACCTGCTAAATGGTGGCAGACAATCGTTAACAAATGGAATCGGATCGGACAAGGTATCGATGATGAAGAATGGCGATGCAAAATGCATCTCATTCCAATTGGCTTTCTGATTTTCTTCACTGTTGCAGCAATAATGGGTGGAAAGCCGTTTGGTATGGACATCCTGGCGTCGGGTTTCGATCCTCTGGACAAACCGACTACAACTTTGGACTATTTAAAAGCTGCCGAGGCGGATGGACGTTTGCAGGTCAACAAAGGCTTTAACTACGACAATTGGGGTGGCTACATCAAATACAAATTGGGCACTCCAGTTTTTATCGATGACCGTGCAGACTATTATGGCGAGAAATACTACGCTCGTTACTCAATCATCAATCAGGTGCTTTCCTTCGCTCCCGGAACGCCTGGTTGGTTGGATTGGCTCGCTAACCTTCATATTCAATGGGTGCTCGTGCCGAAGGATAGTCGCTTAGCGCAAGCACTGAGACTCGCCGATGGCTGGAGCGTAGCCTCTCAAGATCCAGCTGCAATACTACTTGTGCGAGAAAAGCCTTATCCTGAAACAACGAAATCCAAAGAGACGAATCCTGAAACAACAAAACCTGAAGCAACAAAATCCGATGCTAAGAAATCCGATACTACAAAGTAAGTTGTGTGCTTCGTTGCCACCGAAAATGGTGTTACTAAAACGGTTATGACAAATGAAGAATCTAAAACCACTAACGGCACCAAAGACCATCAATCCGATAATTCACGGATTACCGATCATCTAGCAAATGAACGGACATATCTCGCCTGGATTAGGACCGGCGTCGCCATGATGGGACTAGGTGTGGTGATCGCCAAGTTGAGATACATCATGGGAATAGGATCGAGTTATCCTCAATCTTCGGGACTGATTCATGCGGCAAACATTGGCTTGTTATTTGCTTTCATTGGCGTCCTCACGATCATAATGTCGGTGGTTTTCTTTCTAACAACTCAGAAAGAAATTCGCGAGTCTTCATACAAAGCCCGCAAGGTTTTCGTGTTGATTATTGCTGGACTGACCGGGGCTCTTGGATTGCTTATACTCTGGTATTTGCAGCAACCCGTTAATCCGTAGTTTTATTGACCTCGCATCTTAACTCTCAGCAACTCAATCGCCTTCATGAGCTGCCTATCAGTTATCCCTGAGACTGGTGTTGTAGCGCCGACCTTTTTCCACCACGGGCCTTTTCCGGAGATCAAATCGTTTTGATTGAGAGGCACAAAAACATCGGGCACAATTCCGGTGCCGTTAAGATCTGCTCCAGAGGCTGTCAGCCACCGAGCAATAGTGACGTTTATTCCAGAGCCATCTTCCAACTTGTTTATGCTTTTGACAAAACATGCGCCGGCAGATCGCTCACCAACGATGACGGAACGATTATTCGCTTGGAGAGCAGAAGCGACTATCTCGGCTCCATTTGCTGTAGCTTTATCAATAAGAACTACCATGGGCAGATCGACCAATGCGTCTGGATTGTTGCCACACTTCTGTGTATTAGCGTACAAGTCGGCATCTAATGTACTCAAAATCGGAAGCCCAGACTTAAGAAAGAAACTTGGCACTTCAACTGCCTGTGCAATCAATCCACCCGGGTTATCTCTCAGATCGAGTATTAATCCACTCTTTGTTTTGCAAGTTGCCAACGCTTTTCGTAGCTGGCTAGACATCTCGTAAGGAAGAAAATTCGTAATGCGAACGTAACCGATATTTCCCGCCAACTGAAAAACGGAAACGCTGGGTGTGGGTGGCGTTGGAGTGCGAGTCATCATTGCCTTTGTCAATTTCCCATGGCTGTTCCAACAGATCTCAACCTTCGTAAACACCGGTCCGCGAATTTGATGCATCACCTGGTCAGCGGAAAATCCGGCAACTGATTTTCCATCGATAGTCACTATTTCGTCGCCCGAGGCGATTCCTGATTTAGATGCTGGATCCTCAACCGAGGTCACGAGCATTTTATGTTCTTGACTCATTCCGAGCTGTAGACCAACGCCAAATTGGTGCGCATCAATTCCCGATTTCTCTTCATCGAATCTGTTCTGACCAAGGAAATCCGCGCCAGGTCCATTTAAACTTCCCAGCATGGTCTCGATAGCTTTGTGGGCGTCCTCTGCCGTTTTCAGCTTGCTGTCATAGTGGTGTTCCCAACGCTGCCAATCCTGCCCACCAAACTTTTGGTCATAATATGATTCCTTAATCAACCGCCAGGCACGTTGGTAGAGCACCTGCGGAGCAACAGTCGGCCGTGATGTCTGAGCGAACGCTAAATTACTCGTCAAACTAACAACAAAGAGCGCGCAAATCCATTGACGTTTTTCTCTCATTAAGAACCTTAAAAGCTACTTTGTTTAGGTGTTCGGATGAGAATAGATTCTGCAATTCCATTCTAGCCCGCTCTAGCCCGCGCGACACGTGGTTAAATATATGCTACGACATACACCGGGAGATTGTGCTTGAAACCGTGGAGCATTAGTATTTTTACTTGCTGCATTTTAGTTGCCGCAATGGCTCAGCCAGGATTGTCAGAACAACTGCCTTCGCTTGAAGAAATGCGAGGCATGCTGCCTCAACTCACTGAGCATATCAAGGCAAATCCGAATGATGCGAAATCGCTATGTGGACGGGCTTTCATCAATCAACGGCTAGGTAATATTCAAAATTGCATCGAAGACTGCAACCAAGCAATCACCGCAGATCCTACGATGGCCGAGGCTTACAATTTCAGATTCGTTGCCTACATGCAACTGAAGAATTATCCACAAGCGCTTAAAGATGCAAATGACGTGATTCGACTTAAGGGCGATGCAGGGTCCTATTGCAACAGATCGGCGGTTTATCAAGCTTTGCACCAATATAACAAAGCCATTCCAGACCTATCGAAAGCACTTCAACTGGATAAGAATTCAGCCGAAGCATATGATGGCTTGGGTGAAGTCGCCTACCGACTCGCGAAATACGAGCAGTCAATTGCATACTGCAATCGAGCGCTCTTTCTTGATCCACATATGTCAGAAGCCCTGTATTTTAGAGGAAAATCCTATGAAGCATCGGGTAAGAAAGCCTTGGCTCAGAAAGATCTCGAAAGCGCTCGTTCTGCTGGCTATCGACCAGACGAAACATACATCCGAATGGCGAAATAGGCGATGATGTTGTAAGTAGATTTGGATCATACTTGTTAGGCACCGTGCATGGTATCGAGTAACGAGCGGCGACAGGCGTGAGTGGTCTTTTCTATCATCAAATACGATACTAAGCTTGGAAATCATTCCGTTTTTTCGCCACGCTCAAACTAAATCCGAAGCGCACTGAACTCGAGGTCAATTCGGAAGGCAAGATACTTGCTTCAATATTGGCTTTTGGATCATTCCTAAACAGTTGATAGACAAATTCTCTGTCTGTTGTGAATCGCTGATCTTCAACATAAAAGGCACCACAAAACTGCCCCCGGTAAACAAAAGCAAGACACGTGCTCGCGTTGGATGGAAGTGTGATCGCTAAACAAGCTGTAAGCTGTTTACCTTCAAACCAGCCGCAGATGTAATCCATGTAAGCGCGGGTATCATAATCGTCGTTGCGATAAACAGGGTAACCTAAGAACAAGGCGGACATAGCCAAAACTACGCTTTCGGGAAGGTCATAAATTTCGACTTCGCTATCGGAAAAATTCAATGAAGTGAGCATCATCTGGAGAGATTCTTCGGTCGGTCGGGTGTCGGGCGTCGATCTAGAGCCGTAAATGCAACCCAAGACTCGGCCGCGATAAAGCAGGAGTGACGACCTAGACTTATTACTTTCGCATGATGCTTTAACGCAGCAAGTGCGTGCACCACCTTCCAAGTCCGTAATTAGCCACTCAAGATCATATTCCTCCATATTGATTCGGACGGCATATTCAGCACTTATCGGGGGTATCATCAGGTCAGTAGCACGTTTCATATGAAAACTGCGGGGGTTAGTATTCTCGAACCAAACACTAAATGCGGCTTCGGTGCCGGACCGAATAGGAATTGGAGGTGGCGATGGAATATAGTTCTGTCGCTCGTCCTCGCTGCCACTTGGCGGTACAGATAATCCTTCAACCTCCTGATCGATCTCGTCGAGATGTTCTTCCCATCTAATAGCCCGGGATGGCTTGATCGTGGGTTGATTGTTGGAGAAACGAGCGGATAACAATATACGGTGATTGTGTATACAAACAAACTGCGCCAGGATTTCCTCACCTGTTCTCAATATTGCTTGAGTAGGGAGAAATCCAGGCAGATTGTGTTTTAGAATAAATACTGCGTAGCCACCTGGTTCATCCCTAACGACTCGGCAAACCAGATTCTGGCCAGCCCAAAAACCGCCGCCGCCACCAGATGAGCCCCCGCCCCCACCGCCGGATGAACCACCTCCGCCAGCAGCAGTTTTAAGTTGCTTGTATACAATAATCTCTGCCTTCGGCGGCCTTCTTCTTGGCATAGACCTGCACTGCAAAACTCTTTAACTATCATGACAGATTCGGAAATATCAGCATCAAAAGATACGGTGAAATCTAAAAATAAGAATCGTCTCCCTGCAACATCAGGAATGTCGTCGCATCTTTTCTAATTTAGCGCATTGGACAGTCTTCTTTGTTAGTGGATTTCGTGATACCGTATTTGGTGCCATTCAATTCGCCTAGCGTAAAGCTGTATATACGTCTCAGCTACTGGACACACGGCCGCCTGCCAGGTTGAATGTCCAGACAGCTGGACAAATGCCCGTTGTGCGCTAGAATCGATTGATGATAAAAACGAGGATCGGCGATGGACAAATCTACACTCACTCTAGCGGATCTGGCTGACGCTCCCTTTTTGTCCAAGTTTTAACCCTCAGGCAGCTCTTCGGTTTTACGAAAACTGAATTCGCTGAGCTTTTAGGCGTTAACGAAAAAACGATTCGGCGCTGGGAAAGCGACACTGGGATCGTGGCACCTCATGGGAGCCACAAACAAGCCATTGAAGCACTGGAGTCGATGGCTGAAAGTCTCGGCGACCTGTTTGAGCCTGACATTATCAAGGTTTGGGTCGATCGCCCTAATCCTGCCCTGCAAGGAGAACGTCCACGAGACTTCGCAAAGAAACCTGGCGGAATATTTTTAATGGCGCACTTGCTTGGAACGTTGGAGCGGTGAGATGCGAAAAGTAAACACCGCCATGAGCACTGAATTTGGTGAAATCAATCAAATTGTCTTGATTGCGATCTGTTAGACAAAACCTCTCGCTGAGAGCAATTCCACACACAGAATAATGATTGTGATTATCAAGTGCATGTTCTATGCTGTAAATATCCGAAGGCGGCAAACATGAACACGAAACGCACTTTTGCAACTGTGATTCTGGCGGCAATGGCTTCATGTGCAATGGCACACTGTGCCCATGCGTCCAATGCTGATGTCAACGCGCCAGAGAACCATGAATATCAGGAAGAGATTGCCAAATCAAATCGAGCTATTTTAGCCAATCCTGAAGATGCTAAAGCTTATGCACATCGGGGCTGGGCTCTCGAACAATTGGGACAATATCGAAAAGAAATTGATGATTTCAACATTGCAATAAAATTAGACCCTAAAAATGCCCGGGACTTTCTACATCGTGGATGGGCTTTCGGCCAACTCGGACAATACGAAAAGGAACTTGACGATTGCACAAAGGCTACCGTTCTAGATCCGAAAGATGCGGCGGCTTGGCTTATACGCGGATCGGCGTATGGCGAGCTGGGACAATACGAAAAAGAACTTGATGACTGCAACACCTCTATCGGACTGGATCCGAAGTATGAGCAAGCGTATTGCAATCGAGCTTGGGACTTCGAAAAATTAGGGCAGTATCAGCGCGGAATCGACGATTACACCCAGGCGATAAATATTAACCCTAAAAATTCCGTTGCTTTTTGTAATCGTGGTTGGGCACACGGAAAGTTGGGACACCTCCAGAAAGGTATAAATGATTGCAGCGCAGCCATTAGCCTTAATCCAAATTATGCCTGGGCATATAAGCACCGTGGATGGATGTACGGCTCCCTCGGGCAATTTCAAAAGGAAATCGATGACAGCACCATCGCCATTAATCTTGACGCTAAGATTGCCGACGCATACAGGCATCGTGGATTTGCTAAAGCCAAATTAGGGAATTTCGAATCGGCAATTGATGACTACTGGAAAGCTATATTCTCAGATCCCGCAGATATGAATGCCTATGATTTGCTGTTACGCGCTCAGCTAGGCCAGTTTGAGCAAGTTTTTGTTAACGGCACAAAGGACATTAATCATTTTCTGAACCAGGTCATCGGACAATAACTCTATTCACTGCTCGTCCGGAATGTCTAATAATATTTCTGACGACCGTTGCGGTGACGGTGGCGGCGTGCGCGGCACAATACTCGGAGCTTAGAAATGAACAAGCGGTGGTTCGCGGTATTAGGCTCAGTATTTCTCGTCCTCGGGTTAGCTATCTTGGCATTTGGACTGCAGACGAGAACTCCCCAAAATCCAGAAGCTTTGAAATTCCGCAGGAAAATCGGAAGCGCTCCTGACAGAATCGTTGTCGGTAATTCAACCCTTTATGAACTGGATAAAACCAATGGGCGAGTGTTGGGAAAACTTTTTCTCAATGCTCCTATTAGCTCGAATCCACTAGTTGTTGATGACATCACATATGTCACAAGCTCTGATGGATTTATCAGAGCCGTAAAAAACGGAGCGCAAATATGGAAAGCGAAGTTACAAGACCTTGATGCCTCTTCGCACGGTGATGAATACGAATTGTTTTTTTCTGGAGATTACTTAGTCGCTTCTGGACCCGATATAACGTGCCTACAGCGCTCGACCGGCAATCAAATTTTCAAATTGAAGCTGACCGGTAAATTGAAAATTTCTGGTGACCGACTTTTCGTATGCACCAGCGACGAAGTTTCCTGCGTCGATCTTTCAACAGGAAAAAACATTTGGAAAACGCAAGAAAGTTTTTCAGATCGTGGTGCTGGTCCGCTGTTCATTCAAGATGATGTGCTCTACGTTTCGCACGGAGATGATGGCGTATACAAGTTTGATCTAGCCACGGGCCGCACGATATGGAAGAAAGAAAATCACAAATATAAAATCATCTGGGAGCCTATTATTTCATTACCAGGCGGACAAATCGCGGCGAAAGATGAGAATGGAGAACTAGACATATTCAATTGCGATTCAGGCAAATCCTTTAAGTACGCTCCTGCAGATCATCCACCTATACCGACCGATCCTATGGCTAGTTTATTTTCTCACGTTGATGTGTTCGTGGTCGATCACGATGTGCTCTATGCTGGTGGAAATGGCGGAGGCAGTGGCATCGGCGGCTTCATGGCCGCTTTTGACCCGATCACAAAAACACAAAAATGGTTAAGCGAGATAAAGGAGCAATCTATACATGTGGCGATCCCTGCACCGGCCGCGTTCCCGGTGCTCTACCACGACCAAGTGATTTTCCAACTCGATGCCGGCACCATATACGCTCTCAACGCTAAGACCGGTAAACTTTGCTGGAAGACTGACACAACCAGGGGTTGGCAAAGCTGGGGTGGCAACGAGAGTCCAACGATATTCTTATCAGTCCATACCGCTTGCGTCTACAATTTTTCCGGACTCACAGCCGTAGATGCGTCAACCGGAAAGAAGCAGTGGGCGATAGATATTCCGGAAACTTTCGCGCCGATTCAAGACGGTAACCGACTCTACGTCGAAACAATCTCGGGAGCGGCTTACGCTGTTGATCTCGGCACAGGGACTGTAGTCTGGAGCTTTGCTGCCGACGGCGCGCAGACGACATCTGGAGCTGTTGCCGTACATGATGAAGACGCTCAAACTTTTTCGCCAGCAGCATGGATCAATATCAAAAAAGAATGGAATTGGTCACGCCAGAAATTGATGGAACAGTTCTGCAACCAATACCGATATCAATTGGATCAAAAGAAAATGAATAGAGCTAAAGTTATCGCTATTCTAGGTGATCCAGAAATGAGTTACGAGTATCCGGATGCAAAAAACATCAGTGCATCCGGGCAGATTCCTAGGCAGATAACAGACTATTATCAGCTCTCGGAGAAAGCTGGCACCTTTGAAGTTAGCTACGATGAACAAGGTATTGTCAATCGCTACAATCAAAGCGATCATCAATGCATATTTGAAGATTTCATTGAACCTGCACATGCCAACAGTCTTACAAACGCAACTTTGGAGAATGCCAGAAAAGTTAGCGATAAAGGCTTTGACTCAATAGTGAAAGTAGAGAAGTTGTTAGGACCTCCTGCGAAATCAGAAGTCAATATCTTGCCAGAGTCCGCGAATCCATCCAGGTCTTCTTCTTATTATTGGAATCTTTCTGCAAATGGACGCCAAATTCTCTGGGTAGGAACCAACGGCATGTTCAGCGAAGACCTAGATAAGAGGCGAGTGGGCGTAGTGTGCATCATCACGCTTAGCCCAGATTGCCCAATCAAGTAGTGAGCATTCCTATTGCGATCACCACTTCTCGCAAAAGGGTTTCCAGCCGTCTAACGAGCATCGTCCAACCAGTCGTCGCTTTTACACATCAATTGATACGATTGTTGTGGAATGAGCAGTGAAAAGCAACGACTAGATGATCTGGAACGAGAAGAACTTCATGTTTTTCACGGCTCTGGGCTGCTGTTTGAAGAGTTGGAACCCCGGCAAGCGTATACATTCACGAACGGACGCAATGAAAAGGATGGCGAGCCAGCGGTGTTCGCGTCGACGTCTGCTGACTATGCCATCTTTATGGCGTTAATCAATCCAAGCAATTATCCGATATCGTTTAGATCGAGCGTGACCATTGAAGATGGTGAATTGAAATTCAGGGCATCGAAAAGCACGATCCAACAGCTGAATGAATCATTCCGTGGATACGTTTATGTTTTCAATCGCTCGGACTTCGAACTGAGAGGCGGAAACGAATGGATTTGTACTAAGCCCATTAAGCCCGTCTTTGTGATCGAAATCGGCCTTTCTGATTTTCAACGAGAGATAGAGTCAATTGATCCACAAGAATAGACTAGCTCGCTGATCTTTCTTTTTGTCGAGCAGAGCTCGAGAGAGAATTTCAGCAGATGGTATCATTCCACGCCACGAGTGAATAATATTGTTTGCGGCACCGCAATTGGTGCCTGACTATTGCGTGTATTGCGGTTGTGGTGTCGTTGGATTATCTCGACTAGCACTAAAGCTCGAAGAAACTCAGTCAGTCAGCCCTCTGGCCAGGCTTAAGTCGAGCATTTCCCTAATTAGCATTAGTTCTCTGGGCATGCGTTCCTTGAGGCGGTCAAACAATTCGTCGTGAGACTTCAACTCACGGTGCCACAAGTCTTTGTCGATGTGCATGAGAACGTCAAATTGCTCTTGGGTGAAAGACTCAATACCGGTCCAATCAATATCCTTGTGACGCGGCATAAATCCAAGAAATGTCTGTGCTGCGCCAGCCTTACCATGGACGCGGTCCGATATCCATTTCAGAACTCGCATGTTTTCACCAAACCCTGGCCATATTATTTTGCCGTGGTGATCGGCGCGAAACCAGTTAACGCAAAAAACACGCGGCGGATTTTCAACCATGTGTCCCATTTGCAGCCAGTGGTCAAAATAATCGCCCATGTGATAGCCACAGAATGGCAGCATAGCCATTGGATCGCGGCGCACTTCGCCGACCTTGCCGGCAGCAGCAGCGGTGGTTTCGGAGCCCAGCGTGGCGGCCATATAGACGCCGAAATCCCAATTGACTGACTGGAAGGCGAGCGGAATGGCAGACGCGCGTCGTCCACCGAAAACAAAGGCGCTGATTGGCACCCCTTCGGCGTTGTCCCACTGGTCGTCCAACGAGGGGCATTGGGTTAAGGGGACGGTGAAGCGGCTATTGGGATGAGCGGCTTTGCGACCGCAGTCCGGTGTCCAGTTTCTGCCCTGCCAATCGATTAATTCGGACGGCGGTTCATCGGTCAGTCCTTCCCACCAGACATCTCCGTCTGGGGTAAGGGCGACGTTTGTGAAAATGCAGTTTTTGCTCAGAGTGGCAATGGCGTTGGGGTTAGTTTTGGGGGATGTGCCAGGAGCTACGCCAAAGAAGCCAGCTTCCGGATTGATAGCATAGAATTTGCCGTCCCTACCCGGTCTGATCCAGGCGATATCATCCCCAATGGTCGTCACTTCCCATTTTTTGAGGCTGGGTGGTGGGATAAGCATGGCAAAGTTGGTCTTCCCGCACGCACTAGGAAATGCTGCTGCAACATAACACTTCTCGCCGGCCGGCGATTTGACGCCCAGGATAAGCATGTGCTCGGCCAGCCAACCTTCGCTTTTGCCCAGGGTAGAGGCGATTCGCAAAGCCAGACATTTTTTGCCGAGCAGGGCGTTGCCACCATAGCCAGAGCCGTAAGACCAGATTTCTTTGCTCTCAGGGAAATGGCAGATGTATTTGTGCTCTGCATCGCTAGGCCAGGCAACGTCCTTCTCACCCGGGGAAAGAGGATGGCCGACGCTATGGAAGCAGGGAACAAAGGGCGCATCATGACCCATCAATTCAACGACTGCTTTGCCCATGCGCGTCATATGCTTCATATTGACAACGACATAAGGAGAATCGGTAATTTCCACTCCGAATTGCGCCAACGATGAGCCAAGCGGTCCCATGCTGTATGGAATGACATACATCGTGCGCCCGCGCATTGCGTTTTTGAAGAAGTCCTTCAGTATGATTTTGGCCGTCTCGGGCTCCATCCAATTATTGTTGGGGCCGCAATCTTCTTTGCGGGTGGTGCAGACGAACGTGCGGTCTTCGACTCGAGCGACATCAGAAGGGGATGACCGGGCTAGATAACTATTGGGGCGCTTCGTTTCATTGAGACGGATGAAGGTACCGGCATCAACCATTTCCTGACAGATGCGATTGTATTCTTCTTCGCTGCCATCACACCAGTGAATCCGATCAGGTTGACAGAGAGCCGCAGCCTCGGTGACCCATTCGAGCAATTTGAGATGATCGATTGGGTAAGTAGATTCCACATTGGGCATCCTGTGGCCAGCGACTGACTCGGAAGTTGTCATTTTTCCTTCTCCTAAAGATAAGAAACAAATCGTACAACGCTGGACCCTATTTAAGGCATGTCTAACCGCGCTCCATAAGCCAATCTTAAGAGTTTCCAAATTTCTGGTTAATAGACTTCGTTAACTCAACTGCGGTGTAACCGTGCTCGACCATTCATCCAGAACGAAGTGCAGAAATGCCGGAGACTTTGTTTCTGAAAGCGTTTGCGACTGGAGCATTCTGCAGTTCAGGCAATGCGTCGATTGGTTGACCTATCCTTTACCGGCAAGGAATTCCTGATTTGCCGCGTCAAACGTGAATAATTGATTGCAGTCTTGACAAACTATTGCCTTAACTTCAAAACCCATCGCCAAAACACCCGATAACAGCTTTAGCGCGCCTTCAGCTCTTCCAGATGTTCTTTGGCTTTTAGACCGCGTGGATCGGTTGGGGAGCAGATTTGAAGGAAGTGATTCAATTCTGCGATAGCACCGTCGCGATCGCCGCTTTTCTCCATTGACCTGCTCAACAACCAATACACATTGGCGTCGCCGGGCTCAAGCTTGAGCGCCTGTTTGTAGGACTCCACTGCCGGAACGACATAGCCCTGAACCATAAGCACCGACCCCAACATGGTGTGCGCGGAAGCCGACTTCGGATCCAAATGCACAGCTTCTTTAGCTTGTGCCGCCGCTTGATCGACGTCGCCGCTCTTCATAAGCGCGTAGCTTAGCCGCTCTCGTGAATCGGAGCGGGCGGGATAAAGATCAACTGCTTGCTCTAAGTAACTAACTGCGGCCGCTGGCTGATCGGCTGCCAGAGATTTATTGGAAAGAGCCATCAGCACGGACATGTCCTTCGGATTGAGTCTGTATGCCGTATTTAGCTCTTGCAGGCTGCTTTCTTTCTCACCAAGCTTATCCAGAATGCGTGCATAATTAAGATGAAACAGCTCATCATGCGGATTTACGGCAATCGCTCGTTTGTACATATCAGCCGCAGATTTCCAATCATCTTTGATGGTCAAAGCTGCTCCACAGTCTGCGAGTGCGTCAGCGTATTTTGGATCTGCAGCGATAGCGAGTTTGTACTGCTCCAGGGCGTCTTCTGTTTTTCCTTCCGCAACTAATTTACTCGCTTTTAAGTAGGCGCCCTCTGCAGAGAGAAAAGAACTCACTGATGCTGGAAGATTGGAGACCTGCTCCGCCGGTGGTGCCCCAAGGACGAGTTCCGACCCTGTCCAAGCGGATTTCATTACAGGAACTTGCTTCCTCCTAATACCAGTCGAAGCAGTCTCCGACTCAGTTTTTTCCTTCGCTATAGCGAAAGCTTTATTGAGAGAAATTAGTCCATCTTCCTGGCGAAGAGCATTCGTTAGATTCTTGGAAAACGCTGTGCTCCAAGTAATTTCGTTAGGTTGGCTGGACGACAGAATGATGAAACCGTTGCCCAAAAGCACTTTGCCGAGGTCGAGATTATAGCTTTTGGGTGGCTGCCCGAGGGATTTTGCACCAGAATCCAATTCCGCCGCGCCACTGTAAGCCGCTTGCAGAACAAGTAAAATGCGATCGGAATGAACGTTCTGCTTTAAGGTGCTCATCAATGTTTGCATCGAGATGCACGTTCCATAAATGTTATCGAGTGCACAATCGTAGGTACACAGATAGGTGTTACCGTCAGTTGTCGGAAAACCGCTTGTAGCAATGTAAACAACGACTAGATCATCGGGACCAACGGCGTTCCCCAGGAAGCTTGGACCAAGGGCGGTCATAATGCTTTGTCTTGGGGCACCGGCGTCGAGCAGCAACTTCACGTGATTGCGCTCGAAACGACCACCATGCGGATCAACCAAATACTCGCCGAATTCCTTAGCAGAGAGAGCCATGTCGCTGGCTTCGGTAGGTGTCAGGCGCCCTTCTTTGAACTTAGAGGCGCCAATGACGACAGCCCACTTTTGTTTAATCGGTCTGTTTTTACCGCGCACGGTTGGATTCAAATCTTGAATCTGAGTGAACTCGATACCGGGCACCGCAGCCGGTGGCGCATCCTTAATCGACTGACACCACGCAGGAAAATACATTGTCGAGGTCACAGCCAACATTAGCAATAAGCGTTCTAGACGAAGCATGAACCTGACCTCATTGATTATTTCCGTGCAAGAGCGAGATGCTTGCTGATACCATGCCCCCAGCACTCGCTGCCATCAAGCGAACCAAACTGCTGTCGCCTGAATTGGCAACCTGAGTCATTCCCGAAAAGTCATCAGGAATCATCACTGGTTTTGGATCATCCCACGACAATTTCATGCGTGTTGGACAGAGATCTTTTGCGCCCGTCTGATCTGCCGAGACAAAGGCGGTCATAGTGCGGTTTTGAAGCGACTCCGGTGTGACGTCAACTTTCACGTTGGCAAATACCAGACCTAGTTGCTCAGTTCCTGGATGTTGATCAAATTCCATCCATCCAGTTGCAGGAATGGGGTAATCTTTTCCACGAGACAGATAATTTTGAGTGCCATATTTGGTGTTCGGAAAGAGAACATCGCTCTTGCCGGTTGTTCCTGCTTTCATGACAAGATAGGCAAAGCCATCGCTTTGCGGAATCAAATGGAAGCGAATCTTATCGCCTGTTTTGAATTCCATTTTGTTGTTGCAACGGAAGACTTTACCGTTTCTGTCAAGTTCAATCCAGAAATTGATTTGCGGAGATTGCGACGCTAGTCGATGCTTAAATTCAGTTGGTTGAGGCTGAGGCGGCAGTGTCGCTACTTTGTCGATGGTAGCACTAGCAGCGCTGCCTGCGGTATTTCCGACTGGACTGGTTGTTCCATTTTGGGAAGTATTTGCGCTCGCGACCTCGGTGTCCGTGTACTCTTTCATAGATGCCACCACAGGCAATTTAACCATAGAACTAGCAACAGTGGGATCCAGAGGAGTAACATTTTTATCAATCCAGGTCATAACGAAACCCACGTCATCGGGTCTGAACTGATTTTCTTCAAATAACAGATGCTCTGAGTTCTTGCTCAAAACCAGTTGCCGATTTGGCGTGGAAAGGCGTTCGAAAAGCCTCCAGGTACCCTCAGGACGAATCAACTTATCGTTCGTGCCTTGTAAAAACAAAACCGGCGTGTCCTTTATTAGTTTGGCAACTTCCAGATTGCCCTTCATAAAGAAGTCGAATTGCACAAAGTCCTTTGCCGAAAAGTAGGTTCGCATCAGCGGGTCGTTTTTCCACTCACTTCGCAGATCTTCCTTAGCTGAAATTTTCTGCACGGCGGCGAAGGCGGCATCATCCATCGGCTTACTATAGTCACCGGTCACAGCGTTCAGAACGGAATTTTTGGTGACCTTCTTTTCGCTGTCACTCATGGCAAAACGATCGCGCGCCGGCACTGCACAAATGAGACCTGAAATTAGTCCGGGATAAAGTGCTGCCGCTCTCAGCGCAATGGCACCGCCCAACGACTCTCCTAATAAGATTACAGGCAAACCAGGGTGATTCTTGTGAATTTGCTGGAGCGTAGCTTTGATGTCGACCAGATCGCCGTCAAAATCCATTCCTACGCGGCTCTTGTAGTCTTTTAGCTCGCCAAAGCCGCGCAAATCCGTCGCGTACGTAGCAATTCCATTCTTGGCCATCTCCTTGCCAAACGCTGCATAACAGCCCTTGTGCAAGCTGAATCCATGAATACATAACATCGCCACCCGAGGCTTGACATCAACAGCCGGCACCCAGGATACGCAAGGGGCGGTTCTAGCAGCCTCGGTCGGAACGTGAATCTGTTTGGAGCCGGCTTCGAGGCTATTTACTGGAACGATGGCTTCGCGGTTATTGGCTGGAACGCCTGGTGCGCTGCTTTCTGCTTTCGATTCAGCCGCGAGAGCACCAAAGTTACCCCAAAGAAAAGCCCCGAGTGCCAGAGAAACAATGCTTTTGCGGACAAACATGGACAATCCCTCAACGTACTGCATAGTAGACAATTCTACGGGTTTACAGAGCAATTATAGGAATCTCAGAGAATCTAATGCCATTTGAATGAACATTAAATAGTCGGGCGAAAGATGAGATAGTCTAAGAGGAATCAATTGAGCGCGAATACCTGAAAAAGACCGACGAGCCACCACATGATTCTGAACTGAGCAAACTCGGATATGCTCAAGAACTGTTTCGCACCATGGGTGGTTTCTCTAATTTCGCTATCGGCTTCTCTGTAGTCTCAGTGCTCACTGGAGCGGTAACCCTCTACGATTACGGACTCAAAATGGGCGGTCCGGCGGAGATGACCTTTGGGTGGCCGATTGTCACCTTTTTCACGATGTTTGTTGTTTTGAGCATGGCGGAGCTTGCATCCTCACTGCCAACTTCAGGAGCGATGTATCACTGGTCATGCGAACTTGGTGGCAAAAGTTGGGGATGGTTCACGGCCTGGTTTGTGATTGTCGGTTACATAACGGCACTTGCTGGTATTGATTATGGTTGCGCTAGTTTCCTTATGCCGATGCTGGGTTTGGCTTCAACACAGACAAATTTATTGCTCGTGTATTTCCTACTCCTTGTCAGTCACGGATTGATTAACCAATTCGGTATCAAGTTAGTTTCTTGGTTGAATGATTTCAGCGTTACAGTTCACATCGTCGGACTCGCGATCATGATTGGTGCGCTGTTTATATTCGCACCAAAACAGCCACCGTCATTTTTACTGAGCACCATTACTCCGAACACTCCACCGTATCCATACTGGTGCGCCTTTATTCTTGGTCTCTTGCAAGCGCAGTGGACATTATCTGGCTATGATGCATCTGCAAGCGTCTCAGAAGAGACCGTTGATGCGCGCTTGATGGTGCCATGGGGAATGGTTATTGCCGTGGTCGTCTCCAGCGTCGTCGGATACATCATGCTGATCGCCTTAACGTTGTCAATCAAAGACGTCAATGCAGTTTTGACTGCTACTGACGCTGGTGGCAACAGTATCCCTACCGTCGTAGAAATACTTGTGCAAGCTCTCGGCACCACCGCTGGACGTGCAGTGTCGGTACTAGCTGCGATGGCAATGTGGTTTTGTGGTTTAGGCGCTGTGACTGGCTGCTCCCGCGTAATTTACGCATTTTCACGTGATGACGGCATGCCGTTTTCTGATGTGCTTAGAAAAGTGCAATCGCAACATCAAACTCCTGTAGCTGCGATTTGGTTCACCGCCTGCGCTGCATTCGTTGCGGCCATTTACAGCGGAGCCTACGCTGTGATCACATCGATCAGTATGATTTGCTTATACTTCGCTTACATCACACCCGTGTTCTTGTCCTGGCGTGGAAGGCATGTGACACCAATTGCGAAGGGTCCCTGGCATCTCGGGCGATTTAGCCATTCCATAAATTTGATTGCCATTATTTGGACAGTTTTCATAACCTCAGTTGTCAGTCTCGCAAACGATTTTAAAGCAGGCAAAACAATGGTCGGCTTGATCGTAGTTCTTTCTGCCTGGTATTACTTCCGAGAGCGCAAGCGTTTTGCCGGTCCATCCTGGATTGGCAAAGATTTGACTTAATGGGAAATGAAGCGCGGATCTCCAGACCCGCCCTGAAAACCAACAAGCGAAGAAGAATACGAGTCTTTACCAAGCTAGCCATGTGGTCATGGGCGGCTAGAGTAGCCGCGCTTCCATTTCGAAAGCAAACATCAACTATAATTAGACGCGATAAAATAGGGGAATCGAAATGAAGTCTTTCAAAGAGAAATTGAAACAAGGCCAGCCGCTGATCGGGACACTTCTCTCGATTGGTTCTCCTTCTGTTTCCGAGGTTATTTCGCGTTGCGGGTTCGATTGGCTCTGGATCGACATGGAGCATGCACCGCTCAGTCTTGAGCAAGTTCAGCAGTTGATGCAAGCGAAGAAAGGCGACTGCGCCGCTTTCGTGCGAATTCCAGTAAACGATGAAACTTGGATCAAGCGAGTTCTCGATCTTGGCGCTGATGGGATTATTGTTCCGCAAGTCAAAACAGTAGAGGAAGCCCGACGAGCAGTAGCATCCGCCAAGTATCCACCGACAGGTACAAGAAGTGTTGGTTTAGCACGGGCATCCGGCTTCGGTATGGATTTTGCAGAATACGTTCGCGATGCCAATGACAAAACGCTAGTGCTATTACAAATCGAACACACAGAAGGCGTTCAAAATATTGATGCAATTCTCAAAGTTCCAGGAATCGACGCAATAATAATTGGACCTTATGACATGTCTGGCAGTTTTGCAAAACTTGGACAAATACAAGATCCCGAGGTACAGGCAGCAATCGAGACTGTTCGCAAATCATGCAAACAAAATGGAACAGCCGTCGGCATCTTCTGCCTGCATGCCGATCATGCTCAAACCTATGTAAGGCAAGGATACGATCTGATTTGCTTAGGAGTCGACATCCACTTCATGTGGAGCGCTGCCAAAGCCAGCCTCGAATCTGTCAGATCAACGTAACCAACGTTGAATCAAAAGCGGCGAGACGCCGCTAGATGCCGGCAAGGATGCCGGCGCTCCCAGGCTAATTAGGCGGTTGTGAATGGATTTCGATTGTCTGAGAAATCTGGAAATATTTGCTGGACAGCTTTCTTTGATACATTCATCTGTTCGTTCAACACGCAACTCAATACGTTTCGAAAATCTGTACTGGTCGGCAAATCTCGTCCTTCATGCAAATCGCTGTTGGCCAGACTTGACCAACGTCCGTAAACTTGTCCACCATTGATGCCACCACCCATCAGCCACATAACATTGCCATGGCCGTGGTCGGTGCCACCATTTCCATTCTCCTTAGCGGTTCTGCCAAACTCCGACATAACAACGATTGAAGTGTCCCCATACATGGGGCCAAGTCCGTCAATTAAATCGGCCAAACCACTGGCCAGCGGTGTCAATCGATTAGCCAACTGTCCTTTGCCAGCCCCTTCTCCAATGTGCGTGTCCCATCCACCGAAGTCGATAAAAGCAACTTGCACGGTTGGATCCTTTTCAAACAGGTTGGCAAGTTGTCGACCAAAACTCGAAGTGGGTAATGGTGCCCCACGATTTGCCATGACCTGCTCCTGCTGTTGAGGCGCAGACAACGCTGTATTAATAGTCTTGTGTGCAGCCATGCCTTCGGCAAAAGCCAAATCAATGTCGCCAGTTCCGTTGTACATGGACTGGAAAGCTTGAGCTATTTGGGGACGATCGATGAAAAGATTGGTCGGTCCTTTAGCATTTTCAACGGTAGCGACTGGTGCAGGTCCAGTGAAAATGCGCGGCAATATAGGCCCCACGCTCAGTGCCTGCACCGGCGAGTGTTGATTTGGAATCACCCCGACAAGACGATTCAACCAACCAGTCGATGAGAATTTGCCACCAAGCAAACCTGTTTCCATATAGTCTTGTGCATCAAAGTGTGAACGCGTGGGATCGGGAGAGCCTGAAGCATGAACGAACGCCAGTGACTTATCCTGCCAATACGGCATGAGCGGGTTCATTGCTGGGTGCAGTCCAAAATAACTGTTCAGGTCGATTGCACCATTGGGGGTGCCAGGCTTAGACACTGCGATTGTTGGTCTAAGCGAATAATAATTCGGGTCGCCATAAGGTATCACCACATTTAAGCCATCAATGCCACCACGTAGAAGTATGACAATTAGTTTCTTGGTGTTTACGTCGGAATTGCTTCCACCGAACGCCCAGCCACTTATACCGGGCAAGAAAATCATGGAAGACAAGGCGGCTGCCTTTAGAAACTCTCGACGATTCATAACTGATTCTCCTAATAACGCATAAAATCAGGACTGCCAAAAACCAACGCGGACTTAAGATTATTTGGTGCCTTGGAAACTACACTTTGAGTGTTGGAAGACAAAGTGTCACCTAGAGTGGTGTTCAGCGTTTGCCAGTCGACTGCCGTTCCTTCTGAACCTTTGAATTTGCCCGCCGACAATCCGCTTGCAAAACCTGTGCGCCTTACTAACGAGTCGGGATTAAGCCATGCCTCACGAGTGTTTTTATATCCGTCAGGTGTGAGACAACCGTAAAGTGGCATGCCTTGCTGTCGCAGAAATTGTTCTAGCGTTTTGTAATCTTGAGGCACGACATTCGCAGCTCTGACAGTTGATACCACATATCTGAATGGACTTTTGTATTTGGAATTGAAATACTGAGGATCCCAAAATTCCGGACTCTTAAACAGCTCAGTCAAAACTGCTTTGATGTCGCCTTTTGACTTGATAAACCGGGCAGTGAGCTTGTCGACAAGACTAGACGGAGGAGTGTCGGCGACAAAATATTGAGCAAGTTGATAGCTTATATGGTGCGCGGTAGCAGGACTGTATGCGAGGTAGTCGAGCATTTGTTCAATCTCTGGTTCACCTGATGGTTGGATCACTTGACCCATAACAACCTTTTCTTTTTGATCATGCCGCCTACTATCGAAGTAGTATCCAGCCCTTGACTCGCCGAGATTAGCATTCTTACCGTCTCTAGCCGGTAGTCCTAAACCAGTCAACACTCTTGCAAGTTCGGTGACGTCCCTTTGTGAGTAACCACCGTTGACTCCAAGTGTGTGCAACTCCATCAACTCGCGAGCGTAATTTTCATTCAGCCCAGCAAAATTACCGCGCTTATTGACTCCAGGTGCGGTATTTTGCCAGTTATCCAAATAGAAGAGCATGGCGGGATGGTGGCACGTTGCTTCCACCATGTCTCGGAATTTGCCCAGGACATATGGACGAATTGCCTGCTGCTCATATGCTCCAATCCACAGTTGATCTTGCCCTTTGTTATAAAAAACATTGAAGTGGTTGTACCAAAAGTCTGTCATAACCTCCTGAAGCTGCCGAGGGCTTCCGATCGCCCGCATCATCTTCGCGTCAGGTACGTCGTCGTAAGCCTGCTTCTGTAAGTCGTTTCGAATTTTGTTCAGCTTTTTCTTGTCGTCGTCAGATTCTGTCAACTGTTGACTGAGCTTTGCCGCTTTCACTGCCGGCTGCCCGAATTGCGTATAAAGCTGAGTAGGGCTTAGCGTTAGAGCAGGAGAGTTGTTGACGAACTCTTGGATTTTCGGATCCTCATCAATCGATTCGGCCTTTAGCTGCCGCTTGATGAACTTATCAACACCCATTTTCTTAACGGCTTCAACGTCTCCTGGTTTCGGACCAAAAGTAAGCCGGTCGAGCACATGCACGACGTTTTCTGTGGTATTCGCGGTTTTTGCCAGCCCTGGAGAGGAAACAAAAACCAAAATTGATAGTGCCAGTAATGCCTGTCTCATATCGCCTCAATCCTGAATCGATATTCCCATTTAATGACCTTTGTATGTGGATTTCGTGGAGCTAGTTTAAGCCACTGTTAAAAACGCCGATCAGATCCCGCCTCATAAGTATTTGGGTCAGCTCACCTTCGTGTATCCTTTTCATCAACAGTAAGGTTTAAACGAGATTTCAATGAGATGTCAGTTCAATCACATCAATCTGAATGGAATGCCGGTTCCATGGGCTGCGGGGAATTGTTAATCAATCTTCGCAAGAAGATTACTGAACTGAAGCCCGGTCAAGTAATTAAGCTTACGGCGCTAGACGGGGGTGCCCTCGAGGACATTCCAGCCTGGTGTAAATTGACAGGACACACACTGGTCCAAGCCTCTCATCCACTCTATTTCATTCAAAGGAGAATCCATGAATAAGTTCTGCGTTAGCCTGACTTGCGCAAAAGACAATGCAGATAAAGCAACGGTCGCCTTCGTTGTTGCCAACGCTGCAGTCGCTTCGGATAAAGAAACGATGGTATTTCTATCAACAGAAGGAGTTCGCCTCGCCGCCCAGGCTTACGCCGAAGACATTCACGAGGAAGGTTTCGCGCCTTTACAAGAACTGATGCAAAGTTTCATCGAAGCTGGAGGAAAAGTCTACGTTTGTTCGCCCTGTTTTAAGAAACGTGGATTGGACGAAACCAAGCTGGTTCAAGGAGCAGTCATCGTCGGTGGTGCCAAGCTTGTCGAATTTCTGAGCGTAGATGGCGGTTCATCATGCATAACATATTAAACACTTTCCCTGTAACCTGAGCCCAACCTTGTTCAATTTTAAAAGCGGCGATCGCTTCGGTACGCAAGAAATGGAGCGCGGACATCCTGTCCGCCCCGAATCTAAGCCATTTCCGCACTCGAAATTCCGGCAAGGCGTAAGCGCAGAACCTGTCCATTTCGTAGATCTACTTTCGGCAGCAATAGACCTTTCCTAATCTGTAATGGATAAACCTTCAAAAATAGAGAAATCAAATTTTGCGCCGAACCTATCGTTCGATGCCGGGGATCTGGATTGTGGCAATGGATTGCTTTTGCTGATTCGCCGGCACATGGATAAGCTTTTGCACGGACAATTGCTTGAGATTGTTTCCATAGAATCATCTGTTCAGCAGGACCTACCATCTTGGTGCAGACTGACTAAAAATCAACTCGTTAGCTCCACAACAGTAGGAAAGCAAACGAGTTATCTGGTCTGCAAGGGACAATTCGGCGAACACACCCCATCTAGCACTGCCCCTGATCTGGGCACTTCATTCAGTGTCAAGGATTCGACCATAGTCAGTGGAACGTCGCACCCTAAACTTTTGTCAGAACATTTTCCTTCAGTTGAAATAGAAATTCCTACTAGATTGCCGGAACCAATCGATGTCGATCCGATTCCACCATTATCTGTAATGGGCATCGGCAGCTGGCCGCGACCAGCTTGGATGATTAGAAGTTTGCACGACTACCTGGAAAGTAGATTGTCTGAAGAAGAGTTTCAAAGCACTGCAGATGACGCAGTCCGGCTTTGCGTCAATGCACAACTTGCGGCTGGGGTCGATGTGATCACGGACGGTGAACAAAGAAGAGATAACTATGCCAGCTTTGTTGGCCAGCGTCTTGAAAATTGTCAGCTGATACCACTTGTTGATCTTCTCGCTCTCGTCAGCAACCCCGAAGAGCTTCAGAGTCAAATGGAAGCACTCGATGTACCCATGACTGAGGTTAGGCACCCTGTGGTGTTCGGAAGATTGGGACGGAAGAGATCAATTGCATTGCACGAGTTCGAATTTATCAAATCCCTGGTCCATACACCAGCAAAAATCGCATTGCCGGGTCCTTACCTACTAACCAGAACGATGTGGCTCGATTGCATAACAAATAACTACTATGAGTCACGCCAACATCTATCTGAAGATATCGTCAGAGTGCTCAGAGAGGAGTTGCATTTCCTGCTTGCAGCTGGCGTACCGATTGTGCAACTAGACGAGCCAGTGCTTTCGGAAGTTGTGTATGGTGCGCAAACGACCTCACGAAGTTTCATGTGCGGAGCCTTGAGCGAAAGAATGGACTCTGCATCAGAGTTAGAGTTTGCCACAAGACTTATTAACGCTACGATAAAAGGACTGCCACCAGAGCGAATTGGTTTGCACGTATGCCGCGGCAACTGGACTGCAAATGAAGCAATGGCGCTGACAGGAGACTATCGTCCCCTGCTCTCGTTGTTCCAAAATATCAAAGTTGGCACGCTCTTTCTTGAATTTTGCACGCCTAGGGCTGGCGAGCTTGAGATACTGCAAGAATTGCCACCAAATATGCGCATTGGACTTGGAGTCGTCAACCCGAAGAACCCAGAAGTCGAGAGCTTGACGGATGTGCTGAAAAAAACGGAAAAGGCCGCACAGATGATAGGCTTTGACAGATTATTATTGAATCCAGATTGTGGATTTGCCACGTTCGCGGATAACCCAGTCAGCTCGAGCAAAAACGCGCAAGCGAAGCTGTCTCTAATCGCCCAAGCAGCAGCGATTCTGAAACGATCCTGAAATAAGATGGCCCCAAGCAATCGTTGAATGGCTGGAAAAACAAAAAATTATCGTGCGCACAATTCCCGGGCTAAATTGCGTGCGAGTCTCTGTCCACTATCTGAATAGCAATGAAGAGATAGACCACCTGTCGGATCAGGTCAAGCAATTCGCCAATTACTAGGATTTATTGCTCTAGGCAATTTCATCCAACGCATTTTGGGAATACGAAGAGGTCACTACTTACTTCACGTCAATCTTCTGCATCACTCCAACCACTTCATCATGGATAAGTTTATTCGTCGCTAGGATGTGCCCAGTAGGCATATCCAAAGGTCCGTTGACCAAATCTGACACTCTTCCACCCGCTTCTTCGACAATCAAACTACCTGCGGCGATGTCCCATGGTGCCAATTTCAGCTCCCAAAACCCTTCCAATCTTCCACATGCAACGAAGCACAGATCGAGCGCAGCGGAACCATCTCTTCTTACACCGTGAGACATCGTGGTCAATGTTGTGAATGGCAACATGTTGTTGTTTGGGACATTCCCTGTGTCGGGAGGAAAACCAGTGGCGAGCAGACTATTGTTCAATTCAGCAATTGAAGATACGTGAATCGGTTCATCATTCAAAAAGGCGCCTAGACCGCGCTCTGCATAAAACAGCTCGTCTGCCATCGGATTATAGACAACACCAAGAATCATTTTGCCTGCTTCTTCCAGTCCGATCGAAACGCAAAAGAACGGATAAGTATGCGTGAAGTTTGTGGTGCCATCCAACGGATCGATGTACCATCGACGGTCATTTTTCTTCGCCTCGCTACCGCCGCCTTCTTCGGCCATATAGCTGTCATCAGGAAAATCGGATTTCAAGAATTCAAGAATCATTGCTTCAGAGGCTTTATCAACATCAGTGACGATGTTAAAAGCGCCCTTGTAGTCGATACGCTTGATGTTGCCGAGGCGTTCTTTGATGTACTTGCCAGCCTCTAGAGCCGCATTGAAAGCCGCTTTCTTCCCTTTGCTAACCGTCACCTGAAGCACCCCTGTATAATTCGAGTCCCCGTTCCGGCCGTAACTATACTAAAGTCGTCTAGTGATGCGAAATAAGAATCATTAACCGGGCGCCTATAAGCCTTGACGGGAATCTTTGAATACAATTACTCTAGAAAGGAAGACTCTCATCCGGGATAACCAGTGCCCCGAGAGTTTGCAAGCGACGGTCACACACCTGAGGGGGGTCTGTCCTAAAGAGCGCCTGTGCGATTGTGCACACCACTGGGGTAGATGCAGCGAAACTGCCCGACTCCGCTAAGTAATCTGGTTTTAGATAGTGAATGAAATGTCCAATCGGCTTACAATCAACGAGATAGCTAATACCCTCCGTTTATACGAACGGAAGGCAATTATTATTATCGGGAAATAAGGAGCTGGTACAGTCGAACGAGAAACTGCCAGCGCCAGAGCGTTGGCTTTTTAGTTTTAGGGATAGATTACGCATTGCGGTTTCGCCGGGCACACGCAGAGGAAGATCATGACTGAAAAATATCCACTTAATTTGCCACAAACGGACTTTCCGATGAAAGCAAATAGTGCCACCAGAGAAGTTGAAACGCAGCATTTTTGGGATGAGAACAAGGTTTACGAAAAGAGCCTTGAAAGGAGACACGCATCCGAAAAATTCGTGCTACATGACGGACCCCCCTATTTGAGCTCTGCAAAAATCCACATCGGCACCGCGCTAAACAAAATCTTGAAGGACATAGTCACCAAATACAAGGCGCAGAAAGGTTTTTACGCTCCGTATGTCCCTGGTTACGACAGCCATGGCTTGCCAATCGAAACAGCAGTTTTGAAAGAAGTGAAGGGCGGTCGGTCAGCACTAACTCCTGTTGAGTTGAGACGTCGCTGTCGAGACTTCGCTCTTGGAAATCTAAAAGGACAAGAAGCAAACTTCCGGAGACTGGGCGTGTGGGGCGATTGGGCTCATCCTTACATAACCTTGGACAAACTCTTCGAAGCGGCTCAGATCAGAGTCTTCGGAAAAATGGCTACGGCTGGGTACTTGTACAAAGGACTCAAGTCCGTATCGTGGTGTCCAAATTGTGAGACTGCATTGGCAGAAGCTGAAGTTGAATATGCTGATCACGTTTCCAATTCAATCTACGTGAAATTCAACGTAGAAGACGGCTCGCGCAGCAAGCTACCTGCCTTCGTTCCAGCGGATGCCGAAGTGAATTTCGTGATCTGGACGACAACACCATGGACATTGCCAGCCAACCTTGGTGTAGCGCTTCATCCCGAGTTTGAGTATCAATTTCTTCAGAGTCCTAATGATGGCGTTCTGGTTGTCGCAACACAACTGAAGGATGACTTCGTCAACAAAGTTGGTTTGGATGCAGGCCGCTTAAAACTGCTGGGAACCGCTCAGGGTAAGTCTCTCGAACACATACTGACAAAGCATCCGTTCATGGACAGACCAAGTATGGTCATACTCGGGGAGCACGTTACTGCGGAAGCTGGTACCGGCGTAGTGCACACGGCTCCTGGACATGGACCGGAAGACTTTGAATTAGGTCATAAATACAAACTTGGCGTTCTGTCGCCAGTAGACGGCAGGGGAATCTTCACAGAGGAAGCTGGCAAGTTTGCCGGAGAACGCTTCGACAAATCCAATATGCCAATCGTTGAGCATCTCAGAGAATTAGGCAAACTTCTTCATCACTCAACCTACTCACATAGCTATCCGCACTGCTGGCGGTGCAAGAAGCCTCTTATATTCCGAGCTACAGAGCAATGGTTTGCGTCCGTTGATGGATGCCGACAAGAAGCTTTGGCCGCGATAGACACTGTTCAGTGGATACCTGCCTCGGGACGTAACCGCATCTACGCAATGGTTGAGAAACGTAATGACTGGTGCATCAGTCGTCAGCGCGCTTGGGGCGTGCCGATACCGGTATTCTACTGTCAGGGATGCGGCAAGCATCTGATGAGTGCCCAGAGTATCGAACGTGTCGCCGCTGTTTTTGCAGTTGAAGGCAGTGACTCCTGGTGGGAGCAAGAGGCTTCGCATTTCCTTGGCGGTAATTTCCCATGCTCCACTTGTGGTGGCACAGCATACACAAAAGAAACGGACATCATGGATGTCTGGTTTGACTCTGGCTCGACTCACTCTGCTGTTTTAGATGCACGACCAGAACTGCGTGGCTCCCCATGCGAGTTGTATTTGGAAGGCAGCGATCAACACCGCGGCTGGTTCCAGTCATCCTTGCTGACGTCCGTTGCTACCCAGCACAGAGCGCCATACAAAACCGTGTTAACCCATGGATTTGTTGTGGATGAACACGGCAAGAAAATGTCTAAGTCGGTCGGTAATGTAGTTGATCCCGATGACGTGATCAAACAGTATGGTGCCGATGTTCTGAGATTGTGGGTTGCATCCGTGAACTACACTGACGATATCCCAATCGGCAAGAGCATGCTCGCCCAATTGGCGGAAGTTTATCGCAAATTGAGAAACACGGCTCGCTACATACTGGGCAACTTGTATGACTTCGATCCTGCCCAAGATCGGGTCCCTCTGAATGAGCTATCAACACTGGATGCATTCATAATGCATCGGTTGCATGAACTAGTGACCGGCGTGACGGAAGATTTCGATCGATACGAATTCTTCAAGTATTATCAACTGCTGCAAAATTTTTGCGTGGTTGATTTGTCCAGCTTTTACTTCGACATAGTCAAAGACAGATTGTACATATCAGCTCCGAAATCTTTGGAACGAAGAAGCGCGCAGACAGTGCTTGAGGAAGTGCTACAAGTCTTGGTGCGATTACTGGTGCCAGTTACACCACACTTAGCCGAAGACATCTGGCAATTTACGCCAGAAAAAATCAAGCGCGCCAACTCAAATGATTTGAGTGTACTGCTCACTGATTTCCCTGTGCCTAATGTGAAAAACAACAATCAGGTCTTGGATGATTTCTGGACTGAAGTAATCCCTGTGCGCAACACTGTCAACAAAGCACTGGAGCAGGCGCGTGCCGAGAAGAAAATCGGTAAGTCACTTGAAGCAAAAGTTCTGCTTCACTTCGATAAACCTGAACTCGCGGAGAAAGTTGCCTCACTCGGCAAAAACTTGCCGTCTATCTTCATCACGTCTCAAGCGGAGGTGACAAACAAAACTGGTTCGAACGGTTCGAATGGCAAACACCACGATGAAGAACCGCTGGCTGAGCTAACAGAAAGCGGATTGCGAGTCACGGTGCTGAAAGCTGAGGGCGAGAGATGCGCTCGATGCTGGAAGTATTCGACTAAAATCGGCGTGGACAAAAACTACGTCGACGTGTGTGATGAGTGCGCTGAAGCGTTACCGCAATTTGACGTGCGATAAAGTTGATCGAATGCAGATAGCGTCGGGCGTCGGTCGGACTAGTCTAACGGCAAGAACACGCAAGTTGCCTTAGATACGGTGGCGAGCTAACTGTCGCTTCTTGTGCTGCTTTTGCGCCGTACTTACGATTCCTTTGAAAATTCAGCCGTGTTGGCCCATCCATCAGGGTCACGAACTTTTTCAACGGGCATCTTTATCGGTACGTTGAGCAAGACTGCTAAGGCTCGCCAAAAGTCGGGCTTTGCCAACATCGCTTTATCAATATTTAGTGCATCGAAGGAATCGACATCAAACTCGTTCTCCAAATAATTCGCCAGAGCACCCGTGTATTCTTCCCACAAACATTCAGTTCTCAAATAGTCAATTAGATCTTTAAGGGAAGTAACGCTTCTGAGATTGACCGGAGAGAGTCCTAAGAACTCTGTGACGGCGAGCAAAAAGTTGTAGAACTCGTGGACGTCCGCAATATCATTTGTTACTCCAAGGATTGGAATAGCATAGCTTCTAACGTCATCAAATCTGTCGTTTTCGACAATCAAATCGAGATCGCGGTCATCTTCCAATGGGGACGTGATCTGCGTGATATCTGAATAATTGATGAAGCAATGGTGATCACCAGTGACAACGTCTACGCCCTGATCGGTAATGATTAAATGGCTATCGGGAGTGTTTAGATATACGCCAATAAATGCCTGCTTTGGATAGTGCGAGGCGCTCGCGATGAACTGGTTGTTAAGTCTGGATCTGGCGATGTAGCTATCGGTCAGACCTAACGTTTTCATGGCTATTCTTCGAACGGTATCAGGCGTCATCTTCTTCGAACTCAGTAGAAATAAGCGACTCACCTGAGACGAGGTGTTGCGCCAAAAGTCTAAATCCTTTGAGCGTTTTTTCGAGTGAAGCGATAGCCTCGGCCAATGACTCGCTGGAAATCGTTACCGGCGTGTCATCGCGATTATCTGAGATAGTTGCTGTTCGTGCTTTAGTCTCATCAGTGCTCTTCTCGATTGCTGATATCTCCGATAGTGCATCATTTGAATCGAAATTTCTCAATAACTCTGTTGCTGCCAATGTCGCCCTCGCAGATGTTTCACGGGAAATGAGAACCTGCTTTTTCGTATATGCCTTCTGCACGGTCACTTCGAGATCGGTTAATCGCTGGCGCAAATCTACGGTCGATTCCGTATGCACAACCAGTTGGTTTTCGAGATCTTCAACGGCTTGCGAATAACCGCTCATGCGCTGCCGAGCCTGATTGGCGAGATCAAGGTTTTCCTGCTGCACAGCCATGGCAGCTCGGTTCAACCATGTATCGGCTTGATCCCTATTTTTTTGAATTTGTTGTTCTAACTGTTTTTCCGTTGCAATAGATTGCGCCACCGCCTGCCTCACGTCTATCAAATCGGATTGAAGTTTCTGATAAGCCTGCTCAAGCTGGAAGCAAGGATCATCAACATCTTCAAATGGGGGCGAGGATTTGGTGGATGATCGTTTGTTTTTGCTCCGACGGCCAAAAGCTTGGGGATCGCTTAGCGAAGCTAGACGGTCCATAACGGCTAACCAAGCTTCTTCGTTTCCTGCATCCAATTCGGCTTCAAGAGCGTCTATTAGTTTCATAGCTTGTTCCGCCAAAGTGCTATGACTCTCCTTGCCTACAGAGCTCTTTGGGTCGCTTGCTTCATCTTTTCCGGAATCTTCTGACATTTGCATCAATTGAACCCTATCTGCTACTAGAGTAACGCAGTCTTCACGCCTTTAATCTGACTGGCCAAATATGTTCTATGTTCTAGAATATAGAACGTATTTGGAATTCTAGAATATAGAACATGCTCCGACCCAAGTATGTCAATTCGCATCAGCAATGATCTCCCTTTGTACTGTGCCATTCTTCATAAGTCTGAGACGTTGCAATCCATCATTTCGATCAATGGAGAATTCAGCTACCTGAGAATTGATTTGCTCTTTGCTAATGGGCCACGAGTTGGGAACATCACTAGGATCGATCCACATCAGGATCTTACCGGAGAATGAGTCAACCTCCCGAGCAAATGTCTGACAGAGGTTGATGAGTAATGCCGAGTCTTCGACGGCACTGGCACTAACAAGGCAGATATGCGCATTTCCGTGTCCTCCAACTCTCACAAAGTCGTCATGTTGCGACCACTTGAGATATTTGTGATTCTCTGTAAGCCATGCCGAGCTTGTTGCCATGTTAGCCATAAGTCTCATACGCCTAAGAACAAATTGTTTGCGCATCAAAGTCGACGGACGAATCATACCTTCGACTGAATTGAGAAATTCTGAATCGGAAAGAATTCGATTAATCTCCGAATTTAAAAAATCGCGCTCTTCAACACCGCATTGGCAAAGCTCGTAGAACAGTTCACGTCTGCCATCGATAACGCTGACAAAGTCTTCGATATCATGGCTCATGATGTAGTCATCTTTGCCGCGGTCATGAAATGCTTCTAGCTTTGTACATAGAAATAACGGTGCAGATACAATTTTGACAATCTGCCCACCAGGCAAAAGCTGTTCTGAAGCCGAATGCCAGGCTTTTGTGTACCAGTGGTTACTGAATCCTAGAATGTCCGGATCCGTTGGCATAATGTCTACGATAGTTTCTTCAAATTTGAATCGACATAGTGGCCCGTAAATAACATGAACGAACCCCAGTTTGCGCACTTCTTCTTGTAATTGTGCGTATTTAAGACGTGATGTGACTTCTATTATCAGGTCAACATCATCGGTTGGACGCATCTCAGTAATAGTCTCATCGGTGATGAGAATTGGCAGGATTGCACCTCCAACAAAGACGCAGCGTTTTGCGATTTCACCTAAGGCTCGTGAAATCTTGGAAATTTGCGCTAGCTGCCAGTCTCGTCTGTTCATGTGCTTTTGAAGCGCTCGTGTAAAAGATCTTGCGCCATTTGCCGTTCGCGAGCACGACCTTCGCGAATGGCGTCAACCAAGGCTAGCAGCTGATATAGCTCAGGATCAGACTTTACTGCTTTAGGCACTGACGAATACAAAGGTGCTATTTTGTAACCGCGAGTCGAACCCTCTGGATCGGACCAAACTGGCGGAAGGTCAGTGGATTGTTTGAAAAAGTGATCTCTAAGTGGTGCCGCGGCAAAGCTAGTGGGTATTCCCCGCGTTATAGCTCCTGGCTCACATGGAAATGCGTAACGCAGCCCGTGTACGATGAATTCTTCGAGATTGCGCAATTTTGGACTCCTCCTCTGTTCATCGTAAAGATCTGCTGTTCCAGCTCGGCTGAGCGCTTGATGCACCTCAGACACGCTCATGAAGAGCTCTGAAGCAAGCTGTCTAAAAGTCCAATCAGGCGTGTAGTTCACTAACTTCAAAAGGACCAAAATGTCTTGGGGTTTTAAACTCATCTTCGACCAAAATGCCCTAGGATTTAAACTAATTTTCGCTATTCGCAAACCGCGAACAACCGACTTATATTGTATCCTATTTGAAGCCCTGGAACCACAATTAAATGGATCTGGATGCTATTCGCTATTCGCGAATAGCAAACAAGCGCGGACTACGACGTTCAATGCAGTCACTTTCTCGGAACTCGAAAGAACATCGTAAGTCCGACGTACTTTGCATTGCACCACTTACCAGAGGGCGGAGATCTTTGCTCTTGAGTGTGCCAAACGCTTGCCAGAATTTTAGCCTATAACAAGAGTAGACGAGGGCAAATCATTCGAGCAACTCCTTGGGGATGGAGATGCCTCTTAATACAAGATCCCGGTGTAATGGGCCTAACCAGCCAAATCACCGATTATGGAAACACATAGCCTAACGCCAATTTGATGTGGCAGATCTCAAATATTTGCACAGGCAATGCACAGAATTCACACAGTAGGCAATCACCAGTTTGGTGGCTCGCCTGTTCATCTGTGGCGACGACTATTAAACAAAAATCCACTCATGCTTGAGGTATCACCAATGCCAGATAAAGAGAAAGACGAACCGGATTCCAGTGATCCAATTAAAGTCTTAGTTGTCGATGACGACCCAGCCCTTCGAAAGATGATGACTCTTCAACTGCAACGGTTTGGGCTAACAGTCGATTCTGCCGCAAATGGTGTAGAAGCTCTTCAGCGAATTCTAAACTCCCGCTATGAACTCATTTTTATGGATGTTCAAATGCCCCACATGAATGGCTTGGATGCGACCGCCGCCATCAGACTTCATGAAAGAACCGAAGGACTTTCGCCTGTCCCGATAGTTGCAACGACTGCTAGCGGCGCCAGTCGGCAAACATGCTTGGAAGCCGGGATGACGGTCTTTTTACAAAAGCCTATAACCCCGACGACATTAGAAGCGGTGGTTAAAATGCTGCTGAATATAACTAGACTTTAGCTTCAGAGTCATAGCACTGCTGGCGGTGCAGCACTCACATGTTGGATAGCACAACTCACCAGAAAATCAGATCATTACCATTCATGTTTGTCTTTCATGTCCGTTCGAATTTTACTGATTTCAACCGTCGAATCAAGCTGTTTGCCCACAAAGAAGTGTTGGACAAGTGACATGGCGATCACACAATCCAACTCACTGTTTGTAGGGTCGGCCATCGCGGCAATAGCGTCTTTTGCAGAGATGCTGCCCGTACCTTTAGAATCAAAAAGTGTGGCTAATCGTCCGCTGTCGGCCAAGTTACTGATTTGGAACGGAGGCATCTTGTCCAGTGAAGCCTTAGCTATATTGCTATGCTAGCGAGCAATTTTGAGGAAATTTCAAGCGTCCAACTAGTCCTTTCGAGTGGTTATGCATACCAGAATCCTTTTGACAGTGATTCTTCGGCTAAATGAAGCACTATCCCAACCTCAGGGATTGCCCCAGTGTGCCACTCGTACAGTCAACGTATAATCAACAAAAGTTAGACCAGTCGCGAGGAATGCCATCAATAGTCTGATGGCAGCATTTATGAAAGAAACTATGGGCACTTATAGAGCAAAATTTACGATCATTGCTGCAGTTACAGCGGTTGTCTCCATTCCTTACAGCTGCTTTGCACAAGAGACGAAGCAAGAAAACGAGCGCGTTGTTGCGACAGTTCACGATTTCGGCAAGATGACGCAGCTGTGGAACGAAGGTAAGAATGCGGAGATTGAATCGCTTTACAGACAAGCCCTGCAAATCGAGGAAAAGAATTTGGGGAAAGATAATGCAGATATAGCGAAACTGCTCTCTGACTTGGCGGTGCATTACGACAACAGAGGGCTGTCCGACAAGGCGGAACCCTTATATAGGCGAGCACTAACCATTCTGGACAAAACTCCTAACGCAAACTTGGAAGATCTGAAAACGTGTTTGAGCGGACTTGGTTATGCGTGTGAAAGAAAGCAACAACTTTCGCAAGCAGAGCAGTTTTTCAAACGCGCCTTAACAGTGCACGAGAAAATCGCCTCCGATCCGAACGAAGAATTACTGGCGATGAGTCTGGATAGCCTAGCGCAGGTTTACACAAAAGAAGGCAAGTACGCTCAAGCGAAAGTGTTATTGAAGCGCTCTTTGGCTATGCGCGAACAAACGTATGGTGCAGACGGGAGGATGGTGAAGATATGCTTGGAGAAACTGTCGGATATAAATCAAAAGATGGGCAATCAGAAGGAAACCGAGCAACTGTCGACGCGCGTCTTAGCTATTAAGAAGAAAGACTATGGACCAGTTCTCGGTCCATTTTTCATGCAAGTGCAAGAGGCACTAAAAAACAACTCGCATATTTGCATCCTGCCGCTCTCCTCCAAATTGGGTGTCGGTGCCCCTTTTGACGAGAAAGTATTTACCGCTGAGATTAAGAAGAAATTGGGAGGCGATTCGGCGGAATGGTGCAAGATTCCTGATTGGTTGGCAGGACTGTGGCAAAGCCGAGAGATACCGCCGCACCAGCAAACCATAGAAGTAGAGGGTGCGCTATGGGATGATCCACCGCCAAGTGGCTTTTATGAGGGACCTGGTCCATACGCAATGCGCAAGGGAGCCATTCCAACAAAGGATGGCTGGTGGGAGCACCATAGTGCCGACAGCTCGGACTTTTGGACACGTGGTGGATCGCAGGGGGATAAATTTCTCGAATACTCATTTTGTCACCGCCATCACCCAGTCACCACCGGTAATGGCAACGTCATTTTCAGGCAATCCACAATTTTCTTCCGCGTCAGACCTATGATTCATGCCAAAACAGAAGTTCTTCTTCCACCCGGAACCGTGACTGCGGTCTGGCAGGAAGATTCCGAGGAAGTCTATGGCAAAATTTCAAACGACCAAGTGGCTCTTTATTCAGGAACTAGCATTTACGGATGGAACGGTAAGAAATTGAGTTCCGCACCAGGAGACCCGGCAAGAACGGCCAACGAGAGCGTAACAATGAAAAAGCGGCTGGGAAAAGCGGCTCCCCTTGCATACAAAGGATTCAATGCGAAGAAGAGCCTAAGAGCTTTTCTGACAAAACAGAAGAAGTTCGATGAGTTAAAGCTGCTAGATAGTGCTGATTTGTGAACCAACACCATGGGATCTTGACCATCGGTGAGGTTTTTAAAGCTGACTATAGTGATATCAGGAAGTTAGAGACGTCGTGGAATCAGAATGAGCATTATGAAACGTCAAGCCCACTTAACTACGGCGCCTTTCTCTATCTTGATGTGAGCTCCCTTCTGGACTAAGACTTCAGAGCCAGCTTCAGCATCAATATACGAACCAGCTTCTGCAACCACCATGCCACCCTTTTCAGCTGTAACGTGCGAACCGGCGTTGGCATAGGCAAACCCTCGATCACCAACTGTGACTTTCGATCCGTCAAAGGCGGAAGCCTCGCCAAAATTCTTCACGCTAGTAGAGGAGCCCTTAAAAGCGTCTACTCGACCACTGCCATTAAGATCCACAACAGAACCGCTCTCAGCAAAAACTTCTAATTCCGTCGCTTGCGCCGTGCCGATAACGTGCGAACCTTTTTCGGCTACATAGGACCCTTCACGAAGATGAACTGTTTGTCCGGCACGCACCTGCGGTAAATCCCTGCGCCCTGGATTGTCGCCATCGATAACTCGCGGACCCGTTGGCGAATCGTCTTTTCCACCCCAGAAGGAGACATCTTGGAAGTGCAATGTTGTGGACCCACCAAAATCTACACCTATTCCTACGCCATCTGTTGCTTTAGCATTCTTTAGCGATTGACCCATTTGATCGAGATATTGTGTGCTATGCGTTTTCATCACATCTTGAAACTCGGCATAAAATGCTTGTGCAGCTTTTTCTGCGACGGCTGAGTTGTCCTTGGCTCCTGCAAAACCGAGCTTCTCTAAATATGTAGCTTCCTGCTGTGGTGTTCGTTCTGTCATGGCTGGTTCCTCAAGAATCGGGGTACCAGCGATTTTCCTACACACCCATAGTGCAAACTATGTGCATTTACGCAAACCGAGAATGCAAAAGCGCAAAACTCAGAAGTTGCGTATTCCATGCTTCGAAAGTGTTCTAAAGATAGATGAGGTTGCGATACCTGATATTATCTCAAAAGGTCTGACGGACGATGCATAACCGTTCGTCAAGATGTTTACTTACTCTCCCAACTTAAGGACGCGCGCCGCATGTGGATTAGAACTCGCCGTTCTGCAACGGCTCTAGCGCTGTGCTGGCTGTTGCTCGGTGGTGCCGTTCATGCTCAATCGACCGTTCCATCCGCAACTAAGGAAGGCACGCAGTGGACAGAGAGGCAACGCGTCGGCAACGACGTTCCTTTAGAAGCCTGGCGCGACCCAACAATTACACCTTGGGCTGCAATTCTTTGCTTGCACGGTCTTTCGTTGCATGCCAAGAATTATGCCGACCTTGGCACGCGCCTGTCGCACCTAGGGCTGCCTACATATGCCATTGACATTCGCGGATTTGGTTCCTGGCAAAAAACTGATTTGGGCTACGATCTAGATTTTGAAACCACGTTTCAAGATATCGAAAATGCGCTTGTCGCAATTCACAAAGCACACCCAGGACTGCCGGTTATCTTGCTTGGTGAATCGATGGGAGGAGGGCTGGCGCTTCAGTCGGCCGTTCGGTTTCCCTCACTTGTTGACGGATTGATTTGCTCCGTTCCATCGATCAAGCACTCTGGTCAAAAGTCCACAAGCATGAAAGTTGGCTTCGGCCTGCTTACATCGTCGAAAAAAGAAATTTCGGTTGGCAACAAAGTGGCTAAACGGGCATTGACGGATCCGCAAGTGATCATGGATTGGGAGGCGGATCCGCTGGCGCGTATGAGTTTATCTCCTAAGGATCTGATTCGCTATGAACACCTCATGCAAGCTAACAGCAAGGATGCAGAACGCATCACTAAGACCCCGGTGTTGTTTCTTCAAGGCGGCAGCGACAGGCTGATCAAACCAGCAGGAACGCTTGCTCTGTTTAATCGACTTAAGACACCGGACAAAAACATGATTATGGTCGGCCCAGCTGAACACCTCATCTTCGAACAAGGACAGTTCACCGACGACGTCGTAGATTTAGTGTCCGATTGGATAGACAAGCACGTCTCCACACCGCAACTTGCCAAAACAGCAAACACCTCTATCAAAGCAGGTCGAACCAACGCTCTTCAACTAAGCGCTGATCGAGTCAAGGAGGCGTTAGCGCACTTCAAAATCGCAGAGGGTTTCATCATGCTCAACGACAACGCGAAGGCGAGTGAGCATTTGATGGAAACTACCCAGATCGCCAAAGGTTCTGCGCTTGCCGCCCGCGCACATAGAATGCTTCTCACCTTGCCCGATAAAGTAATTGCGCCTACTGTTGGAGAAAAAACTACAGGGACGTTCAGACTAGTCGACTTGAACGCTGCCAAAAAGAATGATCAGCCATCCATATTGATCTTTAAAGCTGACTGGATCGACTCATGCAAAGGGATAGTCGATGACGTGAACACTGCTCTTGGTGCGAATCGCGACAAGTTTAACGTCGTTGTAATTGACGCTGATGATCCGAAAAACAATGACATCCTCACCGAATACGGTGTCAAGCCACTGCCCACGATTCTTTATTTGTCAGGCAAAAACGAAGTTATTTTCTACACTCTAGGCAACCCTGGAATCATCGCGATAACAGCGAAAATAAAACAAGTACTGGCCGAAGAAATCCGCGTGCATGAAGCAATCTGAGCCTTACAAAAATGTCCTGACTGAGCGATTGTGTCTTCGGTGCTTGCGGCTAGACGACACTGAAAAAATGTTTGCATATCGCTCCCATCCTGAAGTCCTTCAGTACCAATCCTGGCAGCCGCGGTCGTTGGAAGAAATTCAGTCGTTCATCAGCAGCATGGTGATGCGAGAACTCAACACCCCTGGTTGGTATCAAATCGGAATTGCACTTCGCGGTGATGGCGGCTTAATAGGTGACTGTGGCATTCACGTTCTTGAAACTGATTCGCGCATTGTGGAAATCGCAATCACAATAGCACCAGCCTTCCAAGCCGTTTAAAGACAGTTGGGTTGACGACGTTATCTTTCTCTGTTTCACGCGCCACTCACAGTGGGTATGAGATAGATGGTATCTTTCTTCATGGTGTGGTCTCCGTTCCAGCGTTGGCGCGCTGGAATCGTTTGGGGTAGATGAACATGTCACAAAGTAGTAATGCGTGGCCTGACGCCCCGCCCATGGACGATCTGATCCAGCGCTTTCCCTTGCCGATCGCGCTGCTTGATGATGGGGGCGCCGTGCTGATTCTGAACGAATGTTTTGAACGGACCTACGACCCTGAGGTGCTCGATTTGGCACCGCTCCAGGATATAATCCGCAAAGCGGTCCCCGGTTGGAAGACAGTCCAGGTGTCGGGCCGCGGACAGGGCCAAATGGAGGTCCAGGCTCAGGTGGTTCGAGTTCGTGACAACCTGATGCTTATACTCGACAGTGCGATGGATCCCGAATTGCAGCGGAAACTGGACGAGTTGCATGTACAAATTGCCCAGCTCGAGCGGCTCAGTTCCATCGACTCCCTGACCGGGGCGTGGAACCGCGCTCATTTTGACCGCGTGGTCGCTTCGGAACTGGAGCGCAGCATCCGGTTCAAGCAGCCGGTCTCACTCATCTTTCTGGATATAGACCATTTCAAACAGGTCAACGATACTTACGGTCATCAAGCTGGCGACTCTGTGTTGTGCGAACTCGTCCAGGTGATCGGCGCAGCTGATCGATCGAGCGATATGCTGTTTCGCTGGGGCGGTGAGGAATTTGTGGTACTGGCCCCATCAACCGGCTACAGGGCAGGCTCTGCGCTAGCGGAGAGAATGCGCAGCGATGTAGAGCAGCATCGCTTTACCGGTGTCGGACCGGTGACGATCAGCCTGGGCGTGGCGGAACACATTGCAACGGAGTCCGCGGAGATCTGGTTCCACCGGGTGGATGAGGCTCTCTATCGGGCAAAGGAAGGCGGACGCAATCGCGTCGACGTCGATCAGCGCGGCGGTTCCGACATGTGGGCAGCGGAGAGCGGTCCGTCGGTCATTCGTCTGGTATGGCAGGAAGCGTATGAATGCGGCGAGCCGACGATCGATGGACAGCACTGCAAGCTGTTCGAGCTGGGGAACGCGCTGTTGGATGCCTCTTTCAAGTCGGAATCGTCGCCGGAAGTTTTCAGCGTGGCGTTGGATAAGCTGCTGGCGCACATTGTGAAGCACTTCGCCGACGAGGAGGCCATCCTCGCCCAGCACGGTTACAACGACCTCGAGCCGCACCGACTGATCCATGCCGCATTGATCGCTCGGGCCTCGGAACTGAAGGCGGCCGTTGCGGCCGGCAAGACCACACTAGGCGATCTGGTCGAGTTTCTCGCGAATACCGTGGTTGCGCAGCACCTATTCAAGGAGGACCGGAAATACTTTCCTTTGTTCAAAAAACACATCGGATAGCGAAAAGCTTGCCTCATGGCGGCCCAAGAGACGCCGAGCAGCGAAAGTTAGAACCAGTGCTTCTAGTGTCCCAGTTGCAATTCAGGATATTGCTTGTACAGCCATTCTAGTGCGCCTTGCTCGTCGTGAAAAACACCATCACGTTGAGCTTGAGTGGTGGCATTTTTAACTTCGCCCATGCGTGGACCTGGCTTGACACCGAGTTCCTTCAGTTTGGTGCCATCGATAAATGGCTTGACGCGGAATTCAGTAAAGCTGTCTTGCAACCACTGGCGTGCGGTGGGCTCGTCAGTGAAGGCTCCCATCCGCTGCGCATCAAAAGCTTCGGATTTAATTTCGCCCAGCCGCTGACCCGATTTAACGCCTAGCACCTTAAGCAACTTGCCATCAACGATTGGTTTTGCGCCAAGTGATTGGGCCGGATGCTCAGTATTTGAAAGCTCTTCTATCTTTTGGTTGATAAACTCAAGCTGCGATTTAGCAGGTTGGTAGGTATGTCCTCGTCCCATCGAATCAGCATGCTCAAGAGCTGTCATATCCTTAATTTGAGGATGAGCCAAGAAGTCCATCAGTTTGGGTAGTTTGAACTCCGACACTTTGTGCATTTGCATGTGCTGGCGTACGAGTTCGGTAATTTGATCACGTTCTGAATTGGTGAACTTTAGACGTTTAGCGATTGGCTGTATCATTTCAGCGCCGAGTAAATCGTGACCGTAGTTACTGATATTGCCATTCTCAAACACTTGTTGAGTATTTGGTTTACCAATGTCGTGCAACAATCCACCCATTCTCAATTCAAACGAATAAGGAACTTGCGCCAATCCATTCATAACCATACGGGTGTGGGCCCAAGTGCTGCCTTCAGGATGCCATTTAGCATCTTGCAGCCCTTTCGGTCCGTCCGTTGCTGCCACCTCCGGTAGTACCGAAGGTTGCTTCATAAGTCCGGTGTGCATCATAATGTCTAGCCCGGCGACTGGATCATTAGACTTCAATACTCCCTTTAGTTCATCGCGAATTCTCTCACCCGATACCTTGTTGATGTCTTCTGCGTGCGCAGTGATGGCATCTAAAGTTGTCGGTTCAACTGAGAATCCATCCGGCGCATAACGAGCAGCAAAGCGAGGAACTCGCATCATGCGTGCAGGATCTTCGGCGAATCGTTGGTTTGGATCTCCAACTGCCTTGATGGTTTTATTTGCGATATCGCCACGACCGTTGAAAAAGTCAAACGTTGTACTTGTAAGTGGATCTTCAAACATGGAATTCATCGTCAGATCGCGTCGCGCTGCATCTTCATGTAAGGAGGATACGAACTGGACACTGTCAGGTCTTCGACCATCACTGTACTGTCCATCTGTGCGCAATGTGGCAATCTCGAACTGAACGCCTTTCGCGATCACATTAATAACGCCAAATTGTTTTCCAGTGGCTATAACTTTGTAGCCTTTGTCTGCAAATATTTTCTCTACGGTTTCTGGCGACGCCGAAGTGGCAATGTCAAAATCCTTGGGCAAACTGCCCATCGCCTTATCCCGAACGGCTCCACCTGCGAAAACTCCGATAAATCCTGCTTTCTGCAAGTCTTCAACCAAACTGGTGCCAACAGTTTGCTCATGCAATTTTAGTCTTTCTTCTTTGCTGAGGTTTTTAGGATCAATTTGATCCTTGGCATTAGGATTGAAAGATTCCGCAGTGTCTAGCGTTGTTCCTGGACGCCAGGTGCCACCAGACTCTTTGAACTGTGTAAATTCTTGGCGCCAACGACCTTCCTGACTGATACCTCGACCAGTTGGCCAGGCGCTGATTTCCATGTTAAGAAATTTCGGATCGAGAATTCTGGTGCCGTTCAAATCATTGGCTACGGTATGAGAAGAATGTTGAGCTGCAGTTTCTTGCGCAGCACGAGTCTCACGATAGGTGCGATACGCATCGTCAACCTTACCGGCAGCGAGTTGTTTGGCAGCATCACCAAAACCTTGTTCAAACTTTCCTGAAACGGCATCGCCCAAATGCGTTAGTTCTTTGGCAATTACCTCAGGTCTTTGGCGATCTTTCGGCAAAACAATCTTGTTTTCTGCTGCCATAAAGTCTGGCCCATCACTGCCAAGTTTCACACGAGCCCAGGGATTTCCGTGCACAAGCTTGGACAATTCGGGAGAGCGAGCCAAGTCTACACTATGAGCAGTCATAAGGTATCGATCAGCTGCGGCACCACGATTGGTGCCAGTTTGAAAATCAACCACTGTTTTGGTGATTCTGCCTTGCACCGTTGGCAGTGCCCAATTCATAGCTGCCCCGCTGGCTGCGGCCTGGGTCAATTCTTCTGCAGTCGGAAGTCTGTGCTCTGAATAGCCAGTGGAAACCAAACGTTGAGTGTCCGCACCTATTGCACCAACGGCTACTCTGCTAGCTAATTTCCCGAATGGTTGTTCAAAGTTTAGGTAGCGATTGCCCATCCCGAAGACTGCAAATCCAGCTGCACCCGCAAACGCATTGCCAAGATGAGTTTCGCCGTCTTTCAAGGGACGGGCTCCGTCATAGGCGAATGCACCGCCAATAAACGCCAATTGCTCACTTTTTGCCATTGCGGCTGCGGTTCCGGTCAAACAAAGTTGTTCGCCTCCAGCTCGCATCAGCCCACCGGTCGCCTTTCCAGCAATCGTGTATGGAACGAGGGCGCCTAAGCCGCCGGATATGCTCTGAAGAAACCACTCGGGTGAATAGGTTTTGGCATGATCAACAGCCATTTCCTTCTCTGCACCGATTTTGCCGAATTTCTCATCGGTTACAACGTTAATAACATTGGCGACGGTGTTACGCGGTTCGATCCAGGCGGCGTTCAGCGCCGGGGCGATAATCGAGTTTTTTGCCACATGAAAGACTTCATCCAAGAGATTCGACGAGCCGTTGGCGTCGGAAACTCTGCTGCGGTCAGGCGCAGCGCTGGAGAGAACATCATGGTAGCCAGAGGTATCAACCATACGACTAATATCGCGGGATAGGGGCGCGGTTGCAATGGGGAAGCTCCCATGGGTCCACCCGTTTGATGAGCTATTATTTGCCTGGCAAAATACCGAAAAATTCTACTGAGAACCGGTTCGACGCTTTGCTTCAGAGATACCGACTGTGGCAGCTTAGCTATTGCCAAGCCAGAATAGGAGTAGACCGTGTTTAAGAGACTGCTAGCTATGACCCGCTCTATCAGTTCATCAAGAATCCACTGGTCAACAAACGATTCATGGGAGTGGAAAGGCAAAGGAAAAACCACCCACAAAATAGTCCGCGCAAAATGATGTGAACGAAAATTTAAACCAAGGCCACTTCTTTTGTGTCGACTGAAGATTGTTGATTGAATTTGTCTTTCAATTTAAGAAATGGGCTCTCCAAGTATTTCCATGACAATCGCGCCAACAAGTAAGTGAAGGCTAACCCCATCACCCAGCAGGCGCCGACATATGAAACACGAGATTGGATGTGTAATACCAATCTGCAAAACATAATCGAAAGCAAAATTGATGCTACATGGAAAATGTACATGCCATAAGTTAGTTTTCCGATGTGCACCAAAAGCGGTGCTCGAAAAAAATTGCGTAGAGGATCGAATGAAAGAGTCGCAAGTAAAAGCGATGTCCACGAAGCAGCTATTACAGTGAACACCCATATCAAAGAAATATCGCATTCTTCCATGCGGGGAAAGAAGGCGAGTATCGAGCCCAACAGACCAATTGAGAGCACCAACAATCCTATCTGAAGCGCCCTGTTTTTTCGCAGCCGTTCACTGTGCTTCTGCCAAAAGAAAGCAGCAAGACAACCGCACAAAATAGAGTCCATGCGAGCCGGACCATTCATATAAATCGCAAAATAGTTTTTGGGAAATACCCAGAACATCGAGGCCCTGATGGTTATTCCAACTAGCAGTGCAAGACAAAGCAGCCCGACCAAATGACGCGGATGCTTGAACACCGACATGATTGAGCCCCAGACGAGATAAAACTGTTCCTCGATGCACAAACTCCATAGCGGATTAATCACACCAATAAGTTCACCGTGAAACATGATCGCGTAGTTGCCGATAAACAAAAGAAAAGCGATCCAAAAATCATTGCTCTTCAGTGTTTGCTCAAGGCTGATCGGGATGCCGACTTTCACTTGCAATGACAATACGAGCGGTTGTATAACGAAGAATGCAAGCGCTAAATAAGTGAAGTATAAGGGCCAGATTCGCAAAATCCTTCTGGTCAGGAAGTTCCTCAAACTGACGCTGTTGCAACGCATTCTCTCGCGTAGCAAGAGCGAGGTAATCAAAAAAGCACTCATCACAAAAAAAAGGTCAACGCCAATCCAGCCCCACTGCAAGATTTTTTGATCGAGCGTGGAAAGGAAGATCAAAAAGCCATTTTTCCCCGGACTTTGACGGAGGAAGAGCCCAGTACTATGGCTATAAAAGACAAGGAAGAACGCCAGCGCTCGCAGACCATCAAGTTCTGTCCACCAAAGTTTTGCTGGAACTGAAGGAGTGGGTAGGTCGTTTTCGATTGGCTGATGCATCAAAACACTCTGGTAAAGCCAGCCACCAAGGCATTACTCAACCGAACGATTATGTCTGGCACGAAATCCTTGATCGCCCGGCGCTGATTGCGCAGACTGCGTCGATGACACTGGTTGCGAGGATGACCCTAGTTGGCCGGGTTGCGATGACTGTCCGGATTGAGTCGGCTGTCCGGATTGCCCTGTTTGCCCCGGTTGTCCGGACTGAGCTTGTTGCCCCGGTTGCATCGGTTGCCCAGACCTGGTTGGTTGCCCGGGCCCACCTGCCTGTCGATTCATAGCCATTCTTTTTGGACGCGGTACGTATCTGCTAACGAACATTGAAAACACTGGAGACCAGAGATCCGGCGCCATATTGTGGGCCGCGTTAGGCAGAATCACTAAATCGTTTTTCACCCCGAACACATCTAAACGTCGATGAAATTCATTAGCCTGTTCATATGGAACGATCTCATCCATGCCACCATGAACGATTAGAACAGGCGCCGACTTCGCATCTGTGTAAGTAATCGGGCTAGCCTTCAGAGCGGCGTCTTGTTTTTTCAAGGGAGGACCACCGATCAATGCGGCGATGTGACCTTTCGGACTACAGAAAAATACCTGCCCTGGCACGGTTGGATGAACATGCGCCACAATTGAGAGGAAGTTGACTGGTCCACTTACATCAACTACACATTTCACCGCTTCTCTTCCGGGATACTGCATGGTCCCCATCAAAGCGGCTAAGTGTGCGCCTGAAGATATCCCGACGACGATGACATTGTCTCCCGAGTAGCCGTAGCGCTTAGCGTTTTCTTGCAACCAATGCAGCGCACTAATGCAATCATCAATCTGCGCAGGGAAGCGAGCAACAGAAGTGGGGCGCATGTTTATCGCTGCGACTGCGTATCCGGTTTTGAAGAGAAATTGAGGTACGTCGTTCTTATCGCCTGTTAGCCAGCCACCTCCGTGAATGTAGAGTACGACGGGCGGCGATACTACATTAGGTGGCACAAATAAATCAAGTTTTTGATAAGTGCCACGTTCAACGTAAAGAACATCTCGCTGTGCTTGTGCATTTGCGCTATTTACGGTTATCGATAGGAGAACAAATAAAAGCAGTGAAAATAATTTCAGTTTACTCACCCGATAAGTCAGCCAAACCGCATTTTAGCACAGCTATGGTCGGGGTGTTCTCTGGCTCATGCAGCTTGTGACACGACTTTATCTAATTATTTCACATCGTTCAGAACCGGTAAGACTTTAGCGTTTGGCACGATCAATTGCACCGCATTTGGTACTATTTCAACATGCATCGGAATGCAACCGCAACGATCGCCATCGACCATGGCGGACGTGTGATCTGTGACAGCGGGAGCAAAATCGGATTTCATCTTGAGGAAATTCTTAATCTGGCATAACATTGTCGGTAGCTGGACTGTTCCAGCCGGACGTTGATGAGGTAATCTAGAATCTCAACCTTCACTTTTGCTGAGCTTAATGTGACAGATCCATCTGAAGTGCCGATTAAAAATTTCCATAAGGTCACCGATTGGCTCTATCGAGGCGGTCAACCCGGCTCAGAAGGCATCAGCTCACTAGCTGAAATGGGAATTCGAACCGTGATCTCCTTGCGTTGGGGTAAACGGACTATCGAGACAGAGAAAACGTATGTTGAAGCCGCCGGGATGAAGTTCCTCAGTGTGCGACTGAACTACTGGAATCTTCCAAATCAGCAAATCATCGATGACTTTCTCAGTTTGGTCGACCACGAACCGAGTCGCCCTATCTTTGTGCACTGCCTGCATGGAGCCGATAGAACCGGGCTGCTTATCGCCATTTACAGGATGGCGAAAGAGAATTGGCCGGTCGAACAGGCATATGCGGAGATGAAAAAATATGGCTTCCACAGATTTCGTATCCGCAACTTCAAGTGGATGCTATGGAAGTATGCTCGCCAAGCCAAAGGGGATGGCGCTATTCAGTAACTGCGCTTAAACCTTTGATTTTTGCGCTGGTCTTTGAACGGGTTTCGACGTTGGTATTGAATTTGGAGTTGGTTTTGAATTCGGACTCGAACCCGGTATTAAATATGATGCAGCGGAGACAGCGAACTGATCTAATACCGCTCCATCCTCTGAGATTTGCTTAACCGCCAAAGTATCTCCATCTACTTCGCAAAGGCTGAACGAATGAGTGTTGGCAATAAATTTCTGCGTAAATGACTGCCACTTTTCTGGCGTCGATGCGATTTGAGTTCCCGTCAAACTGGCGCCACCAGCCCCGGTGGTTATATAAACAATTTGTCCTGCATGCGTGGGAATGTCCTGCCCAGCCAATTCGATTTGACCTGCAACCATGCCTTTCGCATCCATCACGCCAGGCACAAAGTGCAATGGATAAGTACGTTGATAATTATGCACGTGTCCGCAAAAAACAATACGAACATCATGTTTTTCAAGAATGTCGGTAATGACGCGCATTCTTTGCTCAGAATAGTGAGAAGTGTCGGAATTGAATGCGGTTTGATGATACAGAACAAAACGCCATTTCTTGTCCTTAGCGGCCGACAAAGCGTCATCGAGCCATTTTCGCCAGACCTGATTTGTCCAGTCCATGTAATGGTCAGCGTCCAACAAAATGTATCGTGCATTGCCGTTATCAAAGTAGAACGTAGACATGGCTGGATAGTTCTTCCCAGCAGCGACGCGAAAACGCTCTTGTCGAGCCGGGTTCTGAAGCAAAAGCGGTGTATTGGGTTGTCCGTATTTGCCGGGTCCGTTCAATGGTTGCGACCACTCGTAAAAATAGGCTAGCGAATCTGGAAAAACTGCCATGTTTCGAACATCAAAAAGTCCGGCTTTACCCACGTCATGATTTCCAGGCACAGCCGCCATAAGGGTCGAGCGCATTAATGGCGCTCCGGCATCAGATGAGGCTTGATCGTTATTATAGACAGGAAAAAAATGGTCAAGATATTCGCTCGCTCTTCCATCGGGGTAAACAATATCCCCAGTGACAAGAACAAAGTTTGGATGCGCCATGTAAATTTGATAGGCAATTTTTTTCTGTGCGAGAGTATCAGCGCCACAATCTCCCAAAACCGCAAACTTATACCGAGATGAGCTGTTCAAGCGTTCATTGGCGCGTGCTGAAAATTCAACGTGGTTATTTCGCAAAATTCTATATTCAAATGGTTTGACACCAAATTCGGTGACATCTACTAAGAAGAGTTCAAACGGGTTAATCGAATCTATCTGTAATTGTCTTTTTGTGACAGGCGGACCACTCTTCCATTGCCTCTCATTCTTGATTTCAATAGTCCACTGGTCAAGATTTGGCGTCGTTTGCCAAAGTAGCGACAAGCCTGCATTGGGACCAAGCTGCAAATATGGCTTTGCCAAAAACGTGCCGGAAGGTGCACCGGGATTGGACCAGTAAACCGCGAACCAAACCATTCCTCCAATGAGCAAACACAGAAGAACGAGTAACACCTTCTTGGATGATTTCACTGTTGAGGACAAGAGTTGATTAATTCCTTATGGTGCTATTCCCACTGATTCCCCCCACACGCCTTGGGCGATGTTTATGATGTCTACGGCAGAGGAGATTTATATGAATGGCATCGCAGGCGAACAGGGTTTAGCAGGGTCCAAGGGCAGTGAAGCCCGGCCGGAGCACGCGTCTCCGTTGGGACACGGACATGTTAACAGGATTAAGTCGATCTTGGGCTTGGACCAAGAACACAGCGCGCTGAGCAAGCTCGCCGCACACACTAAGCGCAAAATGGCAGAGCTGGAAGCCAGTAAGGCTTCGACCTCCAGCGACGCCCCTGACTGGGCGGCCTCGATGAAACCAGAGTCCTTTGGCAAAGGATTTATCAAAGCCAACAGCAAGCAATTTATGATTTCAGTTGGCATCTTTTCCTTGATGGCATTCTGGTTGTGTGTGATTCGCACTGTTCATCACACCGATGATCACTCGGGAACAAGCGAAAAGGCGCAACAAATTGCTTCAAGCACTGCGAGGAATGACAACCCGCCTCAGGCATTGCCTCCGCAGCAAGCCGAGGTCTCTGGCGACGTTCCGGCTAGTTTCGGCTCGCCAAACGCTCGTTTTGGTTCTCCCAATCCCTTCGGCGGCTATCAACAACCTGCCGTCCCTCAGGTTCCTCAAACTGCAGTTCCGCGAACTTTAGCTCCGCAGACGCCAGCCAGCTATCCGCAATCGGCTTCAGTGCCGCAAATGTTTTCTCCCTATCCATCAATGTATTCACCACCCACACCAGGATATGGAACACGAGTGCCGGCCAGTAATTTCTCATTGCAACAGCAGCCTAGCTTGATTGCGACGCAGCAACACACTGCCGCTCGCTATAAGGTCGTTGTAAATCGATAACTTGTAAAGGCTACGGAAACCAATTAGTTAAGATGCGCGCCGAATGTGGCGAACACGCTCACACTCTTTATCGTGGCGAACATTGATCAGCTCATTAAGAGTCTCGATAGCTTCTTGACAGGAACCTCGGCGATGATAAAAGTCTGCTAAACGCTCCAGCTTAATCAGAAGTCTAAAATCGCGACACCATCAGTAATGCCAATGATCTGTCATACATCACTCTATGTGTAAGAATTGCAAGAATTGCAGCAACCCGTCAGAAATGTTCACGAACAATTTATCTTTCAGGGAACATCAGCTACGATGACCGAATATCGCTGAGCTTGAGTTTACTAAGACTCAAGGCTGTGGCTCTACTCGGATAAAAGGAGACCAAATGGCAACCACGCACGCGTTAGGCGATCTCGCTGCATCGAAATTAGCCAATGTAACCAAAACTGCGCCGCAATGGGATGTGATTACTCCTCGTTGGCTGGTTAGATTTTTAGATTGGAAACCTTTGGAAGCCGGTATCTTAAGAGTGAACAGAGTGGCTGACAAGCCCGTCAATGTTGTATGTGCTCTTAAAGAAGAAAAAACAGTACCGGAAACTTTCGTTGATTACGAAGAAAACCCACGTGAATATACACTCAGTGCTATATCAACGGTTCTGGATGTTCACACCCGCGTTTCAGATCTTTTTAGCAATCCGTTCGATCAAGTCAAAGAACAACTTAGACTGGCAATCGAGCAAGTAAAAGAGCAACAAGAAAACGAGCTCATTAACAGCGAAGATTATGGACTGCTAAAGAACGTACCGGCGGCACAACGCATTCAAACGCGAAAAGGATCTCCTACACCAGATGACCTGGATGAGCTCCTTGCAAAAGTCTGGAAGGAACCCTCGTTCTTTCTGGCCCACCCCCGAGCAGTGGCGGCTTTCGGAAGAGAGTGCACCCGTCGGGGCGTGCCACCACCGACGGTGACACTGTTTGGCACTCCGTTCTTAACCTGGCGTGGAGTACCGATCGTTCCATGCGACAAGTTGCATGTTGACGGGCAAAGAAATCCGACAGAGGCCGGCGGCAAAACAAACATTCTTCTCCTGCGTGTTGGCGAAAAGAAGCAAGGCGTTGTTGGACTGTACCAACCTGGGCTTCCTGGTGAGCAAACACCGGGATTGTCAGTGCGCTTCATGGGTATCAACAATAAGTCGTTAGCGTCTTACTTGATCGCGCTCTATTGTTCGGCAGCAGTTCTAACCGACGATGCAATCGCTGTGCTTGAGAACGTTGAGGTAGGCAACTACCATGACTACAAGTGAGCCCGGAAACGGAAACGGAAACGGTCAACAGAAATCGCCAAAAGAGAATAGCTACGCGCAACCGAACTTTGGCGCAGGAGCAACACCGGAAATTTTAGATGTGGCATCTCTAACGCGTCTCGCTAATGAGTTTATGAGAGCGCTGCCGGAGTCGACCAACTCTGCCACCAATCCAAATGTGGACGGCCTTCCAACTCATAATGGAATGTCAAGCCAACTGGTTAACTCTGAATCCGACCTTCGTCAGCTGCCGTCGTCCTTAACCGGGTACAGTGGCGCTACAGATGGTGCACAGCTTATTCCTGGGTTTATAGAACCGTCTTTGGTTTCAGGAAGCCCATCACCCATGCCAACGCCCAACGGACAGAATAGTCTGTCCGGGGTACCAGGGGTGCCCGGTCCTTCTGGAGGATTTGACTCTGCGCAGATGCCGTCGGACCTGTCTTTCGGATTTTTAAACGATATTCGACCGCTAATTGCCTCTACAAATACTCTTTCTTCGATGTCGACATCCGCGTTAGCGATGCCCCCTGCTTCAGCCAGTCAATCAGCTTCAACTCTTGGTGGCGACAGCAGAACAGACAAACTGTATGGCAGTGCGTTCCCGACGGTTGTTGATGATACACCCAACCTATTGGCGCCACAGATGCCTGGCGCAATTATGCATCCAAGCATTCAGCAAGGAGCAAACGCTTACAGTTTCAATCAGGGGCGAGGCATACCTCGTGTCGATGTGATTCCCGTGCTCGAGCCTATGGGGATGCAACAGCTCGGCGCACTTCCGAACCTCAATCTTGCTTCAGCACAAAACTTTGACGTTGAAGCAATCAGGCGAGACTTTCCGATCCTGCAGCAGAAGATAAACGGACACAACTTGATCTGGCTAGACAATGCAGCGACAACACAAAAACCACAAAGTGTCATAGATCGGCTGAATTACTTTTATACATATGAGAATTCGAACATTCACAGAGCCGCCCACGAACTGGCTGCGCGCTCGACCGACGCTTATGAGCGAGCGCGCGAGAGTGTTCGCCGATTTCTAAATGCTCCCTCGGTGAACGAGATAATTTTTGTTCGTGGTGCCACTGAAGCAATCAATTTAGTGGCGCAAAGTTGGGGAAGGCAGAATATCCAAAAGGATGATGAAATCGTCATTACATGGCTTGAGCATCATGCCAACATTGTGCCATGGCAAATGCTGTGCGCCGAAAAAGGAGCAAGACTGCGAGTTGCACCAGTGGATGATCACGGTCAGATCATTCTGGACGAATATGAGAGGCTGCTTGGTCCGCGCACTCGCCTAGTTTCGTTGGCACAAGTTTCAAATGCACTAGGAACGGTAACTCCCCTCGAAGAGATGATTGTCGCTGCTCATCGGCACGGCGCTAAGGTGCTCGTGGATGGTGCTCAAGCGGTCTCACATATGCGAGTGGATGTGCAAGAGTATGATTGCGACTTTTACGTATTCTCAGGACACAAATTATTTGCGCCCACTGGCATAGGCGTTGTTTACGGCAAGTCGGAAGTGCTTGATTCGATGCGCCCATGGCAGGGCGGCGGCAACATGATTCAGGATGTCACTTTCGAAAGAACGACATATCAGCCACCACCTCTTAGATTTGAAGCAGGCACAGGCAGCATAGCGGATGCAGTAGGTCTCGGCGCAGCCATTGAGTATCTTGAGCGCATTGGTATGGTGAATATCACCCGGCACGAAAACGAACTAATGGAATACGGCACCGCTGCTCTCAAAAGCATTCCTGGACTTCACATTATTGGCACTGCGGCTAAAAAAGCCGGAGTCCTTTCCTTCGTTTTAGATGGATTTCGCACCGATGAAGTCAGCACTGCTCTCAATCAACAGGGGATCGCAGTCCGGGGCGGTCACCATTGTGCTCAACCGATCCTCAGGCGCTTTGGTTTAGAGAGCACAGTCCGTCCGTCGCTCGCGCTCTATAATACTTGCGAAGATATAGATGCTCTCATTGCTGCGATATGGAATTTAAAACAAGGTCGTGGTCCAGGTCCGTTGTAATCAATATCAGGCATCCTGAAAGACTGTGCGAACGTTGCCAAACCAAGCATTTTCACCAATAGCGTGATCAGACGATCACCTATCTAACTTAGCGCATGACGTTTGCTAGGAGGTTACTTCCTTGCGTCGAATGAACTCGGCTAAGAGCGTGATTGCGACAGTAGCAACAATCATCAAAGTGGAGAGCGCGTTTATCTCCGGGCTAACGCCAAACTTGACTAAGCTATAGATTCTCAACGGCAAAGTGGTGCTTCCGACACCGGCGGTAAACTGCGTAATTACAAAGTCGTCCAAAGACAAAACAAATGCCAAAAGGCATCCGGCAATTATTCCGGGCATCAACAACGGCAAAGTCACGCGAAAGAATGCCATTACCGGCGATGCACCAAGATCTTGAGCAGCTTCTTCTAGGCGCTTATCCATTCCCTCTAATCTGCCCATCACAGTCAAAGTCACGTATGCCACGCAAAAGACAATGTGCGAAACAATAATTGTAGAAAGGCTCAAGTTTACGCCCAAAGCCACGAATAGAATCAATGCAGCAACTGCCATCGCTATTTCAGGAATTAAAATAGGCAGCATTAGGAGACCACGGTAAGCACCCTTGCCGGCAAAGTGCTGTCGCGACAGCCCAACGGCAGCCATGGTACCCATCACACCACTGACGGTGACGGCACAGAGAGCCACTATGATGCTGTTGATAAGTGCTGAAATTAATGACTGATCTGTGACCAGCTTCTCGTACCATTTGGTGGTAAATCCGGTCCAATGAACTGCCATCCTGGATTCATCGAAGCTGAATACGATCAGGATTATGATCGGTAAGTAGAGAAAGCCGTAAATGAACACGGCAACCACAGCCAACCACTTTGGTTTATTGAGCATTATTCAAGCGTGCTTTCAGCGCCGACAATCGTCTCTGCATGTCGTTCATGGGACTCATGTCACCGCGCTTGGATGCGACTTCAATGCCTAGAGCATACGTGGCTGCCGCATCTTGATCTTGACCTAGACCTTCATATGCTTCGGCCAGCGCAACATATGCCACCGTATGCGAAGCTTTGATCTCAATTGCTTTTTTCAAGAACGGAACAGCCTCTTCGAATTTTTCAAGCGCCACCAGGCAGCTTCCAATACCGTAGTTAGCCAGCAAGTCTTCACTGTCTATTTCCAATACTTGCTTAAACATCTCCAGTCGTTGGGTCGCCTCTTCCATGCGACGCTTTTTATCATCTTCATCTTTTTGGGCTTGCGAAGCCTGTTGAGCAATTTCGCGCATCCTAATGCTAAGAGAAATCGCTTTCTCTTCTTCTGCTTCGTCCTTTAGCCCTTTCTCAACGTAGAAGACAGACAAATTCGTGTGTGCCATGACCGAATCGGCGTTTAATTCAACAAGTTTTTTCATCAAGGCAATAGCCTCGTCGATCTGCCCGCGCTTGTGCAGAATGACACCGAGCGCTTCATAGGCATCTTCAAATTTCGGGTCCAAATCAAGCGCTTCTCTCAGCAAAGAGACTGCTTCGCTCTGTGCGTTGTCGTTCGCTTCTTTAGTGTAAAGCCGTAATGCTTTTTCATAGAATTCGCGCGCCCGATCAGCCACACTCCTGCTCTGCACAAACGGCAATATTTTAACGGTGACTAAGCATGGCTCGCCGTCGATCTTCGCCTCAATTTTTTTGTCTGGAACACGATAGTCACGCTTCACAAAAGCGAGAGCAATGGTGGTGTTCAATGTCGGTGAAAAGCAGCTGCTTTTCAGCCAGGCGATGTCACCACTATCAGTACTAATTTTGGTATCAAACTTGACCACCGTATGATCTTCTGGAGTAAAAATCAAACCCACCAAACCTCGAGTTGGTGCACCCTGACTTTTAACTCGCGCCAGAACCTCCTGTCCGAGGAAGCACCCTTTGGTGTAGCTAACCGTTTTGTCTTCCAGCCCGGTTTCGGGCAAGAAATTGTCTTCTGAAAAATCCAAACCAAAGATCGGCATACCCGATTCAATCCTAGATATTTCCAACAGCTCTGGTGTCAACTCGGTCATTCCGGCCTTTTTGCAAATCGCTTCGAGTTTAGGCACTACAGAGTCCACATCATTGCCCGAGACGCGGATTAAGTAGCCATCTTCACCTGTAAGGGATTTCCTAAAAACATGGCAAGCGTTTTGAAACAGCTTAGCGTCACACACATCATGCTGAAGCGATTCAGGACCAGGCGCACGTAAGGCGGAAGCAACGCACTGTAGGGCTTTAGGACCTTCAACCGCAAAGAAAACGCCCTGATTGCATGCGTCCACGAACTCCACTTTATCGTTAAAGCGATACGAGTCCAAGTGAGTCATGATCCGCGCAATCTGATCAGTCTCGGCGATAATTCTGAAGGATTTGTGCTTTCGATATAGCTGAAAGAATGCCTTTACGTGCGCTTTTCGATCCAAAATACAGGAAAGCTGAGAACTCAACTCAACTAATTTCAGAACATCGTTCGTTGTCTGAGATTGGAGAAATCGCTGGGCATCAGCGCCGTATATTTCCAGCAGCCCAATATTGTCGACACGACCATAAGCCCCGGATTCACGAAGAATAGATAGTGATGACTCGATGGTTTTTTGCAGCATTATTCTCAGGTCCAACCCGCTTATATTTTACTGCCTGAGCAATCAAGAAACATCCCAAAAACAAAACTACCCGGTCCAGAGGACCGAGTAGTTGAAATTTAGCCAGCCAGATGCGCTGAGCGCTATACCGTGAATGAACTTCCGCAACCACATGAGCTCTTAGCTTGGGGATTCTTGATTACAAAGCCCTTACCCTCTAAGCCGCTTTGGAAATCGAGAGTTGTTCCCTTTAGATAAATCGAGCTCTTCGGATCGATGAAGACCTTGACACCATGGGCTTCAACGATATTATCCTTCTCTTGAGCGTTATCGAAGCTCAAACCATAGGACATTCCCGAGCAGCCGCCGCCTCGGATTTCCAAGCGCAAACCAGATTTATCTGGATCTTCAGCGAGTAGTTTTCTAACTTCTTCTGCTGCCTGCTCAGTGACGTTCACGAGCGCTGGAGCTGTTACTGTCGTACTTTCTGACATTACTGAATCCTCATAAAGATGGTCTATAGCCCTGACAGGTACATTTATAGACTGTTTCCTCTGTAAATCTATCATATGACAACGCCTGTTTACCAAGTGGTAACTATTTCTTTCGAAGAAGACGTTTGTACCGGGTGGGGAAGCAACAGGACGCCTTTGTAGGATTAGGCGCAGTTTGGCTTTTGAGCCTGCCCGCTGTAAGTCCCGAAGGAAAATGTCGATCGGCTGCGTGGGACGGAACAACGTGGCATGGATTTTGATTCCTCGACCTCAGTGTTTGTTTAACCTAGTCGGACAACGGGAGGTGGTAGATGCATTTAAAAGAGCAGTCCGAAGTGTCATTGCACCAAGTGGTTTTGCCAGGGTTTTGAGCAACCTTAACAAGTGACTAGGTTTTGTGCATCATAGGTGGTGGCACTTCAAACACGCTTCGTGCGGTTTAAATAGTTCAAAAATTTGACCCCGCCCCGGTACTTTTGCGGAGACGCGAGCGGAACTAGCTCAGGGCTTCAAATTTACCGTACTGTACATTTCAGGGTAAAAACAGCTAATTTCGCTCCAAATTTACCGTACGGGAAATAAAAGGTTGAAATCACCCCTTTTGTGCTAAAATTTACCGTACGGGAAATAATGAAGGCACTTATGCGCATAAAATCAGCATCCGATTTAGGAAACCTTATTCGCAAAGTGCGGAAAGTCCAGCACATGACACAACCGGAACTCGCTGGTGCAACAGGTACAGGCATAAGATTTATCGTTGACCTTGAGAACGGCAAGCCAACTTGTGAGATTGAGAAAGCACTTACTGTTGCTGCAATGCTCGGAATAAAAATCAACGCTATAGAACCATTAGACACAGAAGGGGTTGATGAGTATGTCATCAAACGATAGGCTGCTCGTTTGCCTTCAAAATCAACCCGTTGGATACCTCGACAGGGACGACACGGGCAGGCTTTCCTTCACTTACGAAAAAGATGCGAAGACACCAATCTCCTTAAGTATGCCTCTCGAAGGCACCACATATGGAGATGTTGTATGCGAAGCGTTTTTTGGAGGTCTTTTGCCCGAGAACCAGCAGGCACGCGAGTTAATAGCGCGCAGGTTGAATGCCAATGCTGACAATACATTTAGTCTTTTAAAAGTCATTGGTAAGGAATGCGCAGGTGCAATATCTTTGCATGACCCAGCACAACCGCCATCATCTACTAATTCGCACAAACTAGAAGGAGAAGAGTTAACTGAAAAGCGACTCGCCGGACTTATTCGTGACTTACCTAGAACCCCGCTTCTCGCTGGAGTAGAGGGAGTTCGGCTCTCGCTTGCAGGCTTTCAGAATAAAGCCGGTGTGTGCCTCATAGGCGGGCGAATTTGTTTACCTACAGAAGACGTACCTACAACACATATTCTTAAGCCTGCAATGGCCCAACATGAGGCGACCGTTCAAAACGAATTCTTGTGTCTCTCGATTGCAAGCGGTCTTGGTTTACCAACAGCTAAAACTGAAATCAGACGCGCCGAAGACCAAGCTTATGTGCTGGTTGAGAGATACGACCGTGAAATTATCGATGGAACAATTATTCGGCGGGTACATCAAGAGGATTTCTGTCAAGCGATGGGGGTTGTCGCGGCGCGTAAGTACGAAGCTGAAAAGGGCCCGGGCTTTGCGGAGTGCTTCGAACTTCTCAAACAATCAGATAAGCCGGCGCTAGATAGAACAACCTTTGCAAAATTTACAGTGTTGAACTATCTTGTCGGCAACGCAGATGCGCATGGTAAGAACTTTTCCCTGCTTCATTCCCCAGGAGCATCCACAAGAATTGCACCACTTTACGATGTGCTTTCAATAATTCAAGTATATGACGACCTTATTCAGAACATGGCGATGAGCATAGGAGGCTGTTTTAACGCAGCAGACGTGACAGTTGAGGATTGGAAAAAACTTTGTAAGACCAGTGGATTTGGCTTTCCAGCGTTTCGAAACCTTCTAAAGGAACAGGTCGCCTCGATAGAAGAGGTTGCAGAACGCGAAAGGGAAAAGCTAGCTAGCAGCGAATTTCAGACATGGGTTGCCGACATGATGATTCTCGAACTAGGTCGGTCATGTAATCGTGTTAGAGATCAATTCGGCTGGCCGTAAACAACTCTAACGCAAAAATCAGAAGCGTGGTTGGTATCGCAATTGGTGCGGCGTAAAGTCAAAGAATAAACTGACGGAACTAGCGGATATGATAAACGGAAAGATTGTTAGACTTAGCAAACGTTTCCAAGCTGACGAATTGATCGACCGCCAAAAGAGTTCGATCCACTAACAGCCCTAGGGTCTTGCTGTTAGTAACGTTGATCGCGTCCCGAACTCGATCTACTATAGAGGCATCAGGCTGCACCTCAGTAGTTTCAAGATCGGCGTCCATTCCCGATTCAACCAACCAATTCTGCATCCGGGACAATATGCTAGGGTCGGCACTAGACGGTATGACGCCGATAATCACGTTAGACATAACACCTCAACTCTAAGTTGAGAAATCTTATCATCTTAAATCGGTTCTTTCTCTTCACGAAATGGATGCTGATCGTCGTAGATCACACAGTTGGGCAGCTTCTGATGCAATTTCGCGAGAGCCTGTGCTGAAGCATTCTGACACTGTTGAACATACAAATGCCTCAAATTTTGCAAGGTTAGAGTCCAAAGCAGAAGCCCCTCAAGGACGATTTATAATACTTTATACCCGGAAGAGCACTCTAGCTTATTTGACGTTATTTGCAATGTTCGATATTATCTTAGGATATTTCCCAGCGGTAAACCTCAAAGGAGGGCCTTATGAACACTGTCATTGTAGTAATCGGACGCTATGCAGTTGTGCGTTGTCGCGCTCCTTTCAGAATAAGCTGAAACAGTTCTGTCTTAGCTAGGCATCGCCGCAATTCCTTGCGTCCTTAAATTTCGCCATTTCACGCGTTTTTTAAAAGGACATTTTTATCATGATTCCACACGCCTTTACGGCGCTAGTTGTAGCGCCCAAAGTCTGCGGCCGCATAGTGGCTAACGACCGAAGTCTATACATAGTTGAAACTGAATATGGTGAGCACCATGCTCAAATAGTTGGCGCCTTCCGCTATCAAACACAAGATCCAAGAGATTTTCCAGTCGTGGGTGACTACGTTTCATTGTCCAACAATGACGGCACTTTCATGATTGAATCCGTGATACCACGGACCAATCTGTTTGCCCGACGGGCAAAAGATGGCAGTCACTTTCTGCAACCCATCGCAGCGAACATTGACACACTGTTTGTTACGGTGGCAGTGAATCGCGATTTCAACATCAGAAGGTTAGAGCGTTATGTTGTATCAGCCGCAGCCTTTGATGTTCCATTCGCAATCGCGCTGACCAAAGTAGACTTGGTGGAAGAACCGGATTCGTTCATCGATTCGATCAAAGAATTTCTGAACGACGTTCCCGTCATCGCTCTGAGCTCACTGGATGGACGCGGATTCAATGAATTATTGCGCTTTTGTGGTCCAGAGCGAACGATTGCATTTGTCGGCTCGAGTGGCGTCGGCAAGTCAACTCTGATTAATTCGTTACTGGATAAGCCGGTGATGGAAGTTGGAGATATCCGCGAACAAGATGGTCGCGGTCGACATACAACGACGCGCAGACTGTTGCTGCATCGACTGGACGGGACTGCCATCATCGACACGCCTGGCATGCGCGAATTTTCACTTGCTGAAGCGAACGAAGGTGTCAGCGAAGTGTTTAAAGAGATAACTGCAATCGCGCAAGAGTGCAAATACAAAGATTGCAAACACGATGCAGAACCTGGTTGTGCAGTGCGAGACAGTGTTGATGACAGTAGACTAGCGAGTTGGCGAAAACTTGAACGCGAAGCTGCATTTGAAGCCCGCAAAACAGATCGCAGAGCGGCCGTCGCCGAAAAGGAGCGCTGGAAAGCTATTCACAAAGCGAATCGTCGTCGGCAGCATTAGTGCGGTCATTAGGAAAAGCTGACGCCGTGTTGATATAGGCACGCAGGATGCGTGCGCTCCATTTCCGAACGACAATTAGTCTGCAGAACATGGTGCGTTCGGTTCGCACACGCTATGGAAGCCTGTATAACATGACGCTTTTGCTGTCACTGCCAGAGAGCAACTGCGATCCATCTCCCGAAAAAGCAAACGCCCAACCGGCGGTTAGGCCAGTGTACTTACAATCCATCTGACCGGTCGCCGGATCCCACTTGCCCACGGTCTTATCCAGACTGCCGGACATCAAACTTTTGCCATCACTCGAATAAGCTACTCGTGAAACCCAGTCCGAATGCCCTAGTAGTTTCAGAATTGGAGCTTTCGTATCCATGTCCCAAACAATGACTCGGGTATCGGCACCACCTGATGCTGCATGCTTTCCATCAGGCGAGAATGTCACACTCAAAACATCATCCGTATGTCCGTTAAGCACTGCTAGCGGTGCCAAAGTCTCCGCATCCAGCAATTTCAAGGAATGATCTTCCAAACCGACTAATAAAGTTTTTCCATCAGGCGAGATAGCCAAAGCATGCACAGCGCTTGGCGATATCGCCGAAGAAGTCCTGAGAGTGCCAGTTGCAATGTCCCAACATTTGATCGTGCCATCAAAATCGCCTGACATCAATCGTTGCCCATCGACCGACACCGCCAGAGCTTTAACGTTATTTTTGTGACCGGTCAACGTACGAAGCAGTTGACCATTGCTGGCATCCCAGATCCTCACGTTGAAATCATCACAGCCCGTGATAACAAACTTGCCATCTTGGGTGAACAATACAGCGCCGACATTTCCGTTATTGCCTTCTAATTTGAACAGTTCTTTTCCTGAGGCAAGATCCCACACGCGTGCCGATTTGTCCTCACTTCCAGAGATAGCCCGTTGCCCATCAGCTGAAAAATTTAGCGCTTTTATCCAGCCGATATGTCCAACCATTTCCTTGAGCTGATCCATGGGTTTGGACGCCGCAGACATGGAAGAGCTCTCTATCGTTCTTGTCACGGTGGTTGTCGTAGCCGCAGCATCAACAGGTATCGGCACAGACACAGTGTCACCAGCCAGAACAACAGACGAATCGAACAATGTCGCGCACAAAGCGAGCGCTAGCGACACCGTCAAGAAAAGAGCTTTCAACATGAGACACACCCTGAGGAGACAGCAGGCAGTGTACCAGATTCTCCATAACCGTCCCTTCAGGGCAGAGAGGACGTCAACGAACTAACAGCTCAAGATTGCTAACAGCTTAAGGTTGATTGAAAAATATGGCCCAAGGAGTTACCTTGTCTTGGGGACCTCGCTTGGCTATCGGATAAATCCAACCTCTTGGTCCGTAACGATTCTCCATACAATTGAAGTAATAACCGCCGGATCCATCTTGCACTTGCGTCAACCAGACATTGCAAGGTCGATGGCGATTGCCCCGCCATTTTTGATCCTTTGTGAAATCAACGGGATTGCTGGGCGGTCCATTTACTTGCCTGATCGCAACACCCATAAAGTCCACATGGAAATGTCCAATTACTTCCTCAGGCTGGGTTTTCCATGGAGGCAGAGTCGGAGTGCCGCGACTATCGACCGTGGCTTGTAGAAACATCGGTGAATGCTGTTGAGCATACAACGGCACCGGGGCGCGATAGAGCGGTGCCATCTGCGGCTGCTGATAATTCAATTGTGCAGCTGGGTTACCTTGCGACTGCTGTGGATCCGTTTGTGCTTGTGGATATCCCTGTGTTGGAGGTGAATTATCAACTGGCGCTTGAACAGGCTGTTGCAGCAGAGTATCCCGCTCAGCACCGCCTTGCAGAATTTTGGTGACAGGGCCAATCGGGGCTGGCTCATCTTGTACTTGTTTTTGCACCGGCAGAATATCTTGCGCCATCACATTTGGTGACAGTAAAAATGTTAGCAAGAAAGCAAAAAATCCTTGTTTCAAACTAAGCTCCAACATGTACAACTGCGATAGCCATTTCACTTAGTGACCAGTTTGGGTGCGTTGATACTCTTGCTCTGCTTCAGCAAATTGATTTCCCTTAAACACCACCTTGCATTTGGATCCGACCTGTTGCTGTAGTTGCTTTTGCTCAGCTGGTGCCCAACCTTGTAACGAAAGATCGATTTCCTTCAACGAACGCATTCTTTTAAAAGTCTCGATGCTGGCTGGGGTTAAAGAACACTTCTCTGCATCGATTTCGGTTAACATTGGCATCGAGCTTAAATAGCTAAGCGTACGATCGTTTAACTCTGGAGTGCTCGTGAGGTCAAGGTCTGTCAACTTTCCCAGACGACCAATCTTGATCAGGTCAGAACGATCGAGCTTGTCTGCAGATAAGTCCAACACCTTGAGGTCCGGCATCTTATCCAGCCGAGCGATCAATGGCTTGATATCGACAATATCTGCGCATTTGAGATCCGATAGCTTAGGCAGAATTTTCAATTTGGACAACCCACCTCCAGTGACTGATGTTCCGTTTACATTTAGACTTCTTAGTCGGGTCAGTTTGTCAACGAATGGCAAGCACTTGTCGTCGGCATTGCTGGTCATCAAGACTAGCGAGCGCAGCTTCTCAGACCTGACCAGTCGACTCAGAATTTCTTCCAAATTTTCATCGCAATATCTGAGTTGCACGTCTAACAGTTCATCCGATCTGAAACGGGAAAACAACTCAGGATGACTGTAAGAATACTCTGATGGAGTAAACGACATCGGCACAAAATTATCAAATGCCACCAAATCCTGAGCCCGCCTATTTTGTTCTGAGAGAATGCGCAACTCACCCAGCGATTCATGAGGAAAGCTAAACAACCTCGAATGGCTGCCAATCACCATAGTTGAAAATAGTTGATCATCTCGCACAGTCTTGCCGCTGGCACCGGCGTTTTTGGTACTGGAGTCTCCTCTAGAGTCTAACGCAAACGAGTCTGGGTTAGACAGCTCGACTGCTGGATTAGTGCCTTTGTCAACTAAGGGAGTTCCTCGAGGTATTGCCATTCCCGTAAACAATCCTAGCAAAAAGCCAATCGTTATCAGTAGTATTGCCAACGGTGCGCTGACGCTACTCAAGAACCGTTTCAGTTTAAACTCTTGACCGTGGTGTTTTGGCATCCTCCTTGGAGCGACCTTATGCACTGAATCAGACAACAAATGTCGTTCCACCTTGATCAGGTCTTTCGCAAGCTCATGGGCGTTTTGGTATCGAAGCGCCGGATCCTTTTCAAGCAGCTTGGCTACTATAATCTCGATAGACTCTGGGAAATCTGTACCGAGAGAAGCTCAAACGACGTCGTTGGTGTGATGCTTATTCAAACATTTGAGAGCGAATTCGGCATTGAGCTGCAACTGTTTGACACGATAGACACTGCCCATGCCGCCGCGGCCGAGAAGATTAATCACCAGGAATTTATCTAATACAATTGAACCTGATTCGAAAAGATCGGCCGAATCAAGTTGAGTCTGATCAGACACCTCGGGTGTCCTCAAAAAAATTTCTTCGATTTGTTCTTCCATCTGTTCGGCAATCTTCCGTTAACTAAGGCTTAGTTGAACAAACTGCTACTGCTTCTAACAGTAATGATCTGGACAAATTTTCTCTAGAATAATCGAATTCCTCTAATTTGATACCCGAACTCCGCCTTATTGTAAGTCAACAAAATAGATCGTGACATCAACGTTAGAAAGGTGGTTTTGGTACCGACCGCTCAGAATCTTGCTTTGGCGAGAAATATGAATCCTCGGCGTCCCTGTTCGTGGAACGATCCGAATCCTCGCCTTTATTTTTGGGCGAGCGATCCGAGTCCTCAACTTCCTTTAAATGGATTCCATCCTTTACAGTACGCAGAAATTGGTATGTCTGAGCCGATGGTTTGTAACCGTTCGCGTGCGAAACCTCAGACCCCGCCGTCGTCGTTATGACAAGCGTAGGAATTTGGACAACCAGATATTTTTTATAAAGCTTTTTGATAATCAGTTTTTGTTGGGGTGCAGCATTCTCGCCTCCTTCAACACGGATCGGATAAAAATCATTGAGGATGCACTCTGCCACCATCTTATTCGAGAATACGGTGTCATCCATCAGCTCAGTTTTAGGTGTTCCTTCACCGACAAAATAAAGGAGAATTGGCTTGCTTTGCTGTTTTACAACAGTATCCAAATCTGAATAAGGCTTCCAATTAACAAACTTCAAGGCAACCTGTGTCGAGTGCCCGGCCAGAAGAGCCACACGAAAAATCACCAAACTAATAGTCAGTGCCAAAAGCCAAATTGGAATCCCATTTGTCGGACCCTTCCTACTCAGAGGCATAATTAATATCCCGCCAGTTGAGTAAGACATTGCACAGAACCAAGCCGACGCACAAATTCATTAAATAAGTTACGAGTGGATAAATATCGAATGTTGAATTCGTTAGAAAATCGAAGACAAAAAAACGAGGAGCAATCAGGTCGCTGAGCTGTCCAACTAAGGTGTTCAAGCTGGCCAAAGTGGACTCGAAACTCGATGTTGTAAGCAGCGGAAAGAAGTGCTTGTTAAGCCAATCATTAATGCCAAGTTGCTTCAGAACGCCCGTTGTAGAGGAACTATAAGCCGGCACATAAAAATCAAAGTCGAAAACCAAATGATTGAGACCAATGAGCTCGAGACCAATTACGCCGTATCCAAATAACTGTCGCGTTGGCAAAAGTGATACCAGTACAAGTGCGATGCAAATGCTGAGCGCATCCAGCATCCGCTCGATAAACGCACAGAACACCATGAAAGTCGTCCAGTGATGAGACGTTGTCTCGCCTAACATGCACAGCATCAAAAACTGCAAAAGCGACACAGCACCGACAACGGTGCTAAGCGCTAACCATTTCGTAAAGATGTATTGTGCCCTAGAGATCGGGCGAGAAAGAATCAGCGGAAGATAGTCTGATCCACCGCCTTGCGCCGCACCGCTACCGGCAATGTTTTGAGAGACAATAATCGAAAGACCGAACAACAATGCACATGTATAGGAAGAGACTGCGTCATTGTGCGCTGTGGAAGAAGCTTGGTCGGCAAGCGTGGTCAACGGCAACAAAAAGACAAAGCCAAAGGCAATCACATAGAAGACATAGTGTTTCGCCATGCGCTTCAAAGTGTAGAGATAAATTGCCTTACTAATCATATTTCTTTGGAGTTCCCTCCAGTCCGGCTTTGCTTGACTCATCAAAGAGGCGCTCTAATGTTGTTTGTTCTGGCTGGGCTGACTGCACGCGCACACCCTCCGTGATGAGATTTCGTAGCAGCCCCGCTGCGACCTCACTATTGATCACAGAGAATTTAGCGCTCAGTCCTTCTTGTAAAATCAATTGAGCATTTACTGATTGAGCGCAGCGCTGTAGTTTTTCGACGATATTTTTATCATCATCTTCCAGCCACTTAACAAAAAGAACATACGGTCTCAGGGCAACCTCTTCGAGAGTTTCAATTGCTTCGATTTTCCCCGCCCTGATAAAGGCGACACGGTCGCAAACTCGCTCCATCTCATCCAAATGGTGCGAATTTAAAACAACTGTGATGCGCTCCTTTTTGAATTGTCCAAACAAGCTGCGCAACAATACATTTCCTGGCGGATCCATGCCAGAGCCTGGTTCGTCTAAAAACAAAATTTTCGGCTTACCAATCAAGGCTTGTGCCAGCCCTAATCTCTGCAACATGCCGCGAGAAAATGTTCGAATCACTCTGTTCCAACATTGCTCTTCAAGCCCGACTCGGTTCAGAACTTCTTCAATATCCAAGGCCACGCTTAGGGGCGGACGGTGCGCCAGCATATGATGCATATTCAAAAACTCTTTCGGGGTTAACCAACCTTCAAAGCTAGGTCGCTCAGGCATGAATCCTGTCACTTCCCTAACTGCCAGGTCATCAGGATTGATACCACCGATAGTGATCGTGCCTGCATCAGCTTTAATCAAGGCCAGCAGACAACTCATTAATGTAGTTTTGCCGGCGCCATTGGGACCGATCAAGCCGAAGCACTCACCTTCTGCAACTTGAAAGGAGATTCCGTTTAGAGCACGCTTCCGAGAACCAGAATAGGTTTTGATCAGCGTGTCGACAACAATTAGAGGAGAAGTATTTTCCATGGATTTCTTATTCTAGCGAGTTATCAGAGAATCGCTAATAATTACCCCGTCCTTCAACCGCACAACACGGCGAGCATAACTGGCTATATCATTGTCGTGCGTAACCAGAATAACCGTAATACCCTGAGTATAGAGCTCTTCGAGCAATGTCATTATTTCCTTGGAAGTCTGACTGTCAAGAGCGCCGGTCGGCTCATCGGCAAGCAAAATTTTTGGATGATTGACGAGCGCCCTAGCAATTGAAACGCGTTGTTGCTGCCCTCCCGACAACTGATTGGGGCGATGATTCATGCGATCGCCAAGCCCCACCAATCGTAATGCATTCTGGGCCCGCGGTATCTGCTCTTCCTTAGTGCTGCGCCCAGTTCCCCGGGCATAAATTAAAGGCAACATAACATTGTCGAGCGCGGACATCCGCGGCAACAAATTGAACTGTTGAAAGACGAAGCCGATTGTCTTGTTGCGAATTACAGCAAGTTCGTCTTGCGTGTAATTTTGAACTTGCTCGCCGTTCAAGGAATAAAAACCACTAGAGGGGCGATCAAGACAACCAAGAATGTGCATGAGAGTTGACTTGCCAGAGCCGGACGTACCCATGATGGCGATATACTCGCCGCTCATTACTTTTAGGTCGATACCGCGCAAAGCATGCACAGGCGTAGCATCCAAATCATAAACACGCGAAACGTCTTTCAGTTCAATCATCATTCCGCCCGTAAGGCGACGATCGGATCGAGCTTAGATGCTTGTCGAGCTGGATAAATCCCAAAGAATAAACCGACTAGAATCGAAACACCAAAAGACATGATCACCGAAATTGGTGTCACTTCGGTTTTCCACTGAGTAAAGTAATTAATCGCCTGCGAACTTCCAATACCAAGCAAAATGCCGACGATGCCACCGGTAAGTGAGAGCACAGTAGCTTCCACTACAAATTGCATAAGAATGTCTCGGTGACTCGCTCCCACCGCCTTGCGAATGCCAATCTCTCTGGTCCTTTCGGTTACGGAAACGAGCATTATGTTCATGATTCCAATGCCGCCCACAAGCAACGAGATTCCAGCTGTCGATCCCAACAACAGAGTGAAAACGGACGACATAGCCTCAGAGGTCTGCAACAAATCTTTTTGGGTGCGTAGATAAAAATCATCCGGATTGGGTGGTCTAATATGATGACGTAAGCGCAAAAGATTTGTAATCTGGAACTGGGCCGGCAGCGCATCTTCTTCGCTTTTGGCTTGCACCAGAATATATTGTACTGTCTTGCCTTTGACGGCATTGAATCCGAAGACTCTGTTGTATGCAGTGCTCAGAGGAACAAAAACCTGGTCATCCATATCGCGAAAAGCAGTCACGCCTTTCCTTTCCATCACTCCTACGACATCAAAGAATTCACCGCGAATCAGGACTTTTTTACCGACCGGATTTTCCTCTGGGGAGAAAAGGTTATCCACAACTGTTTGACCAAGCACGCAGACGCGCGTGCTGTGGTCCATATCAGTCTGGCTAATAAAGCGTCCAGACTCAGGATGGAAATTTCTGATCTTTGTGTATTCCGGAACCGTTCCCGAGATGTTAGTGCTGGTGTTCTGCCCGGCAAACTGGACCTGCTGCTGACTGTCATATCCAGGCGCCACTTCGGCTACGGCTGGGCACACATCTCTAATCGCTTCCACATCGGCCATGGTCAATCCGACAGAGCTACCCATGCCCATCGACACGTGACCAGCATTTTGCGCACCAGGTCTAATGAATATGAGGTTCAGTCCCAGTGCTTGAATCTGCCGATCAGATTCCAGCTTGGCACCATAGCCGATTGCCAGGAGAGCGATCACTGCAGCGATACCAATGACGATACCAAGCACAGTCAAACTACTGCGCATGCGATTGGCAACAATTCCTTGCCAAGCCAGTACGATAAGTTCCCAGACGTTCATAAGCCGCTCTATCTGTTAGTGCTGTTGAATCCTCTTGGGATAGGTGGCTTGTTCTTGCCGCTGCCGCCTTGCGGACCTTTAGAATTTGGATCCACGTACCCTTGTTTCTCGAGTTGATCTTTGTTCAATCCCACAAACACCATATCTCCCTGTTTCAATCCGTGCATGATGACGGTTAAATTTCCAGCAGTCGAGCCGGTTTTGACAGGCTTGAATTTCGGTTGACCATCTGTTCCGGGAATCAAAACACCTGTTTTACCCATTTGAGAGCTTATGCATGACGTAGGCACAAGCAAGACTCCATCTTGCGTTCCAGCCAGAAATTCGCTGTTGACGTTCATACCAGCCATGAGGAAATGACTTGGATCGTCCTCAATCGTTGTGTGTACCTCAAAAGTGGTGACATTTAGAGTTACCACCGCAGCTGGTGCAATCAAATTGACTTTGCCATGAAAAATTTTGTCTGGATAAGCATTTGCCACAATCTCTACGGTCTGCCCGATCCTAATGTGTTCCATATCTGTCTCGGAAACTTGAGCAACCAATTCTAAATTGCCCGCCAAGGAAACGATTGAACTCGACGTAGCTGATGTCGTCGCCGATGATGTTGTCGGTGTAACCATTGCACCTTCATCTGCATACTTTTGCGAAATTATACCGGCGAAAGGAGCCTTGATGCGCGTGTCGTTCAACTGACTTTGTAAGTAATTCAAATTGCCCGCCGCTTGTTCCATAGCGAATTTGGAAGCACGCACATCTTCCTCGCGGTTTCCTGCTTTTGACATGCTGAACTGTTGCTTCGAACTTTCCAGATCCGCCATCGCTTGAGCGAGAGATGCCTCAGATTGACGCAGCTCCTGCTGCGCCTGTTTTAAGGTGACCTCAGCGACTTCAGCCTGAGTAGAAGCATTCAATCTATCTTGATCTGAAATCGCACCTTGTTTTGCTAATTGATTCAATCGTTTTGCGTTGGTGGCATCACGCGTAAGTTGTGCCTGACAAGATTTCACTTGCGCTTGAGAGCGGCTCACAGCTTGCTCTGCGAAACGAACAATGTTTTCATTTTTCGCAAACTGCGCTTCTGCATTAGCAACCTCCTGAGGACGATTGCCGTGAAGTGATTTCTCGTAGTTAGCTTTCGCCAGATTGTATGCCGAACGGGCTGCGGTGACCTGTCCAACCAGATTGCTATCATCCATGAGAGCAAGCAACTGACCCTTCTTCACGACTTGTCCCTGGCGAACCAGCAACTTGGTCAGCAAACCAGTCACTTTGGGACTAATTTTCACTTCGTTGTAAGGCTTAATAACACCAGTTGCACTTACTTTGAGATCGACTGAACCAAGTTTGACAGGTGTCAAGTTTTTACTATTTTCATCAGTTGAGCCTGTCCAAGAACCAGTCCAAGGGTGAGTACCAACAATAGCGACAGCCAAGGCCACCGAAGCCGTAATCGAAACCAAGATCAATCCCAAACGAACTTTTTGCTGCCGTGGGGATGTGCCTCCCTCAACTTTAGTTTTCTCTTGAAACATCGTCCTACGCGCCCCATGTCGATCCAGTTCGAACGATTAGAAGGCCTCGAAAAGTATTTGACCAACCTCGCCCAATAATTTGAACGTTTCTCTGTAAACATCAGGATCCAGATTGTTGAAATTTTGGGGCTGAGACAAAACCAAGCCCGCATGAGCTTTAATCACCATCTCGCTAAACTTTGCATATTCTTCCAACTGCAAAAGATTGTCGAAAACGCCAGGATATTTGACGAAGCGCTCCGCTTCCATAGAATTGTTGAACGAAAAAATAAATGACTTCTCCATTCTTTTGTCTTGCAAGTGCTGCCCTTGCGGTTCGAACAAAAGAAGGCGAGCGAAGAAAGCCATAATGCCATGCGTCAGCCGAGGTGAGATCGTCATGTTCAGAGCATCTTGTCTGACTGGCTGATTCGGGTCATCGATCACTTGGGTTTCGAGAGTATAGGTAACGCCGAAAGGCCATCCCGCTTTCATCGCTTGCAGGGTAGCCGGAAATCCCAAAACGGTGCCCTTTATGGTTACTTCAAAACGCGAATCTTCAACGATGCGACCTTCGATCATCTTAGCAAGCATTTGCAGCTTCTCTGGAGAGAGGTCGCTCATTCAGTCGGCTTCTCTATCAGATCCGATTCTGTCGGTTTCTTTTCCGGGGATTGAACAAACATGTCCACGTTCTTTTCTTTTTTCTTCTTTTTACTACCGCCACCACCACTGAACAACCCGTGATGCTCTTTGGCAGGTTTAGACTCTTTACTTTGTTTAGGTGTGGCAGACGCTGTGGCTCTGGTTGTTGTGTCATCAACAGGCGTGGAAGCTTTCTCTGCCGCCTGATGCTTGGTGCTTGGAACGATTATATTCATCTGCACATCTTGTTTGTCAGATACGTCACTTGAAAGTTGCGTCTCAATTGTCGTCGATTGTTTCTTCGCTTCGCGCGCGAATTCAGCATCTGGAGACAGCTCCGTTGCTTTATTGAGCAAGAGTTTAGCCGGAGCCAAATGATGCTCTTTCATGTAAATGACTCCCATTCGATAATAGGCATCTGCCATGTTGGGATTAGCTTGAATAGCCAGGTAATAATTACTCAATGCGCCTGCGGTATCTTTCTCTCCTTCAAGCGCATTCGCCATGTTGTAATACGCAGAACCGAACCCTGGTTCAATGTTGACCGCTTGTTTCCACTTTTCCTTCGCTTCGCTGATCTTTCCACGTGCATAGAGCACGGTTCCATAGCCATTTAGAGTGGTCGGACGATCCGGCTTCATGGAGAGAGCCTTCTCAAATGCTTCCATCGCCTTGGGGTAACTTCTTTGCGCAGCATAGACGCCACCCAAGTTGCTCCACGCTTCTTCAAGCCTGGCATCGGCATCAATAGCGGCTTTGTATTCGCCTATGGCTTGGTTCAAAAAACCAGCTTGTTGCAATTCAACACCACGGTTGTAGTGCTTAAATGCTTCCTCAGCATACGGGGTGCTGGCAGGAGCCGCAGCAGTCGTCGCCGCGGGCGCAGCGGTCGTCGCCGCTGGAGCTGCTGCTGCGGGCGCTTGCTCAGGGTCAGCGGGAACAGCCACTGTCTTGTCGGCAGGCATCGGCAAATCCGCGCTAAAGGACGCCTGATTGGACATCAGCGCCAGGAAAAAAAGCAAAGTTAATGTCAGAGTCGAACTTCTAAGCAATTCTGTTTTCCAGTCTATCGAAACCATGGTTAGTAAATATGCACTTGCCTATAGAACTGCCAATACAGGCTGGTCCCGCAGCGTATTATAGCCTGACTTCTTACTAAGCGCTGCGGCGGCGTCGTCGTGCTGCTTGATTGCGCAACATCCGCTGACAAGCAGATGCGCGTGTGCTGGGCTCGCTACAACCAACCTAATGTTAATCTTGGCGCCGCAAGCACATTGTAAGTAGGCGCAGCGCGCCTGCATACGTACTTTCCACATTTACGGCATCGACAGGTGCGGGTATCCTAGAAATATATCAGCGTTTACTAGATATAAATTGTTTGGAGTCCCATGGCCCCCGAGAAACCTAGCATTGAGCCGGCGCCACTCCTGGTAGCCGATGTTCATGAAGCCCCGATAACGACAGGGGCTCCCGAGCAGGCTGATCAATACGCGGCGACCCGAGCGGCAACTTGGGGTCCAAGTGCTAGTTTGGGAAACGCTGCCTGGATGCCCGCTTTGGCGCGGATGGAGCCTACATCTGGGTCCCTGGACCTCGTAAACGGTTCCGTCACACCGACTGATGGCACCGCGACTGCGACCGATGGCTCAACAGCACCGGAAGACCCGGCTGTCGCAGCAAAGCGCGCTCAAGACTTCCTAGATACTCTCAAAACGATGAACGTCGACCAAAGCAAAGTCGAAGAAGTTGACCAAAACGGCCAGCCCCTAAAGCCTCGCGACGCTAAGGATGTCAAAGACATCGTCATCCGTGAGGGACACAAAGAGGGTGATCCAAAACCCAATTTTATAATTGATAAGGACGGCAAGGTTCACGAAGTAGTCGATCCAAACAAAGCGCGCGAAGAAGGCGACGGCAAGATGATCGTAGAATTAGACACAGCAGGCAAAGCCGCTGTGCAATCGCAAAGAACTTCAGCTCAGGGGATGATCGAAGCGATCAAAGCCAACTGGAAAGACTCAAATGTCGCACCTGACATCCCGGACGACTTGATCGCTACAGCAAACGCCGCGGACCCACCTCCTGTCATGCGCACCAATTTTGGTGGCGGCGGCGGTGGCAGCGTTATTGGTGGCTCAGGCGGTGGCGGTGGTGGCGGTCATCGTGGCTTCTCCGGTGGTGGTATGGCAGGTGCCGGCGGCCCTGAGCGTCATACAGCGCACCCACAAGTAGGCTCTGACGGGCACGTGCAGACAAAACTTGCCCAAGACTCGCCTTTGTTCAAGGCTTTGGATACGAAGAACAGCTTACCTGACCGGATCATTGCGGCCACAGCGGGATTAGAGTCGGGCGGCAAATTGGACGTAATCAATCATAATGACGCCGGTCACGGCTGGTCCGTCGGCATACGACAATGGAATCAGCAAGCAGGAGAATTGCCAAGTTTGATTCAAGCCATGTACGATCGCGACCCCGCCAAATTCAATAAAGATTTCGGTGAGTTCGCCGGCAAGATGATCAAAGATGGGAAAGTCGATGAAAACTGGGTGCGGCACACCAATTTCAACTCCCTCGGCAGTGGCTTTGAGAGTGGCATGAAAACCGCTTTGACAGACTTTCAAGATGTTCAAGTCGCTCTTGCCCGTCAATGGGCACAATCAGGAATTGATCTCGCTAAGCAATACGGAATGAAAACTGAGCTTGGTTTCGCTGAAGTTGCAGATGCGGTGAACCAGTATGGATATGCTGGTGCGGAAAGACGACTGAAGCAGGTGCCAACCGGTAATGTTGACGCTTTCGACGCCGCTCTTGGAAGTCAGCGCGGCAGTCGACTGGCCTCATTGAAAACCAAATTTTCAAATGATGGAACAGCTAACGCTTGAGTTCGTTCAAATCAAGTTCGCGTTTTTGTTTAAGTCGCTCGACTAGGCCACGCAAACCGAGCAAGTAGCTGTCGGCACCAAAGCCAATCACTACACCGGACGCAAAGTCTGACAAATATGTTTTGTGCCTGAACTCTTCGCGCGCGTGGATGTTAGACATGTGCACTTCCACGAACGGCAAGTCAACAGCCTTTAGCGCATCACGTAAAGCAATCGATGTGTGTCCATAAGCAGCGGGATTGATCAAAATGCCATCAACCTGGCTACCCATGCATTTTTGAATTTTTTCGACTAGCTCGCCTTCAATGTTTGATTGATAACAGATAACGTCGACACCGACCTCTTTGCCCAGTGCTGTCAAAGCAAGATTAATTTCCGACAAGCTTGAGGCACCATAAAAGTTAGCCTCTCTTCTTCCCAACAAATTTAAATTGGGACCATGAATTACGAGCGCCTTGAAATTGTCCTTGATCGGAACAGGCTCGCCTTTTTTCGGCTTATTCCCCGTCATCTTCTTTCATTGCTTCAAGAGCACATTGCGCTTCGCCAAGAAACGGATCGTTTCGAGCGAGCAAGCGCTCCGCTCTTACCAGTCCAATAAATTGAGCAAGCAAGTCTTTGACAGCCATATTATCGCCGCCATGATCGACTTCTTCGGTTATTAAGAACATTGCCGATGCCAACAGCACCCTTGCTTCAACTTGACCAAGCTCGGTGCTGTGGATGATTTCGTTCAAACTAGCTGGGTCTGCCTTCGCATCAAAAATCAAACTTTTGCAAAACTGTAAAACATTGCCTTTCAGGGGCTTGGTTCTCTCCGCTGGGAGTGAAGCGGCGGCCCGGATTAGATTCAGACGGTTACTAGCGTCTCCAAGTGATTCAGCGCTATCAACCAAGTTTCTGACCTGATTAGCCTTGGTGTTGAATTGGCGGCGCAGTTCGTTTTCTGCCACAGAGGCTACCGGCTTTGTCGCTGAGTCAAAGCGCTTATCATAGTAATCCTGCACTTGCTGGCGCTTGAGNNGGCATCAGTTCAAGAAAAATCGAACCTAGACCCTCTAGTTGAGCCTGCAAGTACATCAATTCATCTTGGGAAACCGACAAGCTTTTCTCCTTTCAACTCACGGGTCACAAACGCATTAGGCTGATTGTATGCGCTTTGTGTTTTTAAGGTCCAGCATTCCAGCCAATTTTATTACGTCAAGCAAGCTTCGCTGCATAGACTAACCTAGGATCAGATCAATCGGCCAATTTGCGACCATTGACAATCGACGGGTGCGTCCGATTACCCGTCCGAATATTCTATACCGGTTGCCGCTTCCTTACTCGTGATATCGCTCATGCAAAGCAGCTTTTCGATCTCAGCTGCGACATCATCAGGCGCTAGATTAGCGGTTTCGATTGTGTAATGAGCCATTCGATATTTTGATTCACGCGCAGCAACAAGTTCCGTTAAGCGCTGCTCTTTACTACCATGATCACCACTTGCCAGCAATGGTCGCGAGTGATCTGTTTTCAATCGCTCCAGAAGACAAGATATGGGAGCGAATAAACAAATCACCACACCTAATTTTTCCAGTTTTTGCAGGTTGCCTGGGGTGACAATAATTCCGCCGCCTGTGCCAAGCACCACATTTGTCCATTTCTCGTTTGACATCTCATCGAGAATTCCTGACTCGAGCTGGCGAAAGTGCGCTTCGCCATGACTGACGAAAATTTCCGACACAGAGACGCCGTGACGTTCTTCAAGTACACGGTCGGTGTCGAAGAAACGACGCCCGGATCGCTTTGCCAGAATTTGGCCAACCGAAGTCTTTCCCGAGCCAGGCGGGCCTATCAGAACAACATTTGAATACTTCAAAACAAGATCTCAGTTGATACGCACGCCGCCGACTGTTGCAAGACCAGACTTTCTGTAAGCAAGCTCTATTTTATTATGAGCATCGCTAAGGTTGGGATTTAAAACAAGAGCGCGCTTAAACTCTCTAATTGATGCGGAATAATCTTTCAAGTTATAGAGTGCCAATCCCAAACCATAATGCGATGATGCCAAATCTGGTGCCAATGTGAGAGCAGCTTGGAACTCTTGTATCGCTGGACGATAATTGCCGCCTAAAGACAACAATGTGCCAAGGTGATTGTGCGCCATCGGTGACTTGGGATTCGCTTGCACAGACTTTCTAAAGGCTTCCTCGGCGGGTCCATATCGACCGGTGGCGGCGAATATAGTGCCTAGGTTAAACGCCGCTTCGGCATCTTTTGGATTGAGAGAAAGCGCTTTTTCGAATTCGACTTGAGCTTTTTGACCATCGCCTTCCGATTGATATGCAAGCCCCAATGCATTGTGAGTTGAGGCATGATCGGATTCCAGGCGTGTAGCTGTTTCTAGCTCTTGCACAGCGAGATATGAATTGTTTACAAACAGAGCAGCAAGACCAAGACGTTCGTGGGCAATTGCGGATTGCGGTTCAACTGCAATTACGTTTCTGTACTCTTGCATCGCTTCAGGCATCCGATGGGCCTGCATCAAAGCTTGGGCACGAGCAAGACTGGCTAAAGCCTTTTGATTCAAGCGATGATCAGTTTCGGTTTGAGCAAGCGGAGCGGGCGCAGTTTTCTTAGTTAAATCCGAACCGAAAACAATATCCTTGTTTAGCTGATCCAATTCGGCGACGACTTTATCGTGTTGCCCCAACTCACCATACACGCGCGCGAGAGAGCTGTGAGCAGCCGACAGCTCAACGTTCAGCTTTGAGACGTCGAGTACGGTTTTTGAAGCAGCAGCGCGGTCGCCTTTAGCGCGAAGTTCTTTTTCTTGGGCTGTTAACAAAAGGATTTGCGAACGTGACGCTTGTACAGCTTTTTCAAAATGACTCACAGCGGCAGTGAAGTCGCCCATGCCGGCATAAATCATGGCGACCCGATTGTGCAGGGATGGATCGCTTGGAGTTTTGGCAATTTGGTCTAATAATTGATCTGAGGCTTGATCGAGTGATTTGAGATCTTCACTGGCCGTTTGATGCGAGTCTGAGACGGAACTGTTATTCAACAGCATCGGCGTAAATTGGTTTACGAGTTTATTTCCTTCTGAGACAAGCTGACTCAGACTCGGAAATGGCGGACATTCGATCCCCAGAGAATTGCCCAAAGAGTTGAATGGAATGACCGGCAACGAGACCAAAAACAGGGCAGCACAAAGAAGGAACAGAAGGCGCATCGTCCGCCGACTCTTAGGTAGAGGTGCTGCTATATCAGAGTTGCTTGCCAACTGACTCTTTTCTTGCCTACTTATGATGAAGTTAAGTTAGACTAATGGCGCCACGCCTGCTAGTCAATGCGGATTTTACTAATTAGACTGGATTTTGTTACGCCCGAGAGCGCCGCCATCCTTGGCGGCATCGAATCACAAGCCTCTCGTTATGCAGCATCCCCACCTTATCTCCACGACAAATCATCGATGCCGGCTGGAAGCCGGCGCTCCCAGACTACGCCACAACAAATTTTCGATGCCGGCTGGAAGCCGGCGCTCCCAGGCTACGCCACAACAAATTTTCGGTGCCGGCTGGAAGCCGGCGCTCCCAGGCTAGCGAGCCTTGTAATAGAGGATCACGGTGCCGAGAATTCCAATGACGATATTTGGCAACCAGGCAGCCACAACCGGATCGATTCGACCGGCCTCTCCAAGTGCGCCCGAACTCGACTGCAACACGTAATAGAGGAATACGATTGCGGCACTATAAATCAAGCCTAAGTTGCTTCGCGATCTCCGTCCCAGTAGTCCTAAGGGAGCTCCTGCCAAAGCGACGATCAAGCAAGCTAGTGGTTGCGAGAATTTTTGATAGAAACGAACCAAAAGGTCATTCGTGACTGAGTTGGAGCGCTCCAAAATCTTGATGTAGTTCCAAAGTTCAAACATGTTCATGTCTTTGGGTGACACTTTGCCGGTTTCTAAAGCCGCTTGCGCATTTTTCACTCCGGGAAGAATGAGCTTTTCAAATTGCAGAATGCGAGTTATGTCACTGCTGCCAGAAAGCACATATGTTCGTCCCTTCTCCAGCTGCCATTCTCCATGATTGAAAATACCTTGAGCAGCACTGATGATTTGCACGAGTTTGTCTCGAGTAAAATCGAGAATAATGACGTTGAAAATACTCTTTCCATTGTAATAACCAATGTAAAAGATGCGGTCCAGGGTCAAATCCTTACCCCGTTCCATGTAGGTAAAGTTGGCTTGCCCAGTGGGAAGTTCACTCTTGTAGAGAGCGAGAAATTCCAATTTCTTAGAGGTTCGATTTGCCACAGGCACGACGCCTTCGTTAATACCAAAACTAATGAAACTTGTCATCAGTCCAAACAAAAGTGGTGCCACCATGATCCGATAGAAGCTCACGCCGCTGGTGCGCAAGGCGATGATTTCCGAGTCACTACTCAATCTATTGAAGACGATCAATGTCCCGAGCAACACCCCAATCGGTATTGTCAAAACGATAATTTCAGGCAAGTGCAAACCCAAGATCGCGAACGCCATGTTCCATGGCACGCCGGATCTCATGATCAAATTGAAGATTGTTTTCAGTTGGTCAGCGCCAAACCACACACCGGTGACGATACCAATACCAAAAAGCAACGGTTGCCAAAATTCATTGGCAATATAACGGTCGAGCATCTTGGTGCCGAAGTTGAAGTTCATAGAGAGAAATCCTCTCCGAGATACTGCTTACGCGCAACAGGACTGTCAGCCACTTCCCGCGAAGATCCGGCGACCAATATTTTGCCATGATCGATTAAATAAGCTCTGTCGCAAATTTTTAGCGTCGCTCTAGGGTTGTGGTCAGTAAGCAAAACACCCAGGTTCCACTGATCGCGCACTCGTCGAATTAGACCTTGAATGTCCGAAATTGAAATCGGGTCAACCCCTGTGAACGGTTCGTCCAACAGAATGAATTCAGGTTCGGTAGCTAGACAACGAGCCAGTTCCAAGCGTCTCCGTTCACCGCCTGAGAGCTGTACTGCAATTACGTGCTCAAGGTGATCCAGTCCGAACTGTTCCAGCAACGCCTTACTGCGCCGGTCTTGCTCTGCGCGTTTGATGCCTCTCATTTCTAAAATCAGACGCATGTTGTCCGCTACTGAAAGTTTGCGGAAAATTGAGTTTTCTTGAGGCAGGTAAGCAATTCCCATTCTGCTGCGCAAATGGATCGGCAGTTTGGTCAAGTCTTTGTCTTCGAGTTTTATGGTGCCTTTTTCAGGCTTAACTAGTCCTAGCACCATATCAAACGAGGTTGTCTTGCCGGCACCATTTCTGCCCAGCAAACCGACAACTTCACCGCGTTGCACATGGAAGCTAACACCATCGACAACGCGTCGACCGCCATAACTTTTTTGCAGACTGTCGATGTAGAGAGTCTT